>PIUA01000019.1 GCA_017577405.1 Bacillota bacterium
CTCCGAGGCGGCGGCGGCCACGTCGGCGATCAGCCGGCTCAGCCGACCCGCGGCGGTGTTGAAGGAGCGGGCCAGCTCGCCCACCTCGTTCCGCCCCCGCTCCTGGACCCGGTAGGTGAGGTCACCGACCACGAAGTGCTGCATGGCCCGGGTCACTTCCACCACGCCTCGCGCCTGGACCCGGCCGATGACGAAGGCGATGGCCGCCGACACCAGCAGGACCACCAGGCTGCTCACCACCACACCCCGCTGCAGGACGCCGAGGGGCTCCACCACCACCCGCTCAGGCACCTGGACCAAGAGGAGCCAGTCGGTGCCGGCAACGGGGGCCACGGCCACCACGTGCCGGTCGCCGCCCAGCTCCATGGCGGCGCTGGTGGTGTCCGTCGCCTGGAGGAGCTCCTGGTACTGGCGGCGGGTCGCCTGGGGGGTTGCGTCGTCCCACAGGGGGGCGGCGACGACCCCTTCACCCGCGGCCAGCAGGATGGTGCCATCCCGGTGGACCAGCAGGCTCCTGCCCTCGGTGGCGAGGCTGAACTTCTCCACCCGCTCCTGGAACCGCTGGGCGGGGAGGAGCGCGGAGAGCACCCCAACCACCTCGCCGCTGCTGTCCCGGACCGGGCCGGCGATCTCAAGGGCGGTCGTCTCCTGCCCGTCGGGCAGGGTGTAAGGCTCGAAGCGCCCGACCACCATCTGCCCGGCAAGCGCCGCTTGGAAGACCGGGTTCCCGGACTGGTCGTAATCGAGGAAATTACCCGCCCGGTTGATGCCTTGGCTGCGCCCATCGGGACCGGCCAGGCGGACTTCAAGGAAATCGTCGCCCTCGGTGACCTCGGTGTAGAGAATCCCCACGTAGGTCATGATGTCCGACACCAGGAACCCCAGGCGCCTGGTGAAGGAGTTGGTCAGGCTGGCCACCCGGGCGAGTCCGTCCTCCCGTTCGGTGGCCATCGCCTCGGCATGGAGGGCGATTTCGGCCACCATGGACCGCTCAATCTGGTCGATCAGCTCCCTGGAGGCGAACCGGTAACCGAGGACCCCGCTCGCCACGCTGGCCACCAGAGCCATCAACGACATGGCCATGGCCAGCTCCAAGGCCAGGCTTCGGAAGCCCCGCCGTCTCAACCCATGCTCCTGGCCAGTCCCATCGGGCCTCACGTCGACATCGCCTCCCATCCCTCGATCCAGACCCGTTGCTGCTTCTTTGGCAAGGACTTGAGCATCCGCGGTAAGTTATCGGTCTCGCCGAGGGAGGCCTTCAGCCCCGTTTGGCCCGATATCAAGCCGTTTTGGAGGGGAGAACCCTTTTTTGACTGGAAACGTTCTGACAGTTTGGCCCCGGGCCTAGCTCCGGGCCTAATCCTTATAGGGGTCGTACTCATCGGGCGCGGCCATGGCCACGCCGATGGGCTCCAGCACGTGCAGGATCTCGATGCTGCCCGAGTGGGCTTCCAGGACGGGCCGGAGGCGGCGGTACACCGCGGGCGCCTCGTCGGCGCCGCCGCCCCGGAGCTCAATGCCCCGGCGGGCCAGATCCCGGCGGACCGCATCCATGTCGATGATCCCGCCCACCCGCACCCGCCGCCCGCCCTTCCGGCGCCACTTGCCGGCAGCCTGGGTGCGGGAGAGGACCCGCCCGGCGCCGTGGACGGTGGAGTAGAACGAGGCCCGGGCCTCCTCCGAATCCACACCCCGCAAGATGACGGAGATGTCACCCATGCTCCCGCCGACGAAGGAGAGCTGGCCCGGCCGGTTGGGGGTGGCCCCTTTGCGGACCACGATCACCTCCTGGCCGTCTACTTTCTCCCGCCAGGCGAAGTTGTGGTGGTTGTGCACCTCCAGGTCCGCTTCCGTTCCCAGGATGCGGAGGACCTGGTCCACGACGTAATCCCGGCCGGCATAGGCGAACTGGCCGGCCAAGTGCATGGCCTCCCAGTAGAACTGGCCCAGCTCGCTCCTCAGATCCAGGATGGCCGGGGGCGCGTCCATGTGCTCGCCCGCCCGGGGATGATCGAAGGGGCGGCCGTGCATCAGGTTGAGCACGCCCGAGGCGATCCGGAAGCCCGGCCCCCGGCTGCCAAAGTGGACCCCCACCCAGATCCGCTGGGTGACCCGCTCCACGAAAAGATCGACATAATGGTTGCCTCCGCCCACAGTCCCCAGCTGCTCCACCGCCATCTTGTGGAGGGGACGGAGGTACTTCTCCTCCCGCCAAAGGGGGTGGTCCAGCACGGGATGGTCCACAGGCTTGGGATTCTTCCGCCCGATGCCGAAGGAGATCTCCTGCCAGATCCGATCCATCAGCCGCGGCAGGTCCCCGGCGATCTCCGGGTAGGTGAGGCGGGTGCGGACCGCCTTGTTGCCGCAAGCGATGTCGAACCCGACCCCCGAGGGACTTACCTGATCGGGCTCGTAGACCACCACGCCTCCGATGGGCTGGCTGTACCCCTTGTGGTGGTCGGCCATCAGGGCCACACCCACGACGTTACCCGTCCGAGCGCACATCTTGGCCTGGGCCAAGGCTTGAGCCTCCGGCTCACCGAAGACTGGAATGCCTTCGATTACCTGATACGGCATCGCTTTCCTCCTGGAACGTCGCTGATCCTCACGCCTCCCCGCCGACAGCGGGAGTCTTCCCCAGGTCAGGAGGCGGTCCTCTCCGACAGGGCCCTCCCGAGGTGCGGCAGGCTTCCTCCCCCAGGGAGAAGGAGGCCCGCCGGGGACGCCCCGGCCGCCTCACGCGAAGGCGACGGGCACCCCCAGGCCGGCCAGGATCTCAAAGTAGGCGGGGCAGGTCTTGGCCACGCAAGCGGGATCCAAAATCCGAAGGCCCGGGAGGCGGCTGCCCAGCAGGGCGAAGGCCATGGCCACCCGGTGATCGTCTTGGGGATCGACGGTTCCCGGCTTCAGGGCGCCGGGGTGGACGGTGAACCCGTCCGGGTGCTCATCCACCCGGATCCCCAGGTTCCCCAAATTGGCCCGGAGGACGGCGATCCGATCCGACTCGTGCCGCCGAATGTGCCCCACCCCCGTGACGGTAACGGGCCCATCGGCCAAGGCCGCCAGCACCCCCACGGTCAGGGCCTGGTCACTCATGGGCCGCATGTCCACGGTAAACCCGCCCCGGAGGCGACCCGTTCCCTCTACCTGGAGGAAGCCGGGGCCCCGGGTCACCCGGGCGCCCATCCGCTCCAGGACATCCACCAGCCGGACGTCGGGCTGGAGGGAGGCGGTCCCCACGTTGGCTACCCGCACCCGGCCCCCAACCGCCGCAGCCAGGGCCAGAAAGTAGCCGGCGGTGGAGGCGTCCGCCTCCAGGACGTGGTCCACCGCCCGGTAGGGCCCCGGCTCCACCCGGAACCAGCTCAGGTCCGGCGCCTGCTCGACCCGGGCGCCGAAGGAGCGCATCAGCTCCACCGTCATGGCCACGTACGCCGGTTGGACCAGGTGGTCGGCCAGTTCCAGGATCACCGGCTCCCGGGCCAAGGGCGCGGCCAGCAGCAGGCCGGAAAGGAACTGGCTGGAGGTGCTCCCCGGGATCCGGACCCGCCCGCCCCGAAGCCCGCCGCCTCGGATCTCCAGGGGCAGTCCGCCCCCCGGGCCTGCCGCGACCCGCCCGCCCAGCTGCTGCAACCCCTCCACCAGCGGAGCGAGGGGCCGGGAGCGGAGCTGATCGGTGCCGTCCAGCCGCCAGCAGCCCTCCGGCCCGGCGGCCAGCAGCCCCGGCAGGAAGCGGGCCACCGTGCCCGCGGAACCGGCGAAGAGCTCCGCCTCTTGGACCGGCCACCGCCCGCCGCACCCGTCGACCGTCACCCCATCCCCCTCGACCGTGATCGAGACCCCCAACCGCCGCAGGCCATCCACGCACCAGTAGGTGTCATCGGCCCGGAGCACGCCTTCCAGGCGAGACCTCCCCTCGGCCACTGCCGCCAAGAGGAGGGCCCGGTTGGTGAGGCTCTTCGAACCGGGGACGGTCACCCTTCCATCGATGGGCCCGGTGGGGGGGTGGATCACCACCGCCCGGTGGTGGGGCGGCGCCCAGGGAGACCGCCCGGAACTTGGCCGGCGCACCGCGCTCCCTCCTCGTCTCGTTTGGCCTGATTCTCGCCCACCGGCGGCAGGGGCGCAAGCCTCCCGGCCCCTTCCGGACCACCCTCGCGCTCCCGGACCACCCTCGCGGCCGGTGATCACCGTTTCGCTCCCAGATGACAACCACTCCGAACATGTGGTATGTTTGCCCAGAATGGCCCAGGGTCCAGGAGGCCGAAGGCGCTTGCGGGACGTTCCCAGCCTGACCGCGAGGTATTCGTCCTCCTGGGACGAGGCTGCTCCACGAAAGGAGTTGCCGCGACGTGGCTGCTCGTGGCGTGGCCCAGGCGGCGCGCGCCCTGTTGGGGCTGGTCGCGCTGGCCGCTCTGGCCTTCTTCGGCTACACTGGCTACCTCTTCTTTGTGCCGGCCAAAGGGCCGGCAACGGTCCAGCCGTCCCTGGAACCGGCGGTCGGCTTCCCCGGCAGTGAAGGCCTCCAGCAGGTGCTGGACGCCTCCAGCGCCGAGCTGGAGGGGGTCGGGCTCCAGGCCACCCTCATCCTCCCCGACGGCCGGATGTGGACCGGGGTGGCCGGGCGGGCCCATCATGAAAGCGGGCAACCCATGACCCCCGCCCATCTCCTCCACGTCGGGAGCGTCACCAAAATCTACACCGCCGCACTGGTCATGGACCTGGCGGTCCAGGGCCTCCTCGGCCTGGACGACCCCGTCACCCGCTGGATCGACCTCCCCCAGGCCGAAGCGGTGACGGTCCGGATGCTCCTCAACCACACCAGCGGCCTGCCCAGCTATACCGAGGACGGCCTCTTCCTCTTCCGCTGGTTCGGCCAGCCCTGGAAGCGTTGGGAGCCGCCGGAACTCCTCGCGGTGATCCGGAACCGGCCGCTCAAGTTCCCTCCGGGCTCCCGACACGAGTACTCCAACACCAACTACCTGCTTCTGGGCCTCATCCTGGAGGCGGTGACGGGCCAGCCTTATGGCCGGCTGATCCAGGAACTGGCGGGCCGGCTGGGCCTGAAGGCCACCTTCGCCCTGACCTATCCGGACCGGCTGCCGGTGGCCACGGGGTACGATCAGAGCCTCTTCCGGCTGGGCCGCCGGAACATGGCCCGCTTCCGCATTGCGATGGAGACGGGCGCCCACGCGGCGGGGGCCGTTCTGGCCACCTCCCACGATGTGGCCCGGTTCCTCCACGCCCTCATGACGGGCCAGCTGCTGCCCCTAAGGGCGGTGGCGGCCATGCAGGCCTTCGTAGCCGCCCCCGATGAGGATGTGCCCGCACAGCAGGGGTACGGCCTGGGGCTCCGGCAGCTGGTGGTGGCGGGCCAGCCGTTGGTGGGCCACACGGGCACCATCGCCGGCTACTCGGCCGTCGCCGTCCACCATGCGGAAAAGGGCTATACCCTGGTGATCCTAAGCAATCTGTCGGTGATCGATCAGTTGGGTCTGGTGGCCAAGATGCAGGCGGCCATCGACAGGCTGCCGGTTCCCCCGGAAGCGGAGACCAGCACCGTCAAGGCCCCCGCGGAAGGGGAGTTTGGGGCCGGCACCGACAGGGGCACGCTCGAGGGCGTGCCCCTGCGCCGCCTTTGAGGAAGCTGGTCGGCCGGGCTCAGTCCTCCACGCCGCTGAAGTGCATCTCGATGGACTCGACGCAGTCGCCGTCGATGACGAACTCGGCGCCGCTGGCCCGGAAGCTGAAGACCCGCTTCTCGTAGTCAAAGGTGGTGTCGCCCAGGTGGAGCTCAAAGGTCTGGCCGCCCTCGGTCCGGATGACCAGCTCGCCCCAGCGCTTCAACTGCTCATGAACAATTTCCATCTTCATGGCCTCTACCCCCTAGCCCTCTCGATCGTCGCAGGTGATGGCCAGCCTCCTGCCCGCACCTGCTCGTTTTGAGTTTAGCACAAAATGGAAGGCCGAACCAACACGGCCTTCCGGGGGGATGCACACCCTGTAAGATACCCGCTGGGCCGGACAGCCACCCCTGATGGGACCGGGCGGCCGGGGGCCAGAGGCCCGGCGGTTACTCCCATCCCGGGATGACCGCCCCTTCAAATCGCTCCTCCACAAACTGGCGAACTTGTTCCGAATGGTACGCCTCCACCAGCTTCTGGAAGACGGGGCGATGCAGGTCTTCGCTCCGGACCGCGATCACGTTGATGAACCGGGATTGGAGCCCTTCCAGGTAGAGGGCGTCCCGCACCGGGTTGAGCCCTGCCTCGATGGCGTAGTTGGTGTTGATGGCGGCCAGGGCCACATCCTCAAGGGAACGAGGCAGCTGGGCCGCATCCAGCTCCACAATCCGGAGCCGGCGGGGGTTGGCCGTCACATCCAAGGGGGTCGCCTCCAGGTCCACCCCCGGGGCGAGCTCGATCAGCCCCGCATCGGCCAGGAGCAGGAGAGCCCGCCCTCCGTTGGTGGGGTCATTGGGGATGGCGACGGTCGCCCCCGGGGGAACCTCGTCCAGCGACCGGTACCACCGGGAGTAGAGACCCATGGGGAAGTTGAGGGTGGGCGCCAGGACGGCCAGGTCCAAGCCCCGGTCCGCCGCGAAGCGGGTCAAGTAGGGCTCATGCTGGAAGCTGTTCGCGTCGATCTCGCCCTGGGCCAGCACCAGGTTGGGGGTGACGTAGTCGGCGAAGGTGACGATCTCCACCCGAACCCCTTGCTCCCGGAGCAGGTCCCGGACCACCTCCATCACCTCTTCGTGAGGGCCCGGCGTCACCCCCACCCGCAGGACCTCCTCCTCGGCCCCGCCCGGGCCAGCGAAGAGAACCGCGGCCGCCAACAGCACCAGGGTGGCTGCCAGCACCCGAGCTTGCCCCCAAATCGACGGCCTCAGGACCAGCCCCCGGCGGGCCGCCTCCACACGGCGCGTCATGGAATCATCCTCCTCAGCGTCTGCGCAGGATTATGATTTCCAGTAGGTTCCCGGTCGGGCCCGGTCTTCCTGCTTCATTCCATGAAAACCAATTGGTTTCAGTGGATGCGGCCAGGGAGGTGTTGATCCGTGGTACCGCCCTGCCTGCTCGACGGGGAAGGCCGGACCGGCCTGGCAGGCGGAGGGTTGAGGGTGTGACGCGACCATTATGATCCATCAAGGGGGGATGGCGGTAGACATGGTGGGAAGAAGCTTTCCAGCTCCTGAAGGGTTGGAGGCGCTTGACGAGGCAGGTTCCCCCGGGCCGGAGGGGAGGGGATCAGGGGACCCGGAGCACCACCTTGCCAAAGTTCTTGTTGGCCTCCATATACCGGTGCGCGTCGGCCACCCGCTCCAGGGGGAAGCTCGAGTCGACCACCGCCCGTAGCTCCCCCCGCTGGAAGGCCTCCTGGCAGTCGGCCCAGAACCGGCGGGAGAGGTCAGCCTTGAGGGCCGGACTTTGGGAGCGGAGGGTGGAGCCGATGATCTGCAGGTTCCCTTGGAGCACACGCTGGAGGTCGAGGGAGGCCCGGCTCCCACCCATCAGTCCCACCAGGAGGAGCCGACCCCCGGGAGCGAGCATGGCCAGGTCCTCCTCCCAGAAGGAGGCCCCCACCAGCTCCAGGATCACATCCACCCCCCGGCCGCCCGTCGCCTCCAGGACCCGCTGGACGAGCCCCGGTTCCCGCCCGTCGAAGGCCAGCTCCGCCCCCAGCTGGCGGCACCCTGCCAGCTTCTCGGGCGTGCGGGCGGTGACGAAGACCCGGGCCCCCGCGCGACGGGCGAGCTGGATGGCCGCGGTCCCTACCCCGCTGGCCCCGGCGTGGATCAGGACCGTCTCCCCCGCCCGAAGCCGGCCCAAATCAAAGAGGTTCCGGTAGGCGGTGAGAAAGGCCTCGGGGATGGCGGCCGCCTCCTCGAAACTCAGGTTGGGCGGCATGGGGAGGGCCATCGCCGCGGGGATGACCACCTTCTGGGCGTAGCCGCCCCCGGCCAGGAGCGCGAAGACCCGGTCCCCCTGCTGCCAGCCCGAGACGCCCGGGCCCGCGGCCAGCACCTCCCCGGCCATCTCCAAGCCCAGGTAGGGCGGCGCTCCCGGCGGCGGGGGGTAGAGACCCCGACGCTGGAGGAGATCGGCCCGGTTGAGGGCGGTCGCCCGCACCCGCACCAGGAGCTCCCCTGGGCCCGGCTGGGGATCGGGCACCTCCTGGAGGGCCAGTTTCTCCGGACCCCCGGGTTCGGTGACCACCACCGCCATCATGGAGCCAGACCCCCGCCCATCTGGAGAATCCGCTCCCAGTGTTCGGGCGACACAGGCATCACCGAGAGACGGGGGATGCGGACCAGCTCCCACCCGGCGAAGGCGGGATCGGCCTTGATAGCGGCCAGGGGCACCGGCTGGGCCAGCCGACCCCTGGGCGCCACGTCCACCACCACCAGCCGGGGATCACCGGCCTCCGGGTCGGGGTAGGGGTGGCTCACCACCTCGGCGAGGCCCACCACCGCCCGTTCCTTCCCCGTGTGGTAGATGAAGGCCTGATCCCCGGGCACCATGGCCCGCAGGTGCTTAAGGGCCGTGGGGTTCTTCACCCCGTCCCAACGGTCGCGGCCCGCCGCGACCAGGTCAGCATACCCGTACTCCTCCGGCTCCGTCTTGAGCAGCCAAAAGGCCACCCTCAAACCTCCCTCGCCAGCTCCGCTTCTTCTTCAGACCATCCATACTGGGGCCTGTTCACCCGGCGCAAGTGCTTCCAGTCCGCGGACCGGTACGCCTTCAAGGTGAAGGTGATCTGCTCATCGAAGGCGCCAGGGCTCCGGGCGAAGATCAAGGGCCGGACCTCCAGGCGCCACCCGGCCAGGGGGCCTGGGTCCTCCAAGGCCGCCCGCTGCTCGGGGGTCTCCACGTAGAAGATCACCACCCCGCCCGGTTCGCCGATGAAGTGGTCATGGTAGAGGCTGAGCCCCCGGGCTGGATCCTCCACGTAGAGATTGAGCGTTCGGTTGGCCTCGGCCGGGCTCATCCCCTCGGGGGCCAGGGCGTACACCAGGAAACACCGGGGCTTGCGGATCTCCGTCGGCCGCATAGGCATCCCTCCTGCCCGTTCGGACGCGGACCACCCAGACGCCTGGGGTGCCATTCTCTGGCATTATAGCTCAGGCTGCGCCTTCTCTCGAGTCTCCGTCTTAGGCATGATTCCTGTTGCAGGAATTGCCTGGGAACTCGGAGAATGATGATGATCATCATCCGTCCGTGGCCGCAGCAGGGCCGTATCGGGGGCGCTATGGACCTCAGACGCAGCTACCGCGAGGAGATGGCGCTGGTTCGAGGCTGGAGCGGCTGGCTGGCCGTCATCGCCTTAACCGCCGCCTTAGCGGTTCTCCCCTTTCTCCTCTCCGGGTACCTGGTCTACGTGGTTACCCATCTGGTGATCCAGGCCCTGGTCGCGGTCGGCCTCAACCTCCTGGTCGGCTACACGGGCCAGATCTCCCTGGGCCACGTGGGCTTTTTCGCCATCGGCGCCTACGGCGCCGCCCACGGGCTGGTCACCTTCCAGCTGCCGTTGCCCGTCGCCCTGGCGGGGGCGGGCTTGGGGGCGGCCGCCGCCGGGTACCTGGTGGGGCTGCCCGCCCTCCGCCTCAGCGGGCCGTACCTGTCCATCGTCACCTTGGGCTTCGGCATCGCCGTCCACCAGGTGCTGACCAACTGGCCCGCCGTCTCTGGGGGCCGGATCGGCCTCTTTGTGCCCCGGCCGGCCCTCGGCCCCTGGCCGCTCACCGGAGACCGGGCCGTCTACTTCCTGGTCCTTGGGGTGGGCCTGCTCCTGATCCTGGCCGCCTACAACCTGACCCGCTCCCACGTGGGCCGGGCCTGGATCGCCATCCGGGAGAGCGACCTGGCCGCCCAGGCCACGGGAGTGAACCTCCGCCGGTACAAGACCCTTGCTTTCGGGGTGAGCGCCTTCTACGCCGGGGTGGCCGGGGGCCTGGCGGCCATCCTCATCGGGTATCTGGAGCCCCAGATGTTCACCTTCGTCGAATCGGTCTCGTTCTTGGCCATGGTGGTGGTGGGCGGGCTGGGCACCATCCCCGGCGGGATTCTCGGCGGGCTCCTCATCGGTGCCATCCCCTACCTCTTCTCGAGCTTGCGCCAGTGGCTGCCTCTGGTCTTCGGCCTCATCATCATGGCCGTCATGATCGTGGAGCCCTGGGGCCTCTACGGCCGCTGGCTCAAGATCCGGCGGTACTTCAAGAGCTGGCCCCTGTGAGGACGGGAGGTGGAGCCCGGTGCTGCAGTACCTGCTCAACGGCATCGCCACCGGCGCCCTCTACTCAGTGATCGCCTTAGGGATTGTGTTGGTCTACCGCACCTCCCGGCTCCTCAACTTCGCCCATGGCGACCTGGCCATGGTGGCCGTCTTCCTCGTCTGGTCCTTCAGCCGGCCCCTGGGCTTCCCCGGGGCGGTGGCGGTCGCGCTCCTGGCCGCGACGGCTCTCGGCGCCGCCTTCTCCTTCGGGGTGCTCCAGCAGGTGAAGGAGGCGACTCTGTTGGGGCAGGTGGTCCTCACCCTGGGCTTCTCCCAGGTACTCAGCGGAGCCGCCTTGGTGGTCTGGGGCGCGGACAGCAAGCCCTTCCCTTTCCCCCTCTCCTCCGTGGTCACCTACCGCCTGGGCGGCGCGGTGATCAGCCAGCTTACCCTGGGCAGCTTGGTCATCGCCTTGGTGCTGATGGCGGGGCTCTACCTGTTGATCCAGCAGACCCGGGTGGGCCTGGCCATGCGGGCCTACTCCCAAGACCCGGAGGCTGCCCGGCTCCTGGGGCTCCCCACCCGCCGCCTCCTGGCCTTCACCTGGGGGGTGGCGGCCCTTCTGGGCACGGCCGCGGGCATGCTCCTCGCCCCCGTCACCTTCTTGCACCCCTACTTCATGCTGACGCCCTTTCTCAAAGGCTTCACCGCGGCGGTTCTCGGGGGGTTGGACAGCGTTCCCGGCGCCATCGTGGGCGGGCTCCTGCTGGGGGTGATGGAAAGCCTCTTCGCCGGGTACGTCTCCCTCCGGTTCGTCTCCACCCTCTCCTTCGCCCTCATCGTGGTGATGCTGCTGGTACGGCCCGAGGGGCTCCTGGGGCGCGTCTTCCAGCGGCGGGTCTAGACCTGATGGAAAGGAGTGCAGGATGGATGGAGCGGTTGCCGAGGCTCGTGGCGGCGATCCTGGTCGCTCTCATGGTCGCGTGGGGGGCCGCGCCCCTGTCGGCCCAGGTCCGGGGCGTCACCCCCACCGAGGTGATCTTGGGCACCTCCGCGCCCCTTTCGGGGCCGGCCGCGGCGTGGGGGATCACAGCCATAGCTGCCAAGACCTACCTGGACCTCATCAACGAAGCGGGCGGCATCCACGGGCGGACCATCCGGCTGGAGATCCGGGACGACGCCTACCTGCCGCCCCGGGCCGTGGCCAACGTGCGGGAGCTGGCGGAGCGGGTGGGGGTCTTCGCCATCGTGGGCATCATCGGCTCGGCCAACGCCTTCGCGGTGCGGGATTACGCCTACCAGCAGGAGCTCTTCTGGATGACGCCGGCCATCGACTCCCACATCTGGATCGGCTACCCGGGCAACCGGTACGTCTACACCGTCTACCCTGACTACTACGAAGAGGCCCGGATCTTCACCCGCTACGCGGTGGAGACCCTGGGCGCCCAACGGCTGGCCGTCTTCTACCAGAACGACCAGTACGGCCTGGCGGGCCTGGAGGGTGTTCAGGACGAGATCGCCCGCTTGGGTGACAGGGCCCGGCTGGTGGCGGAGGTCCCCTACGAGGTGAGCGATACCGACCTGGCTGCCCACGCCCAGCGGCTCCAGAGCTCAGGGGCCGATGCGGTCATCATCTACGCCACGCCCAACCACGGCGCCATGATCGCCCAAGCCATGGCCCGAATCGGCTACCATCCCCACCGGCTCGCTACCTTTACCCTGGGCGACGCCACCATCATGACCGCCCTGGCCGGCGAGGCGTGGGAAGGGGTGATCAGCGCCGGCTACTTCCCCCTACCCGATGAGGATCCCGTGGTGGCCGCAGCCCTGGAACGGGTGGCCCAGCGGGAGCCCAGCCTCCGGGCCATGGCGTACAACGCGCTGGCGGGGATCTCCTTCGTCGAGCCCTTCGTGGAGGCCCTCCGGCGGGCCGGTCCCGACCTGACCCGGGAGAGCTTCGTGGAGGCCATCGAGTCCTTGCAGGACTGGGATGGCGAGGTGATCCGGAAGGTCACCTTCGGCCCCGACCGGCACCAGGGGATCAACCGGATCTACCTCACCCAGATCCAGAACGGCCGGGCGGTCGTCATCAGCGATTGGATCACCTACCCGGTGGGGTTTTAGATGGCGCTCTTGGAGGTGCGGGGGCTCCACCTCGCCTTCGGCGGCGTTCAGGCCCTGGCCGGCGTGGACCTGGAGGTCCACGCCGGCGAGTTCGTCGCCCTCATCGGACCCAACGGCGCGGGGAAGACGAGCCTCTTCAACTGCATCACAGGCTTCTACCAACCCCAGGCGGGGAGCATCCGCTTCCGGGGCCGGGAGCTGGTCGGCCTGAGCCCCGATGCCATCAGCCGCCTGGGGCTGGCCCGAACCTTCCAGAACATCGAGCTCTTCCGGATGATGACGGGCCTCCAGAACCTCCTCCTGGGCCGCCACAGCCACGTGCGGGCCGGCCTTCTCGACGCGCTCTTGGCCACCCCCCGCTGGTGGCGGGATGAAGAGGCCCAGCGGCGGCGGGTGGAAGAGATCCTGGAGCTCTTGGACCTGCAGGTGGCCCGGGCGGTCCCGGTCGGCGCGCTGCCCTACGGCCTGCAGAAGCTGGTGGAGCTAGGCCGGGCCCTGGCCCAGGAGCCGAGCCTCCTCCTCCTGGACGAGCCCTCGGCCGGGCTCACCCCCGAAGAGAAGGAGGAGTTCCTCTTCAAGCTCCAGGATGTACGGGACGCCTTCGGCCCGGCCATTCTCCTGGTGGAGCACGACCTCAACCTGGTGATGCGGGCCTCCGAGCGGGTGGTGGTCCTGGACCGGGGGCGGGTGGTCGCGTCGGGCCCGCCGGCAGAGATCCAGCGCCACCCGGAGGTGATCCAGGCGTACCTGGGAGGTGGAGCGGGTGGCCCTGCTTGAGCTGGCCAACGTGGAGACGGCGTACGGGCCTATGACGGTCCTCCGGGGCATCTCCCTCCAGGTTTTGGAAGGGCAGGTGGTGGTCCTCCTGGGCGCCAACGGTGCGGGGAAGACCACCCTCCTCCGGTCCATCAGCGGCCTCATCCCGGACCAGCCCGAGAAGGGGACGGTCCGCTTCGCCGGCCGGACCATCACCCGCTGGGAGCCCGAGGCCATCGCCCGGCTGGGCCTGGCCCACGTCCTGGACCGGCGGGGAGTCTTCCCCGAGCTCACCGTCGAGGAGAACCTCCGCCTGGGAGCCTACGGCCGGCGGCCCGGCCCCGCCCTGCGGGCGGACCTGGAGTGGCTCCAGGGGCTTTTCCCCGTGCTGGCCGAGCGGCGGAAGCAGCAGGCCGGGCTCCTCTCCGGGGGGGAGCAGCAGATGCTGGTTATCGCCCGGGCCCTCCTGGGCCGCCCCCGCCTGCTCATGCTGGATGAGCCCTCCATCGGCCTGGCCCCCCGGGTGGCGGAGCAGATCTTCGACGCGTTTCGGCAGATCCAAGCCCAAGGGACGGGCCTGCTGGTGGTGGAGCAGAACGCCCATCTCGCCCTGCGGGTCGCCGACTACGGCTACGTCTTGGAGACGGGCCGGGTGGTGCTGGAAGGCACGGCTGAGGCGCTGGCCACCAACCCCAACGTGCAGGCCCTCTACCTGGGCGGGATGGAGGAGCCCTCCGTCAAAGGGTACCGCCGGTACCGGCCCCGGCGCCGGTGGGCCTAAACGGTCCTGGATTTCCCGGGAAATGTCGTGCCCGCGCGCCGGGCCCGGCTCAGCCCTCGGGGTAGAGTTCGGCCAAGAGGTGCTGGTACTTCTCCATGATCACCCGGCGCTTCACCTTCAGGGTGGGCGTCATCTCGCCCTCCTCGTGGTAAAGCCGCTTGGGCAAGATGACGAACCGCTTCACCTGCTCCGGCTGGCTCAGGTGCCGGTTGAGCCGGCGGACTTCTTCCTCGATGAGACGTCGAATCTCAGGGTTTTGGGTGAGGTCGGTGTAGGTGGTGAAGGGGATGCGGCGGCGCTGGGCATAATCCACCACGTTCTCCTCGTCCAGCACCAGCATGGCCGTAATGTAGCGGCGACCGTCGCCGATGGCGATGGCATCGTGGATGTAGGGGCTGGTCTTGAGCAGGTTCTCGACCCGCTGGGGGGCGATGTTCTTTCCCCCGGCGGTGATGAAGAGGTCCTTCTTCCGGTCGGTGATCCGGAGGAACCCGTCCTCGTCCAGCTCGCCCACGTCGCCCGAGTGGAGCCAGCCGCCGGCCAGGGCTTGGGCGGTCGCCTCAGGGTCTTTGAAGTAGCCCATGAAGACGTTGGGCCCCCGGACCAAGATCTCCCCATCGTCCGCGATCCGCACCTCCACCCCCGGCAGGGGCTCACCCACCGTGCCCAGCCGGATCCGGTCCCCCCGGTGGATGGTGGTGGGGCCCGAGCCTTCCGTCTGGCCGTACACCTCCCGGATGGGCACCCCCAGGCCGTGGAAGTACCAGAGCACTTCAGGGCTGATGGGAGCGGCCCCTGAGATGGCCAGCCGCACCCGGTGAAGGCCCAGGCGCCGCTTGAGGGGTTGCAGCACCAGGAGATGGGCGAGACCGTTGGCGAGGGCCAAGGACGGACCCACCCGACCCTCGAGGAGGCGGGCCCGGGCGTGACGCCGGCCCACGGCCAAAGCAATGCGGTAGGCCGTCCGCTTGAACCAGTCCCGCTCGTGCATGAGGAGCTCCACCCGGGCGTGGAGCTTCTCCCAGATGCGGGGCACGGAGAAGAGGACGGTGGGGGCGATCTCCCGGAGGTTCTGCAGCACCGTATCCTGGTACTCCACGAAGCTGACGGTCATCCCCCAGCGGATGGCCAGGTAGACCGAGAGCATCCGCTGGGCGATGTGGGAGAGGGGCAGGAAAGAGAAGCACTCATCCCCTTCCCCCACCGCGTTGGCCTCATTCAAGGCGTTGGCCGTCCAGAGGAGGTTCCGGTGGGTGAGCATGGCCCCCTTGGGCGGGCCGGTGGTCCCCGAGGTGTAGATGATGGCCGCCAGGTCCTCGGGCTGGATCCCGGCGATGATCGCGTCGAGCCTTCCGGGCTCGGCCTGGGCCAGCTCCCGCCCCCGGGCCAGCACCTCGTCGAACCAGAGAACCTGGGGATCGGCGAAGTGACGGAGCCCTTTCCGGTCCACCACGATGATCCAGTGCAAGGCGGGGAGCCGGTGCCGGACCTCCAGGAGCTTGTCGAGCTGCTCCTCGTTCTCGGCCACCACCAGGACCGCCTCGGCGTGCTCCAGGATGTAGGCGCACGCCTCGGCGCTGTCGGTGGGGTAGAGGCCCACCGTCACCGCCCCGCAGCTCAGGATGGCAAGATCGCTGTAAATCCACTCGGGGCGGTTCTCCCCGATGACCGCCGCCCGGTCACCGGGCTGGAGACCCAAGTCCAGCAGGCCGTAGGCCAGGTGGCGGACCGTCTCCCCGTACTCGGCCCAGGTGATCTCCCGCCAGAGACCCAGGCGCTTCTCCCGCAGGGCGGTCTTGGGCCCCAGCCGGCGGGCTTGGGCGAAGAAGAGCGCGGGCGTGCTGGGAGCCTCCGCCAGCGCCTCACCTTGCCACCGGGGCGGGTCGGTCCGGAGGGCGGTCTCCATGGGGTCCACCTCCCAGGGGAGGGGCGGTTCGGCCGCCCAGAGTCTTGCTATTATTCTATCGACTTCAATGAAAGAAATCTATGGGTCTCTTCACAACAACAGGGTATGGACGGCGGCGCCTATGTGCCGGCTGCCGTAGGTGTCCCCGCCCAAGCATTCCAGAAAGGAGGGCGGCCATGTCCTTACCCCATGCCCTCCTGGGATTGCTCTCCTACGGCCCTGCGGCCGGGTACGATTTGCGGACCGCCTTCGACCTGCCCGCCTACCTCTTCTGGCAGGTGAGCCTCCCCCAGGTCTACCGGACCCTGAGGCGGATGGAGCGGGAGGGGTGGCTGGTCTCCACTATCGAGCCCCAGGAGGGGAAGCCCAGCCGCCGGGTCTACCGCCTCACCCCTGCGGGCCGCCAGGAGCTGACCCGCTGGCTGGGCGAAACGCCCCCGGTTCCCGAAACCCGCCATCCCTTGCTGGTGAAGCTCTTCTTCGGCAGCGCCGCGCCCCCGGGGAGCCTCGCCGCCCACGTGGAGGCCTGGCGGGCCCACTACGCCCAGCTCCTGCGGCGCTACCGGACCGAGTTCCCCGCCGCCATCGAGGCGGCCGCGCGCCAGCCAGGCGCGGCGGCCGACGCCCCGTACTGGCGGCTCACCCTGGAGTTCGGCCGGCGGCACGCCCAGATGATGGTGGAGTGGTGCGACGCGGTCCTGGCCGCGCTGGCGGAGCAGACCCTGGTCCGGGAAGAGACCCTTTCGCAGGATGGGAGGGAGGCGGTGCAAGCCACTCGGTCACCCCACGACCCGTCGTGATCTCCCAGCCCTGGCCGGGCCGGCGCCAGGAGGCGCCGGGTCCGCCAGCGAACTGAAGACCCGTTGCCCTGGGAGGAGGCCAGCATGCCGCCAGCCCGCTGGGAGATCTTAGGCCGAGGGGTGAGCGCAACCATGGCAGCAAGCAGCCTGAAACGCCTGCTGGAGCTCTTCATCGGGTTCTTTCGGGCCACCATCCTGGCGTATGGCGGGGGGCCGGCCAGCATCCCGCTCCTGGAGGCGGAGGCCGTCGACCACTTCCGCTGGCTCACCCGGGAGGAGTTCGCCGACGCCCTGGCGGCTGGCAACGCCCTCCCAGGCCCCATCGTCACCAAGATGGCCGCCTACGTCGGCTACCACGTGGCCGGCTGGCCGGGGGCGGTGGTGGCGATGCTCACCAGCATCCTACCCACCGCGCTGGTCATGATCGCCTTGGTGGGGCTCTTGCAGCGGTTCGGGAACAGCCCCATCTTGGAGGGAATGCTCCGGGGCGTCCGGCCCGTGGTCTGGGTGCTCTTCATCTCCTTGGCGGTGGACTACGTCAGCTTCGTCCAGTCGGTGCCCGCCCTCCTCATCGCGGCGGCCGCGTTCGTGGGCCTCTACGTTCTCCAGCTCCATCCGGCCATCCTGGTCGCGGGGGCCCTGGCGGTGGGAGCCGTCTTCCTCCGCTAGGACTCCCCGGGGCGGGATGACGGCGGAAGGATGCTCCTGGCGGCGGAAGGATGCCCCTGGCGGCAGGGCGTTGCCCCCGGAGGGCCCTTCCCCGGAGGGAGGCCCGTTCTAACCCCTCTCCCCTTGGCCGCCCAGCGCCTCCAACACCTTCACCAGCGCGTGATTCCCTTCGTTGCCGGCTCCGGTCGCCTCCAGGTGGCGGAAGAGCTGATGGACGAGAGCCGTTCCGGGCAAGGGCTGGCCCGCGGCTGCGGCCGACTCCAAGGCGAGGCGCAGGTCCTTCTGCTGGAGCCGGACCATGAAGCCGGGGGCAAAGTCCCCCCGAAGCACCCGGGGCCCGTAGTGGCTCAGGGTCCAGGAGCCGGCGGCCCCCTGGGTGATCACCTGCAGGACCGTCTCCAGGTCGAGGCCCACCTTCCTGGCATAGGCCAGCCCTTCGGCCATGGCCAGCACCGTCAGGGCCACCACGATCTGGTTGACTAGCTTCACCTCCTGCCCCGAACCCGCCGGCCCCACGTAGGTGATGGTCTTGCCCAGCACCTGGAACAGGGGCAGGACGGCCTCAAAGGCCTCCCGGTCGCCCCCCACCATGATGGAGAGGGTCCCCTTCCGGGCCCCCACATCCCCCCCGCTCACCGGCGCGTCCAGGGCCTGCACCCCCTTGGCCGCGGCCTCCTGGGCGATGCGCCGGGAGACCTGGGGTGAGATGGTACTCATGTCGATGAGGATGGCCCCTTCCCGGGCCCCTTCCAGCACCCCTTGGGGCCCCAGGACCACCTGCTCCACATCGGGTGAGTCGGTCACCATGGTAAAGATCCGATCGGCTTGGCGGGCCACCTCGGCGGGCGAGGCGGCCGGCGTCGCCCCTTCCGCGGCCAGCTCCTCCACCGCCGCCCGGCTCCGGTTGTAGACCGTCAGCGGGTAGCCTGCCTTCAGCAAGTTCCTCGCCATGGGCTTGCCCATGATGCCAAGCCCAATCCAGCCCACACGGACAGGAGCCAAAGCGTCATCCCCCTCCCACACGAACGTTGTCGGTCCGACAAGGCCCGGTCGATGCCTGGTGTCATGCCGGAGACGGGCGGCTCTTGGCCCGGGCCAAGGCCCGCCCCACCAGGTGCGCCACCAGCTCTTCGAAGGAGATCCCCGCCGCCTGGGCCGCATCGGGGAAGAGGCTGGTGGGGGTCATCCCGGGGATGGTGTTCACTTCCAGCAAGATGGGCTCGCCCCGCTCCGGGACGACGAAGTCGGCCCGGGAGAAGTCCCGGCACTGAAGGACCTGGTGGGCCCGGCAGGCCACCTCCTGGGTGCGGGCGTAGGTCGCCTCCGGGAGCGGTGCCGGGATGACGTGCTCGCTCCAGCCGGGCGTGTAGCGATGCTGGTAGTCGTACCAGCTCTCAGGCGGGGTGCGGATCTCGATGACCGGCAGCGCCTCCACCCGGTCCTCCCGTTCCAGCACGGCCACAGTGATCTCTTTCCCTTCGATCCGCTCCTCCACCAGCACGGGGTCGCCGAAGCGCTGGGCTTGGGCGATGGCCTCCTCCAGCCCCCCCTCGCCGAAGCCCACCCCCACCGCGGAGCCCTGGCGGGCAGGCTTCACCACCACCCGCTCCCCCAACTCGGCCCGCACCCGGGCCGCGGCCTCGGCCGGGGCCTCATGGGGCTGGATCACCACCTCCCGGGCCACCGGGAGGCCCGCCGCCCGGAAGAGCCGCTTGGCCACCACTTTATCCATGGCACAGGCGCTGCCCAGGACACCGCTCCCCACGTAAGGCAGGCCCAGGATCTCCAGGAGGCCTTGGAAGCAGCCGTCTTCCCCCGGGGGCCCGTGGAGGACGGGGAAGACCACATCCACCTCCGCCTCTTGGAGGCGGGTGGCCACCGACGGGTCCAGCTCCAGGACGACCACCTCATGCCCCGCCTTACGGAGCGCCTCGGCCACCCCCCGGGCCGAGACCCTGGAGACCTCCGCCTCCGCCGAGGGTCCACCACAGACCACTGCCACACGCGGTTTCGCCAAGGCTTCCACCTCCCGGCCCCTGCTGGACGCAGGGCGCCCTCTTCCTCTGATCTTGCTCCATCGTATGGTGCTACTTCAGGGTCACATGGCCGTTGCGGAGCGAGATCTGGACCCGATGGGCCCCATCCCCCACCAGCGCCTCCAGCCGGCTGGTGCCGCGGTCGTTGACCACCCGCTCACCGCGCAACAGGGCAGCCCCGTTCCGCACGTCCCCGCCCCGGCTTTCCACGGCGATCTGGAAGCCCGGCGCGGAGGCATCCAGGACGACGGTGACGTCGCCATAGGAGCCCTTGGCCCTCAGGTCATGGCGCAGGCCTTCAATCGTCGCCTGGCCAAAGGCCAGGTCGAGATCGATGGGGCCCTCGATCCGGGCCAGCTTCAACTCGGTGTAGCTGGCGTCCAGGTCCACCGCAGCCGCCCCATCCACGGTGAGGGACCCGGTGACGTCACCGGTGACGGGGCCGGCCACGTTCCGGACGCGCCCCGTGCTGTAGGTGCCCGACAACACCAAAGCTCCCCGCACCTCGTCGACCTGGAAGGTGGAGAAGCGGGTCCGGACCGACCAGTCCCCCTGCAGGTTCCGGAGGACGGTCTCGCCATACCCATTCTCCACCCAGGAGGGCCCGGCCACGCCCGCCACCTCCACCTGGCCCAGACGGTTCTCCACCTGGATCCGGGCGCCCCGGGGCACGGCGATCTGATAATCGACCGCCACGCTCTGCACCCCCGGAGGCGTCTCCGCCGGCCGGATCAGCTCCAAGACCAGGCCCTCCTCCCGGCGCACGGCCACCACCTCCAAGGCCTCGGCGTACTGAGCCGCGGCCGCCTCGTCCTCAGCAAAAACGGTGATGGTGTACCGGGTCTGGAGCCGGTCCGCCGCGCCGCCCGTCACCTGGAGGTTCCCCCGGATATTGCTCACGGAGAGAACCTCCCCCGGAGCCATGGGAGCCTCCACGACCCCGGTGGTTTCGGCGCTGGGGCCCTCAGGCCGGAGCTGGGGCTGCCCCCAGGTGATGAACCGCTCCCATCCCCAGCCAGCCGTCGGTGACCCCAGGTAGCCGTCGGCCAGAGCCAGGGCCGTCAGGAGCACCAGGCTCCACCAGAAGAGCTTGCGCACCCGCACCCGTCACCCCTCCTCAGACGTCGGCGGCCCGCTCCAGAAGGAGCGCCCCCACCCAGAAGAGCCCCAGGGCGAAGAGCAGGCCACCCACCAGCGGCCCCGAGTCGATCAGGATCGGGTACCGGACGAACACCGCCTGGGCTCCTTGCCCCTGCACGCTCACGCCCAAGAGCCGCAGATCGGGCACCCACTGGAAGAGGTAACCGAGCAAGCCCGAGAGGCGCCCGCCCAGCCACCCGGCCAGGACGGTGGCCCAGAGGGCGACCAGGCCACCCAACCGGGGGACGGTCCGCCAGACCGCGCTGGCGAACTGGGCGACGATGGAGAGCTGGACCAAGAGGACACCCCAGAGAAGGCTCGCCGCCGGCAAGGAGGGCCAGATCACGTCCCAAAGGCCCGACACCCGCAGCTCCTGGAGGAGTTCCCGGGCCAGGAGCCACGCCGCCCCGGCGACCAGCAAGCTAGTGAGCGCGGCCTGAAGCCAGATGGCCAGGAGCTTCACCCCCTGCACCTGCCAGAAGGGGACGGGCAGGGTAAGGAGGAGCTGGGCGTGATCCCCGTTCCACTCCGCGCGCACGCTCTGGAAACCGGCCCACATGGCCCAGAAGGGGATGAGGCCCAGAGGGATCAGGCTGAGGCCCGCCACCGCCCCCGGCCCCCAGGTGGGGCGGCGGGTGACCAGGAAGAGCTCCCAGAGAAGGGTCACGCCCAAGAGCACAGGAAAGAGCCCTTCCAGGCTGGTCAGCTCTTTGCGGAGCAAGAGGCCGAACCGCCGGCCGGTGAGCCCCGTCCGGCGTTGAATGGCACCCGCGGCCATCACGCGAACACCTCCTCGAAGAGGGCCTGGAGGGAGCCGTGCTTGACCCGGAGCGCCTCCGCCTCCCCTTCCAGGCGGATGCGGCCTCGTTCTAGGAAGACGACCCGCTCCAGGAACCCCTCCACCTCGGCCACCTCGTGGGTGGAGATGATCAGGCTCTGCTCCCCACCCCGGAACTGGCCGATCAAGCCCCGGATGATGCGGGCCCGGGAGGCGAGGTCGATACCCGACAGGGGCTCATCGAGAAGGAGGAGGGGGGCGTTCCGGGCGAGGGTGACCACCAGGCGGAGGCGGGCCCGCTGTCCCTTAGAGAGGCCGCCCACCTTCTGATCCCGCCGCAGGTTCATGAACTGGAGGAGCTCCTCGGCCCGGTCCGGTTCCCAGTCGTCGTAGAAGGTGGCGGTCCACTCCAGCACCTGGGCCACCCGCATCCACCGGTAGTAGGGGTCCACCTCGGGCAGGTAGGCGACCCGGGCCTTGGTGGCTGTCCCCACCGGGAGCCCCTCGACGCGCACCTCGCCCTCGTCGGGATGGACCAGCCCGGCGATGCTCTTGAGCAGGGTGGACTTGCCCGACCCGTTGGGCCCCAAGAGCCCCAACACCGTCCCCCGGGGGAGGGTGAGGCTGACACCGTTCAAGGCCTCCGCCCCCGGGTACCGTTTCACCAGGTCCCGCACCTCCAGGACGGGGCGCCCCTCGCCGTCGGCCGGCGCCCCCCGCCCGTCGGCCTCCGGTTCCGTCGCCAACGGCCTGCGCTCATCCACGGGAAGCTCCTCCTCCCCCGTCGCCCGTCAGGGCCTGATCAACCAGCGCTCGAATCTCGCTCCCATCGAAGCCGAGAGCCCGCATCTCCTGCAAGAACTGCTGAAGCGCTTCCTGAGCCATCTCAGCCCGCAAGGAGCGGATCAGTACGGGGTTCTGTGCCACAAAGGTCCCCTCTCCCCGGACCGTTTCGGTCATGTTGAGCAGTTCCATCTCCCGATAGGCCCGCTGAACGGTGTTGGGATTCACTCGGGCCTGCACGGCCAGATCCCTCTGGGATGGGAGCCGATCGCCTGGGCGCAGCTCACCCCGGGCAATGGCCCGCCGCACCTCATCCACAATCTGCAAGTAGATGGGGCGGGTCGAGGTGAAGTCGAGGCGCGGAGTGAACCCACGGCCGCCCACGGTCTACCCCCTCCCCTCTCCAACGGCGCTCGGGCTGGAACCCGGCCACCTCAGCCCCAGGGCCCATATGGTCTGGTGTACTAGTATCATAGTGCACTCGATTCACCCCGTCAAGGGCCCGCCCGAACGGAGAACGGGAGGCCTGAAGGCCTCCCGTCGCGGACCGTTGGGGCACGGGAGCGGCCGGGGAGCCCGCCGCTCAACGGCCTGGCTCACCCCTTCGTCTCCCAGACCTCCGGGTTGACCAGGTGGGCGGGACGGCGGCCCTGGAGCCCGTCGAGGAGGTCGGTGGCCACCATCTCCGCCATCTTGGCCCGGGTCTCGTGGGTGGCGCTCCCCACGTGGGGCAGGAGGACCACGTTGGAGAGCTCAGCCAGGCCCGGGGCCATCTCGGGCTCCGCCTCGTACACGTCCAGGCCGGCTCCCGCCAGGCGGCCCCCCTTCAAGGCCTCCACCAGCGCCGCCTCATCCACCACCGGCCCCCGGGCCACGTTGATCAGGATGGCGTTGGGCTTCATCAGCTCCAGCTCCCGCCGGCCGATCAGGTGATGGGTCTGGTCGGTCAAGGGTACGTGGAGGCTGACAACATCCGACTCGGCCAGGAGCTGGTCCAGCTCCCGGTACTCGGCGCCCAAGGCGGCCTCCGCTTCGGGATGACGCCGCCGGCTGAAGTAGAGCACCCGCATGTTGAAGCCCTGGGCCCGGCGGGCCACCGCCTGGCCGATGCGGCCGAAGCCGACGATTCCCAAGGTCTTCCCGGAGATCTCCTCGCCCAAGAGCAGGGTGGGCGACCAGCCGTTGAACTGACCCGACCGCATGAAGGCATCGCCCTCCACCACCCGGCGGGCCACGCTCATCAGGAGGGCCCAGGCCAGATCGGCCGTCGCTTCCGTGAGGACCCCGGGGGTGTTGGTCACCAGGATCCCCCGCCGGGTCGCCTCGGCCACGTCAATGTTGTTGTAGCCCACCGCGTAGTTGGCGATCACCCGGAGCTGGGGCCCGGCCGCCTCCATCACCTCCCCGTCGATGGGGTCGCTGAGGAGCGAGATGAGACCGTCCACCCCCCGGACGCCCTGCAAGAGCTCCTCCCGGCCGATGGGCCGGTCCTCCTCGAAGAAGACCACATCGCACTGGGCGGCCAGGATCTCCTCCGCCGGTGCGGGCAACCGGCGGGTGACAAAGACCTTCCACTTCCCCATAACCACGTCCCCTTTCCAACAGTGATGCCCGGATCCAGCGGCGATGCCCCGCGTCCGGAGGTCCCAGCCTCAGCTCCCGGCACGCGGGGAGCCGGGGGCCGCCAGCCCTTCCTGACGCCGCAAAGCCTCCTTGACGGCGGCCAGCCGCTCACCGGCCAGCGGGTAGAAGGACAGCGCGAAGAGCGCGGCCAGCGCGATGGCGATGGGGATGACCGTCATCAGGAGGCGGATGCCCAGGATGGCCGAGTCGGGTTGGATCGCCAGAGCGGCGTTGTAGCCCGTAGCCGTCAGAACCGCCCCCTGGATCAGCCCCTGGACGGAGATGTTGAGCCGCAGGATGAGCGCGTGCACGCCGAAGTACATCCCCTCCCGCCGGGCGCCGGAGCGGAGGGCGTCCTCATCGATCACGTCCGAGAGGAGCACATCGAGCAAGAGCAGGATGCCGCCCAAGCCCAAGCCCACCGCGGCCGTGGCCGCCACGGCTCCCTCCAGGCTCTGGGGGAACCAGAAGAGGAGGAGGGCGGCGGCAAAGAGGAGGATGGACCGCTGCATGGCCCGCTTGGGGCCCCAGGCCACCGCCAGGCGCCGCCAGATCAAGAGGGAGACCACCGTCACCAGGATGAGCCCCGCCTGGAGGGCGGTGAGGGCCACCGACTCCAGCTGGAGGACGTACTTGACGTAGAAGGGCAGGGCCGCAAGGAGGAGGGCGAAGACCAGCTGGATCAGGAAGCTGGTGAGGGCGAAGGAGACGAAGGACCGGTTGACCACCGTCAGCTTGACCGCCTCCACCAGGCCCACGTCCTCGCCCCGCTTGCTGGGATCCTCCCGAGCGCCAAGAACGCTCAAGCCCAGGGTGAGGGCGGTGAGGCCGCCGAAGAGGAGGCCCATGGCCGGCCAGCCCAGGGAGCTGTAGATCAAGGGCGCCCCGCCCAGGGCGGCGGCCAGGCCGATGAGGCCGAAGAGCTGGCGCCAGGCCGAGACCTGGGCCCGCTCTTCCAGGCTGGGGAACATCTCGGGAAAGAGGGCCGTCCAGTTGAGCACCACCAGGGTGTAGAAGAAATCAAAGAGGAAGGTGACGGCCAGGAAGTACCAGAGCGGCGGGACCCCCGAGCCGAAGAAGGTGTAGGGCACCCAGACCAGGTAGAAGGCGATGCCGAGGGGCAAGGCCCCCGCCACCACGTAGGGGATCCGCCGGCCCCACCGGGTTCGGGTCCGGTCGGAGATGAAGCCCAGAAGGGGATCGTTCACCGCATTCCAGAGGGAGTACAAGACCAAGCCCACGCTGACCACCGCCGGCGCCATGCGGGAGACATCCACGTAAAAGAAGTACAGGTACGCGCTGAGCGCCTGATGGGCCAGGGACGACCCGATGGAGCCGGAGCTGTAGAGGAGCTTCTTCCACGTGGCCACAGGCGGCCCCCCTTCCGCGAGCATGCCTCACCGTTGTAGCTTCGGGGATTCCCGGCGGGTACCTCCCTGGCGTCGAGGGCGCTGCCGGGGCGGCAAGCGGCAGCAGCCTCCCCTCGGGGCGTCCTCAGAGGACGGCAGGCCCTTCATGCCGAAGTCCGCCTCGAACCATGCCCCGTGGAACGGTGGATCATGCTCAGGAGGCGACGCCTGTGTCCATCTCGGTCTCGACACCCACCCTCAGCCAACCCCCCGAGCTGCGGGAGCTCCTCCAGATGCTCCCTCTGCCCGAGCTCCTCACCATGCGCCGTATCCTCTGCATCCAGCCCCATCCCGACGACATGGAGGTGGCGGCCGGCGGAACCATCGCCCGTTTGGTCCAAGCGGGGGCGCTGGTCGCCTACGTCACCGTCACCGACGGCGGCCTGGGCAGCGTCAACCCCCGGGACGATCGGGAGACCATCCGTCTCCGCCGGCGGCGGGAGCAGGAGGCGGCCGCCCAGATTCTGGGCGTGCAGGAGCTCCGTTGGTTGGACTTCCCCGACGGGGGCCCGTACACGGAGGATGAGGTGCGGGTGAAGCTCTTGGCCGAGATCCGGCGCTTCCGCCCCGAAGCGGTGATCACCGTCGATCCGTGGCTGCCGTACGAGGGCCACCCCGACCACCGGAAGACGGGTATGGCGGCGGTGGCGGCGGCCCTTCTGGCCGCCTTCCCCCGGGCGGGGGAGGAGGCCCAGGCCGCGGAGGCGGGGGCCGCCACCCCTGGCGAACGGCCCGCCGGCGTGCGGGCGGTCATCCTGGCGGCGACCGCCTACCCCAACGCCTTTGTGGACGTGACGGCCACTTGGGAGACCAAGATGCAGGCCATCCGGGCGCATGCCAGCCAGTTTCCCGACGCCAGCTGGCCCTTCTACGAAGGGTACTTCCGGGCCAAGGCGGCCCAGTACGGCAAGGGGATCGGGGCCGAGCGAGCCGAGGCCTTCAAGGTCCTCACGCCCACCCACCTCCACATGAATCCCGACGCCCGCTGGATGTAGGGCTCACCGTTTGGCGGAAGTGGGTCAGCAAGGCCTGACGCCGGCGCCGGTAGGTCTCCTCCGGCAGCTCGCCCCGCTGGTAGGCCAGATCCAGGGCTGCCAGGCGCCGGACCCAGGGGGCCAGGGGATCGGCCTCCGGGGCCCTCCGAGCGCGCCGCCGTCGGACGACCCGAAGCAGGGCCGCCGCCAGCCCACCCCCGAAGAGGAGCCACCCCACCCAAGCCCACGGGAGGGAGGCCAGAGGATTGAGGGCCTGCGCGCCCGCCAAGACCGGAAGGGGCTCCCCGTCCGCCCGGCGGAGGACCACCTGCCACCGGTCAACGGGCCCCGTCGCCTCCACCTGGTAGAGATCCAGCTCCACCCCGTCGGCCTCCGTGGAGCCCGTGCGGGCCACCCGGACCCCGGTCACCTCCAACTCCCCCGGACGGGTGAGGAGGAGGGTGCCGTCGGTGGGATAGGGCAGGGGGCGCCGCAAGGGGAGGACGGCCTCCCGCTGCCAGAGACGGTAGGTGGCCTGGTACCGGCGGGCCTCACCCGGGGCCAGGGGTTCAGGGTCCTCGGGGGGCTCCCCAGGCCCCACCCGCTCCACCACCGGCAGCCCCGATCCGTCAGGCTCCAGGCGCAGCACCTGGAGGCGGACGGCGCCGTCGAGCACGGGCAGGGCAGGCAAGGCCACCGGGGCCTGGCTCTCATTGACCAGGGTGAAGAGGTGGAGGACCTGGACGGCGCTCTCCCCCTGGAGGAGGACCATCATCTCGTCGGCGAGCCGGACGGGAACCTCTTGGGCGCCAGCCGGAACGGGGAAGCGGACCATCAGGCCCGCCAGAAGAGCCGTCGCCAGAAGAGCCATCGTGACCAAGCCATGGGCCCAGCGGCCACCGGGGCGGTGGGGTGGGTTTACTGCCACGGGGAGAGCTCCTTTCCCTCCCAGGGGTGGAAGCCAGAGGGCTGGGCCGCGGCGGCCCAGCGACTGAACTCGCAATCAGATTCATTCTAGCACACCCTGGGCCCCTCAGCCGAAGGGGCCTGCCGGGGGACCGGGCCGTCCTCGAGTGCAGAATTGACCCTCTTGTGCTATGCTTGTCCAAGAAGAGTTCCCTAGACGTCTCGGGGGAGGGAACGGCCTGTGCCTGCACCCCCATCCCAGCCGCTGGGCGCGCCCCGGGTCGTCCACGCGCTGGGTCTGGCCACCGCGTACGTGGATCTGGGCCCGTCGGAGGCGCCCCCGGTGGTCTTCATCCACGGGTACGGGGCCAGCCACCTCAGCTGGCGGGAGAATCTGGTTCCCTTGAGCCGGCGCTACCGGGCCATCGCGCTGGATCTGGCCGGTCATGGGGGCACCGCCAAGCCCCTCGCTTCCTACACCGTCACCTACTACGCGCGCCACGTGGCCGCGTTCTTGGAGGCTCTGGACCTTGAGCAGGTCACCCTGGTGGGCGTCTCCTTGGGCGGCGCCATCGCCGGCACCGTCGCCCTCCGCTGGCCCGAACGGCTGGCCCGGCTGGTCTTGGTGGACGCGGCCGGGGTCGGCCGGAAAAAGCAGTCGTGGGCTTCCCGCCGGCGTTTCGTGCCCGCCCTCTTCTGGCAGGTGTTGGGCCGGCCCCGCCGGCCGGTGATCCGGCGGTTCCTAGAGGAGGCCATCTTCGCGTCGCCGGCACGGGTCACCGAGGAGGCCATCGACGAGACCATCAGCGCCCACCGGCAGAGCCGCCTGGCCGCGCTCTTCACCGGCGTCACCCTCATGTTCCCCGACGCCCACCTCTACCCCCGCCTGCCCCAGATCCAGCTGCCCACCCTGATCGTCTGGGGGTCGGAAGACCGGACCTTCCCGGTGAGCGACGGCTACGACGCGGCCCGCCAGATCCCCGGCGCCCGGTTGGAGGTGCTGGAGGGCGTGGGGCATGTGCCCATGCAGGAGGCGCCAGAAGCCTTCAACGCCCTGCTCGAAGCGTTCCTCCAAGAGCCGGTGTGAGCCCTGCGCTTCCCCAGCGTCCTGCCGCCGGCAACGCCCGGCAGCGTGCGAAGGGCGGCGAGGGCCCCTGGGCGCGAGGAAGGGGCCGCCCGCCGCGGCAGCCCTCTTGACACCTCTCGCGAGCGGCTCTTATAATACCGGCAACACACAACAGCCTTACAACTTTTTGTGCCTGCATCCAGAGTGGCGGAGGGACTGGCCCGATGAAGCCCGGCAACCGGCGGCCGCGAGCCGCGCGGTGCCAATTCCTGCAGGACCTGCGTCAGGGGTCCTGAGAGATGCGGGGTGACGGCGGACCCGTGCTCTCTCATCTCCTGAGAGAGCTTTTTTTGTCCCTCGCCGTGTGGGTGCCGGCACGAAGGAGTGTGCGGCCGTGTCGGTGGCGGGTCTGGTCTGTAGCCTCTGCGGTGAGCGGTTCCCTGTCTCGGCCCAGTACGTCTGCACCGAGTGCTTTGGCCCCCTGGAGGTGGCCTACGACTGGGAGGCGGTCCGCCAGCGCCTCACCTCCGAGCCCTTCCCCTGCCATACCTCCAGCCTCTGGCGCTACCGGGCCCTCCTTCCGGTGAACGAGATCCCCCCCAACGACCTGGGCGCCGGCTTCACCCCCCTCCATCCGGCCGAGCGCCTGGCCAAGGAGATAGGGCTGGAGGAGCTCTGGATCAAGAACGACACCGTCAACCCCTCCTACTCCTTCAAGGATCGGGTGGTCGCCCTGGCCGTGGCCACCGCCCAGCAGATGGGCATCCCCGTGGTCGCCTGCGCCTCCACGGGCAACCTGGCCAGCGCCCTGGCCGCCCACGCGGCCCGGGCGGGGCTCCCAGCCTACCTCTTCGTTCCGGCGGACTTGGAGCCGGAGAAGATTCTGGGCGCCGCCGTCTACGGCCCCCACATCATCGGGGTCAAAGGCACCTACGACGACGTCAACCGGCTCTGCATCCAGATCGCGGACCGGTACGGCTGGGGCTTCGTCAACATCAACCTGCGGCCGTTCTACGCGGAAGGCTCCAAGACCCTGGCCTTTGAGACGGTGGAGCAGCTGGGCTGGGACCTGCCCGACCACGTGGTCGTCCCCGCGGCCGGGGGCTCCCTGGCCACCAAGATCGCCAAGGGCTTCCAGGAGCTCCTGGACTTGGGCCTGGTCTTCGGCGAGCGGCCCCGGGTCTCCATCGCCCAGGCGGCCGGCTGCGCGCCCATCGTCCGGGCCTGGGAGGCGGGGTTGGATCACGTGGAGCCAGTCCGGCCTCAGACCATTGCCCGGTCCCTGGCCATCGGCAACCCCGCGGACGGGGTGCTGGCCCTGAAGACCATCCGGGAGACGGGCGGGGCGGCGGCCGCGGTCACCGACGAGGAGATCATCGAAGGGATCCGGCTCTTGGCCCGCACCGAGGGCATCTTCGCGGAAACCGCAGGCGGCGTGACGGTGGCCGCGCTGCGGAAGCTGGTGGCCCAGGGCCACATCAGGCCCGATGAGCGAACGGTCCTTTACATCACCGGCAACGGCTACAAGACGGTGAGCGCTTTGGAAGGTCAGGCGAGCGCGCCCCCGGTGGTGGAGCCGCGCCTGGCCGACTTCGAACGGTGGTACGCCACCCACTCATCCGCCCAGGCGGTCGAACTTCGCCCGGCGGGGTTTCCCGCCGCGAGCCAAGGAGGAGTGCACCCATGCCCCGAGTGATCATCCCCAGCCTCCTGCAGGCCGTCACCGACGGAGCCCGGGAGGTCACCGCTGAAGGCGAAACGGTGGGCCAAGCCCTGGCCTCCCTCACCCAGCGGTACCCTGCGGCGGAGAGCCGCCTGTTCCAAGAGGATGGAGCCCTCCGGCCCCACGTCAACCTCTTTGTCAACGATGAGGACATCCGTTTTCTGGGGGGCCTCGACACCCCCGTCGGCGAGAACGACGAGATCCTCATCATCCCCGCCATGGCCGGCGGCGCGTGACGCCGCCCCCGGGGCCCGGGCAGAGCCGCCCGGGCCCCGTCACGTCCGCTCAGGCAGCCGGACAAAGGGGCGGGGACCAGGCCCCACATACTGGGCCCGCGGGCGGATCAGCCGGTTGTTGGCCAGCTGCTCCAGCACGTGGGCCCCCCAGCCGGCGACCCGGCTCACCGCGAAGACGGGGGTGAAAAGCGGGGTGGGGATCCCCACCGCCCCGTAGAGGATGGCGGTGAAGAAGTCTGGGTTGGGGTGGAGCCCCTTGGCCTCCCGCACCACCCGCTCCACCTCCAGGGCGATGTCCAGCCACCGCCCCACCTCCGGCCGGTGGCGCAAGGCCAGGAGCTCCTGCCGGAGGAACTCGGCCCGGGGATCGGCCTGCCGGTAGACCCTATGGCCCATGCCCATGATCCGCTCCTTCCGGGCCAGGGCTTGCTGGGTCCACGCGGCCGCCTGGGAGGCCTCCCCGATGGTCTCGAACATCCGCCGGGCCAACTCGTTGGCCCCGCCATGCAGGGGCCCTTTGAGGGCGCCCAGGGCCCCCACCACGCCTGAGTGGATGTCTGAAAGGGTGGCGGCGATCACCCGGCCGGTGAAGGTGGAGGCGTTCAGCTCGTGATCCGCGTGGAGGATGAAGGCGATGTCCAGGAGCCGGACGGACTCAGGCTCGGGCTCCCGCCCCTGGAGCATGAAGAGCAGCTGGGTCGCGGTGGGCCGCCCCGTGGGCCCGAGCCCCCGGAGGGGCGGGATGGGGGGGAGCCCTTGGCCCAGCCGGCCGATGGCGGCCACCAGGGTGGGCATCTGGGCCACCAGGCGCTGCACCGTCCGCCGGAGCGCGTCGGGCTCGGTCCGGCCCCGGTCGGGATCGAAGTGGGCCAGAAGGGACACCCCCGTGCGGAGGAGGGCCATAGGGTCCGCCTGGGGGAGGGCGGCCAGCCGGTCCAGGACGGGCTGGGGCACAGGCCGTGCGGCCTCCAGCTGGGCCACGAAGGCCTCCAGCTGGGCCCGGGTGGGCAGCTCCCCCTCCAGCAGGAGGTAGGCGGTCTCTTCGAAGGTGGACTGTTGGGCCAGATCGGTCGCCGAGTAGCCCCGGTAGGTCAACAGGCTCCGGTCACCATCGATGAAGGAGACGGCGCTGGAGGTGGCCATGACGCCCTCCAAGCCGCTCCGGACCGTGCTCATCCAACCACGCTCCCTTCGTGGGACCTGCGCCTGCGCCCAGCCGAGCGCTCTCGCGGGGCCCCGAGCCCGGGTGTCGAGGCCGGCCCCCCACCGCTCACGGTCCAGGCGCCAGGTCCAGGTAGCTGCGGGCGATGATGATCCGCTGGATCTGATTGGTCCCTTCGTAGATCTGGGTGATCTTGGCGTCGCGCATGAAACGTTCCACGGGGAAGTCCCGGATGTAGCCGTAGCCGCCCAGGATCTGGACCGCGTCGATGGTCACCTGCATGGCCACATCGGAGGCGAAGCACTTGGCCATGGCCGAGTACCGGTTGGCGGTGGTCAGCCGGCCCCCACCCCGACCCTCTTCCTCCACCAAGTGGGCGGCCCGGTAGACCAGGCCCCGGGCGGCCTCAATGCCCATGGCCATGTCGGCCAGCATGAACTGGATGGCCTGGAAGCGGGCGATCTCCTGGCCGAAGGCCCGCCGCTCCTGGGCGTACTGGAGGGCGGCCGCGAAGGCCCCCTCCGCGATGCCCAGGGCCTGCGCGGCCACCGCGGGGCGGCTCCGATCCAGGGTCCGCATGGCGATGGAAAAGCCCTCGCCTTCCTCGCCGATGCGGTGGCGTTCGGGAACGAAGCAGTCGTCGAAGAGGATCTCGGCGGTGTTGGAGGCGCGGAGGCCCAGCTTCCGCTCGATCCGCCCAACACGCACGCCTGGCGCGCCCTTCTCCACGATGAAGGCGGACAGGCCTTTGGCCCCAGGGCCTCCGGTGCGGGCGAAGGTGGTGAGCACGTCGGCGATGGCCCCGTGGCTGATGAACTTCTTCTGGCCCGTGAGGCGGTACCCCCCGTCCACCCGGACAGCCCGGGCCTGGAGCCCGGCCACATCCGACCCAGCCTCGGGCTCGGTGAGGGCCATGGCGGCCAGCCACTCGCCCGAGGCCAGCTTGGGCAGGTAGCGGGCTTTCTGCGCCTCGGAGCCGGCCACCAGGATGGGCAAGGCCCCCAACCACTGGACGGCCAGGATGATGGCGGCGGTCGCATCCACCTTGGCCAACTCCTCCACCACCAGCACTTGGGTGACCGCCGAGGCGCCCACACCCCCATAGGTTTCGGGGAAGGCGAGCGCGAAGAGGCCCGCCTCCCGGTACGCCTCCACCACCGGCCAGGGGAACTCTTCCCGTTCATCCCACTCGGCCGCGAAGGGCGCGATCCGCTCCTGGGCCAGCTCCCGCACCATGGCCACAATCTGGCGCTGTTCCTCATCCAGCTTCAGATCGACCTGCACGGCACTCCCCTCCCCACGCCCGCGGCCTCAGGCCCGCCGCCCGCCAGCCTCCTCCGGCGGCCAGCCGGCGGCTAAGGCCTCCTCGTCCAGGGCCTCGGCCACCAGCTCGGCCAGGTCTTTCACCTCCGGGGCCTCCCGGCCCGCTTCTCGGGCCGCGGTCCGCACACCGTCCTCCAGCATCAAGGTGCAGAAGGGGCAGGCGGTGGCCACGGTCGGGGCCCCGGTGGCCAGGGCTTGGCGGGACCGCTCCACATTCACCCGCTGGCCCGGGCGATCGTCCATGAAGTAGCGCCCGCCCCCCGCCCCGCAGCAGAAGCTCCGCGCCCGGCTCCGCTCCATCTCCACCCGCTCGCCCAGCGCGTCCACCAGCTGGCGGGGGGCTTGGTAGACCCCGTTGTACCGGCCGAGGTAACAGGGATCGTGCAAGGTGATGGGGCTCCGGTCCACGGGTCCCTTCAAGGGCAACCGTCCCTGGGCGAGGAGCTCCTCGATCAGCTCGGTGTGGTGGACCACCTGGAAGAGACCGCCCAAGGCGCCGTACTCGTTCTTGAGGGTGTTGTAGCAGTGGGGGCAGGTGGTGATGATCCGGGTTACCTGGGAGCGCTGGAGGGTGTCGATGTTCTGCCGGGCCAGGAGCTCGAAGAGGTACTCGTTCCCCATTCGCCGGGCGGGGTCGCCGGTGCAGACCTCCTCCTCGCCCAGGACGGCGAAGTCGATCCCCGCCGCGTGGAGGATCCGGGCCAGGGCCCGGGCCGTCCTCTGGGTCCGCTCGTTGAGGGCGACGGCACAGCCCACCCAGTAGAGGTAGTCGACGGGGCCCGTCTCCGCCAGGGTCTTCACGTAGGGCAGGTCCTGGTACCAGTCGGCCCGGCTGGCTTGCGTGCCCCGGAAGGGGTGGGCCCGGTCCTCCAGACCCTGCAGGGCCTGCTGGGGCGTTTCGTCGATGGCCGCCTCCTCCATCACCTGGTAGCGGCGGAGATCGATGATCTTCGCCACGTGCTCGATCTCCACCGGGCAGACCTCCACGCAGGCGTTGCAGGTGGTGCAGGACCAGATCACCTCGGGGTCGATGGAATGACCCACGATCTCTAGGGCCGCATCCTCGGCCAGGGTGGCTGCAGCCACCTGGACCCCCGGCGCCAGAGCCGGCCGGACCGCCGGAGTGACCTCCTCCCGGGCCAGCCCGGCCATCTGCCGTTGGAGGTCGAGGATGAAGGTCTTGGGGTTGAGGGGCTTGCCCACCGCGTGGGCGGGGCAGACCTCCTGGCAGCGGCCGCACTCGGTGCACGCATCCAGATCGAGGAGGTCCTTCCAGGTGAAGTCGGACAGGGCCTTGACCCCCAGCCTTTCAGCACCCTCGATCTCCATGGGCCGCAGTCGGCCCGCCGGCTCCAGCTCCCGGAAGAAGAGGCTCAAGGGCGCCACCAAAAGGTGCATCGCCTTGGAGTAGGGGAGGTACGCGTTGCCGGCAAAGGCGGTCACCAGGTGGGTCCACCAGAAGAAGCGGTGGAGGGCCAGCTGCAGCGGCAGCTCCCGCACCCCCAGGGCCACCAGGAGCTGGCCCGTGGCGTACCCCACGGGAGACCAGATCCCCCAAGGGTCCTGGGTGGCCACGATGCGGAGGCCTTCCACCACGTATCCCTGGATGAGGGCCACGAGGAAGCCCACCAGAAGCACCCCGTCGGAGAAGACGCCGTGGGTCAGGCGAGGCGGCCGGACCACGTAGCGCTGGTAGAGGACGTAGACCACGCCGATGATGGCGGCGAAACCGAAGAGGTCCACCACCAGGGACTGGAAGTAGAGGTAGAAGTTGCCGGAGAGGATGGGGATCCCCAGATCGTGCTGGAGAAAGACGGCCACGGTGGCCAGGGTGAGGACGAGGAACCCCCAGGAGAAGGCCAGGTGGGCCAGGCCGGCGCGCCGTTCCCGCAAGACCTGGGCCTGGGCCAGCCCGTCCCGCAGGAAGAGCTTCAGCCGGAGCCAGGGCCGGTCCCAGCGGATCTGGGGCTTGCCCATGAACCAGCCCTCCACCCGCCGGCCCAGGCCGTAGACGAAGGCGATGGCCGTCGGGTAGAGCAGGACGTAGACCAGCCAGGTGTGCTCGATGTTCCAAAAGACTTCCCGGGTCGGCGTCGCCATAGGATCCATCGGTCGCCCTCCCCTCGGCGCCCGTCCGGACCGGGGCAGGCCCCGACGCCGCCCCCGCGCGGGCGGCCGGCCGTCGGGTCAGGAGCGCAGAGCCCGCACGGCGTCGATCAAGGCTGGCACGATCTCCCGCCAATCCCCCACCACGCCCAGCTCCGCCCGGCGGAAGATGGGGGCCTCCCGGTCCTTGTTGATGGCCACCACGTGCTTGGCGCCGGTAATGCCGGCCAGGTGCTGGCTCGCCCCTGAGATCCCCACCGCGAGGTAGAGCTCCGGCGCCACGCTCTTCCCCGTCTGCCCCACCTGGAGGGCAGGAGGCACCCAGCCCGCATCGACCGCGGCCAGGGAGGCCCCCACCGCGCCGCCCAAGAGCCGGGCCAGCTCGGCCAGCTCCTCTTGGAAGGGCTCGGGGCCGCCCAGGCCCCGGCCGCCGGCCACCACCACTGGCGCCTCCTCCAGGGGCACGCCCCCCGCCTCCTCCCGAACCTCTTCCACCACCCGGAGCCGCTCAGGCCCCGCCGCGGCGGGAAGCTCCTCCACCTGTCCCGTCCGGCCGGGCTCAGGGGAGGCGGCCTCGAAGGCCCGGTCCTTCACCTGGACCACCCCCACCGGCCCCGGCAGGGCGACGGTGGCCACCGCCTTCCCCCCGTAGGCCGGCCGCTCCGCCAGGACCCGGCCCCCCTCCCAGCGCACCCGGACCACCTCGCTGGCCACCCCGGCCCCCAGCCGGAAGGCGAGCCGGGGGGCCAGCTCCCGGCCAGCCTCATCCCCCGGGCAGAGGATGAGGCCCTCCTGGCCACCCGCCTGCTCCCACGCGGCCAGCAGGTCATCCACGAGAAGCTTCCGGTCCGCCGTCGCCTCCCGGCCCGGGACCGCCAGCACCCGGTCGGCCCCCAGGGCGAAGGCTTCACCCCCGGCCTGGACCGCGCCGGGACCCGTCACGGCGGCCACCACCGGACCCGGCGCGCCCCCATCCACCAGGGTACGGGCGAGGCTCAACGCCTCCCGGCCAGGGCGAGGGAGGGTCTCGCCTTCGGCCACCAGCGCCACCAAGACCATGGCCACACCCCCTAGATCACCTTCAGCTCCCGGAGGGCCCGGGCCAGGTTCTGGGCCTTCTCCTGGGCCGTCTCCCCTTCGATGAAGGTGCAGTGCCCCTCGGGGACGGGGACGGCCAGCGCCTCCACCACCACCCGGGGGGCCACCTCGTCAGCCGCCAGCCCCAGGTCGCCCAGGCTCCACTGGGTGATGGGCTTCCGGTTGGCCAGCATGATCTCCCGGACCTTGGGCAGCCGGGCCACATTGGCCTCGTGGTTGGTGATGGTGGCCGCGGCCGGCAGGGTGGCGGCCACCACCCGGTAGCCCCCTTCCGCCTGCTGGAGGAGCTCCAGAGGCGAGTTCTCGCCCCGGGTCTGGAAGACGTTGGTCACCAGGGGCCACCCCAGGGCTTCGGCCACCATGGGCCCCACCAGCCCCTGGTCCCAGTCGCCCGCCTGGCGCCCGAAGAGGACCAGGTCCGGCTCATCCAGCTTGGCGATGGCCGCCGCGAGGCACCGGGCGGTGCCGCTGGCGTCAGTGGCCTCCAGGGCCCCATCCCGGATCCAGACGGCCTCGTCGGCTCCCATGGCCAGGGCCCGGCGGAGGGCCTCGGGGGTCTCCTCCCCTCCCAGGCTGACCACCGTCACCCGGCCGCCCGCCCGCTCCTTGAGCTGGACGGCCACCTCCAACGCGTTGAGGTCGAAGGGGCTGATCACCAGGGAGGCCCGCCCCCGCACGGCCCTTTTGGTCTGGGGATCCACCTGGAACTCCCGGGGCGGGATCTCGGGGTCGAGGATCTGTTTGATGCAGACCACCACATGCATGGCCACGCCTCCTCGTCCGGCCAACTCCACCCGTCGTCCGACCGACTGACTACACCCGGAGACCGTAGGGCTCAAAGAGCCGCCGGGCCACCACCAGGCGCTGAACCTGGCCCGTGCCCTCAAAGATGTCGAAGACCTTGATGTCCCGGAACCACTTCTCCACCCAGCGGTCGTGGCGGAGGCCCACCGCGCCCAGCAACTCCACGGCCGCCGCGCAGACCCGGGTGGCCACCGTCCCCGCGTAGGCCTTGGCCATGGAGGCCTCTTTGCTGTTGGGGATCCGCTGGTCGGCCATGGAGGCGGCCTGCCAGACCAAGAGCCGGGCCGCGTGGAGCTCCCGTTCCATCCAACTCAAGCGCTCTGCGATCACCCCGTACCGGGGGATGGGGCGGCTCAGGGTGAGCTCCTCCCGGAGCCGGTCCCGGGTGTACTCGTAGGCGGCCCGTCCGATGCCCACCGCCATCGCGGCCACCATGGGGCGGGTCCCGTCGAAGGTCTGCATGGCTGTGCGGAATCCTTCCCCCTGGCGGTAGCGCTCCTCGCCGCCCAGGAGGTTCTCCGCCGGCACCCGGCACTCGTCGAAGATCAGCTCGGCCGTCTCCGAGGCCCGGAGGCCCATCTTTTCCATGATCCGGCCCACGGTGAAGCCAGGGGTGCCCCGTTCCACCACGAAGACCCGGTGGCCCGCGCGACCCAGGGCGGGGTCGATGGTGGCGAAGACCACGTTCCAGCTGGCCCGGGCGCCGTTGGTGATGAAGAGCTTGGTCCCGTTCAGGACCCAGTGGTCTCCCTCTTTCCGGCAGGTGGTCCGGATGGCGGCCACGTCGGAGCCCGCCTCGGGCTCGGTGAGGGCATAAGCCCCCCAGCGGGGCTCGGGGTCGCGGAAGATGCCCAGGAACCGCTCCTTCTGCTCCGGGGTCCCCATCAGCTGGACGGGCGGTCCCCCCAGGCCGGCCCCGGGGAGGCTGATGGCCACCGCCGCATCGCCCCAGGCCAGCTCCTCCGCGGCCAGCACCGCCAGCCGGTTCCTCTGGTGCTCCGGGGCCTCCCCGTCCCCGCCCGACGCCCCTCCCCCGGGCAGGGTGTCCAGGGTCACCCCCAGCTCTTTGAGCCGCCGGAGGAGCTCCAGGGGCACGTCGCCCTCCTCGTCGGCCTGGAGCGCCACAGGCCGGATTTCATGCTCCGCCACCCAGTGGAGGAAGTCCCGGACCGCCCGCTGGGTCTCGGTCAGTTCAAAGTCGATCATGCCGCGCCCCCCTCCACCGGCCCAGGCCCGGCGGCACCGCCGGCCACCCACCCAGGCGCCAGGCCCAGCTCGCTGGCCGCCTCCACCTCCAGGGCCGTCTCGGGCCAGACGGCCACCCCTAAGGCCCGGGCGTCCCGCAGCCACTTCTCCACCGGGTGGTCCGCCATGTACCCGTGGCCGCCCAGCACCTGGACCGCCCGATCGGCCACCTCCAGGGCGGCGCCCCGGGCGTGGAGCAGGGCCTGGGCCCCGCCGGCCGGAAGGGCCCCCCGGTCCAGGCGCCAAGCTCCGTACCAGACCAGGTTCCGGGCCGCCTCCACCGCCATGGCCATCTCGGCCACCATGAAGGAGATCCCCTGAAATTGGGCGATGGGCTGGCCGAAGGCCTGCCGCTGGGCGGCGTACTGGGTGGCGTACTCAAGGGCAGCCCGGGCTGTCCCCACCAGCTGGGCGGCCACCCGGAGCCGGGCTCGCTCCCGGGCCCGGACCCACGCCGGGTCCCGGACGGTCCCTTCCCAGACCACCGCCCCCGGGCCGACGGCAACCCCATCCAGCGCCACCTCAGCCCACCCCGCAGCCGCGAGGCCCAAGGGCCGGCGCAAGGGGCGGCGCTCCACGCCAGGGGCCGTCCCTTCCAGGCGGAGAAGGACGACCCGCTCCCCCCGGGCGGCGGGGATCAGAAACCAGGCCGCCTCCTGAGCCCCCGGCGCGGCCCCGATCGAGCCCGACAGGCGTTCCCCTTGGGGGGCCGCCTGGAGCTGGGTGGTCCAGGTGATCCCCGAGCCCGCCAGGGGATCGTCGGGGACCTGGGGCCAAAGGAGCACCCCTGGCCCCTCCCAAGGGCCCCCGGCGGGCGCCTCGCCCAGCAGGTCAGCCACGAAGGCAAGGGCCGCTTCCCGCAGGCCCAAGGCGACGGCCAGCCCCGGGTCGCCCCAGGCCAGCTCCTCCTCCACCAGGCAGGCGGCCACCTGGGAGAGGCCGGCCCCGCCCCACCCTTCGGGAAGAGCCACCCCGCCCAAGCCCAGCTCCCGGGACTCCTGGGCCAGGGCCTCGGGCGGGCGGCCCGCCCGTTCGGCCGCCCGGGCGTGGGGCCGGAGGCGGCTCTGGGCGAACTCCCGAGCCAGCTGGCGGAGCTCCCGCTCCTCCGGGCTGGGCTGGAAGGAGATCATGCCGCCCCCACCCCCGCCGCGCCTTCAGGGAGGCGCTCGATGATGGTGGCCACCGCCTGGCCGAAGCCGATGCAAAGGGTGATCAGCGCGTACCGCCCTTCCCGGCGCTCCAGCTCGTTGAGGGCCGTGGCGAGGAGCCGAGTCCCCGAAGCCCCCAGGGGATGGCCCAGGGCGATGGCCCCGCCGTTGGGGTTGACCCGGGTCATGTCGGGCTGGAGCTCCCGCTCCCAGGCCAGGACCACCGAGGCGAAGGCCTCGTTCACCTCGATGACGTCCATCTGATCCAGGGTGAGGCCCGCCTTCTGGAGGACCTGGCGGGTGGCGGGGATGATGCCGGTGAGCATCAGGATGGGGTCCACCCCCACCACCGCGCTGGCCACGAACCGGGCCCGGGGCCGGAGGCCCAAGCGCCTCGCCTTCTCGGGGGAGGCGACCAGAACCAAGGAGGCGCCGTCGGAAATCTGGCTGGCGTTGCCGGCGGTCACCACCCCGTCGGGTTTGAACGCAGGCTGGAGGGTGGCCATCTTCTCCAGGCTCGTCTCCCGCCGGGGGCCCTCGTCGGCCTCCAGGACCTGGGCGGGCTCCTCGTCGGTGGCGGGCACGGGCAGCGGGATCAACTCCCCGGCGAAGCGGCCCTCGTCGGTGGCCCGGATGGCCCGCTGGTGGCTCTCGTAGGCGTAGGCGTCCAGCTCCTCCCGGCTCAGCTTCCACTCTTGGGCGATCAGCTCCGCCGAGATCCCCTGGGGGACCAGAGCGAACCGCTCCTGGAGGGGCGGGCTCATCGGCCCGCCATCCGAGCCCATCTCCACCCGGCTCATGCTCTCCACCCCGCCGGCGATGAGGAGCTCGTGGTCCCCGGCCCGGATGGCCTGGGTGGCCCGGTTGAAGGCTTCCAGGCTGGAGGCGCACATGCGGTTGATGGTGACGCCCGGAACCTCCACGGGCCAGCCCGCGGCCAGAACGCTCATCCGCGCGATGTTCAGCCCCTGCTCCCCCACGTTGGTGACGCAACCCAGGAGCAGATCCTCCACCTGAAGGGGATCCAGGTGGTTCCGGTCCGCCAGGGCGTGGAGGAGGTGGGCCACCAGCTCCTGGGGGTGGAGCCGGCTCACCCGCCCCCGCCGCCGGCCGATGGGGGTCCGCACCGCGTCGATGATCCACGCCTCGCCCACGGGAGAGCCCTCCCTTCCTAGCGCCCCTGGAACCGGGCTTTCCGGCCCTCGAAGAAGGCCTGGATCCCTTCCCGGGCATCCTCAGTGGTGAGCACCTGGAGGAAGTCCTCGCCTTCGGCCGCCAGGCCCTCATGCAAGGGCAGGTGGCGGCTCCGGTGGATGTTCCGCTTGGCCAAGGCGAGGGCGGCGGTCGCCTGCCGGGCCAGCCGCTGGGCCAAGTCCAGGGCCCGGTCGGCAAACTCCGCCTCGGGGTAGACTTCGTGGACCAGCCCGATGGCTTGGGCCTCCGGCGCTTTGAGGCGCCAGCCCCGCAGGATGAGCTCCTTGGCCCGGGCCTCGCCGATGAGCCGGGGGAGCCGCTGGGTCCCGCCCCCGCCGGGGAAGAGGCCGAGCCGCACTTCGGGCAGGCCGATTTCCGCCTGACCGTCGTCCACCATCACCCGGAAGTCGCAGGCCAGGACCAGCTCACACCCCCCGCCCAGCGCGTGCCCGTTGATGGCGGCCACCGTCGGGCAGGGGAGGTTCTCGATGCGGTTGAAGAGGTCGTGGAAGCGGGCCAGGGTCGCCCGGGCCTGCTGGTGGAGGTCGCCCGCCCCGGCCAGCAAAGCCCGGAACTCCGTCAGGTCGGCGCCGGCCACGAAGATGCCGGGCACCTGGCTGGTGAAGAGGGCCGCCCGGAGGGTGTCGCTCCTCTCCAGCCGCTGGAGCACCGCTTCCAGCTCTTCGAAGAAGGCTTGGGAGAGCGCGTTGACGGGCGGGTGGTTGAAGCGGATGACGGCCAGGCCCGCCTCCTGCTCCATCTCGATGAGGGCCACCGGATCCACCCCTTTCTCCCTTCTCGTGCCTTTGGCAACCTTTAGAACGTAAAGAGTTCGATCCCGCCCGAAACGTGGAGGACGATGCCGGTGATGTAGCGGGCCAGGTCGGAGACGAGGAAGGCGATGGCGTTGGCCACGTCCTCCGGCTCGCCCAGGCGCCGGAAAGCGGTCCGGCGGATCATCCGCTCCTGGTGGCCCGTCCCCATCTTAAAGGCCTCGGTGCCGATGATGCCGGGGGCCACCGCGTTGACCCGGATCCCATGGCGGGCGCCTTCCAGGGCCAGGCTCTTGGTGAGGCCGATGATGCCCGCCTTGGTGGTGGAGTAGCTGGCCTGGCCGAAGCCGCCCAGGGTGCCGGCCACACTGGACATGTTGACGATCCGCCCGTCCTGCTGCTCCTTCATGATGGGCCAGGCCGCCTTGCAGCAGTTGTAGGCGCCCGTCAGGTTCACCTGGAGATCCCGCTGCCAGAGCTCATCCTTCTGATCCTCCAGCTGGCCCAGGTGGTCCAGGGTGCCGGCATTGTTGACCAGGATGTGGAGGCCTCCGAACTCCTCCTTCACCCGGGCGAAGACCTCCCGGACCTGCTGGGGGTCGGTCACGTCCATGCGGTAGGCGGCGGAGCGCCGGCCCATGGCCCGGATCTCCTCGGCGGTCCGCTCGGTGTAGACGTGCCCGGTGGCCAGCATGGCCTGGGCCAGGGGACCGTACCGTTCCGCCCGCCGGGCCGATTCCAGGTCCGACTCGAGGAGGATATCGGTCACCACCACGTCGGCCCCGGCGCGGGCGAGGGTGAGGGCATCGGCCCGGCCGATGCCCCGGGAGGCGCCCGTCACCAGCGCCACCTTGCCCTCCAGGTTGATCACCGTCGCTCCCTCCTCAGCCCGGCTCGCCTAACGGAGCAGGGCTTGCAGTTTGAGGGCCATGCCGATGTCCCCTTGGATCTTGAGCTGGCCGCTCATGAAGGCGGCCGTCGGGTTGAGCTGGCCGGCAACCAGGCGTTCGAAGGCGTCCGCCGCCATGGCGAGGGTGAGCTGGGGCTCATCCAAGGCGCCGGGTCCGATGTCCGCCTGGCCACCCTTCAGGACCAAATGGTAGGTGCCGCCGCCCTCGCCCGAGAGCTCCAGCTGGCAGGCCAGCTCCAGCTCCTGCCACCGTTCGGGGTGGGTCTCCAGCTTCTGCCGAAGCTCGTGCATGATCTGGTTGAGATCGGCCACGGGAAGAAAACCTCCTTTAGGGCCCTGGGGGCCAGGGCTCCTCGCTGTGGGGTGGATGGTTCGGGCTGGGCGGCCGCCGTCCCTCCGCCGGGACGGTCCCAACCACAGGCGCCCGGCCCGCCGGGGCAGGCCCGGCCGGGGGGTGGACCAGCCCGTGGAAAAAGATCTCCGTGAACTGCTGGGCGATCTCCTGGGGGCGGAGCCGTCCCTGGGGATCATACCAGCGGTGCATCCAGTTGCAGGCACCCAAGATGGCCAGGGAGGCGAGGGTGCTGTCGGTGGGCCGGAAGGCCCCCTCCTGAGCCGCCTCCTCGATGAGCTGCTGCAGGAGGTGGCGGTACCGTTGGGACGCCTCTTCGATCCGCCGGCGCGGTCCCGGCTCCAGGGCCCGGGTCTCGCCGATGAAGATGGCAAAGCCCTCGGTCTCCTGGGCGACGGCCTCGATGTGCGCGGTGATGGCCCGGGCCAGGCGCTGGGCTGCCGGTTCGGGCCGGGCGGCGATGGCCTCCAGCCGCCGGATGTAGACTTGGATGGTCTCGTGGATGATGTCGAAGAGGAGCTCCTCTTTGCTGGTGATGTAGTGGTAGAGGCTGCCTTTGCGCAAGCCCACCGCGTCGGCGATGTCCTGAACCGAGGTGGCGTGGTACCCCTTGGTCCGGAAAAGGTGGATCGCGGCCTCGATCACCTGCTCTTTGCGGGTCTCGTGCATGGGGACCGCCCCTGAACCTACCAAACGGTCGGTCGAACTGTGTTTAAGTCTACTGGATTCCGAGTTGCCTGTCAATACTGGTGAAAAAAGATAGCGTGCCGACTGGGCAGGTCAGAGGGCGGGCGGAACGGGCAGCGGGATCACCCACAGGAGGAAGGTCCAGGCCGCGGAGGCCAGCACCCACAGGCTGGCCAGCTCCAAGCGGAGGCGGGTCAGGGAGAACCGGCCCCCCGTGAAGGCTTGGCGCTGCAAGCGCCGGTGGAAGACCTGGAGGAGGTGGCGGCCGATGAGCCACGACCCGTACAGGGAGACGGCCAGCCAGGCCAGACGGCAGATCCAAGACACCGGCGTCACCCCCTGCAGCTACTTCCATTCTAGGGGCTAGGCTGCAGGGGGCCCATCGGGTCGTCCCCCCATTTTGGACCCAGGGGGACCCGACCCTACGGTTCGATGATCCCCTCGCGGATGGCGTAGCGGACCAGCTCCACCCGGTCCGAGATGTTCAGCTTCTGCATCACATTGGCCCGGTGGGTCTCCACGGTCTTCAGGGAGATGTTGAGCATCTCGGCGATCTCCCGGTTCTTGTACCCTTCCGCCGCCAGCTGGACGATCTGCCGTTCCCGGGCCGTCAGCACGTCCTCGGGACCCCGGGTCCCTTCCCGCATGTGGCGCATATACTCCTCGATCACCTGCCGGGTGACCGTCGGGTGGAGGTAGTAGTCGCCCCGCTGGACGGCCCGGATCGCCTCCACCAGCTCATCGCCCGCCGCCTTCTTGACGATGTAGCCGGAGGCACCGGCCCGCAGGAGCTGGAGGATGTACCCCTCGGTGTCGTGGACCGTCAGGCCGAGGACCTTCACCTCGGGCCACCGGCGCTTCACCAGTGCGGTCGCGTCGATGCCGTTCAGCTCCGGCATGCTGATGTCCATCAAGACCACATTAGGCTGGGTCTCTTCCACCTTCTCCAGCGCTTCCCGGCCGTTGGCCGCCTCCCCCACCACCTCGATGTCGGGGTGGCTTCGCAGGATGAGCCCGATGCCCTCGCGGATCATCTGCTGATCATCAACAATCAGGACCCGAATGGGTGTCATGGTCGGACACCTCCTCACTCTCCAAGGGGATCCGGGCGGTCACCCGGGTGCCCTGCCCTGGAACCGACTCCAGGGAGAAGCTGCCGTCAAAGAGCCGGATCCGCTCCTCCATGCCAGTGAGGCCCATGCCCCCTTCAGCGTTCTGGGAAACCTCTTCGGGGCGGAAGCCCACCCCGTCGTCCTCTACCCGGAGACAGATCCCCGTGTCGTCCTGGAAGAGATCGATCCAGACCTCCCGGGCCTGGGCGTGCCGGGCCACGTTGGTGATCGCCTCTTGGAGGACCCGGTAGACGGTGATCTCCACCTCTTCGGGCAGCTCCCGGTCGATGCGGGCCTGGAAGTGGAGGGTGACCCGGTCGCCCAGCATGGTCTCGGCCGCATGGCGGACGGCCGCGACCAGCCCCAGCTCATCCAACTGCTGGGGCCGCAGGGCCCAGATCACCCGGCTCAACGCGGCCAGAGCCCGGTCGGCCGCCTCCTCGACGGTCCGCATGGGCCCTTCGATGTCGCCGCCGGTCCGGATCTGGTGCTCCATGTGCTTCACGTTCAGGAGGAGCGCGGTGATCATCTGGCTCGTCTCGTCGTGGAGCTCCCGGGCCACCCGTTTCCGCTCCTCTTCCTGGGCCGTCACCACCATCCGGAGGAGCCGGCGACGGGTCAGCTCCTGGCGGCGGAGCTCCTGCTCCACCACCCCCAGGCGCCGGGCCTGGATCTGCGCGGTCTCCACCAAGATCCCCGAGAGGTAGCCCGCCATGAGGAAGAAGAGCCCGTCCACCACCAGGTGGAGGACCGCCCCTTCGGGACCGGCGCCGGGCGGCAGGGTCCGGTGGCTAGGCCCGCCGGCCGCTTGGGACGGGAGGAGGCCCCAGACCTCCAGGCCCAGCTCCAGACCGCTCACCAGGGTGATGGCCACGGCCATGACCAGGCTGGCCTTCCGGCCGCCTGTCAAGGCGGCCAGCATGACCAGGCCGATCCAGAGCCAGTGGAAGGGGCTCTGGATGCCGCCCGTCCAGTAGATCAGGGCGGTGACCAGGAGGCTGTCCACCACCAGCTCCACCAGGGCCATGGTGGGGTCCACCTCGTCGTACCGCTCGAGCAGGATGGTGAAGAGGGGCTGAAGGGCCACGTAGATGACGGTGATGGCCAGAACGGGCAGCAGCGGGTAGCCGAGGCTGAAGCCCACCTTCAACCCGACCAGAATGAGGGCGGCCAGCCCGCCGACCAGCCAGCGGCTGCGGGTGTAGGTGTCCAGCCACTGGTAGGTGAGCAGCGGCCGGTGCCGCCGGCTGCTCAGGTGAAGAGCCATCGGCTGCGCCTCCTCTCCCTATCCCCTCCCCGGTCCCAGAGGCCTCCATCCCGCCGCCGCCCTGCCCCTACGCCCCCGTTCCCTCGCCGGCCGGGAGGGCTGGGGGCGTGCTCCGGGCCGCCCCGCGGGAACGGGCCTGGGGCGTGGGCCCGAAGGCGATCAACCCACCCGCGGCCATGATGTAGGCGCCCCACCACATCCAGCTGATCAAGGGATGCCAGACCAGGGTGAAGCTGGCTTGGCGGCCGCCTTCCTCCCACCCGTTCAAGATCACGTAGAGGTCCCCCCGGGGGCCCCCCAGGATGGCCGGCTCGGTGGTGGGCCGGGCGTAGGTGTAGAAGACCTTCTCGGGCCGCAGCCGGCCCAGGGGCCGGCCATCCCCCAGGAGGATGAGCTCCGCGTGGATGGTCACCTGGGAGGGGGAGTCCATCCGCTGCCGGAGCCCCGCGTAGTGGAGCCGGTGACCGGCGAGCTCGGTCATCTGGCCCGGCTGGAGGACCACGTCGGCGGAAGTTTCGAAGACGGTGGCGCCCACCATCCCCACCACCATCACCGCCACCCCGATGTGGACCAGGTAGCCCCCCACCCGGCTGGGATTCCGCCGGGCGGCCCGGAGGGCCCCCTTCAGCCGCCCGCCCAGGCCGCGGGCGTGTCCCCGGAAGCCCTTGAGCAGTTCGGGGAGGGTGACGGCGAGGGCGAAGAAGCAGGCCAAGGCGGCGGCCAAGGCGAGGCCGTGATGGATTCCCGCCGCGGCCAGACCCAGGGTGACGGCCCCCGCCAGGCCCAAAGGCCAGACCAGCCGCCGCCAGGTTCGCCGGGTGGCCCGCCCCCAGGGGAGGAGGGGGGCCAGCCCCATCACCGCCACGATGAGAAGGCCGATGGGGGGCACCACCCGGTTGTAGAAGGCCGCGTCCAGCTGGATCCGGGTGCCCAGGAGCCAGCCCGAGAGGATGGGCGAGAGGGTGCCCAGGAAGACCACCAGCGCCGCCGCGGCCAGGAGGAGCATGGCCAGGAGGAAGCTCCCCTCCCGGCTGATCGGGTTGTCCACCCCCACCTCATCCTGCAGGAGGTCGCGCCGCCAGATCAGGATCGCCACCGTCCCGACGGTGAGGAGGATGAGGAAACCCAGGAAGAGGCTGCCCAGGGTGCTGGGCGCGAAGGCGTGGACGGAGCTGACCACGCCGCTCCGGGTCAGGTAAGTGCCGAAGATGGTGAGGAGGAAGGTGGCGGCCAAGAGCCCCACCGTGCCCACCTTGAAGCAGCCCCGCTGCTGCCAGACCCGGGCTCCGTGGAGGTAGGCGGTGGCCGTCAGCCACGGGATGAGGGAGGCGTTCTCCACCGGATCCCACGCCCAGAAGCCGCCCCAGCCCAGCTCCACGTAGGCCCACTGCATCCCGTAGACGATCCCCAGGGTGAGGAAGAGCCAGGCGGCCAGGCTCCACCGGCGGCTCCGCTCGATCCAGGCATCGCTCCCATCGCCCAGGATCAGGGCCCCAAAGGCCAGGGCGAAGGGCACGGTGAACCCCACGTACCCCAGGTAGAGGGTGACGGGGTGGATGAGCATGCCGGGGTTCTGCAGGAGGGGGTTGAGGCCCCGCCCGTCGGCAGGGGGGGTGGCGACCGCGCCGAAAGGCGAGCTGACGGTGACCACCAAGAGCTCAAAGAAGAGGGCGATCCCCAAGAGGAGCGCGCCCGCGGGCGCCTCCAGCCGGTCGGCCGCTTCCGGGCCCTGGGAGCCCCTCCGCCAGCCCAGCGCGAGGAAGCCCTCCACCAGCAAGATCCAGAGCCACAGCAGGAGGGACCCCTCCTGCCCCGCCCAGAAGGCGGCGACCCGGTAGAGCAGGGGCAGGTCCCGGTTGGTATGGCGCACCACGTACGCGAAGCGGAAATCGGTCTGGATGAGGGCGACCAGCAGGATGAGGGAGGCGGCAGTGACCAGCAGGGTGGCCAGCCCCAGCGCGACCCGCCCCTGGCGGGCCAGCTCAAGGCGTCCCTGGCGCGCCGCGCGCCCGTACGCCACCAGCCCGAAGAGGGTGGCGGCGGTGGCGGCCAAGAGGAGCCCGTGGCCGACGAATGGCATCACCGATCACGTCCTTTGGGGATCTCTGCCGGGTGCTCGGCCCCTTCCGCGGCTTCGTACTTGCTCGCGCACTGGACCATCAGCGTCTCGGCGTGGAAGGTCTCACCGTGGAACCGGCCTTCCACCACCACCCCGCTGCCGTCCTGGAGGTTGTCAGGACGGGCGCCATGGTAGACCACGGGCACCTGCCCGCCCTCATCCTCCATCAGGAAGCTGAGCCGGAAGTCGGTCGGCTGGTCGACGATGCTCCCGGGGGTGACGTTCCCGGCGATGCGGAAGCGCTGCCCGGGCTGGGCCTCCTCCTTGGCCAGCGCCTCGCCGATGGTCAGGTAGTAGGTGGCGCCACCCTGCAAGGCCGGAATCAAGAGCGCGCCCGCGCCGGCCAGGGTGATCACCACCAAGATGAGCTTCCATCGCTTCCGCATAGACGTCATCCTCTCCGGGACGGCCGGGCCGGAGGGACGGGCCGGACCCCGCTCTCTTGCCCGGCGGAACCCACGGCCGAACGCCCACCCTTCGGGGCAGGACCCGAGATCGTCACCTCGGCCCTCGGGCCCAGCCCCGATGGGAACCGGGCCTTCCGCTTCCATTCTAGGTGGGCGGCCGGACTTGTGCTAGTGCCCATTTTCACTAATTGCCTAGGACGGACGCCCCAGGGCTCCCGGGACATGGGGGCTCAACCCGGTTCAGGCGTCCCGGGTTCCCTCCTGCCGCAGGACCTCCACCAGGGTCGAGGGGGCGTCGGTGATGATCCCCGCCGCGCCCAGGACGGCCCACCGGCGCATGGCATCCCGGTCGTTCACCGTCCAGATCTGGACCGGCAGCCCCCACTCGGCCGCCCGCTCGATGAGGTTCTTGCTGGCCACCGGGAGCAGGCCGTACCGCTCCGGCACCTGGAGCACGTCGCCCGGCGGCCCGGGGTAGAGGAAGCTGAGACCCAACCGTTCCAAGAGGACAAAGTGGAGGGCCTCCGGAAGGCTGAAGCCCGTCGCCACCCCAGGGGCCAGGGACCGGAAGTGGTCCAGCACCTCCCGGTGGAAGGAGGAGACCACCACCCGGCTCGCGGCCCCATAGGCCTCCACCAGACGGGCCACCTCTTCGGCCAGGCGGGGCTCGTTCATCTTCATCTCGATGATGAGGGGCGTCTCCGGGTGGGCCTGGAGCACCTCCTCCAAGGTGGGCACGCCGATCCCCACGCCCCGCAAGGGATAGGTGCTGCCGTCGGGCGAGTAATGGTACGCCGCATCCAGTTCCCGCACCTGGTCCAGGGTGAGGTGGGCGATGGGCCCGGTCCCGTTGGTCGTCCGGTCCACGGTGCTGTCATGGAGGACCACCACGTGACCGTCAGCCGTCAGGTGGACGTCCAGCTCCAGCGCGGTGGCCCCGACCGTCTCGGCCTGGCCGAAGGCGACCAGGGTGTTCTCAGGCGCCTCCAGGGCCCCACCTCGGTGGGCGATGACCTGGACCACCCCCGGCTGGAGGCCGGCCACCGCCGGGAGGCGGCCGAGGGGCGCACCCGCCCACCAGGCGAGGAGCCCAAGGAGGAGAGCCACCACCAGCGCGCCGCTCCCCAGCTGGCCCAGGGCCCGCCGGGCCAGAGGCCCGCCCGGGCCCCACTCCCGGGTGGTCAGGCCCAAGGTCAGGAAGAGCCAGGGCGCGCCCACCGTCACCCAGAGGGCCGCCAGCCCATACCCGAGAAGGCTGGGCAGCCCTGCGGGCACCCAGCGTTCCACGAGGTAGACGATGGCGAAGAAGCCCCCGTAGCCCAGGAGGAGCTTCCCCACCTGGGCGGCGGGGCTCCCCTGGGGCCGATAGGCCAGGGCGTGGCGCCCCACCCAGTCGCCGAGCAAGAAGCCCGACAGGAACCCGAGGATCCGGACGGCCCCGGAGTTGGGGTTGAGGAAGAGAAGGATGGGCATGGCCAAGATGATGAGGAGCGCCTTCACGCCCACAGGCCAGCGATTGCCCCAACCCCGACGGTATCCCGTGAAGAAGAGGGCGACGAGCCCAAACCCCAAAGCCAAGCCGCCCAGGATGTCGGCCAGGTAATGGACCCCCAAGTAGAGCCGGGAGAGGCAGATGAGGGGGATGAGGATGGCCGCCAGCCAGCCCAAGAGCCGGGAGCCGTAGGCCAGAGCCAGGGACGTCCAAAGGGTGGAGGAGCCCTGCGCGTGGCCCGAGGGGAACCCAGGGCTTGTCTCCTGGATGAGGAGGCGGACCCCGTCGGCCGGGTTGGGCCGGGGGAGGGCGAGCCACTCCTTGAGGATGCCGTTGAGGCTCATGGAGACCAGGAAAACCAGGGCCACCTGGCGGGCGTTCCGCCGGTCGGTCAACCAGTAGAGGGCGGGCAAGAGCAACGTGTAGGCGAGCTCGTCTCCTAAGGCGGTGATCCAGAGGAAGAACTGATCGAGCCAGGGGCTCGCCAGTGCCTGGAGCCAGATGTTGACGGCAGGATCGAACACGACCGGTGCCCCCTTCTGTTCCAGCCCGGGGACGAAACCCTACGTCCGCAGACCGGTCCGTTCGCGCACTTCCTCCATGGTCGCCCGGGCCACCTTCCGGGCCTGGTCAGCCCCGGCGGCCAGGATGGCCCGGAGCTCCTCCTGGCGGTGGATCAGCTCCTGGTACCGCTCGCGGATGGGCTCCAGGTGCGCAATCATGTGATCGGCCACCGCGTCCTTCAACTCCACATACCTGAGGGTCCCTTGGTCGTAGGCCTCCCGGAGGGCCCGGTAGGTGGCCCCCTCGGTGTCGAAGACCTCCAGCAGGGTGAAGAGGTTCCGCACGCCGGGGCTCATCTCGCCGCTGGTGGGGCCGGTGTCGGTCACCGCCCGCCGGATCTTGCGGCGGATCTCATCGGGCTCGTCGGTGAGGGCGATGTAGCTGCCCGGCACGCTCTTGGACATCTTCCGTTCCGGGTCGTTCAGGGCCATGATGCGGGCGCCCGTGGTGAGGCGGGCTTGGGGCTCGGGGAAGGTGGGGCCGAAGGCAGCGTTGAAGCGCCGGGCGATCTCCCGGGTCAGCTCCAGGTGCTGGAGCTGGTCCTCCCCGACGGGGACGGTGTCCGCCTTGTAGAGCAGGATGTCCGCGGCCATGAGGATCGGATAGTTGAGCAGGCCGGCGTTGATGCTCTGCGCGTGCTGGCGGGCCTTGTCTTTGAACTGGGTCATCCGCTGCAGCTCGCCGAGAGGTGTCACACACCCCAGAATCCAGGCGAGCTCTGTCACTTCCGGCACGTGGGACTGGATGAAGAGGCTGGTCTTCTCCGGGTCCAATCCGGCCGCCAGGTTGACGGCGGCTGCCTCCAGAACCCGCCGGGGGAAGCTTTCCGCGTCGTACGGGATCGTCATCGAGTGGTAATCGACAATACAATAGAACGATTCCATCTCATCCTGCAGACGGACCCAGTTCCGGATGGCCCCCACGTAGTTGCCGATGTGGACCACCCCGGTGGGCTGGATCCCCGAGAAGACGCGGCTCATCCCCACACCTCCCGACGTTCCTTTGTCGATTCTGCGCGAGCCCTTCCGTTCTGTCAACCTGGGGCCCCCGAGCCCCCCGGAACCCATCCTCAGAAGAAGGGGGTGTACCTCGTGCCGGCCGTGCTGCTCTTACCGGTCTTCTCCGACTGGGTGGTGGAAAACCTCTCCCACCTGGGGCCCGGGTCCACCTACCACCTGGCGTACGAGCCGGCCCGGGTGGAGTTGGAGGTGCTGGAGGACCTGCGGGAGGGAGCGATCCGGCCCGGCCTCCCGGCCGAGGTGGTCCGGGTGGATGGGGAGCAGCTCATCCCCGTGGCCCGGGCCCGGCTCACCCGGGTCCATGAGTACCCAGGCTACTACCGCTTCGACTTCGTCGTGGAAGCGGTCCTCCCTCGCCTGGTCCCCCGCCCCTTGGCGGGACGGCCCCCCCGGGTCCAGTTCGCCTCGCCCGGCGGGCCTTCCCCGTCGCCGGTCGGGCTTCCAGGCCACCCACCGTCCCCTCCCGCCCCGGAACCGCCGGGCGCCCGGTGAGGCTGGCCCGCCCTTTGCCACGCCCTGGCAAGCCGCATACTTCCCCCCTGGGGCGGCCACTCTAGCCTACGATTCCGCCTCTCCCGGAAGGGCGGAAGGCGCGCGGGAGGGGCCGGAGGCGGGCCAGCATGGGAGGGGGCGAGGGGATGGCGCAGGCGAACAACCCGGAGCCCGGCCGGGACGGGTGGACAGGCTGGACGCCCGATCCACCACCCGATCTCCGGGATGAACCGCCCGAACGCCTGCTGGAGTACTACCGGCAGATGCAGGTGATCCGCCACTTCGAGGAACGGGCGGCCCAGGCGTATACCCAGGGCCGGATCGGCGGCTTTCTCCACCTGGCCAACGGCGAGGAGGCTCTGGCCGTGGGCGGGCTGGCCGCCTTGGAGCCTGAGGACGACCTGATCACCCATTACCGGGACCACGGGGTGGCCCTGGCCCGGGGGAGCGACCCAGGGCGGGTGATGGCCGAGCTCTTCGGCCGGGCTGACGGCGTCAGCGGCGGCCGGGGCGGCTCCATGCACCTGGCCGACGCCGGCCGGCGTTTCTGGGGAGGCCACGCCATCGTGGGCATCCACCTGCCGATCGCGGCGGGCCTGGCCCTGGCACACCAGTACCGGAAGGAGCCCCGGGTCGTCCTCTGCATCTTCGGTGACGGGGCCACCAACACGGGGGCCTTCCACGAGGCCCTCAACCTCGCGGCCACCTGGGAACTGCCCGTCATCTTCCTTTGCCAGAACAACCTGTACGGGATGGGGACCGCCATCGAGCGGGCCATGCGGGTGACGGAGCTCCACCGCCGCGGGGCCGCCTATGGGATCCCGTCGGCCCGGATCAACGGCATGCGCCTCCTGGAGGTCCGGGCCGCGGTGGCCAGCGCCGCCCGCTGGGCCCGGGAGGGGAAGGGCCCCGTCTTCCTTGAGGCCCTCACCTACCGGTACCGGGGCCACTCCATGGCCGACCCAGAGCTGTACCGGACCAAGGAGGAGCTGAAGGCGTGGCGGGCCTGGGACCCCATCCAGCTCTTCGCCCAGGAGCTCCTGGAGGCGGGCGTGGTGACACCCGAGGCCTTGCGCCGGGCGGACCAGGAGGCGGAGCAGGTGGTGGAGGCGGCCATCGCCTTTGCCGAGCAGAGCCCCGAGCCTGACCCGGCCACCCTCCACCACGGGGTCTACCGGGCCCCGCTGGCGGCGGCCCTCCCCGCAGGAGGGGGGAACGGCGTTGGAGCTCACCTACCGTGAGGCCGTCCGGCGGGCTCTGATGGAGGAGATGGAACGGGACGAGCGGGTCTTCATCATGGGCGAAGACGTGGGAGCCTACGGCGGCTCCTACGCGGTGACCAAAGGGCTCTTGGCCCGGTTCGGCCCCGAGCGGGTGCGGGACACGCCCATCTCCGAGGCGGCCATCGCGGGAGCCGGCATCGGCGCCGCCTTAGGCGGCCTCCGCCCCGTGGTGGAGATCATGAGCATCAACTTCATCCTCCCCGCCGCGGACCAGCTGATCAACGGTGCGGCCAAGATCCACTACATGTTCAACGGCCAGTTCCACGTGCCGCTGGTGGTCCGCACCGTCAACGGCGGGCGGCGTCTGGCGGCCACCCACTCCCAAAACCTGGAGGTCCTCTTCGCCTTCATTCCGGGGCTGAAGGTGGTCACCCCCGCCTCCCCGGCCGACGCCTATGGGCTCTTGAAGGCAGCCATCCGCGATCCCGATCCTGTGCTCTTCGTGGAGAGCGCCCTGCTCTACAGCATGAAGGGGCCGGTGCCCGACGACCCCGACTTCCTCGTCCCTCTGGGCCAGAGCCTGGTCCGGCGGGAAGGCCGGGATCTCACCCTGGTCGCCCACTCCCGGGGCGTGGTGGTCGCCTTGGAGGCGGCCGAGCGGCTGGCCGCCCAAGGGGTGGAGGCCGAGGTGGTGGACCTCCGGACCCTGCGGCCCCTGGACATGGGTCCCGTCCTGGCCTCGGTGCGGAAGACGGGCCGGGTGGTCATCGTGGGGGACGACTGGCAAAGCTACGGCGTCGGAGCCGAGATCGCCGCCCGGCTGGCCGAGGAGGCCTTCGAGGCCCTGCGGGGACCCGTCCTCCGGGTGGGGGGCGCCGAGGTGCCCATGCCGTATGCCGCCAACCTGGAGCGGCTCGCCCTGCCCCAGGTGGACGGGGTGATCCGGCGGGCAGCCCGCCTTCTGGAAGGGGATGGGGCATGGCTCGTCAGGTGATCATGCCGCAGATGGGCTTCGACATGCAGGAAGGCCGCCTGGTCCGCTGGTTGAAGCAGCCTGGGGACGCGGTGGAGAAGGGTGACGCCTTGGCCGAGATCGAAACGGACAAGGCGACGGTGGAGCTGGAAGCTTTCGAGAGCGGCCGCTTGGCCAAGCTCCTGGTGGAGGAGGGGGCGACGGTCCCCGTGGGGGAACCCGTCGCCCTTCTGGAGCCGCTGGCGGCCGCCCAGGCTCCCCCGACCCTGGAGGGGCGCGAGGTGGACGGGGCGGCCCGCCAACCCGCGCCCACCCGGGAGCCGGCCCCCGAGGGCACTCCCGCCGCTGCCCCGCCGTCTCCGCCCCCTCCGCCGGCAGAACCCGCCCCCCGGGGCATCAGCCGTGTCGCCCGCCAGATGGCCGCGGAGCAGGGCGTCGACCCGGCCACCCTCCAGGGGAGAGGCCCGGGAGGCCGCATCCTGAGCCACGACGTGGAGGAGGCGGCCCGCCAGAGCCAGGCTCAAGACGCCCAGCCCGCCATCACGGCCGGCGAGTACCGCTTCGTGCCCCGCTTCCACGATCCCGCCCACTACCTGGGCGAGGCCGCCGCTCCCCAGGCCCAGCGCCTGGCGGGCCAAACCCTGGGCGAGCACCCCTTCGCCCAGCCGCCGGCCACCACGGACCCTGAGACCACCCCGCCGGCAGGCGACGGGATCTCTTCGGCGGGGGAGGCGGCCCCTGCCCCGGCCAGCCCTGCCGCCCCGTCCCCTGCCCCGGCGGAGATCAAACCGTGGAGCCGGATGCGCCGCACCATTGCCCGCCGCATGAGCCAGTCCAAGAGGGAGATCCCCCACTTCTACGAGAGCGTCCAGGTGCTGATGGACCAGGCCCTCGCCTTCCGGGTGGACCTCAATCGGGAGCTCCCCGACGAGGACCGGATCACCGTCAACGACCTCCTGGTCCGGGCTTCCGCCCTGGCCTTGGAGGAGTTCCCCAACCTCAATGGAACCTACACCGACGAGGGCCTCCGGATCAACCCGACGGTGGACGTGGCCATCGCCGTGGCGGTGGAGGACGGGCTGCTCACCCCGGTGGTGCGGGACTGCAACGGGAAGGGTCTGGTGGAGCTGGCCCGGGAGGTCCACCGGGTGGTTCGGGCGGCCCGGAAGGGGCGCCTCAAGCCCGATGAGTATGCGGGGGGCACCTTCACTTTGAGCAACCTGGGCATGTTCGGCGTTGAGGCGTTCAGCGCCATCATCAACCCACCCCAGACGGCGATCCTGGCCGCCGGAGGGGCGCGTCAGCAGCCCTGGGTGGTCGACGGCCAGATCCAGCCGGCCACCGTCATGACGCTCACCTTGGCGGCCGACCACCGGGTGACCGACGGGGTGGAAGTCGCCCGGTTCCTCAACCGGATCCGGGAGCTCCTGGAACATCCCTGGTTGCTGGTAAACCCCCACCTGGCCAGATAAGGAGTGGATGGGGTGGCCGAGAGGTTCGACCTGGTGGTGGTGGGCGGGGGACCGGGCGGTTACGTCGGGGCCATCCGGGCCCGCCAGCTGGGGCTCCGGGTCGCCCTGGTGGAGCAGGAGCACCTGGGCGGCGTCTGCCTCAACTGGGGGTGCATCCCGACCAAATCCCTCCTCCACACCGCCGAGGTGCTCCGGCGCGTCCAGGAGGCCGGACGGTACGGCATCGAGACCGGCCCTGTCTCCGCTGACTTCGGCAAGGCCATCGATCTGAGCCGCCAGGCGGCCCAGCGGCTGGCCAAGGGCGTCAGCTTTCTCATGCGGAAGAACGGGGTCCACGTGGTGGAGGGCCGGGGACGGCTGGCCGGTCCCGACCGGGTGGTGGTGGAACCGTCGGGCGAGGAGCTGGTGGCCGATAAGATCCTCCTGGCCACCGGCGGCCGGCCCCGGAGCCTGCCGGGGGTGGAGCTGGACGGCGAGCTGGTCCTCTCCAGCCGCCACGCGCTCAGCCGGCGGGAGCTTCCCGGGCGTGTGGTCATCGTGGGCGGGGGCGCCATCGGTGTGGAGTTCGCCTCCATCTACCGCACCTACGGCGCCCAGGTGACGGTGCTGGAGATGCTCCCCCACCTCCTCCCCAACGAGGAGCCGGAGCTGGCTCAAGCCCTGGAGCGCGCCTTCCAGCGCCAAGGGATCCAGGTCCGCACGGGCGTGCGGGTGGCCGGCCTGGCACGCCACGGGGGCCAAGTCCACCTCACCCTGGAGGGGGAGGCGGAGCCCCTGGAGGCAGACATGGTCTTGATGGCGGTGGGCACCCAACCCAACAGCGAGAACTTGGGCCTGGAGGAGCTGGGCATCGAAACGGACCGGGGCTTTGTCAAGGTGAACGAGCACATGGAGACGACCCGGCCGGGGATCTACGCGGTGGGCGACCTGGTGGGGCCGCCCATGCTGGCCCACGTCGCCTCGGAGGAGGCGGTGGTGGCCGTGGAGCACATGGCCGGCCGGCCTGTCCCCCGCCTCCAGCCCGAGCGGATGCCCCGGGCCACCTACTGCGAGCCCCAGGTGGCCTCGGTGGGGCTCACGGAGGCCCAAGCCCGGGAGCGGGGCTATGAGGTGGTCACCGGGGTCTTCCCCCTCCAGGCCAACGGGAAGGCGGTGGCCCTCCAGGAGACGGGAGGCCTGGTGAAGGTGGTGGGCGAGCGCCGCTACGGCCAGGTGCTGGGGGTGCACCTGGTGGGCCCGCAGGTGACGGAGATCTTGGCCGAGGCGGGGCTGGCCGTCAACATGGAGACCACCCTGGAGGAGCTGGGCGGGACGGTCCACGCCCACCCCACCATCGCCGAGGCCGTCCGGGAGGCGGCCCTGGCCGCGCTGGGACGGGCCATCCATATCTAACGGCCGAACGGCCGGATCAATGGGCGGCGGTGGACCGGCGGACGATGAGCCGGTGGGGCACCGTCACCTTGATCCGTTGGACGGGCCGCCCTTCGGCCAGGTCGATGGCCAGCCCAGCGCTCACCCGGCCGATCTCCCCCTTGGGCTGAGCGATGGTGGTGAGGGGCGGCTCCAGCCCTTCCGCCAGGGGCAGGTCGTCGAAGCCGGCCAGGGCCACATCCTCCGGCACCCGCAGGCCCGCCCGCCGCAAAGCTTGAAGAGCCCCCATGGCCATCTCGTCGCTGAAGGCGAAGAGGGCCGTCATCGCCACCCCCCGGGCCAGCAGCCGCTCGGCCGCCTCCCGGCCGCCCCGGATGGAGAAGTCCCCCTCCTCCACCATGGCCTCATCCCAGGGGAGGCCCGCGCCCTGTAAGGCCAGGCGGCAGCCCTTCAGCCGCTCCCCACTGGTGACGGGGTCGTCCAGCGGGCCCCGGATGATGCCGATGCGCCGGTGGCCTTGGGCGAGGAGGTGCTGCATCAGCTCGAAGGCGGCCGCCGCGTTGTCCACCCCCACACAGGGCACTTCGGGATCGGCCACATGGGCGCTGGCCAGGACCACGGGCATCCCGCTGCGCCGGAGCACCAGGGCGTGTTCGGGCCGGTAGGCGCTGGTGATGAGGAGGGAGGCCCGGCACCCCCGCCGGCGGACCTCCTCCAACAGCTCCAGCTCCCGCCGGAGGCGCCCCTCGCTGTCCGCGAGCAAGACCCCGTAGCCTCGGGCGGTGGCCGTCTCCACCACCCCTTTGAGCACCTCACCGAAAAAGGGGAAGGTGAGGTTGGAGATGATCAGCCCCAGGAGGTGCCCGCTCTTCAAGCGCAGGTCCCGGGCGGCCGGGTGGGGAGCGTAGCGGAGGCGCCGGATCGCCTCCTCCACCTGGCGGCGGGTGCTCTCCCGCACGGGGCCCCGCCCGTTCAGCACCCGGGAGACGGTGGAGGGGGAGACCCCCGCCACCTTGGCCACATCCCGGATGGTCGGCCGTCGGTTGTCACCCAACCCGATCAAGGCGTTCATCCTTACCTCGTCGTGCTTCCCTGTTCGTGGTCGGCCCGGGTCCGAACCCGGGCCCCGACCGGCGTCAGCCTTTGACGGCGCCCGCCAGGATGCCCCGGACGAAGTACCGCTGGAGGGCAAAGAAGACCGCCATGGGCACGGCCATGGAGACGAAGGCGGCCGCGGTCAGGAGGTGCCAGCTCTGGCCGTAGGAGCCCACCAAGGTGCTGAGGCGGACCGTCAAAGGCGCCACCGAGGGGCTCCCGCCCAGGTAGATGAGCCCCACCAGCAGGTCGTTCCACACCCAGAGGAACTGGAAGATGCCCAAGCTGGCCAGGGCTGGAACCGACAGGGGCAGGGCCAGGCGGAAGAAGGCGGTCAAAGGCGAGGCCCCGTCGATGAAGGCCGACTCGAAAAGATCGGCCGGCAGGGAGCCGAAGAAGTTCCGGAGCAGGTAGATGGCAAAGGGCAGCCCGTACCCCACGTGGGCCAGCCAAATGCCGACGAAGGTGCCCGCGAGCCCCAGGCGGCTGTAGAGGCGGAGGATGGGGATCAGCGTCATCTGCAGCGGCACCACCAAAAGCCCCACCACCACCAAGAAGAGGGCATCCCGGCCGGGGAACTGGAACCAGGCGAAGGCGAAGGCCGCGAAGGCGGCAATGCCGATGGTGAGCAGGGTGGCCGGGATGGTGATGATCAGGCTGTTGACGAAGGCCCGGCCCATGCCCGCCGCCCCCAGCACCTCCCGGTAGTTCTGGAGGGTGTACTGGGTCAGGTCGAAGGGGTTGCGCAGGACGGTCCACCAGCCGGTGGCCGCCACGTCGTGGGCCGGCCGGACGGAGCTGACCAAGAGCCCCAGGGTGGGCAGGATCCAGACCAGGCAGGTGAGGATGATCACCAGGTGGACCAGCGGGGAGGCGCCCTCCCGTTCCATCAGCGCTCCACCTCCTGGCGCCGGAACCGGTGGATGTTGAGGAGCATCAAGGGCAGGATGGCCAGGAAGAGGATGACCGCCACCGCCCCGGCCCGGCCGAAGTTGCGGAACTGAAACATCTCCTTGTACATCCGGTTGGCCAAGACTTCCGTGCCGAAGTTGCCGTTGGTCATCACGTAGACGATGTCGAAGATCTTCAGGACGTTGATGATCATGGTGGTGGCCACCACCGCGATGGTCGACTGGATGTAGGGCAGGCTGACGTGCCAGAAGAGTTGCCACTCGCTGGCCCCGTCCACCCGGGCCGCCTCCTTCAGCTCCTTGGGGATCCCCTTGTAGGCGGCCGAGAGGATCACCATGGCAAACCCCGTCCAGATCCAGATCCCCACCATGATCAGGGCCAGGTTGTTCACCCACGGCTGCTCCAGAAGCCAGCCCACCGGCTCGCCGCCCAAGGCGACCACGATCTGGTTGAGGAGGCCGATCTGGTTGGCTCCGGGCGGGTTGTAGGCGTAGACGAACTTCCAGATGACGCCCGCGCCGACGAAGGAGACGGCCATGGGCAAGAAGATGATGGACTTGGCCACCCCCTCGTAGCGGACCCGGTCGGTGAGCACGGCCAGGAGGAGCCCCAGGCCCACGGTGACCGTGGTGAAGACCACCATCCAGAGGAGGTTGTTCCGGAAGGCCGTCCGCATGGCCGGCGAGGTGAAGGCGTAAACGTAGTTGGTCAGGCCCACCCACCCTTCCCCGTGCCGGTCCAGAAAGCTGGTGTGAATGGTGGCCAGGGTGGGGTAGACCAGGTAGAGCCCCAGGAAGAAGAGGGCGGGCGCCACAAAGGACCAGGTCCAAGAACGGCTGACCCGCATGGGAGTCCCTCCCCTCAGAAGACGGGCTGCCGGGGGCGCTCCCGCCCCCGGCAGAACCCGGCCCGTGGACAAAGCCACCGTCAGTCGGTGGCCGCGCCGCTGGTGTAGGCGTCGTCCGCGGCCGCCTCGATGAACTCCAGGACCGTGTCCAGGTCCTCGCCGCCGACATACATGAGCACGCCCTCCCAGAAGGCGCCCGAGCCGACGGCGGGCGGCATCAGGTCAGAGCCGTCGAAGCGGAAGACTTCGGCCTCCACCAGGGTCTGGGCCATCTTCCGGGTGAGCTCGTCGGGGTAGGCGTTGGGGGTGACCCGCCGGTTGGCCGAGAGCTTCCCGAGCTCCGACACCCAGATCGCCTGCGCCCCCGGCGTCACCAGGTAGCGGATGAGCGCCCGGGTCTCAGGAGTGTCCCGGAAGACGCCGATCAGGTCCGCCGCGCCCAGGGCGGGCACGCCCCACTGGGGATCGATGGCCGGCAGGGGGAAGAAGTCGTAGTCTTCACCCGCCACCACCCCAGGGTTGTTCTCGGTGATGAAGCTGGTGATGAAGCTCGCCTGGCGGTGGAGGAAGGCCCTGGGCGGGTCGGTGAAGAGCGGGTTGACCGCGTCGCCGAAGTTGGTGGAGAGCACGGCCGTGGTGCCGCCGTAGACGTACCGCGGGTTGCGGGCGATCTCACCGAAGATCTCGAAGGCCCGCCGCACCGCCGGGTGGGTCCAGGGGATGTCGTGGTTGACCCACTGGTCGTACACCTCCGGGCCCGCGGTGCGGAGCATGATGTCCTCGATCCAGTCGGTGCCCGGCCAGCCGCTGGCCGCGCCCGACTCCAGCCCGATGGACCAGGCGGTGTGGCCGTCCCGGGCGATCTGCTCCGTCAGGGCCAGCAGCTCATCCCAGGTGGTGGGCACCTGGTAGCCCCGGGCGGCGAACTCTTTGGGGTTGTACCAGACCAGGCTCTTCAGGTCGGCCGAGAGGACGATGGCCACCAACTTCCCGTCGTAGGAGCCCATCTCCAGCCAGACGGGGGCGAAGTCCTCCCGGAGTTGGTCCATGTCGAGGATCTGGCTCAGGTCGACCAGATGCCCCCCAGCAGCCAGCTCCAGCATCTGCCCCGGATTGGGCAGGGCGGCCATGTCCGGCGGGTTGCCGGCAGCGACCCGAGTGGTCAGGACCGCAGGCAGGTCGCGGGTGCCGGTAAACTGGACGTCGATCCCCGTGGCCGCCTCGAAGGGTTCCAGGACCTTCTCGAAGGCCGCCAGCTCGTGGCCTCCCCAGGTTCCGAGGATGGTCACCTTGCCGCTCTGCGCGGAGAGGGCAGGCATGGTGACCAGGACCAACGCGATGACCATCCAGCCCGCGAGGTTCCGCCGAATGCGCACGCCGAACGCCTCCTATCCTCGCAAGTCTCGCCCGGAGACGCCGTCCCATCGCCTGGCCCGGGACCAAGGGATGAAATCGATTCTTGCTCGGAAAACGGCGTCACCGAGCCATTGACATCTTTGTCCTGGAACAGATTGATTCCTTCCCCATTTTTTGGGTCTTTCTGGAGGCCGCGGGTCTCGGAAAGGCGGAAAGTGCCGCGCTTCTCCGTCCCCAGCGGGGCGGCCAGGGCCCGGCGGGCGGGGCCAGGCAACCCCGCTGGGGCGCCGCCCTTCCCTCTCCCAGCCCGGGTTGACCCCTGCCGCGGGGAGCTTCTGTTAACAAAGGGTAAAGGTTCTCCGGAACCCGTTGACAGGGAGCGCAACCATGGCTATGCTACAGGTGACGGGACGCCAAGGAGCCCACCGGGACAAAAGCAGTCCCGCAAGACGCGGTGAGGGGGTAGGATGGTTGATCCATTGCCACGACTGCCACACGCCCAACTGGAGTGGCGTCGAGAACTGCCGGCGTTGCGGCGCTGACCTGTATGGCCGCCGCCAGGAGAGCCGCCCCCGGCGCACCCATTGGCTGCAGTCGTTGTTGAGCAACTTCGCCCTTTGGTAAGGTTTTGACCGTTTCAATCTTGCGTCCATAGGAGGTCGGTATGCCGGACCGACCTCCCCTCCCCGAACAGGCAGCCAGCCAGATGCCCAAGCGCGAGGAGCCCCCGGAACCCTCCGGGGGCTTCCCGCGTCCTGGCTCCGGCGCCGGGCCGGTGCTATACTGATGCTATCTGCAGCATCCCCCTGAGCCGTCAAAGGAGCGAGATCGTTGACCCCCCGACAGGAGCAGTTTCTCGAGGCCCTGGCCGAGATCTGCCGCCATCAGGAGGCAGCCCACTACACCGACGTGGCCCAGCGCCTCCAGGTGAGCAAGTGGACCGCCTACGACATGATGCAGCGGCTGGAAGCGGCCGGCTACGTGGAGCGGCTCTACGAGGTGGACCCCTCCACCGGCGGGCGATCCCGCATTCTCTTCCGCCCTGTGGCCGGGCAGGCCCCGGCGCGCCCCCAGGGACCGAGCCCGACCGAGCGGCTCCCCTCTGAGTGGCAGGCCCTGAGGCCCTGGCTCCTCCAGCAGGTCCAGGACGCCCAGGACCGGGGCGGCCCCCAGGTCCTCCACGATCTCCATGAAGCCCTCCGGGGGGCCCGGTCGCCCGGCGCCTTCTGCGCTGTCTTCACCACCGTGTTGCTGGTCACCCTGAAGCTGGTGGCCGACCGGCTGGAGGTGGCGTGGCTGGTGGAGACCTTCCTCCCTTCCACCCCTTCCCAGGCGAGCCTCTTGCTCTTTGCCGGCGCCGCGCTGGCCATCCTCTACCGGTCGGGACACGCCCTCGCCCACCGGGTCGCCTCCCATGCGCCTCGGTACCGGGAGACCCTGGCCCGCCTGGATGACGCCCACCACGCGGCCTTGAGCCTCCTGGCCCAAGATCTGGCCCGCCATCTGTGGGCTGACCCGGCCCCTTCCGCCTGACCCTGAACCCGCTGGGGCATCCCAGGGGTGCTGGCCCAGGGCGGGCACCTTACCGCAGGAAAATTCCCACTTTCCTCGAAAGGTCCGGGGGAGGGGAAGCGTGTGGCAGCGCGGATGATGGCTCTGGCGAAAGTGGCCCCCGCCCCCGGTGCCCAGCTGGTGGAGCGGCCCGTGCCCCATCCCGGTCCGGGGGAGGTCCTCATCCAGGTGACCACCGCCGCCATCTGCGGCACCGACGTCCACATCTACCAGTGGAACCCCTGGGCCCAAGCCCGCCTCAAGCTCCCCCTCATCTTCGGCCACGAGTTCTGCGGGCGCCTGGCCGCCCTGGGCCCCGGGGTCGACCCCGAGCGCTTCCCCGTGGGCGCCCCCGTCACCGCCGAGATGCACTTCGCCTGCGGCTGGTGCGCCTACTGCCGGACCGGCCAGGCCCACATTTGCCAGAACATCCAGATTGGTGGCGTCGACCGGGACGGGTGCTTCGCCTCCTATGTGGTGGTGCCCGCGGCCAACGTCTGGAAGCTCGATGGGACCATCCCCCACGAGGTGGCCGCCATCATGGACCCCCTGGGCAACGCGGTCCACGCGGCCCTGGCCACGCCCTTGACGGGGCGCCACGTCCTCATCACCGGCGCCGGGCCCATCGGGTTGGCCAGCATCGGGATCGCCCGCCTGGCGGGCGCGGCCGGGGTGACCGCCAGCGACCCCAGTCCCTACCGGCGGACGCTCGCGGAGAGGATGGGCGCCCAGGCCCTGGACCCCCAGGACCGCCTGATCCCCCGGCTCCTCGAAGCGACGGGCGGTCTGGGGGTCGATGTGGTCCTGGAGATGTCGGGCCACCCCGAGGCCATCCGCCAGGGCTTGGCCGCCCTCCGCAAGGGCGGGGAGATGATCCTGCTGGGCCTGCCCCATCAGCCTGTCACCTTGGACCTGGGTGAGGGGGTGATTTTCAAGGAGATCACCCTGCGGGGCCTCAACGGCCGGCGCATGTTCCAAACCTGGTACCAGACCGCGGCCCTCCTCCGAGCCGGTCTGGACGTCCGCCCGCTCATCACCCACCGCTTCCCCCTGGAGCGGTACCAAGAGGCCTTCGAGCTGATCGCGTCCGGCCAGTGTGGCAAGGTGCTCTTGATCCCCCCGCAGCCCTGAGGCCGGGGCTGGGGGCCGCGCAAGGGAAGGAGGGCGCGCCATGGCGCACGACGGGTTCAGCTTCTTGGCCCAGGAGTTGGAGCAGCTGAAGGGCCAAGGGGTCTACCGGCTGCCCCGGGTGGTCCAGGGACGGCAGGGCGCCCGGGCCGTCATCGACGGCCGGGAGGTGATCAACCTCGCCTCCAACAATTACCTGGGCCTGGCCACCCACCCCCGCCTCATCGAGGCGGCCCGGCGGGCGGTGGAGGCCTATGGGGTGGGTTCGGGGGCCGTGCGGACCATCGTCGGCACCCAGGACCTCCACCAGATCCTGGAGGTCACCCTGGCCCGGTTTAAGAGGACCGAAGGGGCGCTGGTCTACCAATCGGGCTTCACCGCCAACGCGGGGACGGTCGCCGCCATCCTCGGCCCAGGGGATGTGGTGGTCAGCGACGAGCTGAACCACGCCAGCATCATCGACGGCTGCCGCCTGAGCCGGGCCACCATCAAGGTCTACCCCCACGGGGACATGGCAGGCCTGCGGGAGAAGCTCGAGGAGGCCCGCCGGGAGGTCCGGGAGGGAGGCCGGATCCTGGTGGTCACCGACGGAGTCTTCAGCATGGACGGCGACATCGCCCCACTGCCGGAGATCGTGGGCCTGGCCCGGGCATACGGCGCCCTCACCATGGTGGACGACGCCCACGCCTCGGGCGTCTTGGGGGACCACGGGCGGGGCAGCGTGGACCACTGGGGCCTCCACGGCCAGGTGGACATCCAGGTGGGGACCCTCTCTAAGGCGGTGGGGGTGCTGGGCGGCTATGTCGCCGGCAGCCGGACCTTGATCGAGTACCTCCTCCACCGGGCGCGCCCCATCCTCTTCAGCACTTCCCACCCGCCAGCGGTGACCGCCGCCTGCATCGAAGCCATCCGCCTCATGGAGGAGAGCGATGAGCTCATCCAGCGCCTGTGGGCCAACACCCGCTTCTTCCAGGCCGAGCTGCGCGCCCTGGGCTTCGACCTCGGGCCCACCCAGACCCCGATCACGCCCATCATGGTCGGCGACGAGCGGGCGGCGATGGCTTTCTCAGACCAGCTCTTCGAGGAGGGGGTCTTCGCGCAGGGGATCGCCTACCCCACCGTCCCCCGGGGCAAGGCCCGGGTCCGGACCATCGTCACCGCGGAGCACACCCAACAGGACCTGGAAGAGGCCTTGGAGGCCTTGGCCCGGACCGGCCGGCGGCTGGGGCTCATTCCCTAACCGGTCCCGGTCCCCCCTGCTCCCTTGGCCCACCCCCCGTCCCGGCGGGGGGCTCCTCCTCTCCGGGGGTGGGAAGGTGGCGGGCGAGGCGGACGAAGATCCAACCGGCCCCCATACTGATCAAGACCAGCACCGCGACCAGCACCATCAGGGGCCAGCTCTCGCCCAAGAGCCGGCCGGGCCCCCAGCCCCGCCGCGCGCTCAGGACGAAGGCGAGGCCGGCTGCCAAGAAGGTGAGGAAGAACGCCGCCTGGCCCAAGTAGCGCATGGTGTCGCCCCCTTGCCAAAAAGTGCAAGTTTTGGACGCGCCTTGGGAGGAATCCGCGCGTTGCAAGCGAATATTATTAGCCGAGACGAGTTTCCCCCAACCCCTCACGGGACCCGAGGAGGTACTTCGTGCCCCCCTCGGGTTCCTCCCTTTTTCTCCCGACATTCCTCGACAGAATCCCGCCCCGAGGCCGACGCTGTCATGATCTTGTGACAGCTTCTTGCAGAGAATGAAAGCATCTGGTAGACTAGGGGTCAATTGGAAGGAGGCCTTCGGTGAGCCGTCTTCACGACCTGTACCTCGATCGGGCGCTGGAAGGACCTCTGGCGCTCGAAACGTTTATCGACCAGATCCTCCAAGGATCGTTCGGTCCTGTCAGTGCCGACGAGGTGTACAGCTTCCTCGACCAGGTCGAGCAGGACATGCTCCAGAACATCCAGATCAAGGCCCAGGAACTTCCTCTGTATGCTGCCAGCCTCGGCGACGCGGAGGCCCGGGTCCGCGAACAGGTGGAAGCGCTCCGGAATCGGGTGCGCCGCAGGCTGGAAGGGTAGCAACCGCTTGCACAAGCCGACCAGTGGGGCCAGGCTGGCCGCGCGGAACCGGAGGGTGAGCACGAGCCAAGCGATGCTCGAACGAGCTCCAATGATGCTTAGCGAAGCGGAGCGTGAGGCCCAGCGCCTCCAACTCGAAATGGCAGAACTGCGCAAACGCCTGGAAGAGTGCGAGCGGTTGCCTACCTACGAAGAGGCTCCCGAAGTCTACCAGAGGCTGGATGAACTGGTGGTGGCCTACCTCCGGCTCCAGATGGAGTCGGGGGAGATCTGCCCCACCCCATGACCCCGGCAGCCTGACCCCGCAAGCCACCTCCCCGCCCCTGGCGGGAGGTGGCTTTTCGCCTCTGGTTCACGCCCGGGGGCGTTCCCGCGTCAGAACCTCCACCCGCTCGGTCCTCCCGTCCTCGTAGGTGAGCACCGCCTCGGCCACCCGGAAGTCCTGGTAGATGGCGGGCGCCATGGGCTGGGCCACCTCCCGGAAGAGGCGGACGGCCACCTCCCGCATCTCCGCGTCGGCGTGGAGGCTCCCCCGCTTCTCGAAGAACTCCCGCCAGGACCGGTGGTTGCCCGACATAACGATGTGGGTCTCGGTCATGTTGGGCAAGACGGCCCGGGCCGCCTCCCGGGCTCGCTTGCGGCGCAAGGTGCGGTCGGTGAGGCCCTCGAGGCGCCGGTTGCCCAGGGCGACCAGCCGGCGGTAGGCGTCCAGAGTCACCTGGTAGACCTCGTCCAGGATGGCCCGGGCCTCGGGATCGTCCCGGAAGAGGGGAGGCACCACCACCCGGGCCGCCCCCTCGTCGAAGAAGCGTTGGGAGAGCTGGGAGGGCGACAGGTGCCGGTGCCGGACGAACTCGTGGGTGAAGGAGCGGGAGACGCCGGTGAGGATAACGGTGAAGCCGGCGTGCTCCAGCACCGAGAAGTGCTCGTGGGCCAGGATGTTGGCCAGGTAGGCCCGGTTGGTCCGGCCCGAGGGGTTCTCCCAGCTCTGGTAGCAGGCCCGCCCAGCGAACTCCGCCAGCCGCTCCGCGTCCGCCTGGGCGTCGGTTACCCAGACCTGCCAGGGGGTCCCCTCAAACTGGTCGAGCACAAAACGGGTCTCGGCCACCTTCACAATCTGTAACCGCGCCTCCCGCACATCCCTCGCCTCCTCAGGTCACAGGGTCCAAGCGCAGACGGCACCCCAGAGGGATGGGCAGCCGCTCCGCCGCGCTGCCGCCCACCACCGCCAGTTCCAGGGTTCCCGCCGAACCGGTGACGGCCACCAGCTCCTCCGGCCGCCCAGCGCCGTAGGTCGTCACATACCGGACCTCTTCGGGTTGGAGCCCCTCGGCCCCTCCTGCCGCGTGGAACCGGTACGCCCGGGCCCCGGGGACCGGTGGCAGGTTGGTCACCAGGTTTCCGAAGCGGTCGATCTGGACCACCTCGCCCTCCCGCCCCTGGAGGTGGAAGGTGAGCCGCTCCCACACGGTGGTGCGCGGGCCCAGAAGGGCCAGGGGCTCGCCGCCGGCCAGCCGGGCGGCGGCCGGCGCGAAGAGGTCCCGGCCGTGGAACGTCTGGGAGGCGCCGGGAGGGATGGGCAAGGCGACCACCTCCAGAGGGCCGCCGTCGTCGGCTATGGCCGGCCAGAGCAAGCCATTGTCCGGACCGACGAAGAAGTACCGCCGGGTCCGGACGGCCACCGCCTGGCGTTCGGTCCCCACCCCGGGGTCGACCACCGCGAGGAAGACGCTCCCTTCTGGGAAGAAGCGATAGGATGTGAGCAGGATCCACGCGCCGGTCCGTACGGCCTGGGGCGGCACCTCATGGGTCAGATCGCACCAGCGCAGAGGCTGGGGGTACCGGGCCAGAACCCCCCGCATCACCCCGGCGTACTCACTCTGGCCAAAGTCGGAAAGGAGGACCACCAGGCCTGGCATATCCGACCTCCTTCATGCTGGGCCCCATGGGAAGCCCCTGGGCGGACTCGCGTTGACAGCCCTACGGAGCCCTGGTATAATTCGTTTGTTGCATGCACGAGACGGGGGTGGGAGCGGTGGCTTCGTTCCATCGGCGCGGGGACTGGTTTCGGTACTTCAACAACCCCTCCGACTGGACTCGCCCCGACATGGAGGCCGATGAGACCCTGGACGGTGACGTGGAAAACTTCGAGCTCCGGATCGCCTTCCCCGAACCACCCACCCGTTTCTTCCAGTCGGTGAAGACGTCCGAGCGAGGCATTGTCCTGACCCTGCAACTCCACTTCGACGACCCCGACCTCTTCGACGATCTGGTGGACGACGAGGACCCCGAGTAGCATCCAGAACCCTTCCAGCCTTTGCGGTCGAACGTCCTGAGACGCCCCGGGTGAGCCTTGGGCACCAGGCCTGTCGCTGATGAAGCTCGCCCGGCGGCCGGTTGCACCGCGTCCTACAGGCCCCCGAAGAGGCGGCTCAGGAGGACGACCACCACCAAGGCGGGGACCAGGTTCCCCACCCGCAGTTTGGCCACGCCCAGCAGGTTGAGCCCAATGGCCAGCACCAAGAGCCCGCCCGTGGCCGTCATCTCTTGGATCACCGTTTCGGTGAAGAGGCTCCGGGCCGCCCCCGCGGCCAGGCTGATGCTGCCCTGGTAGAGGAGGAGGGGCCCGGCGCTCAAGGGGACGCCCACCCCCAAGGTGGAGGCCAGGGCCATGGCGCTCACCCCGTCGAGGACCGCCTTGGTGATGAGCAAGGCCGGATCCCCCAAGAGCCCGTCGTTGATCGCGCCGACGATAGCCATGGGGCCCACCAGAAAGAGCAGGGTGGCGGTGACGAAGCCTTCGTTCACCCGCCGTCCCGGATCGAGGTGGGCCGTGCGGGCCTCAAGCCAGCGGCCGGCCCGTTCCAACCGCGCCTCCAGGCCGAGGGCCTCCCCAATGACGGCCCCCACCGCCAAGCTGAAAAGGGGCAGGAGCACCTTCTCGGTCTCCAGGCTCATTTGGAGGCCGACGAGGAGGACGGCCAACCCCACCCCTTGAAGGACGGTCTCCGCCATGCGCACCGGCAGAGCCCGCCGGAGGGCCAGACCCACCAGGCTTCCCAAGAGCACGGCGGCCGCGTTGATCCACGTCCCGGTCAAGAACCTTCCCGGACCTTGTTGGTAGAGTGAGGGGACGACGGGTCTGACGATGCAGGGAGAGGCCGCCCGGGCTGGTCAGCGGCACCGGTCAGGAAGCGGGATCCGCAGTAAGGGCAAAGGGTGACCCGATCCTCGCCTTCGGACGTGTAGCTGGCTCGCTGGCAGTAGGGGCAGATGTTCCGCTGCACCGCGAGACCTCCTTGCCAAGTTAGGCACCCATTCGACACCCTCCCTGGAAGTCCTTTCCTAAAGAAGGAGATCTTCGGTCTCGTACCGAACAACGGGCCAGCCCGGCACACGAGACAGCGGCCCGCTGCGGCGGTCCGCCTGCCGGGCGGGAGGCGACACCATGGGCCGGCGGAGGCAGACGGGTGGGAGGTCCTCAGGGGAGCGACCACCCAGGGACGGGCTCGGCGGGCACCGGCCCCGTCTCCGGGCGGCGGCCAAACCGCCGGCGGTCTGGGCTGGGGTGGACAGGCCCCAGCCGGCTCCCTACTTGGCTCCCACGTTGGAACAGGAGATGCTCACCCTAGCCGAGGCCCGACGGGGCGATGGGGCCGGGGTGATCTTCGGGTATGCAGGGCGGGATGAGACCGGGCCCTTTGTGGTGGCGGTCCGAGTCGTGCCCTTCGCCCAGGTGGAACCCTTGGAGGGCGGGGTCCGGGTGCCCCGGCCCAGCTGGTGGGCGCTCCATCAGGCATGGCAGGCCGAGTTCCCCGACCTGGAGCCCGTCGGCTGGTTCCGCATCCAACCGGGCCGGGGCACCGCGCTGGGCAGCTACGACCGCTTCACCGCCTACCAGCGCTTTGCCGACCCCCTCCAGTTCACCTGGGTTCTCGATCCCCAGAGGGGCCGGCAGGCCTTCTACGTCTGGGAGGGGTCGGACCTGGTGCCCCTCCCCGGGTACTGGCGGTGCACCCAGCCGCCCCAAGTCCCGCCCCGGCCGGTGGCCAGGACCCGCCACCCGACGCCCGTCTTCCGCCGGGCCGGGGTGCTGAGCCGCCTGGGCCGGCTGAAGCCCTGGGTGCTGGCGGCTGCGGGCGCGGCCGCCCTCTACCTCCTCCTGCCCTCGGTGCCCGCTTTCTTCCCTTCCCGGCCCCACCCGAGCGCCCCTGAGGCACCGCCTCCGGCTGCCGGCGCGCCGGCCGCGGGCGAAGGAGGAGGGGCCGGGGTGGTGCCCCTCTCGGTGGGCGGTCCCGAGCCGCCGGTCCCCGCCCCCCCGGGGGAGGCCGTTCCCTGGGGCGAGGCTGGCTCCGGGGCGGATAGGGACGCCGCGGGAGAGGTGTTCTACATCTCCTACCGGGTGGGGCCGGGCGAGACCCTGTGGAGCATCAGCCTCCGGCTCCTGGGCGACGGCAGCCGCTACCAGGAGCTGGCGGCTCTGAACGGCATCGATGACCCCCACCGGCTCGAGGTGGGCCAGGTGCTCCGGATCCCCATCGATTTGGGCGGCTCATCCAAGTGAACGGGGGAGGTCCGGCCCCGTGGGCGTTCAGGGCAGGCTGCGGAAACTCTCGGGCGGGGTGAGCACGGCGATCCGCTCGGCAGGCCAGTACCGCCAAATGGCCCGGCCCACAATCAGCTCCCTGGGAATGAAGCCCACCCTGGGATCCCGGCTGTCCTCGCTGTTGTTCCGATTGTCCCCCATGACGAAGTAGTGGCCCTCAGGCACCTTCACCTCGGGGAAGGCGTGCACCGCCCGGGTGGTGACGTACTCCTCGTGGACCGGCTGGCCGTTGATCCAGAGGAGGCCCTCCCGGATGGCCACCCGATCGCCGGGGAGGCCCACCACCCGCTTCACGAAGAAGTCCCGGGGGTTGAGGGGGTAGCGGAAGACGATCACCTCGCCCCGGCGGGGCGGCCGGAAGAGGTAGGTGACCCGCTCCACCACCAGCCGCTCCCCGCTGTGGAGGGTGGGCAGCATGGAAGGACCCTCCACGGTGAAGGCCCGTCCGACGAAGGTCATGATGAAGAGGGCCAGGATAAGGGCGCCGACGGCTGCCCGCCCGGCCTCCGCCAGCCGCGCTGGCCGGCGGTCGGCGGCGGGCAACCGGGACGACGATGGACCTGGGTTCTCAGGGTCGGTCAAGGCGGCAGCAGGCTCCTTTCGGGCCCTCACAGCTCCCAAAGCAGGCGCTCCAGCACCTGCCGGTAGACCGGGGCGTACCGGCGGAACCGGGCCTCATCCCGCTGGGCCAGGCTCTCGTCGATCTTGGCCCGCAGGTCGATGGCCAGCAAGGCCAGATCCACCTGCTCCCGCAGGATCTGCTCCATCAGGTTGGCGATGCTGCGCCGCTGGGCCCGGTGCAGGGGGAGGGCCGGGTTCGGCTCCACCACCGACTGGTACCAGGACGGGACCGCGCCGGCGAAGGCGAACCGGGCGTAGATCCGCCCCCGGCTCCGCCGCAACACTTTCAGCGCATCCATGGGCTCGGTGATGCAAACCGATCGGGACCGGTGCGTCTGGCGGACCAGTTGACCGTTGACGATGGAGACCTCTTCCCGCTCAACCGCCCCCATCTCCAGGATGAAGGGCGCCGCCTTGGAGCCGACCTCCGCCACTTCCATGGTGTTGGCCAGGAACTCCAGGCGATCGACGAAGCTGACGCGCTCGAGGAGGTCCGTATCGTGGCTCAGTGCTTGGAGGAGGAACTTGCTCATGGGGTGCTTGAGCGGCATCTGGCTAAACCGGCGGATGGCTTCACGCTTCTTCTGCATCACGCCACTCACCCCGCCTGCCCCGTTCGGGAGGATAAAGGACGCCCTTCCCCTTGCTGAGGGGCGGGCGCCTGGAAACGGCTCTCGGCCCGTTTCTGGTATGGCTGAAAGGTACCCTATATATTCTACCCGAGGGGAGACCATCCTGCCGTTGCGGCAAATGGAAGCTTCTTGCCGCCGGGAAAGAAGGCTCCCTTCCCGTTCCCGTCCGGGGCCGCGGGGGCCCCGCACCATCCCCGTCCCTTCCCCCGGGCCAGGCGGGCTCACGCCGACGGAAGCCCGTCCACCACCGACCGGGCCAGACCCGGCCGGTTGGTGATCAGGCCATCCACACCCATCTTGGCCAGCTCCTCCATCCGGCGGGGCTCATCCACGGTGAAGGGGTAGACCTCCAGCCCCTGCTGGTGAGCCGCCTCCACCAAGGGCGGCACCAGGGTGGGGTGGTAGGGGTGCAGGCTCCGGGCGCCCACCCGGTGGGCCCCCAGCCACGGCTCCACCCACGCGGCCATGTAGAGGATCCCGGTGCGCAAGTTCGGGGCGAGCTGGTGGAGCCGCAGCAGGCTGAAGTGGTTGAAGGAGGAGACGACGACCCGCTCCTCCAGGCCCCGGCTTTCGATCCACTCCACCAGGGCCTCTTCGATGCCTGGGTAGGCCGCAAAGCCCAGCTTCACCTCCACGTTGAGGAGGCGGAGGCCCCCGGCCTCCTCGGCCAGGGCCCAAACCTCATCCAGGGTGGGGATCCGCTCGCCGGCGAACCGCTCGTCAAACCAGCGGCCCGCGTCGAGCCGTTTCAGCTCCGCCAAGGTCATGGCTCCGATGGCGCCGGTGCCGTCCGTGGTCCGGTCGACGGTCTCATCGTGGCAGACCACCAGGTGGCCGTCCCGGGTCCGGTGGACATCCAGCTCGAAGCCGTCGGCCCCCTGCTCCAGGGCCAGGCGGAAGGCGGCCAAGGTGTTCTCCGGGGCCTCGGCGCTCGCACCCCGGTGGGCCAGGATCAGCGGCTTGCTCATCCTCATCGCCTCCTCGGCATCCCCTGCCCCCGCGGGGCGGCCGCTAAGGCGCCCGGGAGGGCGTGGTACTCCTCCGGCCGGTTGACGTTGGCGAAGAGACGCTCCGGTTGAAAAGGTTCCAGCCAGTCAGGCGCTGCGGGACAGGCGACCAGAGGCGCCGCCGCCCGCACCATCTGCCGTTCACCCCGCAGCAACGCGTCCAACAGGACCGGCAACGCCGTCCGGTGGTACGCCCCCGCCAGGGGCTCGGGGCCCCGGGCCCAACGGGGGATGAGGACCTGGCCGGGGGGATGGAGCTGCCCGGCCAGCACCTGGTAGTACTCGGGGGTCAGCCAGGGCATGTCGCAGGCGGCCAGGGCCACCCAGGGGGTGGGCGCGGCCGCCAGCCCGGTGATCAACCCGCCCAGGGGCCCGGCCCCGGGGAACCGGTCGTACACCCGGATCCAGTCGGGCAGGAGCTCGCCGCCCCGCAAGGGGTCGGAGCCGGGCCGGTCCAGGACCAGCAACCGGTGGGGGAAGGGGCTCAGGGCCCGGGCCGCCCGCTGGATCAGAGGTTCCCCCTCCACGGGGAGGAGGGCTTTGGGCGCCCCCATCCGGCGGCTCTGCCCGCCGGCCAGGAGGACCCCCGTCACCTCCGCGAGGGGCACCCCGCCCACGCCCCTTCCCCCGCCTCAGGCCCGGCCCAGGAGCCGGCGGGCCTCCTGGGCCACCCGGGCCGCGGTGAAGCCGAAGTGGGCCGCCACCTGCTCGCCGGGACCGCTCTCGCCAAAGGTCTCCATGGTCACCATGCCGTCCTGGGGCCGGACCAAACGCCACCAGCCCCGGCCCACCCCGGCCTCGATGACCAGCCGCGGGGCCTCCTCGGGGAGGACGTGGCGCCGGTAGCTCTCCGGCTGCTGTTCGAACCGCTCCCGCCAGGGCACGGAGACCACCCGGCAGGGGATGCCCTCCTGCGCCAGGAGGTCGGCCGCTTCCAGGGCCAGGGCGACCTCCGAACCCGTCGCCACCAAGACCAGCGCCGGCGGCTGCCCTTCGGGTTCGAAGCGGACCACGTAGCCGCCCCGGCCCACCCGGCTCTCGCCCGGTTCGAGGCCCGGAGGCTCGGGCAGGATGGGCAGGTTCTGCCGGCTCAGGATGAGGGCGGTGGGGCCGTTGGTCCGCCGCAGGGCCTCCAACCAGGCGTCGGCCGTCTCGTTGGCGTCCGCGGGCCGGATGACGGCCAGGTTGGGGATGAGGCGGAGGGACTCCAGGTGCTCCACCGGCTGGTGGGTGGGCCCGTCCTCCCCCACCCAGATGGAGTCATGGGTGAATACGTAGACCACCGGCAGGCCCATCAGGGCCGAAAGACGGACCGCGTGGCGCATGTAGTCGGAGAAGACCAGGAAGGTGGAGCCGAAGACCCGCAGGCCTCCGTGAAGGGCCATGCCGTTCAGGATCGCGCCCATGCCGTGCTCCCGGACCCCGAAATGGAGGTTCCGGCCGCCGTACTGGCCGCTTTGCACCGGCTCGTACCCGTCGAGGTAGGTCTTGGTGGAGGGGGCCAGGTCGGCGGAGCCACCCACCAGGCAGGGGAGCTCCCGGGCCAGAGCCTGGAGCACCTGGCCGCCCGCGTTCCGGGTGGCGACCGCCTTGCCCCCCGGCTCGTACCGGGGCAGGCGCGCCGCCAGATCCGGGGGCAGCTCTTGGCGGAAGGCCTCATCCCACGCCTGGCGCAGGTCGGGGTAGGCCTGGGACCAGCGCTCGAAGAGCTCCTGCCACTCCTGCCGGGCCGCCGCCCACTGGGCCCGCCGGGCCTCAAAGAATTGGCGGACGGCCTCGGGCACGAAGAAGGGGGTCTCGGGCCAGCCCAGGTCGGCCTTCAGCTTGGCGACGGCCTCCTCGCCCAGGGGCGCGCCGTGGACCTCCGCGCTCCCCTCCAGGAGGCTGTACCGGCCGATCCGGGTCCGGGCGACGATCAGGCTGGGGGCTGCCTCCTCGGCCCGGGCGGCCTCCAGGGCCTTCCGCAGGCCGTCCAGATCGTAGCCGTCCACCTCCTGCACGTGCCATCCGTAAGCCAGGAAGCGGGCGGCCACATCCTCGCTGAAGGCCAGATCGGTGCTTCCCTCAATGGAGATCTGGTTGGCGTCGTAGATGACGATCAGCCGCCCCAACCCCAGGTGCCCCGCCAGGGAGGCCGCTTCTGCCGCGACGCCCTCCATCATGCAGCCGTCGCCGGCCAGGCAGTAGGTGAAGTGATCCACCACCGGGAAGCCCGGGCGGTTGAACCGGGCGGCCAGCATCCGCTCGGCCAGGGCCATCCCCACCGCGTTGCCCAGGCCTTGCCCCAAAGGTCCGGTGGTCGTCTCGACCCCCGGGGTGCGGCCGTACTCGGGGTGGCCCGGGGTGGCCGACCCTAGCTGCCGGAAGCGTTCGATCTCCTCCATAGGCAGATCGTACCCGGTCAAGTGGAGCAGGGCATAGAGGAGCATCGACCCATGCCCCGCGGAGAGGACGAACCGGTCCCGGTTGGGCCAGGCTGGATCTGCCGGATCGTGGCGCATGGTCTCGGCAAAGAGCAGGCTGCCGATCTCCGCCGCGCCGAGAGGCAGGCCGGGATGCCCCGACTTGGCCTTCTCAATGGCCTCGGCGGCCAGAACCCGCACCGTGTTGGCGACTTGTTCGAGGATCTGGTTCTCCACCACTCTCCCTGCACGCCTCCTCCAACGCCCTCACCATCGCCGCAAGGCCTTCTGGATCTTCCGGGCACAGGCCTGAGGATGGGCCCGCACCTCCCGGTTCTGAAAGCGGAGCAGCCGGTACCCGCGGGCCCTCAGGCTCTCCTCCTTGCGCCGGTCCAACTCCCGGCGCTCCCGGGAGAGGTGGGTGAAGCCGTCCACCTCCACCACCAGCTTCTCCCGGGGCCAGAGGAAGTCCACCTCCCAGGGCCCCAGCCGAGCGTTCCGCTCAAAGCCGGTCACCCTGGCCCGGATCAACGCTCGGGCAAGTTCGTCTTCATAGGGGGAACGGGCTTGGTGGTCCCAGATGCCGGAGCCGCGAGCACGCCGAGGACGCTGGACCGGGCGGTCGCCGGCCAGGTATTCCAGGCCGTCGGGTTCCCAGTCTCCGTGGGTTCCTCCCCGATCACGCCACCCCTCGTGCTGCCGGGCCCACTGGCGGAAGCGAGCCCGATCCCGCTTCGCCCTTCTGGACACGATCCACCCTCCGCCCCGACCTACCTCCCGCTTCACCACCTAGGCTGGCCATTCCTCCCAGGCCCGTCGCGCCCACGAACCGTTGGCTGGTGAACCGCCCACCGCCCCTTCCCACCCAATCCGAACCTCCTTTGGATGGACCCTTCCCCGCCGGGGTGTCACCATGGTGGGGTGATGGCCGGTGCGATCTCCACGGAGCGAGCGCCTCATCCTGCTGGCCGCCGGGCTCCTGGCGATCCTGGGCCTGGCCGGCGCCCTGCTCACCCAGGACCTGGGGCTCCGGGCCGTCTGGCTGCTGGCCGCCTCGGCCGGCGGCGGGCTGGCCTGGGCAGGGGAGCGGCGCGCCCGGCGCCGGCAGCAGGCAGCCCTGGAGGAGGCCGACCGGCGGCTCCACCAGGTCAGCCGGCAGCTGGACGAGGCTCACCGGGCCACCGCCCGCTTCCTCTCCACCATGGGCCACGAGCTGAAGACCCCCCTGCACGCCATCCGCGGGTACGCCCAGCTCCTCCTGGGGGAGGCGGGCGGTCCCCTGACCCGGAGCCAGCGGGAGGACGTGGAGGCCATCCTCCAGGCGGGGGATCACCTCTTGGAGCTGATCGACACCATCCTCTCCTTCACCCGGACCGGTGAGGAGCGGGAGCCCCTCCACCTGGAGCCGCTGGACCTGGTGGAGGTGGTGGGCCGGGCCTGGGATCACGTGAGCTTCCTGGCCGAGCAGCGCCGGGTCCGGCTGCGGCTCCTCGCCCCCCGGCAGGTGCGGGTGGTGGCCGATCGGACCAAACTGCGCCAGATCTTCATCAATCTCTTTCACAACGCGGTCAAGTTCACCCAGGACGGCGTGGTGCAGGTCCGGCTGGTCCCGGGCGATGCCCTCACCCTCATCGAGGTGAGCGACACGGGCCAGGGGGTGGAGCCAGACCTCCTGGAGCGGATCTTCCAACCCTTCGTCCAGGGGACCGGTAGACGGGAAGCCAGTTCCCAGGGGCTGGGCTTGGGGTTGGCTGTGGTCCGCCGGTTCGTCCACCTCCACGGTGGCCGGGTCTGGGCCGAGGCGGGCCACCGGGTGGAGGGGGAGGCCCGCCCAGGAGGAACCACCTTCGTGGTCCAGCTCCCCACCTGGGGACCGCCGGCCGGGGACGCTTCAACGGAGGAGGCGGGCCTTGGTGCGGATTCTGGTCGTGGACGATGACCCCCGCGCCCTTGCTTTGTTGGAGAAGTTCTTGCGGAGCCGGGGCCACCAGGTGATCGCGGCCCGCGACGGCTCCCAGGCCATCACCCAGTTCGTCGCCCACGATCCCCAGCTGGTCCTCTTGGACGTGAACATGCCCGAGCGGTCGGGCTTCGACGTGCTGGCCGAAATCCGGGCCACCTCCCAGGTGCCGGTGATCATGGTGACCGTCCGGAACACGACGGAGGACAAGGTCCGGGGCTTGCGGGCCGGTGCGGACGACTACGTCACCAAGCCCTTCGACCTGGACGAGATCGAGGCCCGGATCGAAGCGGTCCAGCGCCGCTACCTGGCCGACGCTCCCGAAGGCCAGGTGGAGGTGGGCCCCTTGCTCATCGACCACGATGCCAAGCGGGTCCTGGTGGAAGGCCGGGAGCTCCGCCTCTCCCCCAGGGAGTACCAGGTGCTGGCCGTCTTGGCCTCCCAGCCCGGGCGGGTCCTGGCCCCGCCGGAGATCGCCCGCCGGGCCTGGCCTCGGGACGAAGGGACGTCCGACGATGTGGCCAAGTACGTCTACCTCCTGCGCCAGAAACTCCAGGCCGCCTGCCCCGGCCTGGAGCTGATCCACACCGTACGGGGCTTCGGCTACCGGCTCGAACCTCCGGGAGACGGGGACGAAGGAACTGGCACCCAACTTGGACCCGGCCCCCGGTGAGCTTCCATGGTCTGGATGGCCACTCCGTGCCAAACTCACGGTGCGACGTCCTGCTCGACGGCACCGTCGCACCGCCTCAGAGGCGGCATCCCGCGGGTACGGACCCGCGCCTTTCGGAGGGTGAAGCAATGGAGAAGGTGCGCAAGTGGCTCACGTTCCGGATGTGGGCGTCCGGTGTGGCGCTGACGCTCCTCAGCCTCCTCCTCGCGTCCGCGGCCTCGGCCCAGGTTGAGGAGGCTCGGGCCTTGGTGGAGGCGGCCCTGGCCGCCCCCGACGCGCAGGCGGTGGTCAACCTCCTGGAGGGACCGGGCGGCGCGTTCTATGACAGCACGCTCCTCACGGAGGGCGACGACGGGGTCGGCCTCATTCCCCACCTGGAGGCGGCCACGGGCCTGAACGCTGCCGACTTCGCCGGCGGGGCCTCGGTGGAGAGCGACGACCCCCTGGTGCAGGCCCTCGCGCTCGCGGTCGCCGTCGATGAGGCCCTGACGGCAGCCCTGGCCGGGGGTGACGGGGACCCCGCCGCCGTCCTGGCCGAGCAGGTGGCGGCCTTGGAGACCATCCGGGCCCTGCTGGCCGACGTTTGAGCCCATCATCCGTCCCGCAGGCCATCGGGGCAGCCTTCCGGGCGCGAAGGCTGCCCCGTTCTTGCCTAGCCAAGTCCCCGTGGGGGCTGTCCGGTCCTCGCTCAATCGGGGTTCTGGCGCCTCCCGGGCTCCCGCCCGGTGAAGAGCTCCCGCAGAGAAACGCGGCGGTCCCGTAGGACGTTCCGCCGGTAGGCGTGGCCCGCGAAACGGGCGGCCAGGATGATGGCCACCAGGGTGAGCCCCACCCCCGCCGCGAGCTGGCCCAGGGGCACGGAACCGGTCACCAGCCGGGCAAAGAGGACGAAGGGGGTGAAGCAGGGGATCAAGGAGCCCGCCACCGCCAGGGAGCTTGCCGGGGCCACCCACGCCCCGAGGGCGATGGCGAAGCCCAGGAGGATCAAGAAGAAGGGGAGGGTCAGGGCCTGGTTGACCTCCTCCGCCCGGGCGACGGTGCTGGCGAAGGCCGCGTAGACCAGAGCGTAGAGGGTGTACCCCAGGAGGAAGAAGAGGGTGAAGGCGGCCAAGATGGGCGCCGGCAGGATCCCCGGGGAGAAGGCCAGCTCCTCCAAGCCGAGCCAGCGGCCGATGGCGGCCACCAGCCGGGGGCCCGAGACGAGGAAGCCCACCAGCATCCAGACGAGGACCTGGAGGAGCCCCGCCCCGCCGATCCCCACCACTTTGCCCACCAGGATCTGGGTGGGCGGCACCGCGCCCACCAAGAGCTCGGCCACCCGGCTCTCCTTCTCCTGGATGATGCCCATGCTGATGGCATTCCCGTACAGGGTGATGGCCATGACAAGGCCCACGAGGAGCAGGGTGCTCACCGCCTCCCGCACCGCCCGCGGGACGGGGTCGGCCCCAACCCGCGGGAGGAGGCGGACCTCCAGGGGGACCGGCTGCTGGAGGGCGGCCACCACCTCCGGCGCCACCCCCAGGGCGCGGGCCCGGCCGGTCCAGACCACGGGCGCCACCAGCTGGCGGAGGAGAGGCTCCAGGGCCCGCTGGGTCGTGGCCAGGGTGAGGCTGGCCTGGAGGCCTTCCGGTCCCGGGACCAGCTCCAACCAGCCGTCGATCTCCGCGTCTTGGACCCGGGCGTCGGCCGTGGTTTGGCCGGCCCGATCCAGCTCCGCGCCGATCCACTCCAGCTGGAGCGCCGCGCCCGAGGCCCGCGGGGCCGCCTGCCCTTCCAGGGCCTGGAAGAGCTCCCACGGTGCGGCCACGAGGATCCGGGCGGGCGACCCGTCCCCCACGGAAGGGCCGGTAAGAGGGGCGATAAGCACAGGGGTCCAGGCGAGAGCCGCGAGGAGCAGGGCCCCCACCACGGTGACCACCCGGTAGGGCCACCCGCCGGTGACGGCCCGGAACTCCCGCCGGGCGATGACCTGCCACGGGCTCATGGGGCGGGAACCCCCTCGCCCACCAGCTCCAGGTAGAGCTCCTCCAAGCTGGGCGGGCCCACCTCAAAACGCTCCACCTGGCCCACCTCCAGGGCCTGGCGGAGGATGGCCTGAGGATCGATCCCGCCCGTCACCGCCACCTCCAGGGACCGGCCGGCCCGCTTCCCGGCCCCCAGGGCCGGCACCCGCTGGATAAGGGCCTCCATCTCCTGGGGGCCGGCCAGGGTCAGGCGCAGGACCCGGCGCCCTGAAGCGGCCAGCACCTGGTCCCGGGAACCAGCCAGCACGAGCCGCCCCTCCTTGATGAGGCCCAGGTGGGTGCAGAGTTCCTCCACGTGGTCCATCCGATGACTGGAGAAGAGGATGGTGGTCCCCCGGGCCCAGAGGTCCAGGACCGCCTCCTTGAAGCGCTGGACGTTGACGGGATCCAGGCCGCTGAAAGGCTCATCGAGCACCAAGAGCCGGGGCCGGTGGAGGACCGCCGCCAGAAACTGGACTTTGACCCGGTTCCCCTTGGAGAGCGCCTCCACCATCTTCTCCGCTTCGGCCCCCATGAGCCGTTGGAGCCAGAGCTCCATCTCGTGCTCCAACTGGGGGCCCGTCACCCCGCGCAAGGCAGCAAAGAAGCGGAGCTCCTCCCGGACCGTCATCCGGGGGTAGAGCCCCCGCTCCTCGGGCAGGTAGCCGAACTCCCGGGTGGCCACCTCCCGGACGGGGCGGCCCTGCCAGGTGATGGCCCCTTCGTCCGGCTCCAGGATGTGGAGGATCATCCGCATGGTGGTCGTCTTGCCCGAGCCGTTGGGGCCGATCAGGCCGAAGATGGCCCCCTCCTCCACGGTGAGGTCCAACCCGTTCACAGCCTGGACCCGCCCAAACCCTTTCCGCACTCCTCGGATCTCCAGCACCGCCGCTCCCCTCGCCTCCTCACCCCGCCCCCGTCGCCCAGGGCCGCCCAGCCCTCAGTCATGGGCCACCTGGACCAGGGCGGCCCAACCTGGGCCCGCGGGCAGCTCCCCCAGCCTCGCGGCGAAGCGGTAGAGCCTCCCGGCCCCGTCGGCCACCTGGACCCGCACCCCCTGGGCCTGAACGGGGAGGGGGACCACCGCCTCCCGGGCCAGGGGCGGGTCCTGGACCCGGACGGGGCCGAAGGTGTGCCAGAGCGGCCGGAAGACGCCGGCCATCTCGCCGTCCACCGCCCAGCCCTCCACCAGAGGCGGCCCGTCGCCGGGCCCGCCGGCCGGTGCCCCAGGCCCCTGGGGCAGGCCCACCAGCCGCAGCCGGACCGCCCGCCCTTCCCGCCGCGCTTCGACCCCCACCGGGGCCCTCTCCCCTTCGACCCCACAGGGGGCGGGTGCCTCCTCCCACCAGATCTCAAGGGCCGCCCCGTCCAGGGCGCTCAGGCGCCGCCGGCAGGCCTGGAGGGCCAGGGGCGAGAGGTCACAGCCCAACCACCGCCGGCCCAGACGCTGGGCGACCACCAGGGTCGTCCCCGTTCCGGCGAAGAGGTCCGCCACCACGTCGCCCGGCCGGGAGGAGGCAAGGAGGATCCGCTCCAGGAGGGCTTCGGGTTTCTGGCCCGGATAGCCCAGGTGCTCCTTGGCCGCGCTCCGGGTGCCAAAACCGGGCAGGTCGGTCCAGAGGCCGTCGATGGTCGCCCGGGCCTCATCCAGGTAGTACTTCTTGTACCGCTTCCCGGTGGGCGAGACGTAGATCCGGCCCTGAGCCTCCAGACGGCGGATGGAGGCCTCGGTGTAGTTCCCCAGCTGGACCGCCCGGAACCGTCGGCCATCGGGCTCCTTTAGCCGGTAGGCGGCCGCCTGCTCCGGCGAGAGGGGCCGGGTCAGCTGGGTGAAGTGGTACCCTTTGGGCCTCTTGGTGTAGAAAAGGATGGACTCGGTGTTCCGGGGCCACTGGGGCGAGGCGCGCTTGCCCCCCTTGCCCGCCGCATCCCGCCGCCAGATGATCTCGTTCCGGAAGGTGCCCGGCCCGAAGAGCTCATCCAGGAGAACCCGGACATACGGGGCCACCTGAGGCCCCAGGTGGACGTAGAGGCTGCCCGAGTCGCTGAGGAGCTCCCGGATCAGGACGAGGCGGGGGTAGAGCATCTGGAGGTAGCCGGCGAGGCCCTCGGGCCAGCGATCCTGGTAGGCCACGGGGTCGGCCGGGTGGGCGCCCCACCGGCGCCGGAGGGCCCGCTGCAGGCCAAAGGGTGGGTCGATGTAGACCAGATCGACCCGCCCCCGCCAGGCCTGGAGAAGGTGGGCGGCCACATGGAGGTTCTCCCCCCAGTAGAGCTGGCCCGCCTCAACCTCTGGGGCGCCCCACCGCTCGGCCAGCCGGAAACGGGGCTGGATCTGGCGGGCCTCGGCCAGAACCTGCTCAGGCGTGGGCTTGCCCGGCCAGTGGAGGGTGGGGCTGGCGGGCCCTCGGCGGAGGGGGGGCCCGTCAGGGCCGGCCAAAGGCTCCATCCTCCCTGGCAGGGCCGGTGAAGACCACCTTCACCGCCTCCCGGCGCTGGGGTCCCAGGCTCAGGGCCAGCGCCTCCCGGTACCGCTCCAGCGGGAACCGGTGGGTGATCATCGCTTCCAGGGGCAGATCGGGGCGGCCTTCGAGCAGTTCCATGGCCAGCTGGATGGTGTGGACCTGGCGGCCGCCCACCTGCTCCAGCTCGTACCCCACGCTCCCCACCACCCGGAGCCCCTTGGACCAGACGAAGGTCCAGTCCAGCTGGGGGATCTGGCCCGCCGCCCCGGCCACCACCACCCGCCCTCCGGGCCGGGTGACCCGCAGGGCATCGTCCAGGCTCGCCCGGGAACCCACGCAGTCGTAGGTGACGTCGAAGCCGCCGCTCACCACCGCCCGGCCCAGGACGGGCTTGAGGATGCGGGCCCCTGTCACCTCCCGGGCCGCTCGGAAGGCGGGCGCCTCCCCCCGGCGCCACCGGTAGACCCGGTCGGCCCCGAACCGCCGGGCCAGCTCCTCCTGGAGGGGGTACTTGGCCACCACCGTCACGTGGACGGGAAGCTCCAGGAGGCGCAAAGCGGCGATGGTGGCCAGGCCGATGGGCCCCGCACCCACCACGAGCACCCGCGCCCCTTCCCCGGGCGGCTCCCGGAGGACGGCATGGAGGGCGATGGCCAGGGGCTCCACCAAGACCAGCCGGTCGTCGCTCAGCCCGGCCGGCGCGGGAAAGAGCTGGCTCCGGTGGGCCAAGAACTCCTCGGACCACGCGCCGGGCAGATCCCGGCAGAAGCCCAGGAGCATGCCCGGGGCGAAGGCCCCCTGGTCGAAGTTCTCACACATGCAGGTCTCGCCCCGCTGGCAGGTGGGGCACGGCTCCAGCCCCCGCACCTGGCACGGCAAGAAGGGGTTGACCACCACCCGCTGCCCCGCCGCCACCCCCGCCTGGGGCCCCGCCTCCACCACCCGGGCGACCACCTCGTGGCCCAGGACCGCCGGGAAGGAGACCAGAGGCGAGAGGGCCGGGCTGTTTCGGCCTGTAATCGTCCCCAGATCGCTCCCGCAGATCCCGGCCAGGATGGGGACCAAGCGGACCCAGTCGGGCCCCGGCAGGGGCCGCCGGGGGAGGGTGATCACCCCGACGTTGGAGAGACGGCCGTAGTACAAGGTGGGCAGGCGGCGGCCCAAGGCCTTCGCCGCCAAATACCGGGGGATGGAGAGGCGGTACCCCACCCCCCGGACCACCGCGGCCACGTCAGCTCATGGGGACCTGGCTCACCAACCGGTCCCCCACCCGAGCAAAGATCTCGTCCAGGCTCTCGCCGGTGATGGTCAGCCCGTGGTTCTTCAAGCCCACCACCGCGTGGGCGGGATCGGGCGCCTGGCGGAGCTTCTCCACCACCGCTTGGGCCATCTCCAGGGTCCCGCAGGGGTAGTTGAAGGGCGTGGCCTCCACGCCGTCGATCCAGGCGTGGGCGTGGAGGATGGCCCCGACCCCGGGAAACTCCTGATAGATCATCCAGTGCTCGATGGCGTCCACCGAGACCCGCCGGGGCGTGACGTGGGGCGGCACGCTGAGGAGGATGACATTGCGCGCCCCGTCGTACCCCTTCACCATGAGGATGTCCCGCCCGATCTCCCGCATGTTGGACTTGTCCACGCCGCTTGCGCTCATCCAGAAACGGGTGCTGTCTTTCCTGGCGCTGAAGTTGCAGTAGCTCAGGCCGCCCACGCCGAAGAGCTTCATCAGGTGCCGCCGGTCCCGCTCGGTGAGGACCTCATCCAGCGGGAAGGGCGCGGGCAGGAGGCCCATCTCGTCCAGCCGCTTGCCCGCCCGGCTGATCTGCTCCGTCAGCTCATCCCCTTCCCACAGCTCCTCCTCCAAATCGGGGATGAACTCGTTGTTGATGACCAGCGTGGACGTGGCCAAGGGCTTGAGGCGCGCGTAGACCCGGTCGAAAAAAGACGCCTCCTGGCCTGGACCATACGGCTCGACGTAGTGGCCCTGCTCCAAGGTGACGAAGTGGACCTCCAGCGGCTGGCCTGGCGCCAGCGCCTGGCCGTCCTGGGCGGGGCCGATGTACATGAGGAGGTTCCCCAGGTTGCCGATCAGAACCCGGTACGCCTCCCGCACCGCGTCGCGGATGGGTTCGGAGCTTTCGGCGATGACGGCCACAAAGGTGCCCTGGGCCTGACGGCGGAAGGGACGGAAGCGGTCCCGCTCCACGAAGTGGAGGACCAGTTGGAGCTCCTCCGCGCCCTCAGCCGCCACCTGCTCGTACCCGTCCTGGGCAAGCCGTTGGGCCAAGCCTTCTGCAAACCAGGTCCGGAAGGGGCTGGCCGCCCCCTGGTCACCAGCCATGGAGATGGCAAAACGCTGCGAGGCCAATGAGGGTCTCCCTCCCGAAGTCGTGACCCTGGACGTGCCGCGCCAGGGTTCAGACACGTCCCATTCTTTCACTCCTGAGATTCCATATCCTTCTGCGGGCCGCCGGGGGGGGAGCCGACGGAAGGCGGGAGAGCGCGTCTAGAAGGCGTTTGGGTCGAGCCTGGGCAGAAGGGCCTCCATCTGGGCGCGGGTCATGGGACCGGTCACCACCTCGCGGATGACGCCCCGGGCGTCGATCCAGAAGGTGGCGGGCAGGCCCCGTACCCTGAACTGGGAGGCGAGGGCTTGGTCCGGATCCACCCCCACCAGGCCCCGCAGGGGGGTCCCGTCCAGGGAGCGGCGGACGGTCTGGGGCTGCTCGCCCACCGAGACCCAGAGGATCGTCACTTCCGGGTGGGCCTGGGCGAAGGCAACCAACTCCGGCAGCTCCGCGAGACACGACGAGCACCAGCTGGCCCAGAAGTGGAGGAGCCAGGGCCGGCCGGCCAGGAGGCTGGGCGTCACCGTCCGCCCGTTCAGATCGGTGAGGGCGAAGTCAGGCACCCGGAAGCCCCGCTCGGGAAGGCGGTGGTGGACGCCGACACCCGTCGCGACGGTGAGCCCGATCCAGACCAGGACGCCCAGGAAGACGACCGCCACCATCATCCGTTGGGCCCGAGGCATGGCCACCCCTCCCCTTGTGATCCTACCGGCTGGCCGGCGAATGGGGCAGGGTCGGCCGTCCCAGGATGGATGGCCCCTTCCTCCCCCCGCGGGGCCGAATTGGACCAGGCCAGGCGGCCTTCCGCCGCCAGGAACCGGGCGGCGTCAACGGCCCGGGAGGAGGAAGATGGGATCCTGTTCCGAACCCCAGGGCGGGAAGCCTCGCGGCGCGTGCGCGTGTTTGGGGCACCCTGTGGAGGGTAAAGGGAAGGAGGTCGCCAGACGTGCTTGCGGAGTGGGAAGGCCCCAAGATCGGTGTGGTGGGCTCGGGCTTGGTGGGATCCACCTTCGCCTACACGGTGATCATCCAACGCCTGGCCCGGGAAGTGGTCCTGGTGGACATCAACCGCGACAAGGCGGAAGGGGATGCCATGGACATCCGGCACGCGCTGGCCTTCGCCCGCCCAGCGCTGGTCCATGCCGGCACCTACGACGACCTGGAGGGGGCCGATCTGGTGGTGCTGGCCGCGGGCGCCTCCCAGCGGCCGGGGGAGACCAGGCTCGACCTCCTGAAGCGGAATGTGGAGATCTTCCACCAGATCGTCCCCGAGGTGGCCCGGGTGGCGCCTCGGGCGATCCTGCTGGTGGCGACCAACCCCGTGGACATCCTCACCCTGGCCACCCAGCGGTTCTCCCAGTTTCCCAGCCAGCGGGTCCTCGGCTCGGGCACCGTTCTGGACACCGCCCGCCTGCGGGTCCGGTTGGGGCAGATCCTCCATGTGGACCCCCGGAGCATTCATGCCTCCATCATCGGCGAGCATGGGGACTCGGAGCTGGCCGTCTGGAGCCGGGCGACCGTGGGCGGGATCCCCTTGGACCAGCTGGCGGAGGCGGGCATCCCCGAGGCCAGGCAGCTTGCTGACGCCGCCTTCCGGGAGGCGCTGGTCAACGACGTCCGCCGGGCGGCCTACGAGATCATCCAGCGGAAGGGCGCGACCTATTACGCCATTGCCGCCGCCCTGGCCCGGATCGTGGAGGCAGTGGTTCACGACGAAGGATCGGTCCACACCATCTCCACCCTGGCCACGGGCTATCCGGACGCGGAGGACCTCTGCATCGGCGTGCCCGCCATCCTGGACCGGGGGGGTGTCCGCCGGGTGGTGGTCTTGCCCCTGGCGCCCGATGAGGAGAGGGCTTTCCGCCGCTCGGCCCAGATTCTCCGGGAGGCGGCCGCGGAGGTGGGCCTCCTTTAGACCCGGGCCGACTCGCCCCGCTCGTGGGCTCGCTGGCGGCGCCCAGGCGAGGGGATGATGGAGAGGATGTACCCACCCTGAACCAGGTCCACCCGCCCGTCCGTGTCGGTCCACTGGCCGCTCATCTCGGGTCCCAGGGGGATGGCCACCGCGCCGTGGTCGGGACCGTCGGGGATCCGGCCCAGCACTCGGAGGGTCCGGGTGGTGGGGACCCGGTCGTCCACGTAGATCTGCTCCACCTCCAGGCGGACCTGGGCCAGCTCGTCCTGCCCATGGCGCAGGTTGACCACACAGAGGGTCCCCTTCAACCGCCGGTCCAGCTCCTCGGCCAACATGTCCAGATCCTTCACCGGCTGCACGCGCACCGTGCTCCCTCCCGCGCCTTCTGGTCGCGTCTAGGGTGCCTCCGCCCGGGTCCTCCCCTTCGGGAGACGGCCCCCCTCCGGGAGCCAGTATGCGGCAAAGGAGGGAGCCAGCCGTGGACCTTCAGGTGAAGTCCCTGGCGGAGCCTGCCTCGCCCAGGGACGGCACCCGAGTGCTGGTGGAGCCCCCAGGGGTCCCCGAAGAGGCCCGGCTCGAGGAGGAGGCTCTTTGGATGCCGGAGCTGGCCCCTTCCGCGGGGCTCCGCCGGTGGTACGAGCAGCATCGCCAGTGGGAGCTCTTCCGGAGCCGGTACCTGGTGGAGCTCCTGACGGGCCCCGGTACCCCGCTCCTGGAGCTGGCCCGACGGGTTCGGGAGGGGCCCCTCACCCTCCTCTCCGCCACGCCGGGCCCCCACTCCCCCGCCCAGGTGGTGGCGGAGGTGGTGGCTCACCTGGTGGAGCCGCCGCCCAAGAGCCTTCTCCGGCGGCGCCTCCGCGCGTGGCGGGCCACCCTGCCCGCGGAGACGGCGGCCGCCTGGAGCCGGCAGATCCACAGGATCCTCACGGGTCGGGCCCTCTGGCGGGAGGCCCGGGGGGTCCTCCTCTACCTCTCGGTGGGTCGGGAGGTGGCCACAGGGCCTCTGGTGGAGGCGGCCCTCCGGGAGGGGAAGACCCTCTTCGCGCCCAAGGTGGACCGGCGCCGGCGCCAGCTCCTGCTGGGCCGGGTGGCCGACCCCGCCGCCGATCTGGTTCCCGGCCCCTTCCAGGCCATCCCCGAACCTCGCACGGCCCAGCCCCCGGAGGCGGTGGCCCTGGAGATCGACCTGGTTCTGGTCCCCGGCCTCGCCTTCGACCCCTTCGGCCACCGGGTGGGCTACGGGGCGGGGTATTACGACCGGCTCCTGGCCCGGCTCCCTGCCGGCATCCCCCGGGTGGGCCTGCTCTACGCGGGCCAGCTGGTGCCCCGCTGTCCCGCCGGGCCCACAGACCAGCCCCTGGACGGCCTGGTCTGCGAGCACGGCTGGCTCCACCCCTGGCCCGCCGGGCGGCCAGGATGAATTTGGTCCCGCTGCGGAGAATGGGGGTGGAGGGGGTACTCAGTACGGGAGTCCGTCACTCCCTGTGAGGAGGTTTGGGCACCTTGAGTGAGGTTCGCATCGAGCGGGACTCCATGGGTCCCATGGAGGTTCCGGCCGGGGCCTACTACGGCGCCTCGACCCAGCGGGCGGTCCTCAACTTCCCAATCAGCGGCCTCCGGTTCTCCCGGGCCTTCATTCGCGCCCTGGGGCTGATCAAGCGGGCGGCGGCTGAGACCAACATGGAGCTGGGCCGGCTCGACCGGGAGCGGGGCGAGGCCATCGTTCAAGCGGCGCAGGAGGTGGCCGACGGCAAGCTGGACGAGCACTTCGTCCTCGACATCTTCCAGACCGGCTCGGGCACCTCCACCAACATGAACGCCAATGAGGTGATCGCCAACCGGGCCAGCGAGCTCCTGGGCGGGGAGCTGGGGAGCCGGAAGGTTCACCCCAACGACCACGTCAACATGGGCCAGTCTTCCAACGACGTGATCCCCACCGCCATCCACCTGGCCGCCCTGGAGCAGATGGAACGCCATCTGATCCCCAGCCTGGAACGGCTCCACGCGGGGCTGGCGGAGAAGGCCCGGGCCTTCGACGACATCGTCAAGATCGGCCGGACCCACCTGCAGGATGCCACACCCATCCGCCTGGGCCAGGAGTTCAGCGGGTACGCCAGCCAGATCGAGCACGGCATCCGCCGGATCCGGCAGGCCCAGAGGGAGCTGGGTGAGCTGGCCCTCGGCGGCACCGCGGTGGGCACGGGGATCAACACCCATCCCGAGTTCGCCCGCCGGGCCATCGCCCGCCTGGCGGAGATGACGGGGCTGGAGCTGCGGGAGGCGGAGAACCACTTCGAAGCCCAGGCGGCCAAGGATGCGGCCGTCTTCGCCTCGGGCGCCCTGAAGACGGTGGCCGTCAGCCTGATGAAGATCGCCGACGACATCCGCTGGCTGGGCTCGGGCCCCCGGTGCGGCCTGGGCGAGCTGAAGCTGCCGCCGGTCCAGCCGGGCTCCTCCATCATGCCGGGCAAGGTGAACCCCGTCATCTGCGAGTCGGTGATGATGGTCTGCGCGCAGGTGATGGGGAACGATTTGACCATCACCATCGCGGCCGAACGGGGCAACTTGGAACTGAACGCCATGATGCCCGTCCTGGCCTACAACCTGCTGCAGTCCATCGAGCTGCTGGCCAACGCCGCGGCCAACTTCCAGGAGAAGACCATCGCCGGCCTGGAGGCCGACCGGGAGCGGTGCGAGAGCCTGGTGGAGCAGAGCCTGGCCATGGTCACCGCGCTGGTGCCCCGGATCGGGTACGACCGGGCCGCGGAGCTGGCCTACAAGGCCTACGAGACGGGGAAGACCATCCGGGCCGTCTGCCTGGAAGAGCAGGTGCTGCCGCCGGAGGAGCTGGACCGGCTCCTGGATGCCCGTCGCCAGACGGAGCCGGGCGGGAACTGAGGGGGATCTGGCGGGGGCGGCCGGACCGGCCGCCCCCAGGCCGTCTCGCCCCGTCTTGTCTACTCCCGGAGAAGGAGCCGGGTTTCGGGCCCGTCCAGGGCCACCTCCAACCCGTGCCCGCCCGCCTGGAGCTGGGTCCCCGTGATCAGGTCCCGGTAGCGGCCTGACACGCCGGCCAAGACCGTCCGGACCGGGCCCGGGGTCCGGGTGGTGACCACCACCAGCTCCTCCCCGCCGCCCGACCGGGTACAGGCGTAAAGCCCCGCCTCGTCGTCCACCGCCAGCCGGGTGACCACCGGGCTCCAGAGCGCGGGATGCTGGCGCCGGAGGCGGATCAGGGTCTGGAAGTGGGCGAAGAGCTCCCGGCCCGCCTCCCCCCACTCCTCCCACACCAGGGGAGCCCGCTGGGCGTCCCAGTTCTCCCCCTTCTCGCCCAGCATCCCCCGCTCGTCCCCGTAGTAGATGACGGGCACGCCGGGGAGGGCGAAGAGGAAGGTGCTCAGGGCCTTCAACCGCCGGACGGCCACGGGGTCGGGCCGATCCCCGAGGTTCCCCCCGCCTAAGGCGGTCAGCACCCGGGAGGTGTCGTGGGAGCCCATGACGTTGAAGTTCATCAGCACCGCCTGCTCGGGGTAGACGAGGAGAGCCCGCCGGAGGGCCCGGTCCAGCTCCGTCGCCCCCAGCCCACCCTGGCCCCGGTAGAAGCCCACCAGGGCGTCCCGGGCGAGGGGATAGTTCATCACCGCATCGAAGCGGTCCCCTTCCAGCCACTCGGGCTCCACGTGCCAGATCTCCCCCACCACGTACGCCTGGGGATTGATCCCCTTCACCGTCAGGCGGAACTCCTCCCAGAAGCCCGGCTCCCGGATCTCGTTGGGCACGTCCAGCCGCCAGCCGTCGATGCCGAAGCGGGTCCAGTAGCGGGCGACCCCCATCAGGTACGCCCGGACCTCGGGGTTGGCCACCCGGAGCTTGGGCAGGGAGGCCACGTTCCACCAGGCCTCGTAGTTGGGGCCCTCCACATCCACGGGGAAACCGTGGAAGAAGTACCAGTCTTTGTAGCGGGAGGCGGCCCCCCGCTCCATCACATCCTGGAAGGCCCAGAAGCCTGTCCCCGTGTGGTTGAAGACGGCATCCAGGATCACCCGGATCTCCCGCCGGTGGGCCTCGTCCAAGAGCGCCCGGAAGGTGTCCAGATCCCCCAGGCGGGGGTCGATGCGGAAGTAGTCGACCGTGTCGTAGCCGTGGGAGCTGCCCGAGGCAAAGATGGGGTTCAAGTAGATGCCGCCCACGCCCAGCTCCGCCAGGTAGTCGAGGCGGTCGATGAGCCCGGCCAGATCCCCCCCGTAGTACTGCTCGCCCGTCCCGTGGGTGATGGGCCCGCCCCAGGGGGTGGTCCCGGGGGGGTCGTTCGACGGATCGCCGTTGGCGAACCGGTCGGGGAAGACCTGGTAGAAGACCCGGCCTTGGGTCCACGGGAGGACGGGGAAGGGGGCGAGGGCCCCCGGGCACAGCCGGAAGGTGCCCGCCTCTTGGGGATCGGGGGCAAGCCCCCGGGCCCCAAGGAACCGCTCTCCGTCGGGTCCTGCGAGGGCGAAGCGGTAGGCGATGGGCTCAGCCAGGTCCGCCCCGTGAATGACTGCTTGGAAGACCATCCAGTCCCCCAGGAGACCGGCGGGGGTCATGGGCAGGGTGGTCCAGCCAGCTTGGCGCCACTCCAGCCGGGGGACCACCTCCGGCTGGCGGAGGCGGAGGCGCAGGATCACCCGGGTCGTCTCCGGTCCTTCCACCACGTTGACGTCCGCTCGGCGGGAGGGGTCGAAGAGCACCCCCTCGGCAGCCGGGTCGGTTGCCATCAGCTCACCTCCGAAGGGTGGCGGGGAGCCCGCGGAAATCTTCCAGGGCCCGCGGTGTATCCCACCGCGAACAGCCCTTCAAGCTAAGGATGCACGCAGTGGCTCAGCGAGGTGGAAGGGGGGAAGGGCTTGGATTTGAACATGGGCTGGGACCAGTGGAAGGAGACGCTGGCCAAAGCGGTGCGCGCCGGGGAGCGGGCCGGCCTGGGACACGACAGCCTGGTCAATCAGGCGGAGCAGATCGGGGACTTCCTGGAGAACAAGGTGGATCCGGCCACCCCCGAACAGGCCGTCCTGCGGGACCTCTGGCGGGCCGCCGACGAGTCGGAGCAGAAAGCCATCGCCAGCGCCCTGATCAAGCTGGTTCAGCGGTAGACCCGTCACCACGGGGCACCCCGGGGCGGCCTCACTGGCCGCCCCGGCCAGACCCATCGATCCGCCGGTACCGGAGAAAGAGTTCCCGCTCGTGCAGGTAGAGGCTGACCGGCTCCAACTCCGGCAGGGGCTCGAGCACCGCCGGCCCGTCCACCGCGGTGAGGTCGGCCCGGTAGCCGCCGATCCGGGGGGCCACCGTCAAGAAGAGCTCATCCGCCAAGCCTTGGGCGAAGAAGCTGTGGTTGAGGCTGGGCCCGCCTTCCGAAAGCAGGTACGCCACCCCCCGCTCCCGTCGGAGATAGGCCATGGCCCCGGCCAGGTCCACCTGGTCCTCCCCCAGGACGACCACCTCAGCCACGGCCCGGGCTGCCTCCACCCGCTCCGGCATGGCCCGGCCGGTGGTGAGGATCAGGGTCCGGCCCGGCACCTGGCGGAAGAAGGGCGCGTCGAAGGGCAGGTCGCAGGTCCGGGTGACCACCACCGCCAGGGGGTGCTCCTCCCGGCCGGCCGCCCGGCGCTGGGCCCGGAGGTCGTCGGGAACCCGGGGGAAGTACCCCGCGTCCCGGACCGTCCCCGCGCCCTGCAGGACCGCATCCGCGTGGACCCGGAGCCGGCTCATGAGGATCCGGTCCAGTTTGGAGCCCAAAGGCGTCCGGATCCGGCCCCGCCCCAGGGTGACCCGCCCATCCAGGGTGGCGACCATGTTGATCCAGGTGTAGGGCCGCTCGGGCGGCGGCGGGGGGAAGGTGATGGCATCGTAGATGGTGTGGGGCGCCTCCACCTCGGCAGGCGACGGGTAGAGACGGAACATAGGAACCCTCCCTTCCGCCGGCGGGCGGGATCCTCCGCCCGTCCTAGCTTGCGGCGGAACGGCGGCCGCCATCCCCGAGGGCGAGGGAGGAGTCCCCGATCCTCCGGCGAACGGGGGAGTGGCTTCGCTCCGGGACAGGCCCTTTCCTGCGTCGGGCGGCCTGCCTGGGCAGGTGGGAGGTGCTGCGGCCGTGGACGGCTTCGTGGTGAAGACCGGGGACCTTTTCCTGTTCACCGGTCCCAGCGATGAGCTGGCCCGGGGGGAGACGGGCCTCTACCACCGGGACACCCGGTACCTCTCGACCCTCCAGTGGACCATCAACGGGGAGGTCCCGCGGGCGCTCCACACCTGGGTGGAGGGGGCGGAGAGCCGGACGGTCCTCGGCTTCCCCCTCAGCCGGGAAGGGGAGGTCTCGCCCTACGCGGTGGAGGTGGACCGGCGCCGTTTGGTGGGGGACGCCCTCTACGAGGAGCTCACCCTGACCAACCACCACCGGGAACCCCTCCCGATCAAGCTGGTCCTCACGGCGAACGCCGACTTCGCCGACATGTTTCTGGTCCGGGGGTACCCCCTGCAGGGGGAGCGGCCGCCGGTGGAGCGGGCCTTCACGCCCGAGGGGTTCCGCTTCCGCTACCGGGGCCGGGACGGGGTGGAGCGGGCCACGGTGGGGCAGGTCGAGCCCTTGGCCCAGGTGGAGGGTGAGCAGCTGGTTTGGGAGCTGGAGCTGGCACCCCAAGTCCCCTTCACCGTCCGGCTCCGGGTGGCCGTGGGGGAAGGAGAGGCACGCCCCCTTGACCCAGGCCAGCCCGTGGCCGACCGCCTTCGGGAGGAGCGCCGGCGGCGGCAGGAGGGGGCGGAAGGCTGGCGGGCCGCCACCACCACCCTGGAGGCGCCCGACCCTGACCTGGTCCTCCTCTGGGAGCGGGGCCGGGAAGACCTCTACCACCTGGCCACGGAGATGGGCGACGGCCTGGTGCCCACCGCGGGGATCCCTTGGTTTGCCGTCCTCTTTGGCCGGGACAGCTTGATCGCCTCCCGGGAGGCCCTCCTCCTCACCCCGGCCCTGGCCCGGGCCACCCTCCTCACCCTGGCCCGCTACCAGGGGAAGGCCCGCGACCCCTTCCGGGAAGAGGCCCCGGGCAAGATCCTCCATGAGCTCCGGCAAGGGGAGCTGGCCCGGATGGGGCTCTTGCCCCACACCCCCTACTACGGGAGCGTGGATGCCACCCCCCTCTTCCTCATGCTGGCGGGGAAGGTGGTCCGCTGGACCGGGGACCGGGACCTGGCCGAGCGCCTCCGGCCCCACGTGGAGGCGGCCCTGGCCTGGGTCACGGGCGAGGGGGACCTGGACGGCGACGGCTTCCTGGAGTACGACGGCCGGGGCCTCCTCACCAACCAGGGCTGGAAAGACTCCTTCGACTCCACGGTGGACCCCGACGGTCGCCTGGCCCAGCCCCCCATCGCGCTGGTGGAGGTCCAAGGGTACCTGGTGGCCGCCCTCCGGAGCGCCGCCTTCTTGGCCCGCCTGTGGGGCGAGGCGGATCGGGCCCACCAGCTGGAGGCGCTGGCCGCCCGCCGCCAGCAGGCCCTGCTGGAACAGTACCGGATCGGGGAGGGGCTCTACGCGCTGGCCCTGGACGGGCAGAAGCGCCCCGTCGCCTCGCCCACCTCCAACCCAGGCCACCTCCTCTGGGCGGGGGCCGTCCCCAACGAGGAAGGGGCGGCCATCACCCGGCGGCTGATGGCGCCCGACCTCTTTTCCGGGTACGGCCTGCGCACCCTGGCGGAGGGGCACCGGGCCTACGACCCCTTGAGCTACCACAACGGGTCCGTCTGGCCCCATGATACGGCCCTGGCCTTGCGGGGCATGGCCCGCTACGGTCAAGGCGAGGCGGCCGCCCGGCTGGCCCGGGGGCTGGTGGAGGCCTCCCGCTTCATACCCCTCCGCCGCCTGCCCGAGCTCTTCGCAGGCCATCCCGCCCGTCCTGGAGGGCCGGTGCCCTATCCCGTCGCCTGCTCTCCCCAGGCCTGGGCCGCGGCCGTTCCCTTCCTCCTGGTGGAGGGCCTTCTCAACCTGGAGGTGGACGGCATCGCCCGGGAGCTCCGGGTCCGGCCCTACTTGCCTCCTTGGCTCCCCTGGCTCTCCTTGCGGGGGCTCCCCGTGGGCGACCATCGGGTCGATCTCAAGGCGGAGGGCCAGGGCTGGCAGGTGCAGGTGGAGGCCAGGGGCCTGCCCCCAGGCTGGCGGGTGGTGGCACCCGATCCCGGGTCCAAGGCTGACGGGTAGCGGGTGCCCGAGGGAGCCTCCCGACTCCCGGGCGCGGCGACCGGCCGCCGGACTCGGGGCCGGCCGCGGGGCTACCGGCCGCCGTCGGGCCCGGTCGGCCCCGCGCCTTCGGTGGCCCCTTGGAGGGCCTGCAGCTCCGCCTCCACTTGCCGGATCAGCTGCAGGAGGCGGGCCTGGGGCCGCACGGCCGACGGTTCCTGTCCCAGCTCCCGGGCCAGCTGGCCGATCTCCATCATGGCGTTCTGCGCCCGCCGGAGCCGGGCCCGGGCCTCACCGGCTTTTCGGATCCTCTCGGTCACGCTCGCTCCCTCCCCGCTCGCGCGGGGTTAGTCTGCCCAGGGGGACCCACCCCCGGGCAGGCCAGGGGTGCTGGCCCACCCGACGGCCTGGGGAAGGGGCGCGAAGGAGTCCTGGACCCCGTTCCGAACCTCTTGGTGGAAAGACCTGCCTGGGAACCCGGCTGGACCGCGTCGCGAAGGAGGAGATGCCCGTGTCCCGAACCGGCCTCAGACAGCTCGGCTGGCTGGTGGTCCTGGTGGCTTGGGTGCTCGTGGCCGCACCGGGGAGTGGTGCCCAGACCATCGCCTCCCGCCAGCCCGTCAGCCCCGAGGTGGCGGCTCAGGCCGCGGAAGAGGCGCTGAACTACGCCCGGGTCCAGTATCCCCTCAACGGGGAGAGCCAGCAGGGGATGCCCTTCCGGCTGGGCGGCCAGACCACCCTGGAGCAGTTTCTGGAGGCGGTCCAAAACGGTGCCGATCCCCGCTCCATGGGCGTGGATGCCTCCGGGCTGGTGGTCAACGTCTACCGGTCCGTCATCCCAGGGCTCACCTTCCTGATGCAGGGCGGCCCCGCGGGGTTGGTGGAGGTGACGGATGCCAACAGCGCGGCCATCTTTTACTGGAACGTGAACGCGGTGGATCTGGAGGAGGCGGTCCCGGGGGATCTGCTCTTCTTCAAGGGGGCCAGCGGTGATCCGACGGGGGTGGCCATCATCACCCGCATCGGGCCGGACCGGGTGGACTTTGTGGTCGCCTCCGCCCGGCAGGGCCGGGTGGTGGAGACCTTCGCGCGGCCGGGCAGCGCCTACTGGCAGGGGAACATCCTGGGGTTGGGACGGCTCTTGGTGCCTTGAGGGGCCTTCCCGACGGCGGCCGGGCAGGCCGCCGTCTCCCATGGAGGGCGGGGGCTCCCCTCAGCCTTGGCCCGCCGCGGCCTCCCGGGGCGACGGCCCCTGATGGCCGTCGGGCGCCTGGCTGGGCCCGTCCAGGTGGGCCAGGGCCTCCTCGATGGCTCGGGCCACCTGGTCGATGGGTTGATCCCCGTCGATGGGATGGAGCAAGCCCCGGGCGGCATAGTAGTCGACCAGAGGGAGGGTCTTCTCCCGGTAGGTGCGGAACCGTTCCCGCACCACCTCTTCCCGGTCGTCATCCCGCTGCTTGAGGGCACCGCCGCACCGGTCGCACAGGCCCGGCCGCTCGGGGGGGCGAGAGGTCAGGTGGTAGGTGGCGCCGCACCGGGAGCAGACGCGGCGCTCGGCCAGCCGCTTGACCAGCTGCTCCTCCTCCACCTTGAGCAGGATGACGCCATCGAGCTTCAACCCCATGCGGTCCAGAAGCCTGCCCAGCTCATCGGCCTGGGCCACCGTCCGCGGAAACCCGTCGAGGATAAAGCCCCGCCGGCAGTCCGGGCGGCGGAGCCGGTCTTCAACGATGCGGATCATCAGGTTGTCGGGCACCAGGTTCCCCTCGTCGATGGTCCGCCGGACCACAGGCCCCAGGATCTCGCTCTGAGCCGCCTCGCGCAAGATCTGCCCCGTGGAAATGGCGGGCAGCTGACGTTTTTCGGCCAGGATCTCTGCTTGCGTGCCTTTACCGCCGCCTGGCGGTCCGAGGAAGACGAGTCGCATGACGCACCTCACCCCAGGTGATCTTCCCACAGGCCCGTGGCCATCCTTCCATGCCGCGTGCCTGGACCCGACAGGGCCTCACGGGTTCAGTATGCAAAGAACACGGAAACCATGACTTCACGGACTTGCCCTACTCTTTCGTCTTCTTCACCCTTGTCCCTCTGGCCCGTCAAGTTTTCCCTGGGGATACCCCCTGACCAGCCCGATGCCGCCGCCTCACCCTCGGGATGGACCGTCAGGGCGGAACCACCTCCCACCATGCGCCACCTCCTCATGGAGGTTCCTCAGCAAGGTCCCGGCCTCCTTCCGCCAGGATCCATGGAAAGTGCTAGGCGTTCCAGCAAAAAAGAATCCCCGGGCCAGCCGGGCCGGCCCGGGGCGACGGGAAGGCAGGCGCGGCCTGGGGATCACCCCGGCTGGCCGTTGACCGCCCGGAGGACCGCCTGCAGCACCTGCTCCTCGGGGACAGCCCCCTCAATCGCCTCGGTCTCGTTGATGACCGTCTTGGGCACCCCGTAGACCCCGTACCGCCGGGCGAGCTCGGGAAACTCCGTCGCCTCGACCATATCCGCCCGGACCTGGTCACTCTCCAAAGCGAACTGGTGGGCCAGGCGGACCGCCTGGGGACAGTAGGGACAGGTGGGGGTGACGAAGACCTGGATGTGGACCGGTTGGGTCAGCTCCTGAAGGGCTGCCCGGGTCTCGTTGCTCAGGTGGGTCTTCCCCCGGGAGAGGTCGACCACATCCTCCATGAACGTACGAAACTCGTACCCCAACGGCGCGCCGAAGAACCAGACACCCCGGTCCCGCCCGTCCTCGCCTGTGAGGGCGATGGCCGGAAGCCGATCCTGGGAGACCTGCCACTGGTCGAAGAGGTGGTCGTCCTCACCCACGTAGGCGATGGTCACCTCGATCAGGTCCGAGAGCTGGCCCACCTCGGCCATCAACTCCAGGGTTTGCTCGGCCAGAGGATTCCGCCGCACGCCCGGGATCTCCAACCGGGTGGGCTTGCGGCCGAAGGCAAAGATCTTCACCGGCCGCTCCAGCCGCTCCTTGAAAAAGCTCTCCACGTACCGGCGCTCCCGCTCCTGCAGAATGGCCACGCCACGCCCCTCCCTCAGCTGAACTTCATCAAGAGGTCCCGGGCCTGATCCATGGACGTCCGCGGATCCTGCCCCTGTTCCAGGCACTGCTCCAGGTTGTCGGCAATGAGGGCCATGGCCACCTTGGCCAGGGCGGCCCGCATGGCGGCCAGCTGCATCACCACTTCGTAGCAGGAACGCCCCTCTTGGAGCATCCGCTGGACGCCGCGGGCCTGCCCCTCAATGCGCCGCATGCGGGCGAGCAGCGGGGCGAGCCGCTCCGGATCGGGCTCGGGCGGCTCCACGTTCACCGCCGGCGGTGCCTTTTGGGAACGGGCCACGTCCACACCTCCCTGCCCGCCGAGGCCTGCGGGCCAGCACCAGTCACCTCATACCCCACCCCGTACATCCTTGAGGATAGCCCGCCGCCCAGGTCGCGTCAACCGCCGGGCTCCAGTTTCAGCGTTCCGGACCAGCCTCTACCGTCCGGGCCCGTGGCCAATGAGGGCGAAGAACTCCTCCCGGATGGCCGGATCCTCCCGGAAGAGGCCCCGGGTGACCGAGGTGACGATCCGGCTCCCGGGCTTGCGCACCCCCCGGGCGGTCATGCAGGTGTGCTCCGCCTCGATGACCACCCCCACCCCCTGGGGCTCCAGGCCGGTCATCAAGGTGTCGGCCACCTGGGCGGCCAGCCGCTCCTGCAGCTGGGGGCGCCGGGCCAGCTCCTCCACCACCCGGGCGATCTTGCTGATGCCCACCACCCGGCCCCGGGGCAGGTAGCCCACGTGGGCCACGCCGAAGAAGGGCATGAAGTGGTGCTCGCACATGGAGTGGAAGGGGATGGCCTTGACGATCACCAGCTCGTCGTGACCCTCTTCGAAGGTCACCTGGAGGTGGCGGGCCGGGTCTTGCCACAGGCCCGCGAAGAGCTCCTGGTACATTTCGGCGATGCGTCGGGGCGTTTCCCGCAGGCCCTCCCGATCGGGATCCTCCCCGATGGCCAGCAGCATCTCCCGCACCGCGGCCTGGATCCGGGCCAGGTCGACCCCCGACTGGACCAGACTGTTCCGTTCCGCGCCCTTCTGCATCGATGAAGCCTCCTTCGTCATTCCCAGCCCGTCAGGGGGCTCCCGTCCCCACCGCCTCCCGGATGGCCCAGAGGGTGGCCCGCACCCGGACCATCTGGGCGACGTCGTGGATCCGGAAGAGCTGGATCCCTTGGAGCATGGCGTAGGCCACCGCCGCTTCCGTCGCCTCGAGGAGCGCCTCGGGAGGCAGGCCCAGGAGATCCCGCAGGTAGTCCTTCCGGGAGGTGGCCAGGTAGACGGGCCGCCCCAGGGCAAGGAAGTCGGGGAGGGCACGCATGATGGCCAGGTCCCGGCGCGGGTGCTTGCCAAAGTTGAGGCCCGGATCGATGAGGAGCTGCTCCCGAGGCACGCCGGCCGCCTCCGCCTGTCGCAGCCGCTCCCCCAGGATCCAGCGGACCGCATCGACGGTGGACGGGTACCCCGGATCGGTGTACTCGCTCTTAGGCCGCTGGGAAAGATGCATGAGGACCAGGGCCGCCCCCGTCTCCCGGGCGACGGTGAACATCTCCGGATCGGCGCCGCCGGAAATGTCGTTGATCAGAGTGGCCCCGGCTTCCACCGCGGCCCGGGCGACCTGGGGCTTGTAGGTGTCCACGGCCACGGGCAGCTCCAAGCGCCGCCGGAGGGCCTCCACCACCGGCGCCACCCGCTCTGCCTCAACCTCGGGCGGGAGCGGGATGCCGCCCCGGGCCGACTCACCGCCGACCTCGATCCAGTCGCCGCCCTCTCGGGCGATCTCTTCGCCCCGGCGCAGGGCGGCGTCCATGCCGAAGTGGCGAGCTTTGGCGTAGAAGGAGTCGCGGGTGACGTTGAGGATGCCCAGGAGATACGGCGGGCGGTCTAAAGGGTAGGTCTGCGCTCCCGCCCGGAAGGCCGGGGGCAGGCCCCGGCCTGCCTCCACGCCCCGCCGGAGCGCGTCCGCCGCGGGCCGATCCTGGGCGGTCCACGCACCGGCCAGCTGGGTCAGCTGGCCCTCCGGCCCGCCGAGGATCAGCCCTTGGCCCCAGGCGGCATCGGAACTCCAGGCGGCCGGAGGCTCCCGCCGCCAGCGGGCCGGCCCCGGGGGGAGGTGGGCCAGTTCCGCCCCCCAGTCCCACCAGACCTCCAGACCTGCCTCCCGGGCGGTGCCCGCCAGGGCGGCCAGCCGCTCCCGGGAGGCCGCGGCCACCTTCACCGTCCACCCACCGGTCTGGGGACCGAAGGTCCGGGAGCTTTGCCCACCGGGCCCGGTGAGGCGCCACGCCTGAATCCCGTCGCCCATGGGTACCCACACTGCCTGAGGCGTTGCCATCGGACCGCTCCTCCCGCTTCCGCCCGCGCCACAGCAGCCCGAGCCGCTCTCGCGAATCCGCCTCATTATAACACGGCCCAGGCCGCTGGTCTGGCAAGCCCCTCGGGGCGGGGGAACGCCTTCAGCTGGCGGCGGGGGGCTCCCACCCGCAGAGGGGATCCTCCGCCAGGTAGTCGCCCGTCACCGCATAGGCGCGGGAGCGGGAGCCGCCGCAGTGGTCCTTGTAGGGGCAGCGGCCGCAGCGCCCTTTGAGCTGGGCCGGGTCCCGCAGGGCTTGGAGGATGGGGCTCTCCCAGTAGATCTTCTCGAGGGGGTCCTGCCGCACGTGGCCCACTTCCAGAGGAAGGAAGCCGCTGGGGTAGACCTGCCCCCGGTGGGAGATGAAGATGTTCCCCTTGCCCGCATTGACGCCGGGCCGGAGGGTCTCAGGATCCTGGCCCCGGCGCTGGGCCAGGACCCGGCGGAATTGGGGCCCTTCGGTGGTCTTCACCCGGAAGGGGGCCTTCTCCGCGAGCTGGGCCAGCCAGTGGAGGAAGGCCTCGTACTCCTGGGGGCCGAGGGGCTCCAGCTCCCGCCCCCGGCCCGTCGGCACCAGGATGAAAAGATCCCACTGGACCGCGTCCAGGATCTGCACCAGCTCCGCCAACCGGTCCAGGTGGGGCCGCGTGGTGCGGCAGACAGTGGTGTTGATCTGGAAGGGGACGCCCGCCTCCCGGGCGGCTTCAATGGCCTTCAGGGTCCGGCGGAAGGTGCCCCGGACCCGGCGGAAGCCGTCGTGGATCACCTCGTCGGGTCCATCGAGGCTGAAGGAGAGGGAGTCCACCCCCGCCTCCCGGAAGCGGCGCATCGCTTCGGGGGTGGCCCGGGCGGTGCCGGCGGGCGCGGCCGAGACCCGCAAGCCCCGGCTCTTGGCGTAGGCGATCAGGTCGAAGAGGTCGTCCCGCATCAGGGGGTCGCCGCCCGTTAGGATTAAGAGGGCCGGGTTTAGGCGGGCCACCGAGTCGATGAGGGCGAAGCCCTCCTCGGTGGTCAGCTCTTCCGGGTGACGGAGCGGCTCGGCCGAGGCCCGGCAGTGGACGCAGGCCAGCGCGCAGGCGTTGGTCACTTCCCAAATAACGATCACCGGCCGGGTGGCCAGATCCCACCCCTGGCCGTGGGGGTGCCGGGCCGGCTGGCCCGCGCCCCCGGGCGGGATCGAGGGAGCGGATCGCAGCGGATGGGCGGACATGAGACGGTTCCCCCCTTACTCCCGAGTCTAGCCTTCGGGGGCCCACCTCACAAGGTGCCTCTCCCCCGGGACGGATGTCCCGGATCAGGACCCGGCGTCAGACGGCTCGTCCCGAGGGTCCTCCTCCACCTGGAAGAGAAGCTCCGCGGGGCCGAAGAGGGTGATCTCCCCCGTCTCCAGCACAACGGTCACCCGCTCGGCCGACTCCACGGCCCCGGTGCTCCACTCGCCCGACACCCGGCCCGCAAGTTCCGCCTGGCCCAGGCGGTCCCAGAACCGGGCCTGATCGGCGGCGAACCACCGGTCCTCCTCCTCCAGCCGGACGGCCCCTTCGGCCCAGGCCTCGCCCTGGAGGGCCTGGTAGGTGAGCCGGGCGGCGGTCAGGCGGCTGACCCGTCCATCCTCCCCGGCCCGCTCCAGGCGGACGCGACCCTCGAGATGGTACCGCTCCGGGCCCAGATCGGCCTCGAGCCGGTCGGCCTCGACGGTGAGGCCCGGCTCCTCCAGGCGGACCTGGCCGGCCAGGATCAGGCGGTTCGCCTCGGGATCGTACTCGGCCCGCCGGGCCTGCAAGGTCCGCTGGCCGTACTCAGCCACCACCTGCCCTGTGGGGGGGGCCAGCACGTACCGGCCCGTCCCCGCCTCCACATAGCCGGTGGTCGCCTGCCGGTCGGCCTCCACCACCCGAAGGCGGAGCGCCTCCGCGTGCCCCGCGGGCGCCAGGACCCCGGCCGCGAGGACCGCCACCAGCAGCCATCCCGTCATCCGCACCCCGCGGGCGGTCATGACCCGTCCGTCCATGATTCTCCTGCCTCCTTTCGGCCCCCGCCCCACGCGGCTTGGCACCGGTCAACGGTCGGGCAGGGTGGGGAGCACCCAGTCGATGGGGCCCACCAGCTCCAGTCGCTCCTCCCCGTCGAACCAGCGGGCCCCATCGGCCGTCAGACGCTGGCCGTCGGGCCGCACCACCTCCACCCCCCCTGCCAGGTGGAGGATGCCCGTGGCCGCGTCGGCCGTCAGCCGCCCCGCGGTGAGCCGGTCGCCCGCCAGGGTGGCCCGCACTTGGCTGGCCGCCTCCAGCCGGCCCGCCTCCCCGTGCCAGACCACCGCCTCCGTCTCCAGGCGGCCCCCTGATGTCAGCTCCATCTCCACCTGCCCCTCCAGCTCCAGGCCGTTGGTGGCCGGGATCCACCGGCCCCGGGCCGCCCGCAGGGTGAGCCACGGGTCCTCATCCCGGTAGAAGAGGCCCCGTTCGACCCCTTCCAGCGCGACGGCCCCCTCCCCCTCGGCCAGGGCGCCCACCTCCAGGGTCCATTGGAGCTCGCCCTCGAGGAAGCCGTCGACGGTCACCCCTTCCAGACGGGGCGGGGCGGGCCCTTCGTCGGGCGGCGGCGGTGGCCCGGGCCGGCCCCCGCCGCCCAGCCACGCCGCCAGCGCCACCCCCAGGCCCAAAACCAGCAGGATGGGGAGCCATGGAAGGGGTCGGCCGCGGGCTGGTCCCAGGGCCATCAGGAGGTCACCTCCTGGACGACGGCCCGCATGTTTGGAAGTTGGAAGAGGCTGGACGCCTCCGCCTCCCACCCCAGCTGGAGGGGGGTGGTGGGGAAGGCATTGAGGTGGTACTCGAGCCAGATGGCCTTGTTCACCACATCGAAGCGGAGGCCCACCGTCCGGCAGTCGGAGGTGTAGGTGAGGCTCAGCTGGCCCAGGAGGGCGCCCAAGGTGGTCTCGTCCTCGTCCAGGGCATAGGCCACCTCGCCCTGGACCGCCCAGCGCTCCCCCAAGGGGAGCGCGAGGATGGCGTCGTACCGGGTCCAGGTCTGGTCCGGCACGTCGTAATGGCCGGCCGCCCCCACCGTCACCTTCTCGCCCAGGCTCACCTGGACCAAGCCGGCCAGATCGGTCAGCTCGTCCTCAAGGAGATCATACCTCGCAAAGGTTCCCGCCCAGAGGGCGCCCCTTCGGGCCTCCAGCAGAAGTTCCAGCCGCTCCCGCGCCTTCCACGCTTCTGTGTGGGCGTGAAAGGGGGTCTCGCCCCAGGCGTCCTGGATGGTGTAGCGCAGCTCACCCGTGAAGGCGGCGCTGGGGCGGTACTGGAGGGTCCAGGTGCTGCCCGCGTAGAGGAGTTCCTCCGCCGTCTCGTACCACCACTGGCCCGCCCAGGTGCTCAGCCCCAGGCTCCAGGGCCCGGCCAGCGGCAAGCGGGTCCCGCTGCTCCGGAACCCCAGGTGGGCCCCTTCCAGCCAGCCCGTGGGGCCGTCAGCCCGTTCTTCCTGGTAGCGGCCCGCCTGGGTGAAGAGCCGGAGCCGGGTCCCTTGAAGGGGCTGGGGCCAGAGGCGGGCGGGCAGGGTGTACCCCAGCTCCCCTTCGGGGGCCCGTCCAAAGCGGGTCCAGGCGTTGGTGCCGGGGATCTTGTACTGGAGGATCTGGCTGTGGAGCGTCCACCCGCCCCGGAGTGCAGCATCCCACGAGCCCCAGCGGCCCTCCACCGCGCCCTGGTAGCCCAGGTACTGGTGGAGGTCGGCGCCCTTCTGCCACCGCCGGCCCTGGGTGCCGGCGCTCAGCCGCAAGGGGCCCAGCTCCTGCCCCAGGCTCAGGTCGGCCCCTTCCTTGAGAAGGGCCTCTCCTTCCTCCCGCCCCCGCTCCTGGTGACCCCGTACGCCCACGGAGGTCCCATCCTGACGGTAGGTGAGGGCCAGGTCGTGCTCCAGGGCCCAGTCGGCCCGCTGGGAGGTGGAGGCGGGTCGCGTCTCCCAGTAGGTGCCGGCATAGACCGCCTCCACCGGCCAGTTGGCCGCGGCGGGCAAATCGATCCGGGTCCGCAAGCGGTACCGGGGCTCGGCCTCCTCCCGGCCCTTCACCTCCGACGGCGGGTTCTGAAGCCAGTCGGCCCCCACCGTCCAGGAGGCGGGGCCCAGGGGGACGCGCTGGGTGACCCCCAAACCCCAGCCGGAGAACTGGTGGTAGCCCACGTGGAGGAGGCCCAGGCGATCGGCCCGGGTGTCGTAGGCGTAGGCCATCCGGATGTACCAGCCATCCTCCTCGGTCCAACCCACCTCCGGCGGCTGGAAGGGGGAGGTGCCCATCTCGTCGTCGGGGTCCAGGGAGATCGTCACCCGGGGCCAGTAGAGGAGCGGGATCGCCCCCTCCACGTAGACCACGTGCCGGAGGACCATCACCTCGCCCGGCCAAATCTCGATCTCCCGGGCCCGGACGTGGTACTCCGGGTGGTCCAAGCCGCAGGTGGTGAGGGTGGCCCCACCGATGTGGATGTGGGCGACGGTCCCCTCCACCCGGGGCGCCTGGAGGCGCAGGCTCCCGGAAGCGCCCGCGGGCTGGAGCTCCGCCTCCCCTTCGCCTAAGACGAAGGCGCCCGTGGCCAGGTTGTAGGTCAACCACGCCCCCTGCCAGTGCCCCGACTCCGTTTCCAGGCGGACCTGGCCGGTAAAGAGGGCCTCCTGGCGGGCGAGATCGGCTTCCAGGGCTTGGGCCTCGATGGTGATGGCGCCATGCCCGAAGTGCACGTCGGTGGCCACGAGCCACTGGGTGTGGGGGTCGTAGCTGGCCTCCCCGTTGACGCGGAGGCGGAGCGGGGTGCTTGCCGCCTCACCCGGCAGAACCAGCCCGGCCAGCAGCCCGAAGAGGAGGGCCAGGGCTGCCAGCCAGCGGGAGGCCTGAGACGCCCGGCCCCTCCGGCCAGGGGCTGGCGGCGAGGCTCTGGGCCCAACGGTTGCCCCCCCTCGGTGCTCCCCCTGCGCCACAGCCGTCCCCCCTCGCCTCTCCACCGTGTCCCCCGGCCCCCGGGGCCGTGGTGACAGGCTTCGACGAGGGTGGAGGGGCCACCTCCAGAGAGGAGCGACTCGCGAGATGGGAAGGCCTTCCTCTCCAGTTCCCAAGGGTTCAGGCCGAATGCAAATCTTGGGGAAGAGGGTTCAAAGACAGGGTGACGGCCATGGGTGGTCTCTTCCAGGGAGATGGACTCCCCCGGGCGGGAGGCGCTGGCCGGGCCCGGCGGTGGCGCTCGTTCGCCAGCCGGGTTGCCGTGCTGACCGCCGTCTTGATCGCGCTGGTCTTGGTGGTTCCCGCCCGTTCCGACGCCCCAGCGCCTGAACCCACCTCCGCACCGGAGGCGGCCGAGCCCTTCCACATGCCGCCCCCGCCTGACGGGGTCCGGGGGGTCTACGTCACCGGCGCCCTGGCCGCCAGCCCCCAGATGGACCGTCTCTTGGACCGGCTCGCGGGCACGGAGATCAACACCATTGTCCTCGAGTTGAAAGACGAGCTGGGCCGGATCACCTTCCGCTCGTCCAACCCCCTGGCCCAGGCCATGGGCGCGGTGCGGGGCGAGTTGGGCGATCTGCGGGCGTTGGTGGACCGGCTCCACCGCCGGGGCTTCTACGTGGTGGGGCGGATGGTCGCCTTCCGGGATCACCGGCTGGCCCTCCAGCGGCCCGAGCTGGCCCTGAAGGATGTGCAGGGGAACATCTGGCGGGACCGCCAGGGGATCGCCTGGATCAATCCCGCCCAGGAAGAAGCGTGGGCCTACCTGATTGACCTGGCGGTGGAGGCCGCCCTGGCGGGCGTGGATGAGATCCAGTGGGACTACGTCCGCTTCCCCACCGACGGCCCCTTGGACCGGCTGGTCTATCCGGAAGGGATCCGGCGGGAGGAGACCATCGCCGCCTTCCTGGCCGCCTCCCGGCAAGCCCTGCGCCCTGTCGGGGCCTACACCAGCGCCGACCTCTTCGGCTTCGCCGCCCTCACCCGAGGCGACATGGGGATCGGCCACCAGCTGGAGGTCCTGGCGGAGCAGGTGGACGTGGTCTCCCTCATGCTCTACCCCTCCCACTTCCCGCCGGGGGCCCTGGGGCTGGAAGACCCGGACCGGGCCCCCTACGAGACGGTCCTCCGCTCCCTCAAGGCGGCCGCGCAGCGGGTCGATCGGCGGAAGCTGCGGCCCTGGCTCCAGTCCTTCAGCCTCCGGAACCCCTATGGCCCCCAGGAAGTGTGGGCCCAGATTCTTGCCGCCCAAGAGGTGGAGGTGTCGGGGTGGCTCCTCTGGAACCCTTCGGGGAGGTACACCACCCCCCGGCAGCTGATGGGGTCCACCGCCCCGGTCCAGGAGGCGGCCCTCCAGCGGCCGGTTGAGAAAGAGGGAGTCGATGAGCCACGAGGTTAAGCCCCCCAAGCCCTCAGCTCCCCCGGGCGAGGCGCCGCCGGCGGACGGTCCCGAGGCGATCCAGCGGGAGCTCCTCCAGCGCGCCCTGGAGGGCTTGGCCGGTGGCGACATGCTCAGCTTCATGCAGCTCTTGCCCATGGAGCGCTGGCACGATGGGGAGTGGTCCGTCGCCCGGATCCCCCTTCTGCCCATCTTCCTCAACCCCATGGGGATCCTCCACGGCGGGGTGACGGCCATCTTTCTCGACTCGCTCATGGGCTGGAGTCTGGCCGAGCAGGCCGGCCGCCCGGTGGTCACCGTCCAGCTGAACGTCAACTACGTCAAACCTGGCCGGGGCCCGTGGGTGGTGGTCCGGGCCCGGCCCACTCATATCGGCCGGTTTACCGGCGTGGCCGAGGGCCGGGTGGAAGACCACGAGGGCCAGCTGATCAGCCAGGGGACGGGCACCTTCTTCTTTACGGGGGACGGGGACGGGACGGGGTAAGCTGGCTGGACACTTGTCCCTGGCAAGTCGGGTCATTTGCCTATGTCGCACGAACTGGTACCCGTGCCAGAATGAGGGTGCAGTCGGGAAGGGGGTTGCACCCTCATGGCTATGGCAAGCCTCTACGGTGGAGCAACCGGCGGCTACCGGGATGCCACGCCTCAGCTGCGGGATGAAGGCTCGCCGGACGAGCCCCAGTTCCAGCGTCCCTTGGTGCGGGTCAACATTGAGACGGGCGAGGTGCTCATCTCCCTCTGGCCCCAAAAGTTGACGGAGCAGCGCCTCCGGCGGGCGGAGCCGGCGTCGACCATCTCGGACCAGGAGCTCCAGAAGCTGGTGGAGGAACACCAGGCCCGGGTCTGACCGGCACCGGCCGCCAGAGGGTTCAGAGCTTGTAGCCCAGGGTCCGGAGGAGGCCCCGCCGCTTCTCCACGTCCTCAGCCGTCTCCACACCCAGGGGCGGCTGGCCGTCCACCACACCCAGGATCCCCCGACCCTGGTCAGTGGTGGCCACAATCACCTGGACGGGGTTGGCGGTGGCACAGTAAATCCGGCAGACCTCGGGGACCGCTTTGATGGCGTTCAGCACCTGGATGGGAAAGCCGTTCCGCATGAAGATGATGAACGCGTGGCCCGCGCCGATGGCCTGGATGTTCTCCCGGGCCAGCTCGATCATCTCCGGATCGTTCCCGCTGGTCCGCACCAGGCGGGGCCCTGAGGCCTCGTTGAACCCGATGCCGAACCGGATCCCGCCGCCGGCGCCGGCCATGGCCTCGTGCAGGTCCTCCACGGTCTTGATGAAGTGGCTCTGACCGAGGATCAGGTTGACATCCTCGGGCTTGCGGATGGAGACCAACTCCGTCTGCACCGTGACGCCTCCTTTGTTCCATCTTCTGCCTGAAAGGGTCGCACCTGCTAGGTTCCCCAGCCCCGCCGCCCTTCCTCCAGCCCTTGCCGCGCCGGGCGCCCCCGGCTAGACTGGAGGCGAAAGGAGCGGAGCTTCGGTGGAAGTGATCCGCATCACCCCCCGGGGGTACTGCTACGGGGTGGTGGATGCCCTCCAGCTCGCCAAGCGGGTGGCCTCCATGAAGGATGTGCCCCGCCCCATCTACATCCTGGGCCAGATCGTCCACAACCGGCACGCGGTGGAAAGCCTGGAGGCCTACGGCATCAAGACCTTGGACGGGGGCAGCCGCCTGGAGCTTCTGGAGCAGATCGACCACGGCACCGTCATCTTCACGGCCCACGGCGTCTCGCCCCAGGTGAAGGCCCGGGCCCGGGAGAAGGGCCTCCGATACTTCGACGCCACCTGCCCCGATGTGACCCGGACCCACGACCTGGTCCGGGAGCTGGTGGCGGACGGGTACGAGATCCTCTACATCGGCAAGAAGGGCCACCCCGAGCCGGAAGGGGTGATGGGCGAAGCTCCGGGCCATGTCCACCTCATCGAGGACCGGGCCGACCTGGACGCCCTCCAGCTGCCCCAGACCGAGCGGCTGGCAGTGGTCACCCAGACCACCCTCAGCCAGTGGGATACGGCCCAGCTCATCGAGGCGATCCGCCAGCGCTTCCCCCAGGTCCGGGTGTACAACGAGATCTGCCTGGCCACCCAGCTGCGCCAGGAGGCGGCCGTCGCCCAATCTCGGGAGGCGGACCTGGTCCTGGTGGTGGGCGACCGCCGGAGCAACAACTCCAACCGGCTGGTCCAGGTGGTCCGGGAGATTGCGGGCAAGCCCGCCTACCTCATTGACTCCGTGAAGGAGATCGACCCCGCGTGGCTCCGAGGGGTCCGGAAGGTGGCGGTCACCGCTGGCTCCTCCACCCCCAGCCACCTCACCCGGGAAGTGATCCAGTTCCTGGAGGCCTTGGAACCGGAAGAGGTCCCCGCCAGTTCCTGAGGGGCGTGCCCAGGGCGAGGTCCTGAGGCCAGCCCGTGCCTTTCGCCAGGGCCCGGCTCCAGTCCGGGCCCTTCGGCTTACCGGTAGGTGAAGGCCTCCGCCGCCCGGAAGAAATCGCCCGCGGTCGTCTCGAACCGTTCGGGCGCATCGGCGTACTGGAAGAGGTAGACGGTCGTCTCCTTAAGGGCCAGGAAGCTGCCTTCCCGCAACCGCCGCCCGTCCTCGTCCACGTAGCGGTACTCGAAGTAGAGGGCCGGCTCATCACCCAACCGGCTGGGGGTCGGCCCCTGGACGAGTTCGAAGCCGGGGACCACGTCCTGGTAGCTGGCCAAGAGCTCCCCGGCCAGCCCCTCCAGGTCGCGCCCGCCGGCAGGTTGGGGGGTGACATGGATGAAGAAGATCCGCCCGTCCCGGGAGCGGAGGACGGTGGTGCTGGCAGAGGTGGTGCTCCGGCCGGCCCGCCAGTCATCGGGCAGGGGGAAGGTGTAGCGGCCCAGGGGATCGAGATACCGGGCGGCCGCCTCGTCCACCCCGATCCGGGGCGGGGCGGCCACCTGGGCCCGGTTCCGCTGGTAGACAGCCTGGAGTTGGGGGAGCCGCTCCCGGGTCACCTCAATGCGGCGCTCGGTGAGGGGGTGGGTCCGGAGCACCTCGGCCACCTGGGGCCCCTGGTGGCGCCGCTCTTCCTCGAGGAGCCGTTCCAGGAAACGAGGCAGGCCCTCGGGGTCGAAGCCAGCCTGGGCGGCGAACTCCTGCCCCACCCGGTCCGCCTCGTACTCGTCGTCCCGAGACCACCCTTTGTCGATCAGGTCCGCCGCCAGGTTGACCAGCTGCTGGACCACCTGGGTCTCCGTCGCCTCCCGGAAGAAGACCCCGATGAAGACCGCAATCCCCAGCTGCCGCACAATCCGGTTCCGGTAGTGGTACCGGTCGATGTGGGCCACCTCGTGCCCCAGGACGTTGGCCAGCTGGTCTGGATCCCATCCGGTTAGGTCGAGGAGGCCCCGGGTGAGAAAGACAAACCCCCCGGGCAGCGCGAAGGCGTTGACCAAGTCGGTGTTCAAGACGGTGAGGGAGTACTCGATGGCCCCGGTCCGGCTGCTCTGGGCGGCCACCCGCTCAAAGATGGCGTTCAGCCAGGCCTGGTGCTCCTCGGGGAGGGGGGCGACGCCGCCGTACCGGGCAACCATCTCGGGGAAGGCCGCCTCCCCCGCGCTCCGCTCGATCCGATCCCACAACCCCGCCTGCGCCTGCACCCCGCCGGCCATGGCCAGGAAGAGCAGGAGCACCAGCGCGACCGCCCGGCCCCAAGGGGGCACCGGCTGGGAGTTGGGACGCCTGGAGCGGTGATGGTCCATGGAGGCTGCCTCCTTTCCCCGGATGACGCGGCCATGGTAGCATTCGCTTTCCTCGCTTGGAGGCCTGCTGGGAAGGGTGGCAGCGGCCGGCAACCTTGGGTAAACCCGGCCCCCTCTGGGAATGGTTGTTATAATGGGGGCGGGTCGACGCGACGAGGGGTCTTGGGAAGGCCCGACATCTTTCTACGGAGGGATCGCAGGATGGCCCACGAGCTTCCGCCTCTGCCATACGCGTACGACGCGTTGGAGCCGTACATCGACGCCCGGACCATGGAGATTCACCACACCAAGCACCACGCCACCTACGTGAACAACCTCAACGCCGCCCTCGAGTCCGCCGATGAGCGCCTGCGGAACCTGAGCGTGGAGGAGCTCTTGCGGCGGATCGACGAGGTGCCCGAGTCCATCCGCACGGCGGTGCGGAACAACGGCGGCGGCCACGCCAACCACACCCTCTTCTGGAGCGTGATGGGGCCGGGTGGCGGCGGGGAGCCCACCGGCGAGCTGGCCGAGGCCATCAGCAGCACCTTCGGCAGCTTCGAGAACTTCAAGGAGACCTTCAGCAAGGCGGCGGCCGGCCGCTTCGGCAGCGGGTGGGCCTGGCTGGTGGTGAAGGACGGCAAGCTGGAAGTGACCAGCACCCCTAACCAGGACTCGCCCCTGATGGAAGGCCAGGTGCCCATCCTGGGCCTGGACGTCTGGGAGCATGCTTACTACCTGAAGTACCAGAACCGGCGCCCCGAGTACATCCAGAACTGGTGGAACGTGGTCAACTGGGCGGAGGTCAACCGCCGCTACCTGGAGGCTCGGGGCTGAGCCGCAGGGCGGCTTGGTCGGGGCCCGGCGCGTGACGCTGGGCCCCGTTTCTTTCCCGCCAGGGGCGGACCGGGCTCCGCGCAGGCGTGGGCCGGGGTGGGAACCTCACCAGGGGAGGCGGCGCCTCCCGGGGGCCCTGCGACGGGGTTGGAGGCCGCCGGGGAACCTTTGACGCCTCCCGGCCCCTTTGGTAGAGTGAAGGTGAGGCAATCGATTGGTCTGTCGCTCCTCTGCGGAGCCTTTTTTCGGACCAGAGTTGTGAACGTCTTCACACACACGAACTCCCAGGAGCGCCATCCGGGGCGACAGAAAGGAGGTCACCAGGTGCACAGCCAGTTGCGGGCCCTCTTTGCCGATCGGGCCCAGTTCCAGCAGGACGAGTTGGTCCGGCATGGGCAGGCCGCCGGCATCCCCAGCGGGTGGGCGACCCTCCTGCAGACCCGGCCCTCGGCCGTCGTTTGGCCGGAGCGGACCGAAGAGGTTGTGGAGCTGGTCCACCTGGCGGCCCAAGAAGGGTTCTCTCTGGTGCCCCGGGGTGGCGCCACCAGCCCGTGGGGCGGAGCCCTCCCCGTCCGGGGTGGGGTGGCCGTCAACTTCTCCCGCATGAACCGGGTGCTGGACGTGGACCCCATCGGGCAGACGGTGACGGTAGAGCCGGGAGCGGGCTGGGCGCCGGTGGAAGAGGCGCTGGCGCCGGCGGGGCTGGCCTTGCGCCTCCTGCCCACCAGCGCGCCCTTGGGCACGGTGGGGGGCTGGGTGGCGGAAGACGGCGCGGGCTTGGGCAGCTACCAGTATGGGTACCTCCACGCCAACGTGGAGGCGGTCCAGGTGGTGACGGGGACGGGCGAGATCCTTCACCTGGAGGGCGACCAGCTGCGGATGGTCTGCGGCCTGGAGGGCATCACCGGCCTCATCACCCGGGTCACCTTGAAGGTTGCCCGGGAGGCGCCTCTCCACGTCTGGGCCCTGGGCTACCTCAACCTGGACGACCTGATCCGGGCCCTCCACAACGTCTTCGATTCGGACTGGCCCCTGTGGCACGTCGCCTTCCGGAACGCCACCGCGAGCCGGGAGCTCCCCCTGGGCGCCAACCGGAACGGCGCGGCCGACGATCTCCACCTTCTGGTTCTGATGAGCCGCCATCCCGAGGGGGATGGGCTCCAGGCGTCCATCGAACAGCTGGCCCGAGCGACCCGAGGCCACCTCTTCGGCCGGGAGCAGGCGTTCGCCGAGTGGGAGGACCGGTTCGCCGGGCTGGAACCCAGCCTCCCCATCCCCGGCGCTTGGCAGAGCCGGCTGGTCCTCCCCCGGTACGGGCTGGCCCCCCTCTTCGCGGATCTGGCCGACCTGCCGCACCCCATCGCCCTCCAGGGTTTGGCTGTCCAAGGCGGCGAGGTGGCCCTCCACGCGGTGGCACCCCCCGGGGTCACCCCCCGCCAGGCCGCGAAGCTTCTGGCCACCCTGGAGGATCGGGTCAGCCGGTACGGAGGCCATCCCTACGCCATCGGGCTGCTCAAGGCCCATGAAGCCGCCCGCATCCTGGGTCCCGCCCAGATGCGGGAGCTGGTCGCCTGGAAGCGCCGGTACGATCCCCAGCACCTGCTCAACCCGGGCAAGGTCCTCCCCAGCCCCGGCATCAGCTGGCGGGTCCGGGCCGCGCTGGCCTGGAGCCGGTGGCTGGGCGGCTCGCCGTCGGCGCCCGCAGAGCGGGAGGGTGGTTGCCCGCCCCGCCGGGCAAGCTAGCCAGGGCGCCCTTTTCCTGGGATTGCTCCCACGCCACAGGCGAGGCGGCCTCGCCAACGACCGAGAGACCCCCAGCGTCGGGCCGGCCGGATGGCCGGCCTGACGCGTCCAAGGGTTTCCTTCGAGACCGCCCGGGGCTGGGGAGGGAATGGCCGGGAGGGTGACGAAGGGCCGGTCGGTAATGGGGGTGGCACAGATGACCGCGGCGGCAACGGCTGAGCCCATCATCCAGTTTGAGAATGTCCACAAGTATTACGGCTCCCACCACGTACTGAAAGGGATCACCGAGTCGGTGGCCCAGGGGGAGGTGGTGGTGGTCATCGGACCGAGCGGGTCGGGGAAGAGCACCCTGCTCCGCTGCATCAACCGCCTGGAGGAGATCGACTCGGGCCGCATCCTGGTGGCCGGCCAGGACCTGTACGATCCCAAGGTGGATCTGATCCGGCTCCGGTCCGAGATCGGGATGGTCTTCCAACAGTTCAACCTCTACCCCCACATGACCGTCCTGGAGAACATCACCCTGGCGCCCATCAAGGTCCGCCGCCTGTCCAAAGAGGAGGCCGAGGCCATCGCGCTGGATCTGCTCAAGAAGGTGGGGATCCCCGACAAGGCCCAGGCCTACCCGGGGGAGCTCTCGGGCGGCCAGCAGCAGCGGGTGGCCATCGCCCGGGGGCTGGCCATGCGGCCCAAGGTGATGCTCTTTGACGAGCCCACCTCCGCCCTGGATCCCGAGATGATCAAGGAGGTCCTCGACGTGATGAAGGCTCTGGCCCGGGAGGGGATGACCATGGTGGTGGTCACCCACGAGATGGGCTTTGCCCGGGAAGTGGCCGACCGGGTCATCTTCATGGACGAGGGCCGCATCATCGAGCAGGGGCCCCCGGAGCACTTCTTCAGCTCGCCCCGGGAGGAGCGGACCCGGGCCTTCCTGGAGAAGATCCTCTAAGGTTAGGCCCTGGCCACCCTCCCCCCACCCTCGGATCAACGCCCTCTTGAAAGCAGGAATTGTTTTTATCTCCGAGAAAGCCTACTGTACCGACCGGTACACTGGACCGGTTCGCACCGCGGCCTCCGTGCTCTGGCCTTCCGGCAGGGCCGGGCACGGCCTTGGGATGGAGACAGAGGAGAGCCGAAACCCTGTGGCAACCACCGCTGTCCGTGCAACCGGCACCACAACCTCCCTACGGGACTACATCGCCCTGACCAAGCCGCGCCACGTGCTCCCGTCCACCCTGACCACCTGGGTCGGGATGGCGTTGGCCGCGCCGGGCCCCCTGCCAGCCCGGCTGGTGGCGGCCACCCTGGCCGGCACCGCCCTGGCCATCGCCGGCGCCCACGTGTACAATGCCATCCTCGACCGGGATCTGGACGGGCTGATGGACCGGACCCGCCACCGTCCCCTGCCCTCCGGCCGGGTGGCCGTCTGGCAGGCGGCGGTCTGGGGGACGGTCCTTTCGGCCGCGTCGCTGGCGATCATGCTCTTGCTGGTCAACGGGTTGGCGGCCCTCCTCACCGTCGCCGGCATCTTCCTCTATGTGGTCGTCTATACCTTCTGGCTGAAGCGGCGCTCCCCGTGGAACACCTTGGCGGGGGGCTTCTCCGGTGGGGCGCCCCCGCTCATCGGCTGGGCCGCCGCCTCCGGCAGCCTCTCCTGGGCCGCCGGGGTCCTCTTCGGGATCATGGTGGTCTGGCAGCCCCTGCACTTCTTCGCGCTGAGCCTGAAGGTGGCCGACGACTACCGCCGGGCCGGCTTCCCCATGGTCGTCGTGGTCCACGGGGAGCAGGCCACCCTGAACCAGATCGTCGTCTACAGCCTCATCCTGGCCATCCTCGCCCCCCTCTTCACCCCTCTGGGGGTGACGGGAACGGCCTACCTGGTCGTCGCCCTGGCCTTGAGCGGGATCTACGTGGCCGCCGCCGTCCGGGCGGCCCGGGAGGGGCCGGCGCGGGCCAAATTCTGGGGGACCTGGCTCCTCCGCTACGCCTTCATCGACTTGACCCTCCTGCTGGTGACCGCGGTGCTGAACCGGACCGTTTAGGTCCCGGCCCGAGGCGGGCCGAGCATCGAGGAGGTGGCGCGGCGTGCACCCGGCGCCGGCGCAAGTCAAGTGGGATGCCCCTTCCCCCGCCTTCGAAGCAAGCTGGGGGAAGGTGATGATGTGGCTCTTCCTGCTCTCCGACACCCTCACCTTCACGGGGCTCTTGGGCGGGTACGGCTTCCTGCGGGCCTCCAGCCAGGCCTGGCCAACCCCTGAGCAGGTCTTCAACGTGAACCTGGTCGGCTTCATGACCTTCTTGCTCATCTGCAGCAGCGCCACCATGGCCGCCGCGGTGGGCACGGCCCGCCGGGGGGAGACGGTCAGGACGGGAAGGCTCTTGGGGCTGACCGTCTTGGGCGGGCTCCTCTTCCTGGCCCTTCAGGCCTACGAGTGGATCCATTTCATCCAGGCGGGTGCCCGGCTGGCCAGCAATCCCTGGGGGGTGCCCCTCTTCAGCACCACCTTCTTCGTCATCACCGGCTTCCACGGGCTGCACGTGACGGCTGGGGTGATCTACCTGACCACCGTCACCTTCCGGGCCCTCCAGGGCCGGCTCGATCCGGACGGTGTGGAGACGGCCGGGCTCTACTGGCACTTCGTGGACCTGGTCTGGGTCTTCGTCTTCACCTTCATGTACCTGATCTGAAAGGAGGAGACACCCATGGCTGAGGCGGGAGCCACCCCGCCCCAGGGGCCGGCGGGCACGGCGCCGCAAGCTCCGGGCCGCCTCGGAGCCAACCCCTACGTGCGGACCTGGTTTTGGCTCTTGGTCTTGACCATCCTGGAGCTCTTGGTGGTCTTCTTGCCCATCCCCAGGACCCTCTTGGTGGTCCTGCTGGTGGTGCTGGCGGTGATGAAGGGCGTCCTCATCATGGCTGAGTTCATGCACCTCCGGTTTGAGAAGCTGAGCTTTGTCTACTCCATGCTCTCACCCTTGCTCTTGGCCCTCGCCCTTCTGGCCGGCATCTTTCCTGATGCGCTCAACCGACTGCCGTGACGGAAAGGAGCCTGACCGGTGAGCAGCCACCCAACCCAACCCCAGTCCGAGAAGCGTTTGGGGCGAGCCACGGCATTGCTCATTTGGCTGATCCTCGCCCTGGCGGTGGCCTCCAGCGCCTACGCCCTCCGCCACTGGTGGAGCCCGCCCCTGATCAACAGCGAGGCGGCGGGCATCGACCGCCTCTTCAGCGTGCTCTGGATCCTCCTCGCCGCGGTCTTCGTCGGCGTCCAGGCCCTCCTCGGCTACTTCGTCTTCCGCTACGCGGACCGGGGGGAGGGCCGGGCCAGCTACGAGCACGAAAACCTCCGGCTGGAGATCGCCTGGACCGCCCTTCCCGCGGTCCTCTTGGTGGTCCTCACCGTCCTGGGCGGGGGCCTCTGGCTCCGGGTCCAGGGGGCCGCGCCCCCGGAGGCGGCCACCGTCCAGGTGGTCGCCCAGCAGTTCGGCTGGACCTTCCACTACCCCGGCCCCGATGACCGGCTCGGCCCCATCCGGCCCATGGATGTGGCCGTGGGCAACCCCATCGGCCTGGATCGGGAGGGGCCGGGCGCCGACGATGTGGTGGCCGGCGAGCTCCACGTGGTGGTGGGGCAGCCTGTCCGCCTCCTGCTCACCTCCCGGGACGTGATCCACAGCTTCTACGTGCCCGAGCTCCGGCTGAAGCAGGATGCGGTTCCCGGCCGGGTGACCGAAGTCTGGTTCACCCCCACCCAGCCCGGTGTGTATGAGATCGCCTGCGCCGAGCTCTGCGGGGCGGGCCACTACCTGATGGCGGCCCGGATGGTGGTGGAGACCGAGGCCGAGTACCAGGCCTGGTTGGCCTCTCAGAACCGGTAGCGGGCTCTCTGCGGCTGGCTGGTCAACAGGCGTGAAAGGAGCGGTATGCCATGGCGGTCGTCCAGGCCCAACTTCATGAGGAACGCCCCTTAAGCTTCTGGCGCCGGTACATTTTCAGCCTCGATCACAAGGTGATCGGCATCCAGTACCTGGTGACCTCGATGGCCATGGCCCTGGTGGGCGGGCTCCTGGCCATGCTCGTCCGCTTCGCCCTGGGCTGGCCGGAGGCGTCGGGGCTCACCCCCGCCTCCTACATGAGCGCCGTCACCATGCACGGCACCATCATGACCTTCTTCGTCCTCAGCACGGCCCTGACGGGCGGCTTCGGTAACTTCCTCATCCCGCTCCAAATCGGAGCTCGGGATATGGCCTACCCCTTCCTGAACATGGTCTCCTACTGGCTCTACCCCGTCTCCCTGGTGGTGCTCCTTGCCTCCTACTTCGTGCCCGGCGGGCCCGCCTCGGCCGGCTGGACCGCCTACCCGCCCCTCAGCGTCCAGGGGGGCACGGGGCAAGCCCTCTGGCTCATCAGCCTGGCCATTCTGATCATCGCGTTCCTCTTCGGCTCGTTGAACTACATCACCACGGTCCTCCAGCTCCGGACCAAGGGGATGTCCCTCCTGCGGATGCCCCTGACAGTGTGGGGGCTCTTCATCACCGCCATCCTCTCGCTCCTCTCCTTCCCCATGCTCCTGGCCGCCTCCATCATGCTCCTCTTCGACCTCCTGGGCGGGACCAGCTTCTTCCTGCCCTTCAACATCGTGATCGACGGCGGCCAGGTGACGGCGGCGGGGGGCGATCCGCTCCTCTACCAGCACCTCTTCTGGTTCTTGGGGCATCCTGAGGTGTACATCCTGATCCTGCCCGCCATGGGCATGGTCTCGGACATCATGGCCAACAACGCCCGCCGGCCCATCTTCGGCTACAAGACCATGGTGCTCAGCATGGCCGCCATCGCCGTCCTCAGCTTCCTGGTCTGGGGGCACCACATGTTCGTCAGCGGCATGCACCCCCTCTTGGGGACGGCCTTCATGGCCACCACCCTGGTCATCGCCATCCCTTCGGCCATCAAGACCTTCCACTGGCTGGCCACCCTCTGGCGGGGGAAGCTCCGCTTCACACCCCAGATGCTCTTCTCCATCGGCTTCGTCTCCGTCTTTGTCACCGGGGGCCTGACCGGCTTGGTGCTGGGCTCCCCCGCGCTGGACATGTACGTGCACGACACCTACTTCGTGGTGGCCCACTTCCACTTCGTGATGGCCAGCGCGTCCCTCTTCGGCATCTTCGCCGGCCTCTACCACTGGTTCCCCAAGATGTTCGGCCGGAAGATGAACGAGCGGTTGGGCCGGATCCACTTCTGGATCGCCCTGCCCGCCACCTACGCCACCTTCTTCCCCATGCACTTCGCCGGGATCGGTGGCATGATGCGCCGGATCTACTCCATCGAATTCTACGACTACCTGGCCCGCTTCGAGGGGCTCAACCAGTTCATCACCATCGCGGCCTTCATCATGGGGGCGGCTCACATGCTCTTCCTGGTCAACTTCGTCTGGAGCTTGAAGTACGGCGAGCGGGCTGAGGCCAACCCCTGGCAGGCGACCACCCTCGAGTGGGAGACGCCGTCGCCCCCGCCCCACGGCAACTTCGGCGAGGAGCTGCCGGAGGTCCACCGCTGGGCGTACGACTACAGCGTCCCCGGCGCCACCACCGACTACATCCCCCAGACGGTGAGCCCCCGCCCGGTGGCCGCCCCCGGCCCCTGAGGTGGCCGATCCTGGGACGGGGAAGGAGGAGGCAGGTTGGCCATGACCCAACAGCTTCTCCAGCAGGACCGAAGATCGGCGCCGCCCCAGGGCCCAGCCCGACCTGGCTTCGACGGCTCGGGCCCTGGGGGATCAGCCCCTGGGGGCCGGGTCCCGCGGCCCGGCCCCTCGCCCGCCACCACCGCTACCTGGTGGCTTCTGGCTGCCGTGGCCATGCTCTTCATCGGGTTCACCAGCAGCTACCTCTCCCGTCAGGCGGGGGCCGATTGGGCCGCCATCCCTATGCCGCCCATCCTCTGGCTGACCACCAGCCTCGTGGTGGCCAGCAGCGGCCTCCTCGAGTGGGGCCGGCGGTCCGGCCGCCGGGGCCACCCGGAGCGCCAGGCCGCCGCCGTCTCCGGCGCGGCCTGGCTGGGCCTCCTCTTCCTCGTGGGCCAAGGGGCGGCCTGGCGGGAGCTGGCCCGGGCCGGCCTCTTCCTCACCTCCAACCCCCATGCCGCCTTCTTCTACGTCCTCACCTTGGTCCACGGGCTCCACATCCTGGCGGGGCTCATCTGGCTCTTGGTGGCCGCCGCCCGAATCCGGCAGGCCCACCCCCAGGCGGCCCAGGCAGTGGCCTCGGGGGCCATCTTTTGGCACTTCGTCGGCACCCTCTGGATCTACCTGTGGGTCCTCCTCTTCTGGCTGTGAAGGCATATCCCAAGCCCCTCCAGCCGCGCCTCAGGGACAGGGAAGGCCCGGGCTGGCGGGCCAGCCCGGGCCTTCCTTGATCCACACTTCATCCACCCGCTCCATCCACCCACTGGCACGGCGGCGGGGGGTCTTGGCCGGCGCGCCCTTCCCCGGCCCAGGTGGCTAAACGGCCGCGACCTCCGCTTCCCGGGCGCTGGCGGCTGGCTCCGGGGCCGTCTGCCAGAGGAGGTAGAGGAGCGCCCCCGTGTAAAGGGTGACGAAGCTGGAGTGGAGGACGTTGGCCGCCACCGATCCCAAAGTGCCCACCACCAGCCAGCCGCTCAGGGCCTGGAGGACCACCAGCACCACGGCGGCCAAGGAACCCCAGAAGAGGTCAGGCCGCGCCTCCCGGTAGGGCCGGGTCAGGTGGCCCGTGGCCGCGGAGAGGAGGACGAGCCCGCCGGCTAGGGCCCGGTGGACGAAGTTGGTAAAGGCCGGCGTGCCCCACTCAGGGATGAGCATGTTGTTGCAGAGGGGCCACCCCAGGCAGGCCAGGCCGATTTCCGTGTGGCGCAGGTACGCCCCCACGTAGACCACCGCCGCCAGGAGCCCCAGGTTGGCCCAAAGGAGCGGGCGGAACCGGGGAGGCACGGGCCCGCCCCGGGGGCTCCACCCCCGCTGCAGTTGATGAATCCGCACAGCCAGGAGCAGGACCGAACCGAAAGAAGCCAGGGAGACGCCAAAGTGGGCCGCCATCACCAGCTCGGACGAACCCCACATGACCGCCGCCGCCCCCAGCCACGACTGGACGGCCAGCAGGATCAGGGCGGCGACGACCAGCTGCCGGATCTCCCGCCGGTGGCCCAGCTGCCGCCAGGCGAGGACGGAGACGGCCAGGATGAGCAGGCCCATGATCCCCGTGATCACCCGGTGGTTCACCTCAATCCAGGTGGCCAGGCTGGACCAGTCGCCGTCGCAGAAGGGCCACGCGCTGCCGCAGCCGTCTTCCGACCCGGTGGTGGTCACCAGCGCGCCCGAGACCAGCAGGAAGAACATGCCCACCGTCGCAAGGGTGGCCAGGCGTTGGAGCAGGGTCATGGGAAACCCCCTCTTCGGTCTCCCCAGGGACGAAGCGCGCCGCACTGGGCAACCTTCGGTCCGGGGCCATGCAACTCCTCCCCAGCCCCCTAGGAGGCGTCCAGGGAGCGGAGCTCCGCCTCGGCCCGGGCCAGGGCCTGAGCCTCCTCCCCCAGGGCGGCCCGGGCCTGGGCGACCAGCCGGGCCCGCCAGGCCAGGTACTCCCGCCGGGGCAAGCGGCCCGCCTGGTACTCCCTTTCCACCTCGGCCAGCTCCGCCAGGATCCGGGCCTCTCGGGCCGCCTCCCGCCGCCGGGGCCAGAGGGCGAAGAGGGTTCCTGCCACCAGCAGCACGCCCCCGGCCCAGATCCAGGAGACGAGGGGGGTGTAGTAGGCGATGAAGCCCACAGCCGCCCCAAAGTCGTCCCAGCCCGAGAGGACCACGTAGAGATCGCCGCCCGGGCGGCTGTAGATGGCGGTCTCGGTGGTGGGCCCCTCCCGCTCGGCAAAGCCGGGGAAGTACCGCTTCTCCGGCCGGATCAGGCCCAGGGTCCGGTCCCCTTCCCGCACCAGGAGGTTGGCCGTCACCCGCCGCACCGGGCCGTCCCAGTGCTCTTCCAAGCCGCGGAACTGGAGGTGGTAGGGCCCCACCGCTGCCGTCTGGCCCACCTCCAGGGAGAAGATGTGGCGGGTCTGGTAGGCCTGGGAGGAGACAACCCCCACCGCCATCAGGACCACGGCCAGGTGGACCAGGTATCCCCCGTAGCGCCGGGGATTGGCCCGGAGCACCCGGAGGAGGGCCCGGCCCATGGGCTCGCCCCGCTCCAGGCGGACCTGCACCCCCCGGACCACCTCCACCACCACCGCGGCGCCCACCAGGAGGGCGAGGGCCCAGGCGACCACCACCCCCAGCTCCCGGACCCCCAGGACGACCAGAAGGGCCCCCGCGCCCACCCCGACCGCGACGGGGATGGGCAGGTTCCGCCGGACGACGGTGGTCGTCAGCCGGCCCCAGGACAGGAGCGGGGCCAATCCCATCAAGAGCAGGATGGCGGCGAAGAGCGGCCCCGTCACCCGGTTGAAGTAGGGCGGCCCCACCGTCACCTGAAGCCCGAAGAGGGAGCTGATCAGGGGAAAGAGGGTGCCCCAGAAGACGGCGAAGGCGGCCGCCAGGAAGACCAGGTTGTTGAAGAGGAAGCTGGCCTCTTTGGAGGCGTAGGAGAGGATGGCCCGCTCATCCTTCAGCTCCTCCCACCGGAAGAGGAGCAGGCCCAGCCCCAGGGCCACCGTCACGGCAAGGAAGACCAGGAAGTACGGGCCGATGTCCGACTCAACGAAGGCGTGCACCGAGGTGAGGATGCCGCTCCGGGTGATAAAGGTGCCCAGGATGGTGAGGGCAAAGGTGGCTTGGATGAGCACCTGGTTCCAGCGCTTCAAGAGGCCCCGCTTCTCCTGCATGATGATGGAGTGGAGGAAGGCGGTGGCCGTCAACCAGGGCAGGAAGGAGGCATTCTCCACCGGGTCCCAGCCCCAGTAGCCGCCCCAGCCCAGCTCTTCATACGCCCAGCGGGCGCCGAACAGGATGCCCACCGACAGGAAGAGCCAGCCCAGCAGGCTCCAGCGGCGGACGGTCCGGACCCAGACCTCGCCTCCATCGCCGGTGACCAGGGAGGCGATGCCGAAGGCGAAGGGGACCGCCAGCCCCACGTAGCCAAGGTAGAGGAAGACGGGGTGGAGGGCCATCCAGGGGTTCTGGAGGAGGGGGTTGAGCCCCAGGCCATTGGCCGGTGCCGGCTCCAGCACCACAAAGGGCGGGGCCACCCGGCTTACCAGGAGCGCGAAGAAGCCGGTGATGAAGGTGAGGGTGAAGACGGCGGGGACCAGGAGGTGGCGGGCCTCCCAGGGGGTCCGCCGGGCGACCAGGGCGGTGTAGCTGGCCAAGATCCAGAGCCAGAAGAGCAGGGAGCCTTCCTGGCCCGACCAGAGCGCGGTCACCCGGTAGGAGGGTGAAAGGTCCAGGCTCGTGTGGGCCGCCACGTACCGGAGGGCAAACTGCCCCGAGACCAGCCCCCAAAGGAGAAGGCCCAGAGCCCCGGTGATCAGCACCCAGAGGAGCCCGCTCCCCTGCCGGGCCACCCGGTGGGTCCAGGCCTTCTGCCGGGCCCAGCCCAAGAGGAGCCCACCGGTGAGCCCCCAGGCCACCACTAGGCTCCCGTCCAGCAACCGTCCGCCCAAGAGGGCCACAGCTTCCACCGCGCTCACTCCACGGCCTCCCCTCGCCCCCGCCCCACGGGGCCCGCCCGCACGAGCTAGAGATACTCCCGCAGCCGGCGCGCCACCTCGTCGGGCAGGGGTTCCGCCGCCTCCGGATCCGGCCCCTGGGGCACCGGCATGGCCCGCCGGGCGAGGTAACGCCAGGCCAGCCCGCTGCCGGCCAGCAGGACCAGCCACGGGGCGAGCCAGACCCACCGGAGGCCTCCCCGGGCGGGCGGGCTCATGAGGATCCAGAGCCCGTAGCGATCTTCGAACCAGTGGACGATCTCATCGGGCGTCCACCCGTCCACCAGGCGCGCCTCGATCTCGGCCCGGGCGATCCAGGCCGACGTCGCATCAGACTCCCAGACCGAGAGGCCCTCGCACTCCTGGCAGCGGATCTGGAGGGCCACCTCCCGGAACTGGTCGTGGAAGCGGGCCGAGCCCGGCACTGGGGGGGTGGGGAAGAGCGGCCCCACCAGCTTGTCCACGTCCGCGGTCCGCGCCTCGCCCGCGTGGATGGCGTGAAGCCGGCCCGTCCGGTCCAGGAGGATGAGGCTGGGCAGGCTCTTCACCGGCCACCCTGCCGTCCCCCGGCCGTCTCCGTCAAGGAGGATGGGATAGGAGGGCTGGAAGCCCGCCAAGGCCTGGTCCAGTTCGGTGGCGCCGCTCTCCACCTCGACGGCCACCACGGCCAGGCGGGTGCCGTACCGGGCTTGGATCGCCTCCAGAACCTGAAAGTCGTTGGAGCAGAAGGTGCACGCCCGGGAGGAGAGGCGGATCAAGACCGGCCGGCCCCTGAGCGCGGCCGGATCCAGGGTGCCGCCGCCCCAGCGGGGCAGGGCGGGGAGGGGCAAAGGCTCACCGACCCGCACCCCCTCGCCCAGATGGTTGAAGCTGAGCACCGTCCAGGCGACGGCTCCCGCCAGCAGGGCCAAGACCAGCCACCGGCCGAGGTTACGGTTCATGGGAGCCGCCTCCCGCCGCTCGCCAGGCGGCCAAGGTCTCCTGGTAGGCCGCCTCCATCTGCTCGTACCGCATGGGCCCTGGCCAGTGGACCCGGGCGACGCCGTCGGGATCGATAAACCAGCTCTCGGGGACCCCTCGCAGGCCGTAGGCGCTCGCCACCCGGCCGTCCCAATCCCGGGCGATGGGGAAGGTGAGGCCGAAGGCCTCCACGAAGGGCCGGGCGTGGTCCTCCGCCTCCCGGTAATTGATGCCGATCTGCACCACCTGGTCCCCGTAGGTTTCGTGGAACCGTTGCAAGTCGGGCGCCTCGTCCCGGCACGGCCCGCACCAGCTGGCCCAGAAGTTGAGGAAGACCACCCGGCCCCGGAGCTCGTCCAGAGTCACCTTCCCGCCGTCCAGGGTCGTCAGCTCAAAGGGAGGCGCGGGGCGGCCCAACGCCGCCCGGCGGTCCAGGCTCGCCTGGTAGGCGAAGCTGGCGGCCAGACCCGTCAAGACGATCACCAGGGGCACGGCGAGGGCCAGGACGAGGTGGACGCGTGGGCGCATGAGCTGGTGAACCTCCGCCCGACCCGGCATGGGCGGGATCGGGAATGGTGATCAGTCGCATTCATTCGATCTGTATTATACCAGGGGCGGGGGGCCGGGCCCAGGGACCCTTCCTACTCGGCCATCTCCGCACGCTGGAAGAAGGCGGAGGCCAGAGCCATCAGGAGGCCGCCCACCAGCCAGGTGACCAGGCTGCCGGCGGCCAGGCCCACGACCTCGCCTCCACCCCGGACTTCGACCAGCCACCCGGCCGCCGCCCCAGGGATGAGCCCAGCCAAGGCCACCAGGCTCTGGAGCAGGCTTCGGACCCACCGGCCCACCCACGCGGGGACCAGAAGGCTGCTGAGGGCCAGGGCTCCCTGGGCCAGCCAGCTCGCCGCCAAGAGCGCCAGCAGGCCCGCCAGGAGCCGGGAGAGGCCGGGCCAGGCCAGAAGCATGGCCACCACCATCAGGACGGTGTACGACAGAAAGAGATCGGCCGCGGTGACCAGAGAGGCGGCCACCAGGCGCTTCCAGGAAGCATCCGGGATGAGGTAGATGTAGGGACGCCGGAGCTCTTCCGCCAGGTACCCCCAGGGGGCGCTCAGGACAGCCAGGCCGCAGGGGACCAGCCAGAGGGCGCCGGACGGGAGGCCGACCCGGACCAAGAAGCCCAGGAGGCCGCCCACGAGGCCGAAGACCACCAGGCCCCAGCGCCAGGTGCCCAACTCCAGGCGGAGCCAGCGGTTGGCCTGCTGCCAGAACAACGCCCAGGCTCCGCGGCCTCCCCAAGGCAGGGCCCGGACCCGGGCCACCCGTTCGGTGACGCCCAGGTGGGCCACGGCTACCCCCTGCACGTCCACGTTCCCCGAGCTGACCGCCTGGGCCAGCCGGGCATCGGCTTCACCCTGGAGAACCAAGGGCTCATAGTACCCCTCGCCCAGGTGCCAGGCGGCCAGCCAGAGCCCCCCCACCAGGGCCAGGGCGCCGGCGAGGGCCGCCCCAGGCCACCCGCCCGTTCCCACCGCGGTCTCCATGAGGGCGACGACCCAGCCGAGCGGAGGTACCTGGGCCAGAGGCTGGGCCCGGGCCAAGAGGAGCCGGACCGCCTGGCCCCCGTCCAGGCCCGCTCCCCACTGGGCAACGAGAGGCCAGGCCAGTCCGAGGAGGATGAGAAGGGCCCCGCCGACCAGACCTCGCCGGAGGTACCGGCGGATCCGCTCGCCCTGGGGCGCCCGTTCCAGGGCCAGCCAGGCGACCGTGTGGAGCCCGTCCCCCCAGAGCCCGACCAAGAGCATGAGAAGGAAGAAGGCGAGGAGCCCCTGCCCGTGCACCGCCACCCCTGCCCGGCGGAAGAGGAGGAGCCACAGGAGCCAGAAGGGGACCTGGGCGACCAGCCGGTGAAGCCCCGTGCGGGCCACGTGGTAGAGGACCAGGACCCGGCTGGAGACGGGGCTGGGGAAAAGGAGCACCGCGTCGGCGTTGGTGACGGGAATGGGCGACCGGGTCGTCGCGCCCCAAAGGCGGGTTCCCAGGGAGAGCAGCACCCAGAGCGCGACCAGCCCCAGCCAAGGGCCCGGGTCGCCGGGACCCGGGGCGCCGGCCGCCCCCTCCATCCCCCAGGCCGCCCCGACCTGCAGGATCAGGAGGACCAGGCCCACGCCGAACCCAGCGGAGACGAGGAGCCAGAAGGGCCGGTGGAGCAGGCGCCGGAGCCGGTTCCAGCCCCGCCGTCCGTCGAGGAAGACCAGGGCGCGCCAGCTCGTCCGAAAGGTCTGGGGCTTCACCCGCCTTCCAACCCCTCGCCCGTCGCCTCGAGGAAGATATCCTCCAGGGAGGCGTCGCCCGCCAGGCGGAACTGGGCCCGCAGAGCGTCGAGCCCCCCCTCGGCGATGACCCGCCCCCGGTGCAGGACCAGGGCCCGGTCGCAGAGCCGTTCGGCCGTCTCCAGCATGTGGGTGCTCACCAGAATGGCCGCCCCTTGGTCCCGAAGGGCCCGCAGGGCGTCCTTCAGGTCCCGCTGGGCGGCCGGGTCCAGCCCCACCAGGGGCTCGTCGAAGAGAAAGACTTCCGGCTGGTGGAGGAGCGCGCCGCAGATGAGGAGCTTCTGCCGCTGGCCTTTGGAGAGGGTGGCCGCCAGGGCATCCCGTTTCTCCCAGAGGTGGTACCGGCGGAGCAGGGCCTCGGCCTCTGGCTGCCAGCCGTCCAGGGCGAAGGCCCGGGCGATGAACTCCAGGTGCTCCCAGGTGGTCAGGAGCTCGTAGACGGCCGGCACCTCGGGCACCAGGGCCAAGGCCCGCCGGGCCTCGGGATGGGTGTGGGGCCGGCCGGCGACCCAAACCTGGCCGGCGGTGGGACGCAGGAGCCCGGCGATGGTCTTCAGGGTGGTGGTCTTGCCGGCGCCGTTGGGGCCCAGGATGGCGACGATCTCGCCCCGGGCCACCTGGAAGGTGACCCCGTGCAACACCTGGGTGGCGCCAAAGGTCTTGACCAACCCGCGCACGGCCAAGTGGCTTTCGGGCCGGCTGGCTGGCTCGCCGGCGGCACCGGCCCATCCCCCAGCGACGTGCCGCTCCACCGTGGCCCCTCCTTTGGGCCCGCCCTTCGGGTCCCCACGGGCCAACTTCCCTGCCGGGCCGCCGACTCCTGCTCCCCGGTGGGGCCGGGTGATCAGGCCTTGACCTTGGCCAGCACGTCCTGCCGCTGGAGGATGGTGTAGGTCTCCCCTCCCAGACGGATCTCCGTTCCCGCGTACTTGTCGATGATCACCCGGTCGCCCACCTGGAAAGGCCACGCCTCCTCGCTGGTCCCCAGGGCGACCACTTCCGCCTGAGCCGACTTCTCCTGGGCCACATCGGGCAGGTAGATCCCGCCGGCCGAGCGTTCCTCAGGCTTCACCTGGCGGACGAGCACCCGGTCGTCCAAGGGTTGAATCTCCATGGACCACCGCCTCCTTCATTCGGTTTGGAGCTGCGGCTGTGCCGCGGCTCACGGGAGCCGGCTCAAGGCCCGGTCGATCCGGGCCCGATCAAAGCCGACGATGATCTGGCCGTTGATCTCCACCACGGGCACCCCCGTCTGGCCCGACTTGTGGACCATCCGCTCCGCCTCCCGGCGGTCTCGGGAGACGTCCACATCCCGGAAGGGGACGCCCCGCTGCCGGAGGTACCGCTTCACCGCGTGACACCAGGGACACGTCGGGGTGGAGTAGACCGTCACACGAGCCACCGATGTCCTCTCCTCTTATACCTATACCCTGTATGGTATCTGCGCGAGATCATGATAGGGAAGGGGCCCGTCCTTGTCAAGAGCCCGGCCCCCGAGGCCGGCCAGCTGGCCAGAAAGACGGGGCGTGAGCCTGAGGCTCACGCCCTGACCTGTTCCGTCTCCGCCTCTTCCGGCTCCCGGATGGTGATCCGGTGGCTGATGGTCGCCGCGGCCCGCAAGGTAGCGGCGGCCCCGCAGTACTTCTCCTGGGAGAGCTCGACCGCCCGCTCCAGGTGATGGCGGGGCAGATCGCGGCCGATGAAGATGTACTCAATCTCGATGTTGGTGAAGGCCTTGGGGTGCTCCTCCCGGCGGTCGCCGTGGACCCGGATTTCGAAGCCCTCCACGGCCACCCGCTTCTTCCGGAGGATGGAGATGACATCCATGCCGGTGCAACCGGCGAGACCCATCAGGAGGAGCTCCATGGGACGCGCCCCGGCATCGTCGCCCCCCACCGCGGGGTCGCTGTCCATCACCACCCAGTGGTTGCTCCCGCCCCGGGCCAGAAAGGTCATGCCACCCGCGTGCTTCGCATGGATCTCCATACCCTCGCCCCCCTCTTCGCGTCCCGCTGATACCCGTGCGGGTACCTCCGCCCTCATGATAAAGGTTCCCGGATAGGGCGTCAATCGAAGGGCCGGCGGAGGCCCCAGGCCCAACGGCCCCGGGGCGGCTCGAGCCTGGGGCTCCGCCTCGGGGGCGGTGACGGGAAGGGGTTCTGTGAAGAAGGAGGCTCGCCCGCCGATACCTAATCGGGTGACCAAGGCCGGGCTCCCCGGACCCTGGGGCAGGGAGGCAGGCCGGGGGGGGCGGCTGGCCGGTGAACTGGAATGGGATCAGCTGCCCCGGGCCTGCGGGCATTGCCGGGCGTTCCCAGAGGCGGATGTGGGCCCTTGACCAGACCCTAAGGAGGGGCGGCGGGAGGGGAGGGAGCTCCGTGGGCGCGCATCGGGATGCAGGAGGAGAGCAGGCCCGAGTGTGGCTGAGCCCTCGGCGTGAACCGCGCGAGGTGACCAGCCCCCGCCGCCTCCTGGGCCAGACCCTGCTGGCCCTCGCTTTAACCACTGCCAGCTTGGCCTGGATCGTCCACGAGACGGGGCCCCTGGAGAGTCTCTTCCGGCAGGTGCGGCCCGGGTGGCTCCTGGCCGCGGCCCTCGCCCTGATCGCGAGCTGGGCGGTCCGGAGCCTCCGGGTGTGGCTCCTGGTGCGGACCCTGGGGCAGCGGGCCTCCTTCTTCGGCATCTTCACCGATTTTGTGGCCAGCCTCTTCGTCAGCGGGGTCACCCCCACCGCCAGCGGCGGCTTCCCCTTCTTCGTCTACGCCATGGGCCGGCGGGGGGTGGAGTGGGGCGTCGCCTTGGCCGCCAACCTCTTTGACACGGTGCTCAATGTGCTGACGGTCGCCATGTTGGGCGCGCTGGCCTGGGCCCTCCTCATCGGGTACGCGCCGGCGGGGGGCACCGCCTCCATCCTCTTGGTGGGCGTCGGCATCTGGGTGGTGATGGGCGGGCTCTTGGCGGTCACCACCCTGCTCGCCCCCCGGTTTGCCGCCCGGGGCCTTTACCGCCTGAGCCAGCGGCTCAAGCGGGAGGACCGGCGGCCCAGCCTCACCCGCCTGGTGCGGGCCTTGGCCGCCCAGGTGGCCCAGCACACCCGGGCCATCCGGCGGCTCCGCCGGCGGGGCCGGGCGCCGGTGGTGGTCAACCTGGTGCTCAACCTGATCTACTGGGCGGCCTACTTAAGCGTGGGCCCGCTCATCCTCACCGCCCTGGGGTTGGCCGTGGACGCAGGCCCGGGCGCGCCCCTTTGGCTCGACGCGGTCTTCGCCCACCTCAACTTCCACCTGGTGCAGAACCTGATCCCCACCCCCGGCGCGGCGGGCGGGGCCGAGTGGGGCCTGGCCTATCTCTTCCGGCCCTACCTGAGCGCCGACCGGCTCGGCGGGTTCGTGGTCCTCTGGCGGCTGATCACCTACTACTTCCAGGTGGCTGTGGGCGGCCTCTTCCTCCCCCGGACCCTCCGCCAGATGGTACGCGGTCCCTCCTGATCCCGAGCCCGCGCGATCCACCAGCCCCGGGATCCTTCCTTCCCTGCCAGCACGCCGCGGCTGGAGCCCACCGAAGACGGGCCCGGTGCCCGGCTTACCAGGCCAGCTCGCCCAGGGCCCGGGCCAGCCCTTCCACGGGGAGGACCCGATCGGCGGCGCCACTGGCCACCACATGTTCAGGCATGGAGGGCATGATGGCCTCGGCCGGGTCTTGCACCCAGACCTGGCCCCCGTGGCGTTTCACAGCCAAGCAGCCGTCGGTGCCGTCTCGGCCCATGCCCGTGAGGATGACGGCAACAAGGCGTGACCCCCACAGGGCGGCGGCCGCCTGGAGGGTCACATCCACCGCCGGCCGGACAAAGTTGACCGGGGGGTCTTGGGCCAGCCGGACCCTGCCCCGCCGGTCGAAGAGGAGGTGGCTGCCCCCTGGGGCCACCAGAACCTGGCCGGCCTCCAGGGCATCACCCGCCTGGGCCTCCCGGACGGCCAAAAGGGAGGTGCGGTCGAGGCGCTCGGCCAGGGTCCGGGTGAAGGGGGCCGGCATGTGCTGGACGAGGACGGCTGCCCACGGCACGGGCGGCTCGATCTGGCGGAAAAGGCGTTCGACGGTGGCCGGGCCGCCCGACGAGGCGCCGATGACCACCAGCGGCAGCCGAGGTCTCACAGCCACCCGATCTCCCGCCCGCCTGAGGTGATCTGGATCCGGCCGTCGCTGAGATCGAAGAGGAGGCTCCGGCCCCGGCTGCCCCCCACCTCTCGGCCGGCCAAGGGGATCTCCAGGCGCCGGAGTTCGGCCTGGACCGCTTCCACGTTCCGCAGGCCCACATTGAGGGTGTCCGAGTGGGCGAAGAGCCGGGCGCCGCCAACCATCTTGGCCTGGAGCCGCCGCCTCTCCCCGCCCAGGGCGACCACCGCTTGGACCAGCCGTTCCACGCCCGTGTTGGCATAGAGAGCCGGCTGGCCTTCCCGCTCCTTCTCACCCGAGGGGAGGAAGATGTGGGCCAACCCGCCCACCCGCTGGACAGCGTCGTAGAGGCAGAGACCAACGCAGGAGCCCAACCCGTAGGTGACCAGGCGGGCGGGCGCCGCTGCCGCGGCCAGCTCGCCCAACCCCACGGTGATCACAGGCGGATCGGGCTCGGAGGGGGACGGCTGAGGAAGGGCCAGGGGCTTCAAAGGTCCATCCCCAGCCGGCGGAGCAAGGCCTGCAGGTCCTCCTCCTCGGGCAGGAAGAGGAGCTGACCCTCCAGGTGGCTCCCGTCCAACTCAAACTGGGCCGCCATGAGAATGACGTCCGTCACCCGCTGGGCGGTGGCCAGCAGGCTGGTCATCAAGGAGGCGGCCGAATCCTCCACCAGCTCGGGGATGCCGGGGCGCAACGGGCGGTCGGTGAAGGCGGCCAGAGCGTCCAGGTAAGCCGTTAGGGTGATGTTCCCCACCTCCACCATGCCCGACCGGAGCAGGTCGTCCTCGCTGTCGGGGACCAGAGGGCGGCAGAGCTGCTCCAAGCCGTCGTCGAAGAAGACGAGGCCCATCCAGCCGCCCGTTCCAGCCACCGGCATTACCACCGCGGAGACGGGCCGGTCGCCGCCGACGGCCTCGGCCACCCGGGCCAGAGGGACCACCTGGACCGCCGGCGTCCGGACCGTCACCCGCCGGTCACCGTAAAGCTCGGACAGGGCCCGGGCGGCATTCCCGGCCCCAATGGTGGCCATCTCCCGCAGCGCATCCAGTTGGAGCGCATCCACAGGCCTTCACCCGCCCGCGCTTAGACTGCTCCGTTCAACCGTTCGATGGCCTCCCGCACCCGCTCCGCATCGAAGGGCTTCACCAGAAAGTCTTGGGCTCCCGCCTCCAGAGCTTCGATCACCATGGGCTTCTGGCCCATGGCGCTGCAGACGATGATCTTGGCCCGGGGATCGATCTTCCGGATCTCCCGGATGGCGGTGATCCCGTCCATCTTGGGCATGGTGATGTCCATGGTAACCAGGTCGGGGCGGAGCTCCTGGTACAGCTGGACCGCCTCTTCACCGTCCGCCGCCTCGCCGACCACTTCGTGACCAAAACGCTCCAGGGTTCGGCGCAAGGTGAGCCGCATGAACGCCGTATCATCCACGACCAGGACCCGCATGGGAAGAAACGCTCCTTCGCAGGACTCGACGCCGCTGGCCGATCCGATCGCTCCGGACGGCGGCATCAGGATGGGGAAAAAGGCACCCGGTTCCTACTCCTAGCCATCGGACCGGATCCCCAGCGTCTTGAGCCCGTCAGAGGTAGATGGTCGCTGACGCCCTCCCACCGCACCGGGGGAAGGGCGACCTTTGAGGGAGGATAACCGGTAGGCCAAACCCAATCTCTTAGAAACCCGTCACCCTCGCCACCCGCCGGCAGGGTCGCAGAGGGGGATGATCGGTGAAACACTGGGTGGAGCTTCTGGACGGCCTCCCGTGGCACGTGCCCCCCGACCGGTTCCGGCCTCCTGAGCCGGACCTGGTCGTTTCCAGTGTAACCCACGACTCCCGCCAGGTTCAACCGGGGGCGCTCTTCGTGGCCATCCGGGGCCACAGGACCGACGGCAACCGCCATGCCGCCGAGGCCGTTGCGGCGGGCGCGGTGCTGGTGGTGACCGACGCCCCCGAGCGTCTCCCCGCCCTGGAGGCTCCCGTGGTCCAAGTGCCCGACGCCCGGGTGGCCCTGGCCCAGATCGCGGCCCGCTTCTATGATCACCCGGCCCAGCGTCTGACGGTGATCGGCATTACCGGCACCCTGGGGAAGACGAGCGTGGCCGAGATGGTCGCCGCCATCCTCCAGGCGGCCGGTCCCGCCTATGAGCCGGGAATCATCGGTTCCCTCGGCATCCGATTCCGTGGAGAGACCCGGGCCTCTCTGCTCACCACCCCCGATGCCCTCACCCTCCACCGGAGCCTGGCTGAGATGGCCGAGGCCGGGGTCCGGGTGGTGGTGATGGAGGTGACCTCCCATGCCCAGCTGCAGAGCCGGGTGGCGGGCCTCCCCTTCTCGGTCGCCTGCGTCCTCAACCTGGTGCCCGGGGAGCACGCGGAGATCCACCCCACCTTCGACCACTACGCCGCCGTCAAGCTGCGCCTCCTGGACCAGCTCCGGCCGGGGGGCCTCCTGGTCTTCAACGGCGACGACCCCCACCTGGTCGGCCGGGCGGGGGAGCGCCTCGGCCAGATGCCGGTCCTGGCCGTCGGGAAAGGTGGCCGGCCCCGCCGGCGCCTGCCTCCCGTCCCCACCCTCCTCTACGACGGGGCCGGCCCCGGCCCCCTGACCTTGACCACCACCGGCCCGTACCCGAGTCTGGAGGGCGAGCGGCCGCCGGCCCGCTTTTCCGTGCCCCTGGCCCTCTGGGGGGAGCAGAACCGCCAGAACGCGGCGGCCGCCGCGGCCATCGCCCTGGCCCTAGGGATGTCGCCTGAGACGGTGGTCCAGGGGCTGGCCCGGGTCCGGCCGGCCCGGCGCCGGATGGAGCCCGTTTACGAAGGGGGATTTCGGGTGCTGGACGACACCACCGGGCACCCGGCCAGCTTCGAGGCCCTCTTCCGCTCCCTGGCCGCCGTCCCCCGGGAGGGGGTGGTCCTCCTTACCGCGGTGCGGGGCAGCCGGGGCGAGGCGATCAACCGGGCCAACGCACGCGCCATCGCCCGTTGGGTCCGGGATCTTCCCATCCGCCACGTGGTGGTCACCGCCTCCACCGAGGCCGTCCATCCCAAGGACGCGGTCCAGCCTGGGGAATGGCAGGCCTTCCGGGAAGAGCTGGCCCACGCAGGGGTGTTGGCCGAGTACCACCTGGAGCTGGAGCCGGCGGTGGAGGCGGCCCTGGCCACGGTCCGGCCCGGGGAGATCCTGGTGCTGGCCGGCGCCCAGGGTCTGGACCAAGCCACCCCCATCCTCCGCCGCCTCCTCCGCCAGCGGGCGGCCCGCTCCCAGTAACGGGATCCGGCCCCTCCCGGGGGCGCCCGGCCGTCCCTAGCCGGGCGGCCAGGGCGTTCGCGCCACGGAAGGGAGGAATGGTCTCTTGGGCGTCGAAAGAGGACTTAAACGTTTTCGGCGCCCGTCCCGTTGGCCCGTGTGGGGAGGGCGACCCGATGCGGCGGGCAACCATCAAGGACATCGCGGCCCTGGCCGGAGTCTCGACGGCCACGGTCTCCAAAGCCCTAAACAACAAGCCCGACGTCTCCGAGGCCACCCGGGCCCGAGTCTGGGAGGCGGCCCGGGCGCTCAACTACCAGCCCAACTCCCTGGCCCGGGGGCTGGTCCGCCAGCGGAGCGGCACCGTCGGCCTCTTCTTCCTGGACCGGGACACCCAAGGCTTCTCCCATCCCTTTGCCGCCCAAGTGATCAGCGGCCTGCTCGACACCCTCACCACCCGCGGTTACCACTGCCTCCTCTTCAGCACCCCTGGCAACCCCGCCACCCCTGAGCACCCCGTCTCCTACTTGAACCTCTGCCGCCAGTGGCAGGTGGAGGGGGCCGTCTTCATGGGCCTCCAGCTGGGGGATCCCGCCCTGGAGGAACTGGCCCAGTGCGAGCTGCCGCTGGTCTCCATCGACGTCCCCCTGCCCGCGCCCCGGGCCACCCTGGTCACCATTGACAACCGCCGGGCCATGGAGGAGGCGGTCGCCTACCTGGCGGGCTTGGGCCACCGCCGGCTGGCTTTCGTCAACGGGCACATGCGGGCTTTCGTGAGCCAAGAGCGCTTGGAGGGCTTCCGGTCCGGCGCGGCCAAGGCGGGCCTGCCGGTACCGGAGGAGTGGGTGGTCATCTCGGACTTCACCGAACCGGGCGGCTACCGGGCCACCTGGGGGCTGCTCCGCCAGCCCCAGCGCCCCACGGCCGTCCTCTACGCCTCAGATTTGATGGCCATCGGCGGGTATCGGGCTGCCCAGGAAGCGGGGCTTGCCATCCCCCGGGACCTGTCCATCGTCGGCTTCGACGACATCGACCAGGCCGGGCAGCTCGATCCCCCGTTGACCACCATTCACCAGGAGCGGTATGAGCTGGGGCGGTCAGCGGCCCGCGCGCTCCTGGAGGCTCTGGACCATGGGGCCAGCCCGGCCCGGATCCAGGTGCCCTGGTGGCTCGAGCGTCGAGCCTCCTGCGGGCCGCCAGCCGCCTAAACCATGAGGACCAACCCATCGGGGAGGTGCGCTTCATGCGGAAGTGGCAGCGCAGCCTGGTGGTCGTCTCGCTGGTTGCCTGGGTGGGCCTCGCCCTGACAGGGGCCGCGGCAGCCCAGACCCCGGTCCGGGTCTCGGGCTGGGGCGGCACGGACCTGGCCATCGTGGAGGAGCTGATCGCCCGGTTCGTCCGACCGGCGGTGGAGGCCGAGGGAATCCAGGTCATCTACGAACCCGTCGCCGACTCCTTCGATACCTATCTCTACAACGCCCTGTCGGCGGGAACGGCACCCGATCTGTTCTACGTGGACATCTTCTGGTCCGAACCCCTCTTCCGGGCCGGCCAGGTGGAGCCTCTCAACCAGTACTTGACCGCCTCCAACCGGCTGAGCGCCGACGACATCATCCCCAACCTGCTGGAGGGCTTCACCATCGACGGCCAGATCTACGGCATCCCCAAGGACATGAACACCCTGGCCGTCATCTACAACAAGGACCTCTTCGACGAGGCGGGCGTCCCCTATCCCGACGAGAACGATGACTGGAACACCTTCACCGAGAAGCTCCGGCGAGTGGTGGAGGCGACGGGGGTGGAAGGCACCGGACCAGGCGCCCAACCTGCGCTACGGCGCCGTCCCCATGCCCAAAGCTCCCAACACGGGCCAGCGGGGGAACATCATCTACACCGTCTCCTGGTCCATCAACGCCGCCTCCAAGGTGAAGGCGGAGGCCTTCCGGGTGCTGGAGGAGCTGACCAGCCCCGAGGCCCAGCAGTGGGTGTTGGAGCGGGGCCTGGCCATCCCCAGCCGGGCCGCCCTGGCCGACAACCCCTACTTCGATGAGGCGACGGCCGAAGCCCAGGCCAACCGGATCATCTTCGAGGGCCGCTGCTGAGAACGTTGGAGAAGGGAGGCCTGGAGATGCGCCTGTCGCGCCGGGCCCGGGAAGCCGCCTGGAGCTACCTGTTCCTGGCGCCCTTCCTCTTCACCCTGGGCGTCTTCTTCCTGTACG
>PIUA01000030.1 GCA_017577405.1 Bacillota bacterium
CGGGCGCAGGGGCGGGGCGGCGACGAACGACGAGGCATACACAGTGCGCCCCCGCCCGCGGGCTCCCGCGGGAGGGGGGGGGGGGGGGGTGGGGGGGGGGGGGGGGGGGGGGCGGGTCGTCGGAGGGGTCCAGGAAGGTGGGGTAGAGGGGGCCGGGGCCAGCCAGCTCTTCCAGCACCGCCGGGAACGCCCGGAGGGCGGCCCGCACCTCGGGCTCGTCCAGGAGCGTCCCATCGCCCGTCGCCTCCAGGTACCGGCCCAGGGCGACGGGGTAGGCGGCCAGCTCGTCCAGCTCGAAGCCCGGGTAGAGGACGGCGCCGGTGATGTACTGAGCGTGCATGCCAGGATGCTTCCAGCCCGAGCGGAAGGCGAAGCGGAGGACCTCCCGGGCGGTGGCCGGCTCCACCAGGAGAAGGCCGGGGAGGCTCCACAGGAGGGTGTCCCGGGCCCAGTAGGCGGCGCTCACGTAGTAGCGGGGGCTGCGGGAGGTGACGGCCACCCACGCCTCAGTGTCGATGGTCCGGCCGCAGGCGAAGAAGTGGCTGAAGAACAGGTTCCGGTTAACCACCGCCTCCAGGGCCTCATCCCCCAGCACCTGGCGACGCCGCTCAAGCCAGGCAAGGGTCTCCTCCAAGAGACGGTCCCAGCCCCGCCGGCGCAGATCCACCACCGTGGTCCGGGCCCCGTCCAGCTCCGGCGCCACCCCGACGAAGAAGGTGGCCGCCTCCGTGGCGCCCGGGGCCAGGGTGAGGGAGCGGCCCAGGGTGAACTGGACGGAATCAGCGGAGGGCGGGACTTCCAGGATGGGGGCCGCCTCGGCCGCGCCGATGGCCCAGCCCAGCACGGGCCAGCCCGCGGCCGCCTCCAGGGCCAGGCTGCCCGTCCAGGGATCGGGCTGGCAGGTGCGGGTGACGGGCATGGGGCGGCTCCGGAAGAGGCTGTAGACCAAGCTCGCCCAGCGGCCCTCCACTCCGACGGCAACCTCCACCGCCGAAGGCCGCCCGTTGGTCACCGCCAGCTGCAGGGCCCACCCCCGGTGCCCGATGGGCGCACAGTAGGTTGCCTCCAGGCGGAGCCCTTCGGCCTCCCACGCCAGGCGGGGGACCCAGTCGGCCAGCCACGCGACCTGGACCGGAGCTTCGCCCAAGGCAACCGCCTCGTCCCCCACCCGGAGGAACGGCCGGAGAAGCGGGGGAGGTTCCGAGGCGCTACCGGGAGACTCCCCACCGGCCGCAGGCCCGCCCGAATGGCCGGGGGCGGCCCAAGGGTCTGGCGATCCGGCCACGCCCAAGGAGCCCAGGGCCCGCATGGAGAGTACCTCCATGGTCCGCACCCCGCCGGTGGCCCCGTCGATGGCGGGCAGGGCCACCCACTCATTCCCCGTGGCCAAGGGGGGTGGGCCCTCCGCCAGGGTGGGGGAGGGGGTGAGGAGGCTGGGGTTCTGGGTGGGACGGCTCTGTTGATCGGACACCTGAGACCCTCCTTGTTGGGCGGCGGTCGAACGGTGACCCCGAAGCTCCGGCCCGCCGGTCCGGCCAACCCGGGGTGTCAACGGGCGGCCCGGCCCTTGGCCGGGCGTGGGCCTTCCCTGAGCGTGCGCGCCTCTTCGGCGTCCCCCTCCCCCGATCCTTTCCCCGGGGCGAGAGGCCGCTTCAAGGGGTCTCATCCCTCGGGGGCGAACCACCGCCTCCGGAGATGACGAAGTTCGTCGACAAGATGGAAGTTTCGTGCCGAGAATGACTCTGAACGAGCCAGAGCGTTTCCCATTCGTACCAGACCTGGGCCTTTCGGGAAGGATCGGGGCAGGGCGTGTCGAAAGAAGCGGACCATACCGCACCGGTGAAAGGAAGGTTCTGGATGCAGCCGAGCTCCCTTCCCAAGTGGCTGAGGGCCCTGGGGACCGCGCTGGTCGCGCTGGCGGTCGCTGGGCTCCTGGCGGCCCTGCCGGCCCAGGCCCAGGGCGGCACCTTGCGCATCGCCGCGTCCACCATCCGACAGCTGGACCCCTACAAGTCGGCGGCCAATGATGAGGTCCACGTGTTCAGTCTGATCTTCGACACCCTGATCATCCACAGCCGGGAGGACTCCCGCCCGGTGCCCCACCTGGCCGAACGCTGGGAGACGCCGGACCCCACCACCTGGATCTTCCACCTCCGGCCGGGGGTCTACTTCCAGGACGGGAACCCCGTCTTCCCCGAGGGCCAGGGGCGGGAGGTGACGGCCGACGATGTGGTCTACTCCATCCAGCGGTTCCAAGAGGTGAGCACCGCTTTCACCTTGGGAGCCATTGCGTCGGTGGAGGCCCTGGACCGGTACACCGTCCAGCTCAAGACGGCCCATCCCGACCCCTTCCTGATCGTGGACCCCAACCGCCTGGCCCGGGTGGCCATCGTGCCCCGGGAGGCCATTGAGCAGCTGGGGGAGGACGGCTTCGCCCAACACCCCATCGGTTCGGGTCCTTTCAAGCTCCGCCGGTTCATCCCCGATGAGGAGGTCGTCTTGGAGCGGAACGAGGATTATTGGCTGACGCCCCACCTGGAGCGGGTGGAGTTCGTCGTCATCCCCGATCCCACCGTCCAGACCATCGCCCTGGAGGTGGGGGAGGTGGACGTGCTCCCCTTCCTCCTCAACATCGACACGGCCCACCAGCTCGCCCAGAATCCCGAGATCGAGCTGTACCAGCGGGGCGGCTCCTGGGCGGGGCTGGGCTTCAACCTGACCAAGGCTCCCTTCGATGAGTGGGTGGTCCGGGACGCCATCGCCAAGGCCTTGGACATTGACGCGGCCTTCCAGGCGGTGGTGGGTGAGGCGTTCGGCGAGCGGGCCTACGGCCAGGTGGGGCCGTGGGTGGGCTTCGGGTACGATCCCAGCCTCGCAGACCTCTGGCCCCACGATCCCGAGGGCGCCCTGGCCCAGCTCCGGGCCGCGGGCTTCGCCGACACCGACGGTGACGGCTTCCTGGACCGGGATGGGAAGCCCCTGCGGGTCGATATCAAGACCCCGCCCGGCTCCCAGACCCGGGTGCTCACCATCCTCGCCACCCAGCTCCGCCAGCTGGGCATCCAGGCGAGTGTGGTGCCGGTGGATATGGCCGTCTGGGCTGCCGATCTGATCAGCGGCAACAGCGAGGTCTTCTACGACTTCAGCTTCGCCGGCACAACGGGGCTCATCGCGCTCTTCCACAGCCAATCCATCGGCATGACCAACACCCACTTCTACGCCAACCCCGAGGTGGACGGGCTGCTGGATGAGGCAAGCCGCACCCTGGACGACGCCGAGCGGGACCGGCTCTGGAAGGAGGCCCAGCGGCGGATCATGCAGGATCGGCCCGTCATCCCCCTCTACTTCGAGCTGGCCTTCTCGGCGGTCAACCGGCGGGTGAAGGACTGGGTGCCCCCCTGGGGTGGGCTCCACCTGGTCTCCCTGGAGAACAACGTCTGGATCGAGGAGTAACCGTCCCGCCCTCGGGGCGGGGCGCTCCTGGCCGGCCCAACGGGGGCCGGCCAGGTCCCCCGGGCGACTCGGCAGCGATCAGGTGAGGTGGCGATCTCGGTGGTTCAGTACATCTCCAGGAGGCTCTTGCTTGCCGTTCCGGTCCTCTTTGGCATCACCTTCATCGTCTTCGCGCTGGTGAGCCTCGCGCCGGGGGATGCCATCAGCCTGATGCTGGGCTCGGAGAGCGCCAACCCAGCCAACGTGGAGCGGCTGCGCCAGGAGCTGGGGCTGGATCAGCCCTGGTACGTGCAATACGTGGACTACATGGGGCGGCTCCTCCGGGGTGATCTGGGGCGATCCATCACCTACGGCCGCCCGGTGGCGGACCAGATCGCACAGCGCTTCCCCAACACCCTGCTCCTCGCCTGCTCGGCCAGCCTGCTGGCGGTGGGGATCGGCCTGCCTCTGGGGGTGCTGGCCGCCGCCCGCCGGAACACGCCCGTGGACCACGCGGCCACCACCGGCGCCATACTGGGCGTGTCCCTCCCCAATTTCTGGCTGGGGCTGGTGCTGCTGCTCGCCTTTGGCATGCGCCTCCGCTGGCTTCCCATCCGGGGGATGGGGGACCTGGACCGGGGCCTGTGGCACTTTGTGAGCCACCTGATCCTGCCTTCGGTCACCCTGGGGGTGGCCCTGGCCGCGCTCCTCACCCGGCTCACCCGCTCGTCGGTGCTGGATGTGCTGGGGGAGGACTTCATCCGCACCTGCCGGGCCAAGGGGTTGCCCGGGTGGGTGGTGCTCTTCAAGCACGCGCTGCGGAACGCCCTGCTTCCCGTCCTCACCGCCCTGGGGATGCAGTTTGGGACCTTGCTCGGCGGGGCGGTCATCGTCGAGACCATCTTCTCCTGGCCGGGGATGGGGAGCCTGGCCGTCACCGCCATCCGGCAGCGGGACCTGCCCGTCATCCAGGGGACGGTCCTGGTCTTCGCCCTGAGCTTCATGGTGGTCACGTTGGTGACGGACCTGCTCTATGCCCTGGTCGATCCCCGGATCCGGTACGAGTAGTGGCGGGGTCCAGGGGTGCCGTCGGGGGGGAAAGGCGTGCAAGCAACCATCGAGGCAACCCAGGTGAAAGGGGCCAAGGCGGGGCCGAGCCGCCGGCTCAGCCGCCCGGTGCGGATCTTCGTGCGCAACCCCGCGGCCCTGATGGCCCTGCTGGTCCTCCTGGTCTTCATCGGGGCGGCCGTCTTCGCCCCCTGGGTGGCGCCCCACGACCCCTATGCGATGGACCTCACCGCCACCTTCCTGCCCGTCGGCTCGCCCGATCACCTCTTGGGGACGGACAACTTTGGCCGGGACATCCTCTCCCGGCTCATCTACGGGGCCCGGATCTCCCTTTTGATCGGTGTGGTGGTCGTCTCCATCGCGGCGGTGGTGGGTAGCGTCCTTGGGCTCCTCGCCGGCTACTATGGCGGCTGGATCGACCAGCTGGTGATGCGGCTGGTGGAGGTCTTCTACGC
>PIUA01000024.1 GCA_017577405.1 Bacillota bacterium
GCCCCCTGGGGGGCTGTCTGGGCCGCGGCCAGCTCCCGGGCCGCTTCGCTCCTGGCCCGCCGCGCCGCCCGCCAGCGCTCCACCCGGCCCGCAGCCTGGGACCGGAGGCGGGCCCGCTCCTTCCGCTGGGCCCGCAGGCCCTGCGCCGCCTGGCGCCGCTCCACGGCCAGGACGCTCTCATCCCGTTCCAGGCGGCTCAGGGCCTCCTCCAGTTGCCGCTCCCGGCCCGCCACCTCCGCCAGGGCCCCTTCCAGGGAGGCGACCTGCTCCCGCAGGGTCTCCACCTGGGCCGCCTGGGCTCGGTGGCGCTCCAAGGCCTCCTGCAGGCGAGCCTGGGCCCCATCGAGCCGAGCCTGGGCCGCGGCGACCCGGGCCTCCGCCGCCTGGCGAGCCGCCAGGTAGAGGTGCCACTCGGCCAGGCGGAGCTTGGCCACCAGCTCCCGGTGGCGGCGGGCCCGCATCGCCTCCGCCTGGAGGCGGTCCCGCTGGGAGCGGACCTCGATGATGAGATCCTGCAGCCGGGCCAGCTCCAGCCGGGTGCTCTCCGCCTTGGCCAGAGCCTGCTCCTTTTGCAGCTGGTAACGGGCGATGCCCGCCAGGTCCTCCACCCAACCCCGGCGCTGTTCGGGCGTGGCTGTCAAGAGCGCGTCGATCTCGCCCTGGCCCACCAAGGCAATGCTCTTCCGCCCCACCCCCGTGTCCAGGAAGAGCTGCTGGATCTCCCGCAGCCGGCAGGGGATGCCGTTGATGAAGAACTCGCTCTCACCCGAGCGGGAGATCCGGCGCATCACCGAGACCTGGGCGTAGGGGACGGGCAGGCTGCCATCCTCATTGTTGACCGTCAGGACCACTTCCGCGACGTTGACAGGGGCGCGCCGGTCGGTGCCGGCGAAGATCAGATCGACCAGGCTCTTGGAGCGGAGCGCCTGCATGCTCTGCTCGCCCAAGACCCAGCGTACCGCGTCGGCGATGTTGCTCTTGCCGCTGCCGTTCGGCCCGACCACCGCGGTGATCCGCCGGTCGAAACGGAGCGTGACCCGCCGTTCAAAGGATTTAAAGCCGCGCAGGCTGAGGGACTCCAGGTGCACGGGCCCAACTCCTCCCAAAGTGCCAGCGCCTATTCTAGCACAAGGAGGTCGCGGCCTGCACCTGAGGACCCCTGCCCCCGGGCCCTACCCGGCCCGGTGACGCCGGGGCAGCTGGACGTAGAGGTCTGTCCGCCGACGGGTGGTCAGGGGGAGGGTGGGATTGAGCAGGGTGCCATACTGGGCGAGCAGGCGGGAGAGCTTGGCCCGGACCCGGGTGCGGGCGTTGTCCACCGCTTTGGCGTTGACGCCCACCGCCCGGACGATCTCTTGCGCGGTGTACCCCGCCGCCAGGTAGGCGGCGACGGTGTACTCCAAGACCGACAGGTGGTGCTGGAGGACCTGCTGGAGCCGGCCCACCGCCATCCGCTCGGCCACCAGGTCCACCGGGTCCGGGTCCTCCGCGGGAATGGTCTCCTGGACGGTCCGCTCGGCCTGGCCTTGGACCGGGTGCTGGAGGGAGACGGCCGTGTTGAGAGCCCGGTGGCGGGTCCCGTTGGCGCTTTTGATGGCGTTGTAGACCTTCCGGATAATACAGAGGTAGGCAAAGGAGCTGAAGGCCACATCGTACCGGACCGGGTCGTACTGGGCGATGGCTTGGATCAGGCCGATGAAGCCTTCCTGGCACAGGTCGTCAAAATCCATGGCCCGGGCGTAGTGGCGGCGGACGATGTGGCGGATCATGGGGGTGTACTTGCGGATCAGCTCCTCTTCCGCCTCCCGATCCTTCTGCCCGATCCGCTGCAACAGCTCCAGATCTCGTTTCTGGTTGGGACTGACCACAGGGACCCTCCTCGATGCGAGAGCTCTTCTCCCCTCCACGCGGCAAGACGCGACCAGAAGGCCCCGGTCCTCCGGGACCGAGATAAAGGCACACAATTCTGGAAATTGTCCCGAAAAGAACTCGCCCCGTCGAGCGGAGCTCACCGGGGCTCAACGATAAACCGGATGGCAGTCCGCTCCTCACCGTCAATCTCGATCTCAGCGAACGCCGGAATACAGATCAGGTCAATGCCGTTGGGGGCCACGAAGCCTCGGCTGATGGCGATCGCCTTGATCGCCTGATTGACGGCGCCGGCGCCGACGGCTTGCACCTCCGCGGACCCGTGCTCCCGCAGCACGGCAGCCAGAGCACCGGCGACAGCCTTGGGCTTCGACGTTGCGGATACCTTCAGGACCTCCACGCCGAGTACGCCTCCTCCTGAGACGCTGCATGGGCGCCTGGTGCGACCCCTGCACTGTGTGGCTGGATGTGCCTAATCCTATTCCCGCCCTCGAGGCAAAATCCTCCCGGTTCAGTTATTAGCCGTCCCTTGTGGTATCTGCTCGAGGCGGCGCTGGGTGGCGTTGAGCACCGCTCGGGCCGCCGCCTCCTCATCGGAGCGGCGGATGACGGCCACACCCACGGTGGTGAAGCCCTCACCGCCCTCCCTAATGGCGCCCACCCGGACCACCATCACCCACCGGTGGGCGACCAACACCCGCCGGATCGCCTCCACCCCGAAGCGGAGGCGCTCCTGCCAGAGGCCCTCCAGCGCCCGCAAGGTGGCCTCGGCGGCCAGCGCCCCCCGGCTCTCCGGGGAAACGGCCGCCTGGGCTTCACCCTCGGCCGCCTGGTCCCCCCGGAGGAGGCGGACCCGGACCACCAGGTTCTGCCGGGTCTGCTCCACCACGATCCGGTCCAGGATGATCCGCTTCGGACCCTTGCGACCCTGGCCCCCCAGCTGCACCACGCTGATGAGCCGCCGGTCGATGCGGAGGCCGAACCGGGTCAGGAGGAAGGCCTCCACGTCCCGGACCACCTGCTTGGGCGAGGGTCCTGGGGCGGCCAGGACGTGGATCTCGTCGATGGGCCGCTCCGCCCCGGCGACCACCCGGACCGCCTCCACCGACGCCAGCTCCAGCAGCCCCCGCTCCACCTCCCGGGGATCGATCCGCAGCTCGTCCCCTGCCGTCTCCGGTCCTGGCCAGGTTTGGTGCTCCATCCTTCAGGCCCCTCCCCCGCCGATCGGTTCGCCGTGGCGCCCAGCAGCCTGACAGGGTTTCTGTAGTCGCCCGCGGGCTCGTCTGGCTTTTGGAAAGGCTTTGTCAGCCGCTCGTACCGGCTTCTGGGCCCATTCTCAAAAACACCGGCCCTCGGGCCGGTGACACACTCTATGTAAAGGTCTGCGTTCAAGCCTGTACCGAACTCCTATACTCCGGTTGGCCATCTGGGAGCCCTTTCCTGCCATCCAGCGGCGGGCCAGCCCGAGACCATCCGAGGACGGTGCCATGGAAGCCCACGACGTCTTGCAACGGATGTCCCAGCTCGTCCGCGAGCGCCCGGCCATCACGGTCCGGGAGCTGGCCGACGCCTTGGGGTACAGTCAAGAGCGATCCGTCTACTATTGGCTGAACAAGGCTGACTTCCGAGGGATTCGCCAGTTCCGGGACGCAGTCCTGCGTGGCGAGTGGGGTGGATCCGCGGGAATCCGCTCTCAGGCTGGGGGTTACGAGCTGCCCCTTTACCGGATGAGCCAGCTTCCCTTCGATCGGGACCAGCCGCCGCCCAGCTCCCGCCGGCTGGTGGTGGAAACCCCGCCCGCCCCGGAGGCGTTCGCGGTGGAGGTGGAGGGGAGCGAGTACGCCCCCGTCATCGAGCCCCAGGACCAGCTGGTCATCGACCCCGCCAGCGAGCCCCGGGACGGTGACCTGGTGCTGGTCCTCCTGAAGGGTTCCGGCCCGGCCATCCGCCGGATCTTCGGCCAGAACCCCACCTGGCTCACTCATCCCAGCCGGCCCCGGCCCTTCGAGGCGTACCCCTCCCGTCCCGTCATCCTGGGCCGGATCAGCCGCCTGGTGCGCCTGTTCTAGGAGGAGCACCCTGGAGAGACGGGCCGCCGTGGAGACCGTCAGGAGTTGGAGGGGGCCTGCACCGCGTCGGGCTGGCCGCCGTCTTCCTCCTCGGCCTGCTCCAGCACCGACAGGGCCTGCCGGGCCGCCTCCTGCTCGGCCGCCTTCTTGCTCCGGCCCACGCCCCGGCCCAAGGCCCGGTCGCCCAACCAGACCTCGACGGTGAAGCGGCGGTCGTGGTCGGGGCCCACCGCCTCCACCAGCCGGTACTCCGGCCGCTGGCCACCCCGTTCCTGGGTCCGTTCTTGGAGCCGGCTCTTGGCGTCAAAGCTCCGGACCGTCCCGGGCAGTCGGGCGATCTCCTCTTCGAAGAGGGTCTCGATCCACCGGGCCGCCGCTTCATACCCCTGCTCCAGGTAGATGGCGCCGATCAAGGCCTCCAAGGCGTCCCCAATGAGGGAGTCCTTCTGCCGCCCGCCGCTGGCCGCCTCCCCGTGGCCCAACCGGAGGTAGCGGCCCAGGGAGAGGCTCCTCCCCTTGGCGGCCAACACTGGGGCCCGGACCAGGTCGATCCGCATCTGAGCCAGCCGGCCCACGGGCAGGTCGGGGAACTGGCGGAAGAGACGGTCAGCGATGGCCAGCCCCAGGACCGCGTCCCCCAGAAACTCCAGCCGTTCGTTCTCCCGGCGGGGCCGGTGGGGTGACTGGGGGTAGGAGCGGTGGGTCATCGCCTCGTCCAAGAGGTCCAGCCGCGTCAAAGGCGGGTCAACCACCCGGGCGAGGGCGGCCAGCTGCCGCGCTCGCCCGGGCGAGATCCCCGTCCCTTCCACCCGGGGCGCCCCTTCCCGGGGCGGTCGGCTTTTCTTTGGACGTCGCCGGCGTCTCTCAGAGGGTGTCTCGCCGGAAGAGGAGGACAACGTTATGACCCCCGAAACCAAAGGAGTTGGAGATGGAGACCTGGACCGGCTGTTCCCGAGCGGTGCCGGGCACGTAGTCCAGGTCGCACTCAGGATCAGGGTTGTCCAAGTTGATGGTGGGCGGGATGACGCCCTTCACCAGGCTCATGACGGCCACCATCGCCTCGAAGGCGCCCGCCGCCCCCAGCATGTGGCCGGTCATGGACTTGGTGGAGCTGACGGCCACCTGGTAGGCGGCCTCCCCCAAGGCCTGTTTGATGGCCAGGGTCTCGCTCCGGTCGTTGTAGATGGTGGAGGTGCCGTGGGCGTTGATGTAGTCCACCTGGTCAGGCCGGCACTGGGCCTGCTGGAGGACGAGCTGCAACGCCCGGGTGGCCCCCCGGGCCTCGGGGTCCGGCGCGGTGACGTGGTAGGCGTCGGCCACACTGGCGTAGCCGCAGACCTCGGCCAGGATGGAGGCCCCCCGCCGGCGGGCGTGCTCCAACTCCTCCAGGACCAAGACCGCGCTCCCCTCGGCCATGACGAAACCGTCCCGGTCCCGGTCGAAGGGGCGGCTCGCCCGTTGGGGCTCGTCGTTCCGGGTGGAGAGGGCCCGGGCCGCGGCGAAGCCGGCAAGGGCCATGGGCGTGATGCTCGCCTCGGTCCCCCCGGCGAAGATGACGTCCGCATCCCCCCGGGCGATGGCCTGGTAGGCCTCACCGATCGCGTTGGCGCCGGTGGCGCAGGCGGTGACGGGCGCCCCGATGTACCCCCGGGCCCCCAGCTCAATGGAAACCTCCCCGGCCGCCATGTTGGCGATCATCATGGGCACAAAGAAGGGGTTCACCCGGCCCGGCCCCCGTTCCAGCATGGTCCGGTGCTGGGTTTCGAAGGTCTCCATGCCGCCGATGCCCGAACCGATGACCACGCCCACCCGTTCGGGCTCGTCCTCCACCACGATGCCGCTGGAGGCCCGGGCTTCTTGCGCGGCCGCGATGGCGAACTGGGCGAACCGGTCCAGGTGGCGGGCCCGCTTCCGATCCACATAATGCAACGGGTCGAAGCCGTGAACCTCCCCGGCAATGCGGACGGGCAGGTCCGAAGCATCGAACCGGCTCACGGGCCCCACACCGGATCTCCCGGCCACCAGGCCTTCCCATGAAGCCTCCACGCCGATCCCGAGAGGAGAGACCGCCCCCAGCCCCGTCACCACCACCCGCCGACGGGGCCCTGCTGTTCGCTCGCCCATAGGCCCAAGAGCTCCCCCTTCTTACACACCCGCGGCCCAACGGCCTTGCCGCCCGACCGGTCCCGTCAGCCCTTCTGCTCCTTGATGTAGTTGACCGCGTCGGCCACGGTCGCGATCTTCTCCGCGGCCTCGTCGGGGATCTCCAGATCAAACTCCTCTTCGAAGGCCATCACCAGCTCGACGATGTCCAACGAGTCAGCCCCCAGGTCCTGGACGAAGTGGGACTCGGGCTTGATCTCATCGGCCTCCTTGCCCAGCTGATCGACGATGATCTGCCTGACCTTCTCGAAGATCTCGGTCTCCATCGACGTACCCTCCTTCAACTGCCGCCCGACCATCAGGCGGTCCCGATACCCTTCTTCCCAGGGCCCGGTCGTGCGCGCCCTGGTGGGAAAGCCACTTTAGTACATGGACAGGCCGCCGTCCACCGTCAAGGTGTGGCCTGTGATGTACGCGGCTTCGTCCGAGACCAGGAAGGCCACCGCGGCGGCGACCTCCTCCGGCTGCCCCACACGACCCAGGGGGATTTGGCTCTGAAGGGCGAGACGCTCTTTCTCGGGGATGGCCCGAGTCATCTCGGAGTCTATGTACCCGGGAGCGACCGCATTCACCGTGATCCCCCGGCTGGCCAGCTCCCGGGCCAGGCTCCGGGTGAAGCCGATGAGGCCCGCCTTGGCCGCGGCGTAGTTGGCCTGGCCAGCGGTTCCCACCAGGGCCACCACGGAGCTGATCTGGACGATCCGCCCCCACTTGGCCTTGAGCATGGGCTTCACCGCCGCGCGGGCCATGAAGTAGGCGCCCGTCAGGTTGGTCTGGAGCACCGCGGCCCAGTCCTCTTCCCGCATCCGGGCCAGGAAGCGGTCCCGGTTGATGCCCGCGTTGTTCACCAGAATGTGGAGGGCGCCGAACCGCTCGACGCACGCCTGGACCGCGGCCTCGGCCTGCTCGGGATCGCCCACATCGCAGCCGATCCCCTCCACCCGGCCGAAGGCGGCCAGCTCCTGCGCCGCCCGGAGCGCGTCCTCCTCCCGCCGGCCGCAGATGACCACGGAGGCCCCCTCTTGGGCCAGCCTCTGGGCGATCGCCCACCCCAGCCCGCGGGTGCCGCCGGTGACCAACGCGGCCTTGCCGGCCAGCCTCATCCCGCCTCACCCCGCTTGTGCGAGCCAATCAATTCTTCGGTCTCCGGAGGTTCTCCTGCCAGGATGACCTGGGCCTCAGGCAGGATGCGCCGGACGAGCCCCGCCAGCACATTGCCCGGCCCCGCCTCCACAAAACGCCCGTACCCTTGGGCGCCCAGCCAGCGGACCGACTCGGTCCACCGGACGGGGGCGGCCACCTGCCGGGCCAGCCCCTCCCGCACCTCCTGGGCGTTGGCGTAGGGCCGGGCCCACACGTTGGCCACCACCGGGATCTGGGGATCGGCCACAGGGATGGAAGCCAGGGCCTCACCCAAGCGCTCGGCCGCCTCGGCCAAGAGACTGGAGTGGAACGGCCCGCTCACCTTGAGGGGCACCAGCCGGCGGGCGCCCGCCGCCCGGGCCAGCTCGGCGAAAGCCTCCAACGCCCCTGGCTCCCCCGCCACCACCACCTGGCCAGGCCCGTTGTAGGTGGCCGGCTCCACCACCCCCGCCGTCACCTGGCGGCAGAGGGCCTCCACCTGCTCATCCTCGAGCCCCAGTACCGCCAGCATGCCGCCCGGCCCCTCGGGACGCCCCGCCCGGGCCTGCTCCATCAGCTCCGCCCGCAAGCGGACCAGCCGCAACCCCTCGGCGAAGTCCAAAGCCCCCGCGGCCACCAAGGCCGCGTACTCGCCCACGCTGTGCCCCGCCGCCGCGGCCGGCACCACGCCCCGGGCTTGGAGGCCGCGCCAGATGGCCACTTCTACGGTGAAGAGGGCCGGCTGGGTGTAGTAGGTCCGCTGCAGGACCTCCTCGGGCCCCTGGGCGATCACTTGGCTGAGGGGCTCCCCCAGGATCCGGTCGGCCTCCTCTAGAATCGCCCGGCTGGCTGGCTCCGCCTGGACCCAGGCCTGGCCCATCCCAACCCGCTGGGACCCCTGACCGGGGAAGAGCAAGACCAGGCTCATGGCCGTCCCTCCAAACTCCACCGCACCGCGACGGTCCCCCAGGTCAGCCCGCCGCCGAAGCCCACCATGACCACCAGATCCCCCGGCTTCAACCGGCCCGCCCGCCAGGCCTCATCCAAGGCGAGGGGAATGGAGGCGGTGGAGGTGTTGCCGTACCGCTCCAGGTTGGTGAAGACCTGCTCCGGCGCCAAGCCCAGCCGCTCCCGGGCCGCTTCAATGATGCGGATGTTGGCCTGGTGGGGCACCAAGAGATCCAGATCGGCCACGCTCAGGCCCAGCCCGTCCAGGACCGCCTGGGTCTCCTCCACCACCAGCCGGACGGCGAACTTGAAGATCTCCTGGCCGTTCATCCGGATGAAGGGGAGGGGCTCCTCCGGGCGTCCCCCCACGGTGTGGCGAGCGTGGGGCGCGTCCAGGTAGAGGTGGGGGCCGCCCTCCCCATCGGCGCCCAGCCGGCTGGCCAGGATGCCCTGCCCCTCGGCCACGGGGGCGACCACCACCGCGCCCGCCCCGTCACCAAAGAGGACACAGGTGCTCCGATCGGTCCAGTCGGTGATCCGGCTGAGAAGATCCACCCCCACCACCAGCACGTGCCGGGCGGCTCCTGCCTCCACCAGGTAGCGGGCCTGGTGAAGGGCGTAGACGAAGCCCGAGCAGGCGGCGGAGAGGTCATACCCGGCAGCCCGGCGGGCCCCCAGCTCCTTCTGGATCCGGACGGCCGTCGCCGGGAAGACCGTGTCGGGGGTGGAGGTGGCAGCGATGATGAGATCCACCGCCTCGGGCTCCAGGCCGGCCACCTCCAGGGCCCGCTGCGCGGCCCGCAGGCCCAGCTCCGTCGCCGTCTCCCCCGGGGAGACCACCCGCCGCTCCCGGATCCCCGTCCGGGTCCGGATCCACTCATCACTGGTCTCCACCATCTGCTCCAGGTCGCGGTTGGTCAGGATCCGGCCGGGAACGGCGGAGCCGATCCCGACAATGCCCGCTGGCATCTGTCACCCGTCCTTCCTCGTGCCGAACCGCTCGCTCAGGGCTTGCCAGAGCCCGCTTTCGGCAATGGTCGCGGCCGACCGGACCGCACTGGCGATCGCCCGGGCGTTGGACCGGCCATGGGCCACCAGGACCGGACCCCGGGCGCCCAATAGGGGGACGCCGCCGTACTCGGCATAGTCCAGGCTCCGGGCCAGGGCCTTCAGCCGGGGGGCGACCAGGGCCGCGCCCAGCTGGGTGCGCAGGCCCAGGCGGAGCTCCGCCTTCAGCCTGCCGAAGAGAACCTCGGCCATCCCCTCCAGCACCTTGAGGGTCACGTTGCCGAGGAAGCCGTCGGCCACCGCCACGTCCACCTCACCCCGGAGGAGCTGGCCCGGCTCCACCATGCCGACAAAGTGGAGATCCTCCGCCTCCCGGAAGAGGGGGAAGGCCTCCTGCACCTGACGGTTCCCCTTGGTCTCCTCCTCGCCGATGTTGAGCAGGCCCACGGTGGGCCGCTGGACCCCGACGACCCGCTCCATGTAGAGGCTTCCCATCCGGCCAAAATCCACCAAGTGGGTGGGGCGCACATCCACGTTGGCCCCCACGTCCAACAGGAGCGACGGCCGCGCACCCGTGGGCAAGAGGGCCGGCAAGGCCGGCCGCTCCACCCCCGGCAGCCGCCCCACCACCAGCAAGGCGGCGGCCAGGGTGGCCCCCGTGTTCCCCGGGCTGACGGCCGCATCCACCTGGCCGTCCCGCACCAGCCGGCAGGCGACGACCACGCTCGCCTCCCGCTTGGCCCGGACCGCGGCGACGGGCGCCTCCTCCATGCCGATCACATCGGAAGCCGGCTCGATGGCGATGGGCAGCCGGCGGGCCTCCCCATCGAGGCAGGGCTCGATGGCCTCGGGCCGGCCGACCAGCACCACCTCGGCCCAGCCCCGGCGGGCCGCCTCCACACAACCGGCCACCAACTCTGGGACCCCCCGGTCCCCGCTCATCACATCGACGGCTACCCGCCGCATCCCCTCACCTCCCCGCAGCCAGCCCCGGCCCACCCTCAGGGGCCGGGCACCACCACCAAGAACCGGCCCTGGAAGACGGGCTCCCCCTGCACCCGGCTCTCCACATCCACCCAGAACCGCCCCTGGCGCTGGCGGACCACGGTGGCCACCGCCACCACCCGCTCCCCCACCCGCACGGGCTTGACGAACCGGAGCCGGGCCCGGCCCGTCAAGGCCTGGGAGGCGTCGATGACCGACACGGCCAGGGAGTTGGCCTGGGCGAAGAGGTGATGGCCCCGCACCACCCCTGAACCGCTCAAGGCCATCCGCTCCGTGGTCTCCATCACCGAGAGGGCCCGGCGCCCCAACTCCATCTCCAACAGCTCCCCCACCACCTCATCGGCCCCCACCGAGCGGAGCTGGCTGTAGGCCATCCGGGCGAGCTTCCGGGTCCGCTCCCGGAGTTGGGGGATGCCCAGGCTCGCCCGGTCCAGGCGGATGGTCTGGACACTCACCCCGAACCGTTGGGCCAGCTCCCGGTCGGAGATGAAGGGTTCCTCTTGGATCAGACGGGCCAGCTGATGGCGCCGTTCCTCCCGCGTCACGCCTCGCTCCTCTCCGGCCTTAGCACCAGGTGCTAATCCCCGGCCTAAGGGAAGCCGCCTCGCGGCGGCTGGCCAGGAAACGGAACCGCCGGGGCTCTTGACCCCGGGCGTCCCTTATTACGCCTCCTCCTCGCCGACGGCGATCACCTGGCGCCCCTTGTACCACCCGCAGTTGGGGCAGACCCGGTGGGTCGGCTTCAGCTCGTGGCACCGGGGACACTCCACCAACTCGGGCTCCACGATGGCCCGCATCGCCCAGGCGGTGCGGCGAGTCCGGGTCCGGGCCTTGGAATGACGGCGCTTTGGATTGGCCATAACGTTTCCTCCTCACTCCTCCCCCGCCGGCCGGGATGCCTCCATCCCCTCTAGAAGATCCCGCAGGACGGCCAGACGGGGGTCTGTCTCCTCCACCTGGCATTGGCAGGTGCCCTGATTCAGGTCTTGGCCGCAGATGGGGCAGAGTCCCCGGCACTCCTCCCGGCAGAGACCCTTCATGGGGACCGCCATCATGAGCTGCTCCCGGATGAGGGGGCCCAGATCGATCCGGTTGTTCTCAAAAAACTCTACCTGGTCGTCCTCATCGGCGACCGCCTCCACCCCTTCGGGCACCCCGCCCTCTTCCTCGTCCCGGTGGCGGCGGCGCGTCCGGGGGACGAACTTCTCTTGAAAGTGGGCCTCCACCTCGGCCGGGTAGGGGCTGAGGCAGCGGCTGCAGAGCAGGGTGACGGGAACGGTGATCCGCCCCTCCACCAGGACGCCATCCCCGGTGCTGGTCGCCCGACCCTCAATGTGGACCGGCCCGCGGCAGGCCTCCACGCCAACCTCGGTCAGATCTGGCGGGCAGGGCTCATCGGTGACGAAGACCTCTGCCCGGCCCCGCTCCCTCAACAGCCGGCCGACCTGCAGCTCCATGGGCGATCACCTCCGCATTATACTGGGTTCCCTTCGACACCGTCAAGGGAAACTCCTGAACACCCCGCCCCGGTCTGGCGCCCGCCCGGGGCGCATAAGAAAGGGGACGCGGCGACCGCCCACGAGCGGACGGAGAGGAGGCGGGCCCGTCCAGTGACCTCCCCATCCCACACCCTTCCCTCCCGCCGGGTGGCTTACGCCACTGCGGCGGGTGCGGTGCTCTTTACCGCCATGGTGGTCCTCTTCCCCCGGAGCGCCTTCGAAGCCTCCCTCGACGGCCTCCGTCTCTGGTTCGAGGTGGTCCTCCCGTCGCTCCTCCCTTTCTTCGTCATGGCCCAGGTGCTGATGGGGTTGGGGGCGGTCCACTTCCTGGGGGTCTGCCTGGAGCCCTTGATGCGCCCCCTCTTCCGCCTCCCCGGCACCGCCGCCTTTGCGGTGGCTATGGGGTTGGTCTCAGGGTACCCTCTGGGGGCCAAGGTGACGGGGGACTTGCGCCGGCACCGGCTCTGCAGCCGGGTGGAGGCCGAACGGTTGGTCGCCTTTGCCAACACCGCGGATCCCCTCTTCATGTCGGGCGCGGTGGCGGTGGGCATGTTCGGCCAGGCTTCCCTCGGGGCCGTCCTCAGCTTCGCGCACTACGCCTCCGTGGTGTTGGTCGGGCTCCTCATGCGGTTCCACGGCCACCGGGAGCCGCCGCCACCCGCCCCGCCGCCGGGTGCCCTCCTCGACCGGGCGCTGGAAGCCCTCTACCAGGCCCGGGCCCGGGACGGCCGGCCGTTCGGCCATCTTCTGGGGGACGTGGTCCGGGACTCGATGATCCAGATGCTCTTCATCGGCGGGACCATCATGCTCTTCTCGGTGCTCTTGCGGGTGGCCGCCATCACGGGCCTGGTCCCCTGGGCGGCCCAGCACCTCTTGGGCCCCCTCCTGAGCCTGGTGGGGCTGGACCCGAGCCTGGCCCACGCCCTCGCGGCCGGCCTTTTCGAGCTGGACCTGGGGAGCCGGGCCGCAGCCCAAGCGGCCGCCTCCTTGCAAGACCGGGTGGTCATCACCAGCGCGGTCATCGCCTGGAGCGGGCTGGCCGTCCACGCCCAGGTGGCCGCCATGCTCCAGGGGACGGGCTGCCGCCTCGGTCCCTACATCCTGGCCCGGTTCCTGCACGGGATCCTGGCTGGGCTCCTCACCCTGCTCGCCTTCCGGGTGGCGGGTAACCTCTTTCTGGAGGCGGCCCTCCCCCTGCCGGCCCCCCTCACCCCCGGCTTTCTGGGGCGGCTATGGGGCGCGAGCCTCCGGGTCATGGGCGTCACCCTCACCCTGCTGGCCACCAGCCTCCTCTGGCAGCTTCTCCGGGCCGGCGCCCGCCGGGGACGCCGGCGGCGCTAGCCTCGCCTCACTCCATGGCGCCGTTGGTCTGGCCCTTGCTCAGCTCCGCCCGGCCGTTGCGGATCACCTCCAAGAGGTTGGTGAGGCGGCCCTCAAGATCGGTGAGCACGTCCAGGGCGTACCGGTCCGCCTCCCGCTTCAGCTCCTCGCACTGCCGGCGCGCGTCGTCGACGATCCGTTCCGCCTCCTGCTTGGCCCGCTGGACCACGTGGGAATCGGAGACCAGCTTGGCCGCGTACGCCTCCGCCCGCTGGATGGTCTCGTCCGCTTCCGCCTGGGCCTCCCGGAGAAAGGCCTCCCGCTCGCCCTGCAGCTGCTCCGCCCGGCGGATCTCCTCGGGGATGGCGTTCCGGATCTTCTCAATCAGTTCCAGGGCCAGGTCCCCATCGATGATGGCCCGCCCCGTCAAGGGCACCTCAGGAGCCCGCTGGATCAGCTCCTCCAGCTGGCCCAGGAGGTTGATCAGGTTCATCTGGGTCATCCCTCGCCTTCACCTCCCCCCCGCAGGCGGCGGATGAGCCGCCGCTCCACTTCCCTCGGCACCCACTTGCCCACGGACCCGCCGAAGCTGGCCACTTCCTTGATGATGCTGGAGCTGACGAAGCTGTAGGGCGCACTGGTCATCATGAAGATGGTCTCCACCTCCGGCGCCAGGGACCGGTTCATGGAGGCCATCTTGAACTCCGCTTCGAAGTCGGCCACAGCCCGCAGGCCCCGGACGATCACGCTGGCCTGCCGGCCCTGGGCGTAGCGGACCACCAGGCCGTCGAAGCTCTCACACTCCACATTCTCCAGGTGGCTGGTCACCAGGCGGAGCATCTCCACCCGCTCCTCCACCGAGAAGAGGGCCTTCTTGTTGGGATTCCTCAGGACTGCCACGTAGAGGCGGTCGAAGAGGTCGGCGGCCCGCTGGATGATGTCCAAGTGGCCGTAGGTCACCGGGTCAAAGCTGCCGGGATAGACCGCAATCTTCACGGCTACCCCTCCTCCCCAAGAAAAAAGCAAAGCTCGCTGGATCCGATTGGGTGCCGCCGGTGCAGCGACAGATTCGGTATCGGTTGGGGCTCTTCCTCTCCCCGGGCCCGTTCCCAAACCACCAGGCCCCCTGGGGGCACCAGCCCCAGCCGGGCCAGGGTCTCCAAGGCAGCCTGGCCCAGGCCCCGCTGGTAGGGCGGGTCCAGGAAAACCAGGTCGAACCGGTCGCCCCGCCGGGCCAGCCACGGCAGGGCCTGCCGGTCCCGCTGGATGAGAAGTTCCGCCCGGTCTTGGAAGCCGCACCGCTCCAGGTTCCGGCGGGCCACCTCCGCCGCCCGTCGGGCCGCCTCCACCAGCACCGCATGGGCCGCGCCCCGGCTCAAGGCCTCAATGGCCAGCGCCCCCGTCCCCGCGAAGAGGTCCAGCACCCGGGCCTCCACCACCCGGGGGCCCAGGATGTTGAACAGGGTTTCCCGGACCCGGTCGGACGTGGGCCGGGTCGCCCGGCCGGGGACCGCCTCCAGGCGCCGGCCCCGGGCGGTGCCTCCGATCACCCGCATCCCCACCCCTCCTCCCCCTCGGCCCGGGCCGCCGCCTCCCGGCCGATGGGCCCCCCTTCCACCGTCTCCCAGCCCACCTGTTCAATGTAGCTTTCCAGGGCCTGCCGGGCCTCCCGGAGGAGCCCTTCGTCCTCGGGAAGGGAGGCGAGCCGCCACTCGGGCGCCCCCCACTGGGCCTCGCCCAGGAGCTCCCCCGGCCCCCGCAGCCGCAGATCGGCCTCGGCGATGGCGAAGCCGTCATCCAGGGTCCGCATGGCATTGAGCCGGCCCCGGGCCTGGGGCGTGCGGGGGGTGGCGACCAGGAAGCAGAAGGCCGGGCTCCGGCTGCGGGCCACCCGGCCCCGGAGCTGGTGGAGCTGGGCCAGGCCGAATCGATCCGCGCCCTCCACCACCATCACCGAGGCCTCGGGCACATCCACCCCCACCTCCACCACTGTCGTCGCGGCCAAGACGGGCACCTCGCCGGAGCGGAAGGCTTCCAGGGTGGACCACCGCTCCTCCTCGGGCAGCCGGCCGTGGACCACCCCGATGGGGATGCCCGCCAGGGGGCCCCGAGCCAGGACGCGAACCTGCTCCACCAGGGCCTGGGCCTGAGTTTCCGAGTCGATGGCGGGAAAGATGATGAAGGCCCGCTCCCCCGCCTCCACCCGGGCCCGGACGAACCGGTACAGCTCGTCCCGCTTCCGCTCGGGGATCCAGCGGGTGTCGACAGGGTGGCGGCCCGGCGGCAGGCCCCGGAGCACGGTGACGTCCAGGTCCCCGTAGGTGGTGAGGGCCAGGGTGCGGGGCACGGGGGTGGCGGTCATGTGGAGCTGGTGGACCCCCTCCCCGGCCAGGGCCTGGCGCAACCGCACGCCGAAGCGTTGCTCCTCATCGACCACCACCAAGCCGAGCCGGGGCGGCCGGGGGAGGTTGGCGAAGAGGTGGGTCGCCACCACCACCAGGGGCTGGCCCGAGGCCAGCTCCGCCTCCACCTGGGCCCGCTCCGCCTCGTTGAGGCTGCCCGTGTACCGGAGCACCCGGACCCCCAGGCCACGGTAGAGCTCCTGCAGCCGGACCTCCTGCTGCCGGCAGAGGACCCCTGTGGGCACCACCAGCGCCGCCTGGAGCCCGCTCTCCACCGCCCGCAGGAGGGCGTACGCGGCCACCACCGTCTTCCCCGAGCCCACATCCCCCTGGAGAAGACGGCGCATGGGGAAGGGCCGGGTTAGATCCTCATCGAGGACGGCCATCGCCTCCCTCTGGCCGTCGGTCAACGAGAAGGGGAGCTGCTCCAGGAAGCGGGCGGCCAGGGGGCCTGGTGGCCCCAAGGCCGGTGCCGCTTGGGCTTGCCGGGCCGCCCGGGCCGCCTCCAGGGACCAGTTCCACAAGAAGAGCTCGTCGAAGACCAGGCGGCGCCGGGCCTGGGTCGCCTCCTCCAGGTTCTCGGGCCGGTGGAGTCGCTCGATGGCCTGCTCCAGAGGGAGCAGGGCCAAGGGGGCCCGAACGGCCTCGGGAAGATACTCCTCCACCAGGGGCAGGTAGGCGTCGAGGGCTTGGTCCACCAGCCGGCGCAGGACGCCCTGGCTCAGCCCCTGGCTCAGGGGGTAGACGGGGAGGAGCCGCCCCGCCACCTGGAGGCGACCCTCCTCTTCCAGGACCGGGTTGACCATGGTCAGGCGCCCGTTGGCGGCCCGCACCGGCCCCGAGGCGACGACCGTCGTCCCCACCGGCGGGAAGCGGACGTAGCGGGCGTGGTTGCGGGGAAGAAACCAGTGAAGCGTCAGCCGGCCCCGGGGCCCGGTGAGAACACTCTCCACCAGCAGCACCCGGGGCCGGTCGGCCAGGGGCCGGCGTTGGAAGGCACCCAGCCGGCCCCGCACTGCCCCTTCCCCCGGCTGGGCGTCGGCAGGCTCCACCACCCGGCTGTAGTCCAGATACCGCCGGGGCGGAAGGGTCAGAAGATCCCACACCCGCCGTACACCCACCCGTTCCAGCGCCGCGGCGCGCACGGGCCCCACACCCTTCAGGGTGTCGATGGGCGCACGGAGAGCCGGGTTCAGGTTTGCTCACCACCCTGTGTGATCAGCCTGAGACGGGGAGGGCGAGAACGCCGATGGTGCCAGGGCCCACGTGGGTCCCGATGGTGGGCCCCAGGTGGGTGACGATCATCTCCGCCACCTGGCACCGCTCCTCGATGCGGGCCCGGACCTGGGCCGCCTCCTCCTCGGCCTGGCTGTGCACGATGCTCACCCAGCCTGGCCGGTCGCCCAGGAAGGCGACGGTCCGGTCCACCACTTCCTGGAGGGCCCGGTTCTTCCCCCGCATCCGCTCCACGGGGACCACCTCGCCGTCCGCCAGGCTGAGGACCGGCTTAATGCTCAACAGGCCGCCAAGAAAAGATTGGGCCCGGCCGATCCGCCCGTTCCGGGCCAGGTACTCGAGGGTGTCCACCGCGAAGACCACGTGGAACTGGTCCCGCAGGGCCTCCACCTCCGCCGCCGCCTCCTGCAGGCTCCGCCCTTCCCGGGCCAGGCGGGCGGCGTGGACGGCCAGCATGCCGATCCCCATCGAAGCCATCCGGCTGTCCACCGTGACGATCTCCATCCCTTCCATCTCCCGGGCGGCGATGGTGGCCGACTGGAGGGTTCCACTCAGCTTGCTCGAGAGGTGGATGGAGAGGACCTGCTTGACCCCCGCCTCCCGCAGGCTCTCGTACACCTGCTGGAAGTCCCCCGGCGACGGCTGGCTGGTGTGGGGCGGGCGCTCCTTGTCGGTGGTCAGGCGCTGGTAGAAGGCCTCGGCCGTCAAGGTGACCCCGTCCTTGAAGACCTCGTCCCCGAAGTGGATGCTCAAGGGCACCACCCGGATCCCCAGCTCCTCCGCAAGGGAGGCGGGGAGATCAGCACCACTATCGGTCACAACGGCAAAGGTCCGATCAACCATGGCGGTCTCCTCAAGCCTCTCCGGCGAGGGCCTACTCGACGGAGAGGATGTAGTAGTAGAGCGGCTGCCGCCCGGCGTAGAGCTCCACGCTCAGGTCGGGGAAGCGCTCCTCCACCTGGCGGCGCATCGCCTCAGCCTCCTCATCGGTCACATCCTCGCCGTAGTAGAGGCTGATGACCTCCGAATCTTCCGTCACGATCCGCTCCAGCACCTTCAGGACCACCTGGCTCCGGTCGGGGCCGGCCACCACCAGCTCCCCTTCCACCAGGCCGATCATGTCGCCCTTGCGGACCTGAATGCCGTTGTTCTGGGAGTCCCGAACCGCGTACGTCACCTCGCCGGTCCGCACCTGCTCACCGGCCCGGCGCATCAGCTCCAGGTTCTCCTCCACGCTCCGGTTGGGGTCGTAGGCCAGCATGGCCGCCATCCCCTGGGGCAGGGTCTTGGTGGGGATGACGTGGACGTGCCGGTCGGTCAGCTCGATCACCTGGTTGGCGGTGAAGATGACGTTCCCGTTGTTGGGCAGGATCACCACATGCTCGGAGCCGACGGACTCCACCGCCTCCAGGATCTCCTGGGTGCTGGGGTTCATGGTCTGGCCGCCCTTCACCACCCGGGCGGCCCCCAGGCTGGTGAAGATCTCGGCCAGGCCGTCGCCCACCGCCACCACCACGGCCTGGAGGGCGGCCTTCTGCACCGGGCTGGGCGGGGTGGCCACCGCGGCCCCCACCGCGCTGGCGGGCCGCTCGCTCTGGCCGTTGTTGGCGTGGAGGGCCGACGCGCCCGTCTCCCGCTGCTTCTGGGCCGCCTGGCGGTTCTGCTCCCGCATGTTCCCCACGGAGACGTTGAGCAGCTCGCCGAAACGGAGGCCGACCTCCAGGGCCTGACCGGGGTGTTCGGTGTGGACGTGGACCTTGACGACCTCCCCGTCCCCCACCACCAGCACCGAGTCGCCCAGCTCCTCAATCTGGGCCCGGAGGGTGTCGATGGGCACATCCTTGCCCCGGACGAGGAACTCGGTGCAGTAGCCGTGCTCCACCTCTGTCTCCACAATCCCCTGCCGGTGGAGCTCGGCCAAGGACTGCTCAAACGGCGACGAATCCGATGCAGCCCGGTCCGGCTGGGCCTGGACCGGCGCCACCCGCTCCCCCGCGAGGCAACCCTCAAACCCCTCGAGGATGACCACGTACCCCTGCCCGCCCGCGTCGACCACGCCCGCCTCCCGGAGGACGGCCAGCTGTTCCGGCGTACGGGCCAGGGCCTGCCTGGCCGCCTCCGCGGCCACCTGAAAGACCGGCGTCAGGTGGTCGGCCACCGCCGCGGCCTTGACCGCCTCCCGGCCCGCCGCGCGGGCGACGCTGAGGATCGTCCCCTCCACCGGGCGGATGACCGCCCGGTAGGCGGTCTGGGCCGCCTCCAGCAGGGCCTGGGCCACCCGCTGAGGCCCCAGCGGCCCGGGCGCCTCCAAGCCCTTGGCGAAACCGCGCAAAATCTGAGAAAGAATCACCCCGGAGTTCCCCCGGGCCCCCATGAGCGCCCCCTTGGCCATGGCGCGGGCCACCAGGCGAGGATCGTCCTCCTGGACCCTCTCCATCTCCGCCAGGGCCGCCTGCAGCGTCAGCAGCATGTTGGTGCCCGTGTCACCGTCAGGAACGGGGAAGACGTTGAGTGCGTTCACCTCGTCCCGGGCCAGCTCCAAGCGGGTGGTGGCCTCCTGGATCAGCTGACGCAACAGGTCCCCCGTCAGATGCTTGACCTTCACCGAACTCCCCCCGCGACTACGCCATCTCCGTGAGCGGGGCCCGCCCTTCCCGCTCGGGCCGCTCCACCCGCACACCCTGGACGTGGACGTTGACGGCCCGGACCTTCAGCCCCAGCAGGCGCTCCACCTGGTAGCGGACCTGCTCCTTGACGTTCTCCGCCACTTCGGCGATGTTGACGCCGTACTGGACCACCACGTAAAGATCGATGACGGTGCTGCCATCCGCGTCCAGCCGGACCCGGACCCCCCGGTCGATCTGGTCGTGGCCCAACAGCTCCGACAGGCCGTCCTGGACGTTTCGGGCGGCCATGCCCACCAGGCCATAGCAGGAGACGGCCGCGGCCCCCGCGACGGCCGCGATCACCTCATCGGCGATGCGCACCTTGCCCAGTTGGCTGTCCAAACTCTCCGGCACCGCCGGCCCCCCTTCCCTCGACGCCAGCCCCCGGGGGCGCCTCCCCACCTCCGGACGCCCCGCGCACCGGCGCAGGCCTGACCTAAACGGTTCTATATCACCGGCCCTTCTCCTTGTCAACGACCGGACTCTTATGGTAGACTTCTAGCCGTGCCCACCGCAGGCTCGTCAAGCCAGGCGTGAAAGGAGGGCTCCGTATGGCACGGCGCTGCTACTACTGCAACCGGGGCACCCAAACAGGCAACCAGGTGAGCCACTCCAACCGGAAGACGCGCCGCAAGTGGTACCCCAATCTGCAGCGGATGCGGATCCTTGTCGACGGCCAACCCCGCCGCCAGTACGTCTGCACCCGCTGCCTCCGGTCGGGCCGGGTGCTGCGCGCGCTCTAAGCCGGCGCCTGACGCGAGGAAACCTGGGAGAGCTCGGGTGATGGTTGGCGTCCCTTGATCCGTCTGCTCCGTCCCAGGTCTTCCTTGCCCGCAGGGGGAGTTTATCGTATTTTTTCTGGTCATGTGGACCAGTGGATCGGATCTCGTGAGGCCCGAGGCATCGGGCCTTTTTCGCGCTCTGCCGCAGCTCTGGCGAGCAGGCCCGCCGATCCCTACATGACCGGCTGGGCCCGCGGGCATCCCCCTCTCCTCGCCGAGCCCCCCGGTTTCCTAAGAGTATGATACTTTCCATTTGTGGGTCAGTCAAGTCTGATTAAACTTTGGTTTAGTCTCACCATCCAAGGCCGCCTCCGCCGCCGCCCGGAGCTGGGCCAGGGCCTCGGCCGGGTCCGGCGCGCCGAAGACGGCTGACCCGGCCACCAGGGTGTCCGCGCCGGCCCGGACCGCCTGGGCTACCGTCTGCAGGTCGATGCCGCCGTCCACCACGATCCGCCGGTCGAGCCCCCGCTCCTCCAAGAGGGCCCGGAGCTGGGCCACCTTCCGCAAGGTGGCGGGGATCAGCTTCTGGCCGCCCCAACCCGGATTGACCGTCATGACCAGGATGGCCTCGCACTCCTCCATGACCCACTCCACCGCCTCCAAAGGCGTGCCGGGGTTGAGGGCGACGGCCCGCTCCACCCCCAGCTGGCCCAGGCTTTGGAGGAGGCGATGGATGTGCGGTGTCGCCTCCACGTGGACCGCGATCCGCCGGGCCCCCGCCCGAACGTACTGCTCCACCGAGCGCTCCGGTTCCGTGATCATCAGGTGGACATCCAAGGGGGGCGCGCCCGCCCGGCGGAGGGCCTCCACCACGTTGGGCCCGAAGGTCAGGTTGGGCACGAAGTGACCATCCATCACGTCCACGTGCAGCCAGTCCGCATCCGAGACAGCAGAAGCCGCCTCCCCCAGCCGAGCGGGGTCGGCGGCGAGGATCGATGGGGCCATCCAGATCACGACTGAAGCTCCTCCTTACCGGTACCGGTTTCGATAGGCCTCGATCACTTCGTCCAAGAGACGCCGGTACTGCTCGTAGCGCAAGGGGGGAATGGTGCCTCGCTCCACCTCGTCCCGCACGGCGCAGCCGGGCTCGCTGGCGTGGAGGCACCCGTCGTACCGGCAATTGCGGGCCGGCTCGGCGAATTCCGGGTAGGTGGCGGGCAGCTCCCGGGGCTCGATCAGCGGCAGGTCCAGACGGCTGAATCCGGGGGTATCGGCCAGCCAGCCGTCCCCCACCCGGCAGAGGCGGACGGAACGGGTGGTGTGCCGACCCCGGCCCGACTTCCGGCTGACGGTCGATGTCTCCTGGGCCGCCTCGGGAACCAGCCGGTTGAGGATGGAGCTCTTGCCCGCCCCCGACGGGCCGGCCAGCACCCCGACCCCATCCCCCAGGGAGGCGACCAGCGCCTCCATGCCGCGGCCGGTGGCCGCGGAGACGACGACGCTCGGGTAGCCGGGCACCCGGTAGATGTCGATCAACGCCAGGCTCTCTGGCTCCGCTTCCAGATCGGCCTTGTTCCAGACGATGAGCGGCTCCAGACCGGCCAAATGGGTGAGCACCAGGAGCCGGTCCAGGAGGAAGCTCTGGGGACGGGGCTGGGCCAGGGCCATCACCACCAGCACCCGGGTGACGTTGGCCACCGCGGGCCGCTGGAGGAGGCTGGCCCGGGGCAGGACCTCCTCCACCCGGCCCGTGCCCGGCTCATCCTCGAAGAGCAGGACCCGGACCAGGTCGCCGGGGTAGATGCTGGCGGCCCCTTTGAGGCGGCCCCGAGCCCGGCACATGACCGTCTCCCCCGGCCCCACCGCTACGTGGTAGAAGCCGGCGATCACCTGCACCACCCGGCCTGTCCTGAGCGCGTCCACCTCGCACAGCCTCCCGATTTACCGGAGGGGCAACTCCTGAATCATGGAACCGTCCAAGTAGACCTGAACCAAGGGGGAGGCCCCCGTCGCCTCCAGGGGCAGCTCCACCCGGCTGCCGCCCGGATGGTAGGCCCGGTGGATTTCCCGGGCCCCCCGGTCGTCGATGAGAACCACCAGCACCTCCTGGGCCGGCCCCTCGGGGACTTGGATGGTCACCTGGGTCCGCAGCATCCCTTGAGAGACCTGGGGCCGCTCGGGAACGGTGGCCGCCGGCTCAGGGGTGCGGGCCTCATCGGGCTGGCCCGTCGCGTAGACCAGGTTGACCACCGAGCCGACGGGCACCCGGGTCCCGGGCCCGGGCTCCTGGTGCAGGATCTCGCCCACGGGGGCCGCCGCCTCCCGGGGCTGGGCCTCGCCCAGCTGGAGGCCCAGCTCGCCCAGACGGGCCTCCGCCTGGGAGAAGAGCTGGCCCCGAAGGTCGGGGACCACCACCGTCAGCCCGGCGCCGCCCCGGCTCACCACCAGATCGACCAGCTGGCCTGCCTCCACCTCCGCCTCGGCCGGCGGGTTCTGCTCCAGAACCTGCCCTGGGCTGATCTCCGGGGCGTAGCGCTCCTCCCCCCGGCCCACCCGCAGGCCCGCCTCATTCAGGATCAGCCGGGCCTCCCGAAGGGCCATCCCCTCCACGGCCGGGACCGTCACCACCTCAGGTCCGGTGCTCACCACCACCCAGATGGTCCGTCCCGCGCGAACCGTCCGCCCCGCCCGGGGATCCTGAGAAATGATGTGGTTTTGGGGGACCTCGGCGCTGGCCAGGAGGTAGCGGGTCTCCAGCTTGAGGCCCAAAGCGCTAGCCCGGGTCTGGGCCGCCTCCAGGCTCTGCCCCACCAGGTCGGGGACGACCACCTCGGGCGGGAAGAGGAGGGCCGCGAGGGCCCGGGCCCCCAACACCCCGGCCAGGGCCACCGCCAAGACCACCCCGGCCACCCACATCCAGGTCGGGACCCGTCGCCTGCGTCGTGCTGCCACGTCCTCCCCTGCCTCCTCCCCCGCCTCCCCCACCGGGTCGCTCACCCGCTGGAACCGGCGGGTCGCCTCCTCGTGATCGTACCGGCGGGCCAGCTCTTCCAGCTCCTCCTTCAAGGCCAAGGTGGAGCGGGCCCGGCGCCGGGCCTCCTTGGAAAGGAGGCGCAGGACCAGGGCCTCCACATCCTCGGGCACCTCGGCCCGGAGCCGCCGGGGCCGGGTCGGCTCCGACTGGAGGTGCTTGAGAATCACCGCCGCCGTCGACTCGCCCCGAAAGGGGGCCTGGCCCGTCAGCATCTCGTACAGGGTGGCCCCCAGGGAGTACAGGTCCGAAAGCCCCGTCACTTCCTCGCCCCGGGCCTGCTCCGGCGAGACGTACCCGACCGACCCCAGGACCGTCCCCGTCTGGGTGAGGCTGCTCTCGCTGGCCGCCCGGGCGATGCCGAAATCGGTCACCTTCACCTGGCCCGAGGTGGAGATGAGGATGTTGGCCGGCTTCACATCCCGGTGGACCAGCCCCTGGCTGTGGGCCGCGGCCAGGGCCCCGGCCACCTGGGCCGCCACGTCCAGGGCCTCGTGGACCGGCAAGGGCCCCCGCTCCTGAAGGAGGGCCCGCAGGGTCCGGCCCCGGACGTACTCCATGACGATGTAATAGGTCCCCGCATCCTCGCCCACGTCGAAGATGTTGACCACATTGGGATGGGAGAGGCTCGCCGCGGCCTGGGCTTCCCGCCGGAAGCGCTGGACAAACTCCTCATCGGAGGCGAACTGGGGGTGGAGGATCTTGACCGCCACCGCCCGCTCCAAGAGGAGGTCCGTCGCCCGGTAGACCTCCGCCATACCGCCGTGTCCGACCCGTTCTTCCAGGCGGTACCGCCCGCTTAAGATCTGCCCGACCACGGGTCAGCCTCCTCCGCCCATCATCTCGAGTGCGGCCCGCAGGATCTTGGCCGCGATGGGCGCCGCCACCCGGCCGCCCGATCCGCCGTGTTCCACCACCACCGCCGCCGCCACCCTGGGGCGGTCGGCGGGGGCAAAGCCGATGAACCAGGCATGGGGTGGCTTGCCGGCCACCTCTGCCGTGCCCGTCTTCCCCGCCACCGGCGGCTCCCCCCGGGCGGCGGTGCCCGTCCCTTCCTCCACCGCCAGGGCCATGGCCGCCTGGACCCGCTGGGCCACCGCCAGGGGCAGAAGCCGCGGCCCTTCCTGGACACGGGGCGCCGGCCGGCCTTCCATCCACCGGACCAACCGGGGGGTGAGCGCCCGCCCGCCGCTGGCGATGACACCCGCCACCAGGGCCATCTGCAGGGGCGTGAACGCGATGGCGCCCTGGCCGATCCCAACAAGGGCCGCCTCCCCGAGGCTCAAGGGCTCCGGGGGGAGGTGGCCGGCCCGGGTGGGGATCTCCAAGGGGGGCGCCCCGTCCAGGCCCAGACGGCGCGCCAGCCCGGTGATCTGGGGACCCAAGGCGACGCCCAGCTGCCTGAAGACCAGGTTGTCCGATCGGGCCAGCGCCAGATCCAAAGGGGCCCGGCCCGGCCCGGGGAGCCCGACGGTACCCCCGGCTTGAGCCGCCTCCAGCGCGGCGGCCATCACCACCACTTTGAAGGCCGATCCTGGGGCATACAGGCCCTGGACGGCCCGGGGGAAGAAGGGCCGGTCGGCATCGGCCCGCCAATGCTCCCAGCCCTGATCGAGGGCGCCCGGGTCGAAGCCGGGCAGGCTGACCAGCGCCAACAGCTCGCCCTCGGGGATCGAAAGCACCACCGCCGCGCCGGGCCGGCCGTCAAACCAGCTTTCCGCGGCCCGGTGCAACTCGCGGCTGATGGTGAGGGCCACATCAGCCCCGCCGTGGCGGGCGGCCAGCCACCCGTCCAGGCTCAGCTCGAGCCCAGCCAGCCCAAAGCGGGGGTGAACGTAGCCCAGCACCGGCGCGAGGCTGGGCGGAACGGTGTAGCGCCGGGCGGGGCCCCACCCCCCTGGACCGCTGACGGCCAAGGCTTCTCCGGTCCGATCGTAGATTCCTCCCCGCCCCGGGAGCCCCGCCGCCGGGCGGAGCCGGGCCAGGCGAGCCTCCAAGGCCACCCCCCACGGGGTGGGCGCCGTCCAGAGCCCCGCGGTCACGGCCAGAAGGAGCATCCCCGCGGCCGCCGCCCGCCTCAGCCAGCGCGCGCCCCGGCGCCCCCGAGCCGCTGGCGGGCCCCCCAGAGGAGCCAGCCCAAGAGGATCCCGTGGGCCACCAGGGCGCTGCCGCCCCGGCTCACCAGAGGCAGGGGCAGGCCCGTCAGGGGCGCCAGGCCCAGCCAGCCCGCGGTGGGCAGGAGGGTCTCCAGGCCCCACAGAACGGCGACCAGACCCGTCAGCAGGCGGGCCGCTCCCTCGGCCGTCTCGGCCATCCCCAACCCCCTGGCAACGATGGACCATTGCAGGTACAGAATGCCCCAAACGGCCACCAGGCCCGCTCCCGGCGCCACCACCGCCAGGGGCAAGTCGGTGGCGCCGGCCGGCACCGCGAGGCCATCGCCAAAGCCCCCCGGCCGCCCCCACAGGCCCCCCAGAGCCAGGGAGGCGAGGCCCTGCCACAGCTGGTAGGCCCCTGCGGTCTCCAGCCGCCAGAGGGCGCGCATGCCCTCGACCCGGGCGAGGGCATGGGGGTAGAGGCCCAGGAGGAGCAGGCCCGCTCCCCCGGCCAGGAGGAGAGCGCCCAGGGGCACCCGGGCCGGGTACCCGGCCAGCAGGAGGCCCGCCGGCAAGAGGAGGGCCACCAAGGCGGCCCCGCCCAGATCCCGCTGGGCCACCAGGGCCCCGGCGAAGCCAGACCAGAGGAGGGCAAGCCAGACCAACTCCCGGGCGGGCAGGGGGCCGGATGGCTCGGAGATGCCGTGGGAGGCGCTCCCCGGCGGGGCCAGGCCCAGCCGGCCCGCGAGGAGCAGGATGGCCCCCACCTTGGCCAGCTCCACCGGCTGGAGCTGGAGCGGGCCAGCCCGGAGCCAGGCTCGGGCCCCGCCCGCTGCCGATCCCACCACCAGGGGCAGGATGAGCGCCACCAACGTCACGCAGGTTGGGATGCGGGGATCCCGCACCAGGCGTTCCCAAGGCAACAAGCTGACGGCCAAAGCAAGCCCGGATGCAGCCACCCAGAGGAGACCCTGGATGAGCCAGTCCTCGGGGGTGGTGGCGAGGCGCACCACCAGGCCCGCCGCGGCCAGGCTGCCCGCGGCGCTGAGGAGCCCCGCCCCTTCCTGCCCGGCCGCGGCCCCGGCCAGCAGGACGGCCCCGCCGCTCCAGGCACTCCACCAGCCCAGGAGACCAGCGTGGCCCGCCAGGGCCTCCCCCCCGCCCAGGCGGAGAAGGCCCAGGCCCAGGAGGGCCCCCGGGAGCAGGGCCCGGCCGGCAAGGCCGGCCCTAAGACCCCTAGCCGTCGGCCCCAAGGACATCGCCCTCGTCCAGGCTGACCACCACCACCGTCACGTTGTCGGGCGCCCCCTGCTCCAACGCTTTCTCGGCCAGGCGGGCGGCCTGCTCCGCGGGCGAGCCGCCTCGGGCCAGGAGCTCCCGCATGGTGGCGTCGGAGACCACGCTGCTCAGCCCATCGGTGCAGAGAAGGAGCCGGTCCTCCGGCCGCGCCTCCAGGCTGTAGAGGTCCACCTCCAGGGTGGCCTCCAAGCCCAAGGCCCGGGTGAGCAGGTGACGCTGGGGATGGGTCCGGGCCTCATCGGCCCGCAGGTAGCCCAGGGCGACCAGCTCAGCCACCACCGAGTGGTCCCGGGTCACCTGGCGGAGGCGGCCCTGCCGGTAGAGGTAGGCCCGGCTGTCCCCCACGTGGGCGATCCACCATCGCCCGCCGGCCAGGTGGGCCGCGGTGAGGGTGGTGCCCATGCCGGCGTAGTCCGGCCGGGTGAGGCTGAGGGTGTAGACCCGCCGGTTGGCCTCGTGGACTGCAGCCACCAAGGCCGCGCCCGGGTCGTCCCCCTCCAACGGGTAGCTGACCAGAGCCTCCAGCGCGGCCGCGCTGGCCACCTCTCCCGCCTGGTGGCCGCCCATGCCGTCCGCCACCGCCACCAGCCGGTCATGGATCCGGTAGCCATCCTGGTTGCTCGGCCTCAGCTGTCCCCGGTCCGTGACCGCCCCCACCCGCACCTGGCTCCCTCCCCTTCCCACCAACCCACCCGGCCTCACACGTCCTCAGGCCCTTCCTCCTCCAGAACCAGCCGCGAGCTGCCCACCTCCACCTCGTCGCCCGCCTGCAGCCAGCCACTGTCGACGGGCTCGCCGTTGACAAAGGTCCCGTTGGTGCTGCCCAGATCCTCCAACCACCAGAAGCCGCCCCGCCAGAGGAGGCGCGCGTGGCGGCGGGAGACGCCCCGGTCACTCAAGGCCACGTGGACGGGAGGCTCCCGGTCCGTCGCCCGGCCGATGAGGATCTCCCGGCTGCGCAAGGGGATGATGGTGCCCCGGTCGGGACCGGCCACCACCACCAGCCGCCCCGACGGCTCCGCCTCCGGCGTCGCCCGGTACCGGCGCCCGGAGCCCTCGCCCAGGGGCTCGGGCTCGTCACCCGTCCCCGCGGGAAGCTCCTCCCACTCAGGCTCGATCTCAGGCTCCATCCTTGCCCACGGCCGGGTGGCCGACTCCCCGGCCAGCTCCGGCGCCTCCCAGGCCGCGGGGGCCGACTCCGTCAGGAACGGTTCATCCTCCAGACAAGACGCATCCTCCGGGTCGTCTGCGGACCATGCCTCCTCGGGCTCGGCGGTGGCGGGGCTGGCCGCCTGGGGCCGGGCTTCCGCCACGGGCGGCTCGGGCCCCGTCTCAGGCTCCTGGAACCGGGCCTCCACCCGGACCGACCCTTGAGGCTGATCGTCCGCCACCACCCACTCCAGCTCCGGCGGGCTGACGAACGCGTACCCATGGCGCTGGGCCAGGTCCCGCAAGTACTCGGTCAGCTCCACGGTGAGGGTCCGCCGGATGGGCCGCAACTCTTCCCAGTCCCCGGGGTGGAGGAAGACCCGGTAGCGGTTGGGAACGTAGGTCTGGAGGATGCTTTCCCGGCGACCCGCCAGCAACTCGGCCTCCAAGGCGCGCCCCACCCGCACCGGCTGGAATCCACCCCGCCGGCTCCGGCGGCCCTCCCGGACCCGCCCCAGCCACGCCTCCAACCTCTCGGCCCAGTTGTCCACACGGCGACCCCCCACTCGGCGCGCCGGCCGTCGTGCCCACCCTGCGGTTCGCCGTCCACCGGGTATTCTACACAAGGAAAGGCCTTCCTTTCCAGTGGGGCCGGCGGCGGAACGGCTTTGCCACCGGCCTTTGGGGCCCGCCGGCCCGCCCGCGGGGTGCTGGCGCCCGTCCCAGGCCCGGCGGGATGCGGGTCCGGCGAGAGCTTGACAGGAGCGCCCCTCACCGGTAGACTGGATTTCGCGACGGGGTGTAGCTCAGCTTGGTTAGAGCGCTGCGTTCGGGACGCAGAGGCCCGCGGTTCAAATCCGCGCACCCCGACCAAACCTGATGCCAGAGGACATGACGCCGGAAGGCGTCATGTTCGCGTTTGGGGGAGGCCGGGCCGGCGGGCCCTGGGGTCACTGGGCCCGGGCGGCCCGGGCTCCCGGCGCCCGGAACCGCAGGTAATCGGCGAGGTGGGCGATCACCATGGAGTTGGTGGGGAATCGGTCCCGGCGCCCTTTGCCGATGAGCTGCTCCAGAAGCTCCCGGTTGCCGTTCTCCCAGCCGGCGATGATGGCATTCCGGACCGCGGCCTCCACCCCGGCGGGGCTGGTCTCGTACTTCTCAGCCAGGGCCGGGTAGAGCCGCTTGGTGAGGGTGCCGCCCAAGAGCTGCTCGTCCTGGAGGACCATCACCACCGCATCCCGCAGGTAGGCATACCCCTTGAAGTGGGGCGGGATGCCCAGCTCGTGGAGCATCTGGGTCACCTGGCTCTCCCAGTCTACGGTGACCGGGTACTGGGCTGCCGCACTCTCCTCCTTGACCACCGTGTACTCCGACCCGCCAGGCCCGAACTGGCGGATCCGCTCCACCAGCACGTCCAGGTTGAAGGGCTTGACGACGAAATAGTCGGCACCCAGGGCTGTCAGCCGCTGGATGATGTCCTCCCGGCCCATGGCCGTCAGGACGATGACGCGGGGGCGCGGCTGAACCCCCAGGGTGGCCAGCCGCTCCATCACCGCGATGCCGTCCAGCTTGGGCATGGTGATGTCGAGGATGACCACATCCGGCTGGTGTTCGGCGATCATGGCCAGACACTGCTCGCCATCGTACGCGGTCCCGACGACGGTCACATCAGGCTGGGAGGAGAGGTACCGGTCGAGAATCTCACAGAGCTCCACGTTGTTGTCAGCAATCAAAACCCGTGTCAGCGCGCCTTCCTCCTCAACGCGGCGCGCTCTCCCCTAGCGCGCCCTGGTGACGCCCAGGGTTTTCCACATGATGAGACATTTCTCCTCTTGCATTTGCCTGCTATCTTCATCGTTTTTCAAAGAGGGCGAGAAAGAAGCCGTCGGTCTGGTGCCGGTGGGGCAGGAGGATGACGGAACCCTCTTCCCCCGGCTCCACCGGAGCCCCGGCCGCCTCCAGAAGCCGCTTGACCTCCTCCCGGTCCACGGGCACCATCTCAGGGTGTTGGGCCACCAGCCAGCGGACCTGCTCCAAGGTCTCCTCCGGCTCCACGCTGCAGGTGGCGTAGAGGAGCCGCCCGCCGGGCCGCAGCACCCGGACGGCCTGCTCCAGGAGGGCCTGCTGGATGGGGACCCGGGACCGGATGGTTTCGGGGCTGCTCCGCCACCGGATCTCGGGGCGGCGTCCCACCACCCCCAGGCCGCTGCACGGCGCGTCCAGGAGGACCCGGTCGAATCGGTCCCGCCACGCCTCGGGCAGGGCCCGGGCGTCCATGGCCACCGTTTGGATCACGTCCAGCCCCAGCCGGGCCGCGGCCTCGTCCACCTGCCGGAGCTTGCCGGGGTGGAGGTCCAGGGCGACCAGCCGGCCCTGGTTCTGCATCAGCTCGGCCAGGTGGGTCGCCTTTCCCCCGGGAGCGCTGCACAGGTCCAAGACCGCCTCGCCCGGTTGGGGGGCGAGCAAGTGCCCGGCCAGTTGGGAGCTCTCATCCTGGGGGGTGATCCACCCGGCCTGGAAGGCCCGAGCATCGGCGATCCGGCCCCCGTGGAGCCGCAACGCCCCGGGCAGCAGGGCCCCCCGCTCCACCCGGAAGCCGTCCGCCTCCAGGGAGCGGGCCGCCTCCTCCGGCTCGGCGCGGAGCCGGTTGACCCGGACGGCCACCGGCGACTCCCGGTTGTTCGCCTCCAGCCACGCCTCCAGCTCCGGGGGCTCTACCCGGGCAGCCCACCGCTCCACCAGCCACGCCGGGTGGGCGTGCCGCTCGGCCAGCCCGGCCAGGCCCTCCCCCGGCGGCTCCAGCGCTTCCCGCCGGCTCATCCGCCGGCAGATGGCGTTGACCAGCCCCGCCGCCTGGGGGCGGAACTGGTGGGCCAGCCGGACGGCCTGGTCGCAGGCAGCCTCCGGGGGGATGCTCGCCAGCATGAGGAGCTGGTAGCCCGTCAGCCGGAGGATCACCCGGGTGGCGGGATCCAACGCCTTCACCGGTCTTCCGGCCAGCCGCTCCACCCAGCCGTCGATCCGGCCCTGCCACCGGAGGGTGCCGTAGACCAGCTGGGTGGCCAGGGCCCGGTCCCGGGGATCCAGGCGCCGCCGCTCCAGGGCCGCGTGGAGGGCCCGGTTGGCGTACGCCCCGTCCCGCTCCACCCGGAGCAGGACGTGGGCGGCCACCTGGCGGGCCGGGCTGGCCTCGCCCCCGCGGGGAGCCCGCCCATCCAGCCTCACGGCGCGTTCGACCCCATCCGCTCGCCCGGCTCGGTGGGGAAGCCGTTCAGGTAGTCCCGGGCCGTCATGGTCCGCTTCCCCGCCGGCCGGAGCTCCAGGATCTCCAGGACGCCGTCCCCGGTCTGGATCAGGAGCCGGCCATGCCGCACCGCCTCCAGAACCTGCCCCGGCTCGGCGGAACCCCCGGCCTCACCGGGCGCCACCACCGCCGCCCGCTCCACAATCAGCCGGCGGTCGCCATGGAAGGTGACCGCCCCCGGGTGGGGATGGAGGGCCCGAATGTGGCGCTCCAACGCCACCGCCGGCCGGTTCCAATCGAGGACCTGCTCCTCGGGCCGCAGCTTGGGGGCCAAGGTGGCCAGGCGATCGTCTTGGGGGGTGGGCGTCAGGCTCCCCTCCTGCAGGCGCTGGAGGGTCTCCACCAGGAGCCGTGCCCCCAGCTCGGCCAGCCGGTCGTGGAGGCTGCCCGCCGTCTCATCGGGGCCGAGGGGGATCGCCTCCTGGAGGAGGATGGGGCCCGTATCCCACCCCTCATCCATCAGCATGGTGGTGATCCCGCTCTCGGTGTCGCCGGCCATGATGGCCCGGGGGATGGGGGCCGCCCCCCGGTGGCGGGGCAGGAGGGAGGCGTGGACGTTGATGCAGCCCAGGGGGGGCAGCTGGAGGACCCGGGGCGGGATCTTCTGCCCGAAGGCGACCACCACCACCGCCTCGGGCGCCAGGCGATCCAGCCACTCCAGCACCTCCGGCTCCGCCAGGCGCTCGGGCTGGTGGACCGGAAGGCCCAGCTCGAGGGCCGCCGCCTTCACCGGCGACGGGGTGAGGCGATGCCCCCGGCCCCGGGGGCGGTCAGGCTGGGTGATCACCGCCTGGATGGGGAAGCCGGCCTCCACCAGGGCCCGCAGGCTGGGCACGGCAAAGTCAGGGGTGCCCATGAAGACCACTGAGGGACGCCGGCTCATGGGGCCACCTCCTGGCGGAGGAGCTCCTCCCGGTCGATCTCCACCGCGACGGGCTCCTCCTCCCCCTCCCGCTCCTCCTCCCGGAAAAGGCGGGTCGCCCGGTCCACGATGAGGATCCCGTCCAGGTGGTCGATCTCGTGCTGGAGCGCCCGGGCCAGAAGGCCGTCGGCCTCCACCCGGAAGGGCCGGCCCTCCAGATCCAGAGCCTCCACGGTCACCTGGGCCGCCCGTTCGACGTAGGCGGTGATCTTGGGGATGCTGAGGCACCCCTCCACATCCACCGCCGTCCCCTCCCGGGCGACGATGACCGGGTTGAAGAGGGTGATGAGCCCGTCCCCCACATCGACCACCGCCAGACGGACCCCCTTCCCCACCTGGGGCGCGGCCAGGCCCACACCGTTGGCCGCGTACATGGTCTCAGCCATATCCTGCGCCAGGCGGGCCAGCTTCTTGGTCACCCGGGTGACGGGCTTGGCTGGCCGCCGCAAAACCGGGTCGGGATAGAGACGGATCTCCCGCACCGCCACACTCCCACCTCCGTTCGTCCCCTCACACACTATACCACGGGCCTGGCCGCCGGCCCGTCAGAGCAGGCTGACGGGATCCATGTCCAAGACCGCCTGGCAGCCCCGCCCCATCCGGCGGGCCCGCAGCTCATGGCCCGCCTCCAGAAGATCGTCCAAAGGACCTACCAAGAGGACCTGCCACCGCCAGTGATCCTTCAGCTTGGCCAAGGGCGCGGGGGCCGGGCCCAGCACCCGGTACCGCTCCCCGGCCCGGCGTGCCTTCAGAGCCTGGGCGACCCCTCGGGCCTCGGCCTCCACGGCCTGGGCCTGCCGGCCTTGGATCAGGACCCGCAGCAGATGGGTGAAGGGCGGGTACCCCAGCCGCCGCCGGTAGGCCAGCTCCCGCTGGAAGAAGGCCCCGTAGTCGTGCTCCCGGGCCGCCTGCAGGCTGTAGTGCTCGGGCAGGTAGGTCTGGACCAGGACCTCCCCCGGAAGAAGCCCCCGCCCCGCCCGGCCCGCCACCTGGGTGATGAGCTGGAAGGCCAGCTCGGCGCCGCGAAAGTCCGGGAAGCGCAGGGAGGTGTCGGCGTCGATCACCCCCACCAGGGTGACCCGGGGGAAGTCCAACCCTTTGGCCACCATTTGGGTCCCGACCAGGATGTCCCCTTGGTGGGCTTCGAACCGGCGCAGGATCCGGTCGTGGGCCCCCTTGCGGGCGGTGGTGTCCGCATCCAGCCGGAGGACCCGGGCGCCGGGCAGGAGGCGGTAAAGCGCCTCCTCCACCTGCTGGGTGCCCACGCCCATGCCGCTCAGCTCCGCCCCGCCGCAGGCCGGGCAGGTGCGGGGGACGGGCCGTTCGGTGCCGCAGTAGTGGCACCGGAGGCGGTGGCCCACCTTGTGGTAGGTGAGGCTCACCTGGCAGTGGGGGCACTCCACCACCGCCCCGCAGATCCGGCAAAGGAGGAAACTCTGGTAGCCCCGGCGGTTGAGGAGGAGGATGGCCTGCTCTTCCCGCTCCAGGCGGGAGACGAGGGCCCGCTCCAGGGCCCGGCTGAAGAGCCCCTGGTGGCCCTCCTTCAGCTCCTGCCGCAGGTCGATGAGGCGGACCCGGGGGAGCCTCCGCCCATCCACCCGCTGCCCCATCTCCAGCCGCAGGATGCGGCCCCGTGTGGAGGCATAATAGCTTTCCAAGGAGGGCGTGGCGCTCCCCAGGACACAAAGGGCCTTGGCCCGCCGGGCCCGCTCCATGGCCACCTCCCGGGCGTGGTAGCGGGGCGACTCCTCTTGCTTGTACGAGGTGGCGTGCTCCTCGTCCACCACCACCAGGCCCAGCCGCCGGGTGGGGGCGAAGATGGCCGAGCGGGCCCCCACCACCACCGGGGCCTCGCCCCGGTAGATCTTCCACCAGTGATCGTACCGCTCGCCCTCGGACATGCCCGAGTGGAGCATGGCCACCCGCCCGGGGAATCGCCCCTGGAACCGACGCATGGCCTGGGGGGTGAGGGCGATCTCGGGCACCAGGAGGATGGCCTGCTGCCCCCGGGCCAGGACCCGCTCGATGAGCTGGAGGTAGACCTCCGTCTTGCCGCTCCCCGTCACCCCGTGGAGGAGAATCGTCTCCCCCGTGCCCAGGCGGGCCTCCGCCTCGGCCACCGCCCGGGCCTGCTCCGCGGTCAGCTCCACCGGCGGCATAGGCTCCCGCCAGGCGACGTAGGGGTTCCGCTCCACCGTGATGGGGATCGCCTCGATCAGCCCCTTGGCCGCCAGGCTCCGGGCGGCAGAGGGGCCGCACGCTTCGGCCAGCTCCCGGGCGGTCCGGGGCTCATCGGGGTGTTCCAGCAGGAGTGCCAGAGCCTGCCGCTGGCGCGGCGCCCGGGAGAGCTTGTCCAGCGCGGCCCGGGCCTCCTCGGGCGGGACGGCCAGCCGGTAGGCCAGCACTTCCCGGGGCCGGGCCGACTGACCGGGATCCACCCGCTGGCCCGGCGGCATGAACAGGGCCAGCACCTGCCCCAGGGGGGCCAGATACCGGCGGGCGATCCAGCGGGCCAGCTCCAGCTCGTCGGGGCCGATGAGGGGCTCCGGGTCCAAGACCGCGGCCACCTCCCGCAACGGCCGGGCCGGCGGCCCCTCCCGGAGGGCGACCACCCACCCTTGAACGGCTCGGTTCCGCACGGGCACCCGGACCCGGATCCCGGGGCGGAGCCGGCCGGCCAGGCGGGCGGGGATGGCGTAGTCCAGCACCTCCAACCCGCCGGGCAGGGGCAGGTCGACCGCCACCTCCACATACCCGGACACGTGCCGTCCCCCCTCGCACCCACAAAGAACGGGCTCCCCGAGGAGCCCGCGAAAGCGGCTTCGCGCCGATGGAGCCTGTTCTAGGAAAGGGAGCTGTCTCCTTCCAGGCTGGCCTCCAGCTTGTCTTCCTTTATTTCATGGAGCGCGATGGTGACCGGCTTGGGCGGGGTCTTCCCGTCGAAGTTGCCCGCTCGGGGCGGGTCCCCGTCCAGAAGCTGACGGGCCCGGCGAGCCGTCGCCACCACCAAGGCGTACCGGCTCGGGAGCTTATCCTTGATCTCCTCCAGCTTGGGCTGACCCATCATCGATGGCTCTCCCATGACCGATCCGTCCCCCCTTGCGCAAGATCTCGACCCACTGAGCCCACGGGTTCCGCACCCGCTTCAGGCGCTCGGCCCTGACGATGGCCTCCAGGGCCTGGGCCGCCCGCTCCACATCATCGTTGATAATCACGTAATCGTAATCGGCCACCGCCTCCAGCTCCTGCCAGGCGGTCCGGAGGCGGCCCTCGATGCTTTCGCGGCTTTCGGTCCCCCGCTGGGTGAGCCGCCGGCGGAGCTCCTCCAGGGAGGGCGGGAGCAGGAAGACCCGGACCGCGCCCGGCCAGTTCGCCTTCACCTGCGCGCTCCCCTGGACGTCGATGTCCATGATCACCGTCTCGCCCCGGGCCACCCGCTCGGCCACGAAGGCCTTCGGAGTGCCGTAGCGGTACCCGCAAAACCACGCCCACTCGAGGAACTCCCCGGCCGCCACCCGCCGGTCAAACTCCTCGTCGGTCAGGAAGTAATAGTCCACCCCATCCCGCTCGCCGGCGCGAGCGGGGCGGGTGGTGCAGGAGACGGAGTAGACCAGACCCTCCACCCGGGAGAGGACCCGGTTCAACACCGTGTTCTTCCCTGCGCCCGAGGGAGCGCTCAAGACCACCAGAAACCCTGGGGAACCTCCCTGGGAACCGTCGCCGCCCCTCACCCTCGTCCGACCACCCGACATCACCTCAGGCGTTGGTCGCCTCGACGGCCTGCTCTTTGGCTGCGAGGCGGTTGGCCACCGTCTCGGGCTGGACGGCCGCGAGGATCACATGCTCCGAATCGGTGATGATCACCGCGCGGGTCCGGCGCCCGTAGGTGGCATCGATCAACTGGCCTTGCTGGCGGGCCTCTGCGATGATCCGCTTGATGGGGGCCGATTCGGGACTCACGATGGCGACGATCCGGTTGGCGGAGACGATGTTGCCAAAGCCGATGTTGACCAGCCTGGTCTCCATGGGGATGCCTCCTTACTCCAGGTTCTGGACCTGCTCCCGCATCCGCTCCAGCTCCGTCTTCACGTCGACGACCCAGGATGCGATCTGGCCGTCCTGGGCCTTCGATCCCACCGTGTTGGTCTCCCGCAGCAGCTCCTGCAGGAGGAAGTCCAACCTGCGGCCGACGGGTCCACCCTGCCCCAGAGTCCGCTCGAACTCCACCAGATGGCTTCTCGCCCGGACCAACTCTTCCGAGATGTCGACACGCTCGGCAAAGAGAAGAACCTCGGCCTCCAAGCGGCCCGGATCCAGGTCACCCCGCTGGATCAGACCCTCCACCCGCTCGCTCAGCCGGCTCCGGTACTGGGCCACCATGCGGGGGGCGGCCTCGGCCATCTGGTTCACCAAGGCGCTCACCCGGGCCAGCCGCTGGCGCAAGTCCTGGGCCAGTCGCTCGCCCTCGGTCCGGCGCATGGCCACCAGCTGCTCCAGGGCCTCATCGAGCACCGGGCTCAGGGAGGCCCAGAGCCGTTCCAGATCGGGAGCCGCCTCCTCCACCACCAACACGCCGGGCTGCTGGAGCACAAACTCGAGAGAGGGTCCGGGGCCGCCCCAAATGGCCGCCGCCTCCCTGGCCGCCTCCAGGTAGGCCTGCAGGAGTTCGTGGTTGACGGAAACCGTCCGGCTGGTCGTCTCGTCGGCCTGGGGCTTGGCGACGACCGTCACCTCAACCCGGCCCCGGGTCAGGTACGAGGCCACCCGCTCCCGCACAGCCGGTTCCAGGCCGGCCAGGCCGTGGGGCAGGCGGATGCTCAGATCCAAGTACCGGTGATTGACGGACCGGACCTCAACCCAGAACGGCGCCTCCCCCGAGCCGCCCGCCCGTCCGAAGCCGGTCATGCTGTGCAGGGCCAGCTCTCTCACCTCTTCCCGGTATTATAGCACACATTTGGGCGTCCTGGGTCCGTATCGCCTCCCTAGATCCGTTTTGGGGCCCCGATCCGGACCGCTCGCCCCTTCTCGACCTCCCCCCGCCCCACCTCCCAGGCGTGGCGGGCCAGGTCCCAGAGGGCGGGCCAGCCGGCGGCCACCGCCACCACCAGCCACCCGTCAGGCGGGAGCGGCACCGTCTCCAGGGCCCCTTGCAAGAAGGGGAGGGAGAGGGCCCCCAGCTGGGCTAGCCCCGACAGGGCCACCGCCGCCACCAGCCACCGGTTGCTCCCCAGGGGCCGCTCCAGCGGGTCGAGGCGCTCAGAGCGAGCGGAGAAGACGTAGACCAACTGCGCGGTGACCAGGGCGGTGAAGGCGGTGGTCCGGGCGACGGTCAGATCATGGCCGGCCGTCAGCATCCAGAGAAAGGCGGCCAGGGCACTGAGGCCGATGGCGGTCGCTCGGCCCAGAAGCTGCCGCCCCAGCCCCCCGCCCAGCACCCCCTCCCCCGGCGGGCGGGGCGGCCGCTCCATCAGCCCGGGGGACGGGGGCTCCATGCCTAAGGCGATGGCCGGCAGGCCGTCGGTCACCAGGTTCATCCAGAGGATCTGGAGGGGGGTGAGGGGCAGGGGCAGCCCCAGAAGGGTGGCGCCCAGCATGACCAGCACCTCCCCCGCATTGCACCCCAAGAGGTAGCGCATGAAAGTGCGGACGTTCTGGAAGAGCCCCCGCCCCTCCTCCACCGCGGCCAGGATGGTGTCGAAGCGGTCGTCGGTCAGGACGACGGAGGCCGCCTCCCGGGTCACCTCCACCCCGCAGCGCCCCATGGCGATGCCCACATCCGCCTCCTTGATGGCCGCCGCATCGTTCACCCCGTCCCCCGTCATGGCCACCCGGGCGCCGCACTTCTGCAAAGCCTTCACCAGCTGGACCTTGTGGCGAGGGGCCACCCGGGCAAAGACGGAGCGCTCCCGGACCAGCCGCCGGAGCTCGGCCTCATCCAGGCCATCCAGCATCCGGCCCAAGACCGCCTCCTCACCGGGCTGGAGGATGCCCAGCTCCCGGGCCACCGCCTCGGCCGTCCGGGGGTGGTCCCCAGTCACCATGAGGGTCCGGATGCCCGCCCGGCGGGCCCGTTCCAGCTCGGCCCGCACCTCCTCCCGGGGCGGGTCGTACATGCCCACCAGCCCCAGGAGGATGAGGCCCGTCTCGGCCCCCTCCTGGTTGGGCAGGACCCCCATCGGCAGGCGCTTGTAGGCCAGGGCCAGCACCCGCAAGGCGGCCCCGCTCATGGTCTCCGCCTTGGCCAGCCAGCGGCGCCGTCCCGTCGCGCTCAAGGGGACAGGCCCACCCCGTTGCTCCACCCGGTCCGCCTGGGCCAGCACCGACTCGGGCGCCCCCTTGCAGAGCACCAGCCGCTCGCCCCCGAGATCGACCACCACCGACATCCGCTTCCGATCGGAGTCGAAGGGGAACTCGGCCCGCTCTTCGGCCTGAGCTCGCCATACCTCGGGGGGGCGGCCCGCTTTCCCGCTGAGGACGAGGAGGGCGATCTCGGTGGGATCACCCCAGACCTCCAGGCCGCCAGGCCCCTCTCCCCTGGGAGCCTGAGCCTCCAGGCCCGCCGCGGGCAGGCGGGCTCGGTTGCAGAGGACAGCCACCTGCAGGAGCCGCTCCAGGCCCGGCCGGCTCGAAAGCTGGACGGGCCGCCCCCGATCCAGGACCTGGCCCGGGGCCTCATAGCCAATCCCCGTCACCTCCAGGCTGCCGTCGGCCAGCTCCACCCGGGTGACGGTCATCTCGTTCCGGGTGAGGGTGCCCGTCTTGTCGGAGCAGATGGTGGTGATGGTGCCCAGGGTCTCCACCGCCGGCAGGCGCCGGACGATGCAGTTGCGGCGGATCATCCGCTGCACGCCTAAGGCCAAGGCCACCGTCACCGCCGCGGGCAAGCCCTCGGGGATGACGGCCACCGCCAAGGAGACCCCGGTGAGGAACATCTCGTAGGCCGAAAGCCCCCGGGCGATCCCCACGGCCGTGACCAGGGTGACCAGGCCCAGGGAGACGGCCACCAGCACCCGGCCCAGCTCCTGGGCCCGCTCCTGCAGGGGGGTGGACTCGGGGCCTGCCCGCCGAATGAGGGCGGCGATCTCCCCCATCTCCGTCTGGCTGCCCGTGGCCACCACCACCGCCTCCGCCCGGCCCCGGGTGACCAGGGTCCCCATGTAGAGCAGGTTGGGCCGGTCGGCCACCTCCTCCTCGCCCCGGCCGAGCCAGTCGGCCCGTTTGGCCACGGGCACCGACTCCCCCGTGAGGAGCGACTCGTCCACCTCCAGCCCCCAGGCCTCCAGGAGCCGGAGGTCGGCGGGAATCCGGTCGCCCGCCTCCACCTGGACCCGGTCGCCCGGCACCAGCTGGGTGGCGGGCAGGCGGAGAAGCCGGCCCTGCCGGATTACCCGGGCCTGGGGCGCGGCCAGGGCCCGCAAGGCCTCCAGGGAACGCTCGGCCCGGAACTCCTGGAAGAAGCCCAAGACCGCGTTGAGGAGCATGATGGCCAGGATGGCCACCGCATCGGCCCGCTCGCCCAAGGCCCAGCTGACCAGGGCGGCGGTGCCCAGGACGGCCATCATCAGATCGGTGAGCTGGCGGCGGAGGATGGTCCAGGGCCCCGTGGGCTGCTCGGTCGCCAGCCGGTTGGGCCCCACCTGCTCCAGCCGCCGGGCCGCCTCCTCGTTGGTCAAGCCGTGGACCGGATCCACCCCGAGCTGGGTCAGGAGCCGGTCCAAGGGAACGGTGTGCCAGGATCGCTTCACAAGGGAACCCTCCCCGCGGGGCTCCGGGGCCCCGGGCAGGCTCGTCTCAGGCCGCCCATCAGGAGGCTTATGCGCCGGTCAGGGAGGGAATGTCCACAGGGGAATCTTCGGGAAGCTCCACGGAACGCTGGGGGAGAGGAGCGAGGCTACAACCCCAGCTGGGCCGCCCGCCGGTAGGCGTGCTCCGCCCGGTCGGTCAGGGCCAGCATCTCGTAGACCTGGGCCAGGGCCAGCTGCAGCTCCGCCGACCACGGATCGATCCGGGCCCCCAGCTCCAGCACCTCGCGGGCCTCGTCCGCCCGGCCCAGGCTGGCCAGCACCTGCCCTTCCAAGAGGTAGACCCGGCTCACCCCCGGCCCCGCGGCCCGGGCGGCCCGGAGCGGCTCCAGGGCCTCCTCCCGCCGGCCCTGGCTCAGGAGGGCTTCGGCCAGGGTGAGCTGGCCCAGGGCGAGCCCCGGGTGGTCGGCCAGGACCTGCCGGCTGAGGGCCTCCGCCTGGTCCACCTGGTTCAGCTCCAGCAGGAGCCGCCCCACCAAGACCTGGAGGTGGGGCCGGTACGTCTCGGGGAGGCCGGAGAGGAGCCCGTCCAAGGTGGCGTGGGCCGCCTCCAAGCGCCCGCCGGCCCACTGCATCAAGCCCAGCATGAGGCGGGCTTCGTGATCGTGGGGATCGGCGGCCGCGGCCTCCACCAGCTGCTCCCCCGCATGGGTCCACCCCCGGGCATAGGACTCCAACCCCAGGAGGAAGGATGCCTGCACGGCCCCAACCAAAGGCGCGCCCCAGGTGGAGAGCCCCACGAGCCAGATCATCACCCGGGCCAGCCACCGGCCCCAGGCACGCCGCATCCGCCTCACCTCTCCCCGAGGCTTCGCCAGCGGCAGCCTTGCTCCTGCCGGCTCAGCCCGGGGGATGGACCCATCCTCCGGACCATCCGCCCCCGACGGCGCCGCCCTGGCCGTCCGGACATTCCCCAGGCTCTGGGCCACCAGGGGAGGGGGCGGCCGGTGTGGAACTCCCTTTCCGGCCTGGCGGCCCGAGGGAACTGGGCCGCGACCGGGCAGGCTGCCGATGGGACGGTGAGGAGGGATCCCCATGCCCATGGACGGGCTCTTTCTGGCCGCCGTGCGAGCTGAGCTGAACGAGGTCCTGGTGGGCGGGCACGTGCAGAAGATCTTCCAGCCCACGGCCCGGAGCATCGTGCTCCACATCCGCACCCCCGGCCAGAGCCACCGGCTGCTGGCCAGCGTGGAGCCCGGCGGCGCGCGGCTGCAGCGGACGGAGCTGGACCAGCCCCACCCGCCCGTCCCTCCCGCCTTCTGCATGCTCCTGCGCAAGTACCTGGAGGGGAGCCGCTTCTACGGGGCCCGCCAGGAAGGGCTGGAGCGGCTGCTGGCCCTCCGCTTCGAGCGGGGCCCCAAGGAGGCGGCGGAGGCCTGGGAGCTCATGCTGGAGCTGACGGGCCGGCAGGGCAACCTGGTGCTGGTGGATGAGGACGGAACGGTCTTGGACGCCATCGTGCGGGTGCCGCCAGGCGCAGGGCCCCGCACCCTCATCCCCGGCGTCCCCTACGAGCCCCCGCCCCTCGAGGGCAAGCCCGACCCTCGGACGATTTCCCGGGAAGCCCTCCGGCGGCTCCTCCCCGCGGGCCAAGGGCTGGCCGACGGGCTCTTCCAGGCCCTGGCAGGCTTCTCCCCCCTCTCGGCCCGGCGCCTGGTGGAGACCGCTGGGCTGGATCCGGCCCGTCCCGCCGGCGAGCTGGATGAGGAAGGCTGGCAACGGCTCCTGGAGCGATTTGCCGCATGGCAAGAGGTGCTTGTGGCGGAGCGCTTCGCTCCCTGCCTGGATCCCGAAGCCCGGCGGCTGCCGGAGCGGTTCTGGGCTTTCCCGCCCGGCCCCGGACCTTACCAAGCCTTCCCCTCCCCCAGCGCCCTCCTGGACGAGGTCTTCGGCGCGCACGAGGCGGCCCACCATCTCGAGGGGATCCGGGGACCCTTAAGCCGGACGGTCCAGACCGCGCTGAAACGGGTCCAGCGGAAGATCGAGAAGCAGGAGGCCGAGCTGGAGGAAGGGCGGGACGACCTGGGGCTGCGGCTCCTGGGTGAGCTGCTCCTGGCCAACCTCCACCGGATCCCCCCCGGCGCCTCGGAAGTGGAGGTGGAGGATTACACCCAGGACCCGCCGGTCCGGCGCCGGATCCCCCTGGATCCCCGTCTCTCGCCGGCGGAGAACGCCCAGGCCTACTTCGACCGGTACGCCCGGGCCAAGCGCCGGCTGGACCGGACCAGCCAAGAGCTGGCCCACTCCCGGGAGGAGGCCGCCTACCTGGAGAGCCTCGCCTTCCACCTGGAGGCGGCCGACACCGAGCAGGCCCTGCTGGAGCTGGCCGAGGAGATGGAGCGCCAGGGGTACCGCCCCCCCGCGGGCCTGGCGGGCTCCAAAGGCGCTACCGGGCGGAAAAGCTCCCGGGCGGGGGAGAGGGGCCGGGGGCTCTTGCGGTACCGGTCGAGCGATGGCCTGGAGATCCTGGTGGGGCGCAACCACCGGGAGAACGACCGGATCACCATGGACCTGGCCAAGCCCGACGAGTGGTGGTTCCACGTGCGGCAGCTCCCCGGAGCCCACGTCCTCCTGCGGACCACCGCCGATGAGCCGCCCCTCGCCTCCCTGGAAGAGGCGGCCCTTCTGGCCGCGTACCACAGCAAGGCCCGCCACTCGAGCCACGTCCCCGTGGACGTGGCCCGGCGGCGCCACGTCCGGAAGTACAAGGGGGCCCGGCCCGGCCAGGTCCTCTACGAACCGGCCTTCACCCTGGAGGTGACCCCCCGGGAGGAGCTCCTCCCGCCCCTGATGGAGTGAGCCGCAGCCGGGGCGGGCTAGGCGTGGCGGAAGTGGCGCCGCCCCGTGAAGAGCATGGGGATGCCGGCCCTGTCGGCGGCGGCGATAGACTCCCCATCCCGCTTGGACCCGCCCGGCTGGACGATGGCACAGATGCCGGCTGCGGCCGCCACCTCCACCACGTCGGGGAAGGGGAAGAAGCCGTCGGAGGCCAGGACCGCGCCGGCGTTCCGGAGGTCCCCGCCGGGCACCCGGGCCCGGGCCCGCTCCAGGGCGTGGCGGGCCGCGTCGATCCGGTTCACCTGGCCCGCCCCAATCCCGAGGGTTTGCCCCCCCGCCGCCACGACGATGGCGTTGGAGAAGCAGCCCCGGACCACCTGCCAGGCCAGGAGGAGGTCCGGCAGCCGCCTAGGGTCCACAGCCGCTTGGGTCACCAGGCGCCACCCCTCGGGCGAGGCGGGGCCGTCATCGGGCTCCTGGAGGAGGTACCCGCCCCAAACGGGCCGGAGCTCCACCCGGGGCCCGCCGTGGCCCTGGAGCTCCAGCAGGCGCAAGCTGGGCTTGCGGGCCAGCACCTGCCGGGCCTCCTCGCTGAACCCGGGCGCCAGGACCACCTCGAGGAAGAGAGGCGCCATCAGCTCGGCGGTCGCCCGGTCCACGGGACGGTTGAGGGCGACGATCCCCCCGAAGATGGAGACCGGGTCCGCCTCGTACGCCTTCCGGAAGGCCTCGGCCAGGGTCGGGGCGACGGCGGCGCCGCAGGGGTTGGTGTGCTTGACGGCCACCGCCGCGGCCATCCCCGGGAAGGCCTGGCTGAGGCCCCCCAGCAGCCGCCACGCGGCGGAGCCGTCGTTGAGGTTGTTGAAGGAGAGCGCTTTCCCTTGGAGGAGGCGGGCGGCGGCCAGGCCCTGAGCCGGCCCCTCCGGCCGGTAGAAGGCGGCCGCCTGGTGGGGGTTCTCCCCGTAGCGGAGGGAGGCGGCCCGGACCAGCCGAAGGGTGTAGGTCTCGGGGAAAGAGGCAGGGAGGGCGTCTTCTGGACCCTCAGGACGGTCCGGCGCCTCCAAGCCCGCGGCCAGGTAGGCGGCGATCTGCTCATCGTAGGCCGCAGTGCGGGCCAGGGCTTCGGCCGCCAGGCGCCGCCGGTACGCCAGGTCCAGGCGGCCCGCCGCCAAGCGCTCCAAGAACTCGGGGTACTGGTCCGGCCGGGAGAGGACCACCACGTGGGGGAAGGCTTTGGCCGCCGCGCGCAGGAGGCTCACCCCGCCAATGTCCACCAGCTCCAGGGCCTCATCCAGGGGCGTCTCCCGCCGGACCTGCTCCTCAAATGGATAGAGGTTCACACAGACCAGGTCGATGGGCCGGGCGCCCACCCGGGCCAGATCGGCCTCCTCCCCGGGGCGGCGGCGGGCCAGGATCCCCGCGTAGACCGCCGGGTGGAGGCTCTTCACCCGCCCGCCCAACACCTCCGGCGCCCCCGTCACCTGGGCCAGCTCCGTCACAGGAAGGCCGTGCTCCTGGAGGTAGCGGGCCGTCCCGCCCGTGGAGAGAAGTTCCACCCCTCGCTGGTGCAGGGCCTCCGCCAGCTGGGCCAGGCCCTCTTTGGACCAGACGCTCAGCAAAGCCCGTTCCATGGGCTCACCTCCTCCCGCCAGGGCGCGATCGCCCACTGGGCGACCCGGGCCCGCCAGCGGGCGACCGTCGCCCGGGCCCGGGCCTCAGCCCGGCCTTGGTAGCGCAGGGGCTCCCGCAGGAGGGCCCGTTCCTCAGGCGTCAGGGCGGCGGCCACCTGATCCAGCTGGGGATCCCGCTGGCGGGCCTCCTCCAGGGCCTGGAGGAGGTCGCCTCCCTCCTCCCGGACCCGGGCCGCCAGGCGCCGGGCCACCTCGTGGGCCTCCGGGTGGCCGTGCCGGGCCAGGAGGATGTAGAGGGGCTCCGCCACCCACAGGGGGCGCTCCCGTTCCAGATTGGCCGCCATCCGCTCCCGGTCCACCTGCAGCCGGCGGGAGAGGCGGGTCAGCCGGTCGGCCGCCTGGGAGAGGGCAACGAAAAGCTCGACGAGGAAGCGGCTGGAGGCGGAGTTGGTCAGGTCCCGCTGGTGCTCGGAGATCTGGTCCAAGTAGACGGTGATCATGCGGGGCATGGCCACCTTCCAGAGGCTCTTCACGTGCTCGAAGTTCCAGGGGTTCCGCTTGTGGGGCATGGTGGACGAGCCCACCTGCTCCGCCGTCACCGCCTCCGCCACCTCCCCCAGCTCGCTCCGCTGCAGGTGGCGCATATCGTCGGCGAAGTTGGCCAGCACCCCGAAGGTGCTGGTGAGGGCGTGGAAGAGGTCGGCGAAGGGCTCGGGCGGCAGGATCTGGCTGGCCACCGGGGCGGGGCGGAGGCCGAGCCTGGCCAGCACCCGCCGTTCCAGCTCTTCGGGGTCCTCCACCAGGAGGCTGAGGGCGTTGTAGGCCCCCACCGCCCCCGTCAGCTTCCCCACCAGCCCCTCCCGGGCGGCCTGGAGCTGCTCGATCCGCCCGCCCAGCCGCTCCACGTAGAGGGCGATGGCGAAGCCGAAGGTGATGGGCACCGCATGCTGCCCGTGGGTCCGGCCGATCTGGGGCGTGGCCGCTTCCCGCTCGGCCAGCGCCATCCACGCCTCCAAAAGGGCCACCAGCTGGGGGAGGAGGAAGCGGTCGAGGCTCTCCCGGTACTGGAGGCTCCGGGCCGTCTCGGTGATGTCCGAAGAGGTGGCCCCCAGGTGGATCCAGGGCGCCAGGTCGGCCCCCGCCTCCCGGGCCAAGCAGTTGACCAGGGCCCGGATGCTGTGGCGGGTCCGGGCCTCCTCCTGGGCGATGGCCTCCGCTTCCACTCGGGCCGCGGCCTCGGCCACCCGGGCCCCCGAGCCGGGAGGGGCCACTCCCATCTCCTCCAGCCCCGCCACCAGGGCCGCCTCCACCTGGAGCTGGTAGCGGAGGGTGGCCGCCTCCGAAAGGTACTGGCGCCACACCTGGTAGAGGTGGGGTTGGCCCACCGCGTAGCGGTGGTCCCAGGGGCTCACCGTCTCAAAGGGGTTGAAGGATCCACGGGCCACACACGCTCCCTCCCATCGCTGGCTGCCCGGCCGGGCCCCACCCTGGAGCCCGGCTTGCTTCCTCAGGCTGGACCCGCGCCCAGAATCTGGCCCCATCCTAAACGAAAGGCAGGGCCGGTAGCAACGAGGGCTCTCAGCCACCGGCCCTGGCTCCGCGCCGCGCCCCGCTCGGGCTGCCGCGCCGTCCGTCGCCTCAGGCCCCTTCCGTCGCCTCCTGCGCGGGAGCCGCCCGCTCGGCCACCGGCGCGCCCGCCGCCTCCGGCTCGGGCAGAGGCAGGATCAGGTTGAGCAGGATGCCCACCACCGCCGCCAGGCCCATGCCCCCCAGCTGCCCAATGGTGGCGCCGCCGATGCCCAACACCAGCACCACCGAGCTGATGAGGAGGTTCCGGGTCTGGCTGAAGTCGATGCCGCTCTCCACCAGGGTGCGGATCCCGCTGGAGGCGATGACGCCGAAAAGCATGATGGTCACCCCGCCCATCACCGGCGCCGGCACGCTCTGGACGATGGCCCCCAACTTGGGGACGAAGGCGAGCACCGTGGCGAAGACGGCGGCCAGCGCGATGACCCAGACCGAATGGACCTTGGTGATGGCCAGAACGCCCACATTTTCCCCGTAGGTGGTGTTGGGCGGCCCGCCCAGGAGCCCGGCCAGCGACGTGGCCAGCCCATCCCCCAGGATGGTCCGGTGGAGGCCCGGCTCCTTATAGAAGTCCTTGCCCACAATCCGGCTCAGCACCAGCACATCACCCAGGTGCTCCGCCAGGGTGACGGCCGCCACCGGCAGGAAGACGGCGATGGCCTTCCAGGAGAAGGCGGGGAACGTCAGCTGAGGGAGCCCGATCCAGGCCGCCTCCCGGACCAGGGAGAGGTCCACCGCGCCCCGGAGGAGGGCGAAGAGGTAGCCGGCCACGATCCCGATGAGGATGGGGATGGCGGCGAGAAAGCCCCTGAGGAACGTGGCGGCCAGGACCGCGGCCAGCAGGGTGAAGAGGGCGATCTGGACGTCGGTGTCCATCAGGCTGACCTGCTCCTTGGCGAGGCCGGCCATCTCCACCCCCACGGGCGCCAGGCCCAGACCGATGACCACAATGAGGGACCCCACCAAGACGGGCGGGAGGAGCCGCTCCAGCCAGCCCACCCCCACCCAGCGGATCACCAGGGCGACCACCGCGTACACGAGCCCCACGGCCACCCCGCCCCCCAGGGCGTAGGCGGGACCCCAGGCCGCGGCCACGGTGATGATGGGCGCGATGAAGGCGAAGGACGAGCCCAGGTAGGCGGGAATCTGGCCACCGGTGATGGCGATGAAGAGCAGGGTGCCCAAGCCGCTGGTAAGCAAGGCCACCGAGACGTCAAGACCCGTCAGGATGGGGACCAGCACCGTCGCCCCGAACATGGCGAAGAGGTGCTGGAGGCTCAAAGGGATCATCTGGAGCACGGGGGGACGGTCGCCGACGCGCAGGCGCACGTTGTTGGACATGGTCTTCCTCCTCGTCGAGCAGGCCGGCCCTCAGCCTTTCCCGCCGGCCCGCTCCAGGATGACGACCCGTTCCTCGCCGTCGGTCTCCTGCAGGCGGACGCTGATGATCTCCTGCTGGGAGGTGGGCACGTTCTTGCCCACAAAGTCGGCCCGGATGGGCAACTCCCGGTGGCCCCGGTCCACCAGCACGGCCAGCTGGATGCGCGCCGGGCGGCCCAGATCCATGACGGCGTCCATGGCCGCCCGGGCCGTCCGGCCCGTGTAGAGCACGTCGTCCACCAGGACGACCCGCTTCTCGCCCACGGGGAAGGGAACCTGGGACTGGTGGACCACCGGGGCGGGTCCGATCCGGGAGAGGTCATCCCGGTAGAGGGTGATGTCCAGCTCCCCCACGGGGCAGGGAGCCCCTTCGATGGCCTCGATGTACCCCGCCAGCCGCCGGGCCAGGGGCACCCCCCGGGTGCGGATCCCCACCAGGGCCAGTGCCTCCCCCCGGCGGCCCCGCTCCAAGATCTCGTGCGCGATCCGGACCAGAGCCCGGCGGATCCCGTCGGCATCGAGGATCTCCGCCTTCTCCCGCCAGTCCATACCGATCCCTCCCACCCTGGGCACCCTCACCACGGCACAAAAAAACCTTCTTGCCGCGGCAAGAAGGCGCGCCCCCGCGCGTGCGGGGCCTCTGGCGAGCCAGAGCGTCGTGATGGAGTTGCCTCCTTGCCGGCCTCACTGGACCAGCTTAAAGGAACCGGTCTGGGGTGAGTATAGCCGAGAGCGGCAGCGCTGTCCAGGGGGTGGCGCGCGGCACCCGGCGGGTTCCCGCCGGCCCAGCCCGGGGCGGGCCGGCGAGCCTCACCCCTGCCCACCCCGCAAGCGCTCCAAGAGGGCCTCCATCGCCTCGGGCAGGGGTGAGCGGAACTGGAGCCACTCCCCCGTCACCGGATGCTCAAAGCCCAGCTCCGCCGCGTGGAGGGCCTGCCGGCCCAGACCCAAGGCAGGCCGGCCCGGCGCGTAAACGGGATCGTCCACCAGCGGGAAGCCTTGGTGGCTCAGGTGGACCCGGATCTGGTGGGTCCGTCCCGTCTCCAGGCGGAGCTGGAGGAAGGTGCACCGGGGCGGGCCGGGCAGGTACTCCAGCACCTGGAAGTGGGTGATGGCCGGCCGGCCGTCGGGCCGGACGGCCATGCGCACCCGCTGGGTGGGATGCCGGCCGATGGGCAGGGCGATGATCCCCTTCTCCGGCTCCACGAAACCATAGGCGATGGCCCGGTAGATCCGGAGCACCTGGCGGGCCCGGAGCTGGCGGGCCAGGCTCAGGTGGGCCCGATCGTTCTTGGCCGCCACCAGCAGCCCCGAGGTCTCCTTGTCCAGCCGGTGGACGATGCCCGGGCGGATCCGCCCGCCCACGGAGGAGAGGGCCCCGCAGTGGGCCAGGAGCGCGGCCACCAGGCTCCCTTCCTTCTGCCCGGCCCCGGGGTGGACCACCATCCCCGCGGGCTTGTCCACCACGATCAGGTGGGGGTCCTCGTAGACGATGTTCAAGGGAATGGGCTCGGGGCGGATCCAGTCGGGCTCGGGCGGCGGGATGACCGCCTCCACCTGGTCGCCCCGGTTCAAGAGGGCCTTCTTGGGCGCCACCTGCCCGTTGACCCGCACGTCCCCCGCCTCGATCCGCTTCTGCCAGAAGGCCCGGGAGCGCTGGGGCTCGCGGCGGGCCAGGAACTGGTCGAGGCGGAGGCCCGCCTCCTCAGGGCGCACCTGCCACACCCGCCGCTCGCCCCCCGCCGGGAGCCCCAGCGGGCGGGCCTCGGGCCTCAGCCCCTTCGTTCCCTCCTCGTCGTGCCGCCTGGCCACCCGGCCGCCACCCCCAGGAGAACCCCGACCACGAGGGCCAGATCGGCCAGATTCAAGGCAAGCCGATCCCCCAGCACCAGCCAGTCGACCACGCCCCCCAGGCGGAGCCGGTCCAGCCCGTTGGCCAAGGCCCCGCCCGCCACCAAGCCGACGGCCAGCCCGTGCCGAGGGCTGGTCGGGGAAGATCCCAGCACCAGGAGCACCCCCGCCCCCACCAGGCTGGCCGCGCCCAGAAGGGGGCCCCAGCCGGTGAGCAGCCCTCCGGCCGCGCCCGGATTGAGGCTGACCACCACCGCCAGCCCAGGATCGAGGCGGGCCGGGGGAACCCATCCGGCAAGCAACGCCCCCTTCAGGGCCTGATCCAGCAGCAGGACCGCCAGCGCGGTGGCCAGGGCCGGCCAGGCTGCCCGGCCCTCACCCGTCCCGCTCGGGCTCGTCCCAGTCCAGGTTGTCGGCCAGGTCCGGATCCATGTCCAGGCCGGCCACCAGCGCCTCGTCCTCCCCATCCGCTTGGGGCCGCCGGTCCCCATGGGGTGTTCCCCGCCGGGTCCGCTCGGCCTCGGGCCGGGGCTCGGGGTAGAGGGCCTCCCAGTCCGTCGCCATATTCCCCCGGAGGTCGGGGATCTCCTCCACGGGCTCGGTCGCCCCTTGGGGCTCCTCCCCCTCGAGAAAGGCGTCATCGAAGTCGACCGCTCCCGGGATGTCCTGGGGCGTGTTGGCCGTCCCGAAGCGGGCCACCTCCTGCCAGACATCCTCCCCTTCCAGCCCCACATCCTCCGGCTCATCCCCGAAGAGCCGGGAGAAGGAGGCGGGCAGGCTCTCCTCCTCCACGGGCCGGGAGCGGGCCGCTTCCGGCGGCTCCTGCTCCATCGCCTCCTGGCAGCTCCGGCACCGCTCCGCGGCGGGCAGGGCCTCCAGCCGCTCCGCCTCAATAGGGCGCCCGCACGCCTGGCAGACACCGTACTCCCCCCGGTCCAGCCGCTCCAGGGCCGCTTCCACCTGGGCGAGCAACCGCCCGGTGGTCTCCCTCAGGGCCAGGTCCTTCCCCCGCTCAAAGGTCTCCGACCCCAGATCGGACGGGTGCTGATCCACCACCGAGAGCTCGGCCAGGCCTTCCCGCAGGGAGTTCTGGCCCATGCCCTCCCGGTTCAGTTGCTCCCAGAGGCTGGCCAGCCGTTCCCGCTCCTTCACGAGGAGCTCCCGGGCCCGCCCTTCATCGATGGGCGCCCGCCTCTCCACCGTTCCCCCTCCTCCACCGGGGGGCTCACCGGCCCACCCGCAGTTCCAGCTCCACGATCCGCACAATGTCGGCGATGATGCCGCTGATCAGGGGCAGGTTGAGGGCGGCCAGCTGGGTCAGGAGGTAGACGATCAGCCCCGTCACCAGGGTGAAGCCGATCCCGATGCCCACGCCCCGAAAAAGACCCCCGCCCAGCTGCCATAAGAGCGCTCGGCGGGGGTTCCGGTAGAGATCGACCAGTTCGGCGATGTGGGCCTCTTCCATGCGCCGGGCGATCCCGCTCACCTGCCGCACCAAGTGCCGGAGGACCGCCTTCCGCTTCCGACGCCGCGCTGGACCTCCCACCGCGTCCCCCCGGGCTTAGGCTCCCCGAAGGGAGCCCGGGGCACGCGGGGGCCGCCGCTCACGAGCCGGCGGGCTCCAGGCTGGCCACCACCGCGGCGCACCGGAGGCAGAGCTCGGGGAAGCGCTGGTCCTGGCCGGTGGTGGGGTGGTTCCGGCGGCACCGGGGGCAGCGGGCGTGGGCGGTCTTGCGCACCTGCACCCCCACCTCCAGCTGGCCCAGCCGGATGGCGGCCGCCTCTGCAGGCGCCGGCCCCTCGTGGAAGCGAACCTCCGAGACCAGGAAGAGCTCGGCCAGATCCCCCAAAGCCTCCAGGCTCGCCTTAAGCTCGCCCGCCTCGGGGGCGAGGTAGAGCTCCACGGACACCTCCCGGCTGCCGCCCACCTCCCGCCGGTCCCGGGCCTCCTCGATGGCCTGGTAGACGGCGTGGCGCAGGTTCAAGAGCTGGTCCCAGGCGGCCTCCTCGCCGGCCTCCAGCTCCAAGCCTGCCTCCTCCTCCACCCCGGGGAAGGTGGCCAGGTGGACGCTGGGCTGGGTCCTGGCCTGTTCGGGCAGGTGCTCCCAGGCCTCGTCGGCGGTGAAGACCAGGATGGGCGCGATGAGCCGGATCAGCCCCGAGACCACCTCATAGAGGACCGTCTGGGCCGCCTGCCGGCTGCGGGCGTCGGCCGCCTCGCAGTAGAGCCGGTCCTTCACCACATCCAGGTAGAAGCCGCCCATCTCCACGGTGCAGAAGCTGTTGACCGCGTGGTAGACCAGGTGGAAGGCATCCTCCTGGTAGGCGCTCCGGACCCGCTCCACCAGCCGCCGGTACCGGTGGAGGGCCCAGCGGTCCAAGGGCTCCAGGCCCTCCCGGGGGACCCGGTGCCGGGCAGGGTCGAAGTCGGCCAGGTTGCCCAGCATGAAGCGGATGGTGTTCCGGATCCGCCGGTAGACGTCGGCCACCTGCTCCAGAATGGCGTCGGAGACCCGCACGTCGCTCTGGTAGTCGCTGGCCGCCACCCAGAGCCGCAGCACATCGGCCCCGTACTTGTCGCAGACCTCCAGGGGCGAGATGGTGTTCCCCAAGGACTTGTGCATGGCCCGCCCCTCGCCGTCCAGCACCCACCCGTGGGTGAGCACCTTCCGATAGGGGGCCTGGCCCCGGGTGGCGACGGCCGTCAAGAGGGAGGACTGGAACCACCCGCGGAACTGGTCGCCGCCTTCCAGGTACAGGTCGGCGGGCCAGCCCAGGCCCCGGTCCTCCAGGACGGCGGCGTGGCTCGCGCCCGAGTCGAACCAGACGTCCATGATGTCCTGCTCCTTGCGGAAGGCATCGCCGCCGCAGTGGGGGCAGCGGAAGCCCTCGGGCAGGATCTCCGACGCCTCGTGGGTGAACCACCCGTCAGACCCTTCCTTCCGGAAGAGGTCGGCCACGGCGGCGATGGTCTCCGGCTCGATGATGGGCTCCTGGCAGGCCTCGCAATAGAAGACGGGGATGGGCACGCCCCAGACCCGCTGGCGGGAGATGCACCAGTCCTGCCGGTCCTTCACCATCTCCCGCATCCGCTCGGCGCCCCAGGCGGGCACCCACTGGACGCCGTCCACCGCGGCCAGGGCCGCCTCCCGGAAGGCGTCGATGGAGGCGAACCACTGGGGCGTCGCCCGGTAGAGGACGGGGTTCTTGCAGCGCCAGCAGTGGGCGTAGGAGTGGACCAGCTGGCCCGCGTGGAGGAGCCGCCCCGCCGCCTGCAGGTCGGCCAGGATCCGCTCGTTCGCCTCCTGGGCCGGGAGCCCCTGGTAACGGGGCTCCTCCCCGGTGAAGCGGCCCCGCTCATCCAAGGGCGCGTACACCTCGAGGCCGTAGCGGAGCCCCACCTCATAGTCCTCCAGGCCGTGGCCGGGGGCGGTGTGGACCGCGCCCGTCCCCTGCTCCAGGGTGACGTGCTCACCCAGGATGAGCGGCGAGGTCTGGTCTTTCAGCGGGTGGCGGGTCACGATCCCCTCCAGCTCCGCCCCCCGCCAGGCCCCTTCCTCCGTCACCGCCTCCCAGCCCAGGTCCTTCTGGACCTCCTCCAGGCGCCCCCGGGCCACCAGGTAGCGGGCCCCCTCGCCCACCCGGACCAGCACGTACTCCAGGTCGGGGTGGAGCGCGATGGCCTTGTTGGCCGGCAGGGTCCAGGGGGTGGTGGTCCAGATGATCACCGCCGCGCCCTCGGGCTCAAAGAGCCCCCGGGCATCCTCCACAGGGAAGGCGACGTAGATGGAGGGCGAGCGGTGGTCCTGGTACTCGATCTCCGCCTCGGCCAGGGCCGTGCGGCACTCGGGGCACCAGTAGACGGGCTTGAGGCCCTTGTAGATGTAGCCCCGGCGGGCCATCTCGCCGAAGACTTCCACCTGCCGGGCTTCGTACTCCGGCGTGAGGGTGAGGTAGGGGTGCTCCCAGTCACCCCAGACCCCGAGCCGCTCGAACTCCTCCCGCTGGACCTCCACAAAGCGGAGCGCGTATTCCCGGCACTTCTGCCGCAGCTCCAGCGGGTCGAGGCTTTCCGGGTCCACCCCCAGTTCCAGCAAGGCAGCCCGCTCGATGGGCAGGCCGTGGGTGTCCCAGCCGGGCACATACGGCGCCCACTCGCCCTCCATGGCGTGGACCCGGACGATGAAGTCCTTCAGAATCTTGTTGAGGGCGGTGCCGATGTGGATGTGGCCGTTGGCGTACGGCGGCCCGTCGTGCAGGACGAAGTCCGGGCCGTCGGGCCGGGCCGCCCGCCGCTGCTCCTGGAGCTTCTGGTAGAGCCGCTGCTCCCGCCAGGCCTCCAGGCGCTGGGGCTCCCGCTTGGCCAGCTGCGCCCGCATGGGAAAGTCAGTCGTCGGCAACTGAACGGTCTTCTGGTAGTCCATGCCTTCCGCCCTCCCGAACAAAAAAAGACCCTCGCCCCTGGGACGAGAGTCCACACTCCCGCGGTACCACCCGGTCTTGGAGCGGTCAGCCGACCGCTCCCACTCGAAAGGGGTAACGGCCCCAACCGGCCCCGCCTACTGAGCCCTAGCCGCCGTTCAGCGGAGCAGCTCCGAGGGGATCTTCGGGACGGGCCCGGAGCCGGCTCCCACCCTCCCGGCTCGCTCGTTCCGGGGAGGCCGCCCCTACTCGCCTCTTCATCGCCATTGGCTCGCCGGGCCGCCTCCTGAGCCCGGCGCCTTACCCAGCCGTCTTCATGTGGCTCCCATTATAGCCACGGCTGGTCCTGCCCGTCAATTGGGCCCCTCCTCCGCCGGGAAGAGCTCCGGGTGGAAGAGCTGGGCCAGGGCCTCCAAGCCGTCGACCAGCCGGGGGCCGGTGATGGTCAGCCAGTCGGGCTCCACCTCGTAGACCCGCCCAGTCTGGATGGCCCGCACCTCTTGCCACGCGGGCCGGGCCAGCACCTCCTCCCGGTATCGGTTGGTGAGGAGGATCACCTCCGGGTCCCGGGCCAGGACGGTCTCCACGCTGTAGGTGGGCCAGGGGGTGGGGGCGTCGAAGGCCAGGTTCCGGCCGCCCGCCCGGGTGACCAGCTCGTCGATGAAGCTTCCGGGGCCGGCGGTCATGAGGGGCTCATGCCACACCTCCACAAAGACCAGAGGCCTCTGGTCGGCAGGCAGGTGACCGGTCCGGGCCTCCACCGCCGCCACCCGTGCCCGCAGGCCCTCCACCAGGGCCTGGGCCGTCTCTTGGTGGCCCGTCATCCGCCCGAGAAGGAGCAGGGTCTCGAAGAGGCTCTCCAGGTCGGGCACGTCCACCGCGAAGACGGGCACGCCCAAGGCCTGCAGCCGCTCCACGTGGGCCCGGACCACCTGCACGTCCCCGACCACCAGATCGGGCTCCAGGCTCAGGAGCCGCTCCAGGTTGACCTGGACCGCGTCGGAGACGACGGGCAGGCGGGCCGCCTCGGGCGGGTAGGTGCTGTACGCGCTCACCCCCACCACCTGCTCCCCTGCTCCGACGGCAAAGAGGTTCTCGGTGATCGACGGCGAGAGGGCCACAATCCGCTGGGGCGGCTGCTCGAAGGTGAACCGCTGCCCCAGCACGTCCTCGACCACGAGCGGTTCTTGGGCGCACGAAGCAGGGGCCCCAAGGAGGGCGAGGGCCCAGACGAGGGTGAGGAGCCCCAGAGCGCGGGCGCCGGATCGGACCAGCATGGCTGCACACCTCCACCAGGCGATGGCAGGCCCGCCACGACCAGCGCCCCGGCCCGGGGCGCGCGCCAGGAAGGACGGCTCGTCCTGGCCCCACGCAGGTGAGCCGGCGGCAGGGGGCAGGTCTCCTGGCTCCCGGATCCTCGGCCTCTGCCCGGCCCTTCCCCGCGGGTGCGAGTGGGCTCGGGCGCCTCCCCGGTCACAGTGGCGGGCCCGCGCGCTTCTCCGGCCGAAGCCGGATGACGACTTCCCTATTCTCCCGGCAGGTCCCCCGGCCGGGCCCCCCCCGCCTGCAACGATGGAAGACGATCAGGGCTTCGCTGCCCCGCCAGCCGCCTCCTGCCGGCGGGCCATCCCAGCCTCCTGGGCCTGGAGGGCCGCCTCCAAGCCCTGATCCACCTCCTGGAAGCGGGCCAGGAAGAGCTCGCTGGACCGGTCGGTCTCCAGCAGTTGGAAGAAGGACCGGGCCAGGGCCTCCAGGTCCGGTTGGGGAGGGACCACCCTCCGCATCGCCGCTCGCCTCCTCCGTCGTGTTCCGAATGATGATGACCCTTCCCAATCTTTTCCTGCAAGGTTCGTCCTTCCCCGGGAGAGACCTTCCCCGAGCGAGGCCCATCGATTGATGGGGACTCCAGGAATTGGTACACTGTCCGTGATGCGGCTCTCAACACGGGTGGGCTCGGAACAGGGGGGTTAGGATGGCTCGGAAGAAGATCACCATCGTAGGCGCCGGCAACGTGGGCGCCACCACCGCCCACTGGATCGCTTCCCGGAACCTGGGCGATGTGGTGCTGGTCGATGTGGTGGAGGGACTCCCCCAGGGGAAGGCCCTGGACCTCTTGCAGGCGGGCCCGGTGGCCGGGTTCGACGTGAACGTCATCGGCACCAATAGCTATGAGGACACCCGGGATTCGGACGTGGTGGTGATCACCGCCGGTGTGGCCCGCAAGCCGGGGATGAGCCGGGATGACCTGCTCCAGACCAACTTCAACATCATCCGCAGCGTGGTCGAGCAGGTGGTCCAGTACTCGCCCAACGCCTTCATGATTGTGGTGAGCAACCCCGTCGACGTCATGACCTACGCCGCCTACCGGATCTCGGGGTGGCCCAAGGAGCGGGTCATGGGGATGGCGGGCGTGCTCGACTCTACCCGCTTCCGCACCTTCATCGCCCAGGAGCTGGGCATCTCCGTCAAAGATGTGAGCGCCTTCGTCCTGGGCGGCCACGGCGACGCCATGGTGCCGTTGGTCCGCTACTCCTACGCGGGCGGCATCCCCATCGAGAAGCTCCTGCCCCGGGAGACCATCGACCGAATCGTGGAGCGGACCCGGAAGGGCGGCGGCGAGATCGTCAACCTGCTCAAGACCGGCAGCGCCTTCTACGCCCCGGCCGCATCCACCGCGGACATGGTGGAGGCGATCCTGCGGGATCAGCGCCGCCTCCTGCCGGCCATCGCCTACCTGGACGGCGAGTACGGCGAGCGGGACATTTACGTGGGGGTTCCCGTCATCTTGGGCGGCAAGGGGATCGAGAAGGTGGTGGAGATCGAACTCACCCCCGAGGAGCAGGAGGCCTTCCGCCGCTCGGTTCAGTCGGTGCGGGAGCCGCTCGCCAAGCTCTCCTTCTGACGGTCGGGGTGATCCCCGTCCGGTGTCCCCGCGGCGATGGGATGCCCACAAAAAGACGAGGCGGCCGTTCGGCCGCCTCGTTTCGCGCTCGCCAGGGCGGGCTCAGAAGTCCATGTCGGCCCCGGGCCCAGCGGGCGTCTTCTCCTTCTCGGGAATCTCGGCCACCAGCGCCTCGGTGGTGAGGACCAGGCTGGCGATGCTGGCCGCGTTCTCCAGCGCGGTCCGGGTCACCTTGGCCGGGTCGATGATCCCCGCCTCCATCATGTTCTCCAGCTTCTCGCTGAGGGCGTTGAAGCCGATGCCCCGCTCGGCCTTGCGGACCTCCTCCACGATGACCGAGCCCTCGTAGCCGGCGTTGTTGGCGATCTGCCGGAGCGGCTCCACCAGCGCCTGCTTCACGATGTTGACGCCGACCTGCTCGTCGCCCTCCAGCTTCAGCTGCTCCAAGGCGGGCAGGATGTCGATGTAGGTCGTCCCACCGCCGGGCACCACGCCCTCCTCCACCGCCGCCCGGGTGGCGTGGACCGCGTCCTCGATGCGGTGCTTCTTCTCCTTCAGCTCCACCTCGGTGGCCGCGCCGACGTGGATCACCGCAACGCCGCCAGCCAGCTTGGCCAGCCGCTCCTCGAGCTTCTCGCGGTCGTAGTCCGAATCGGTCTCCTCGATCTCCCGCTTGATCTGCTCGATCCGACCCTTGACCGCCTCGGGGCTCCCCTTGCCCTCGACGATGGTGGTCTTGTCCTTGGTGATCCGGACCCGCCGGGCCTGGCCCAGCATGTCGAGGGTGACGTTCTCCAGCTTGTGGCCCAGGTCCTCGGAGATGAAGGTGCCGCCCGTGAGGATGGCGATGTCCTGCAGCATGGCCTTCCGTCGATCGCCGAAGCCCGGCGCCTTGACGGCCGCCACGTTCAGGGTCCCCCGGATCCGGTTGACCACCAGGGTCGCCAGGGCCTCACCCTCCACATCCTCGGCGATGATCAGGAGCGGACGGCCGGCCTGGACCACCTTCTCCAGCACGGGGAGGAGGTCATGGACGCTGGAGATCTTCTTCTCGTGGATGAGGATCAGGGGATCCTCCAGCTCGGCCTCCATGGTCTCGGTGTTGGTGACGAAGTAGGCCGAGAGGTAACCCTTGTCAAACTCCATCCCCTCCACCACTTCCACGGTGGTGGTGGTCCCCTTGGCCTCCTCCACGGTGATGACGCCGTCCTTGCCGACCTTCTCCATGGCCTCGGCGATCAGCTCGCCGATCTCGGGATCGTTTCCGGAGATGGCGGCCACATGGGCGATCTGCTGCCGGCCCTCCACGGGGGTGGCGAGCTTCTTGATCTCCTCGACCGCGGTCTGGACGGCCTTCTCAATCCCCCGCCGGATGAGCATGGGGTTGGCGCCGGCGGCCACGTTCTTCAGACCCTCACGGACGATGGCCTGGGCCAGCACCGTCGCCGTCGTGGTCCCGTCGCCCGCCACGTCGTTGGTCTTGGAGGCAACCTCCTTGCAGAGCTGGGCGCCCATGTTCTCGTAGGGATCCTTCAGCTCGATCTCCTTGGCAACGGAGACGCCGTCCTTGGTGATGGTGGGCGAGCCGTACTTCTTCTCCAGAACCACGTTCCGGCCCTTGGGACCAAGGGTGACCTTCACCGCATTGGCCACGACGTTGACGCCGCGCTCCAGCGCCTTTCGGGCGTCAGCATCGAAGACCAGCTGCTTGGCTGCCATGAAGTGACCTCCTCGTGGTGAAAACTCTTGGAACGGTCAGGTCAACCGCCCTTACCGATCGACGACGGCCAGGACGTCGCTCTCCCGGAGGATCAGGTACTCCTCCCCTTCAAGCTTCACCTCAGTGCCGCCGTACTTGGCGAAGATGACCCGGTCGCCGACCTTGACCTCCAGCTCGACCCGCTGGCCGTTCTCCAGGACCCGACCGGGGCCGACGGCGATGACCTCACCCTGCTGCGGCTTCTCCTTGGCCGTGTCGGGCAGGTAGATGCCGCCTTGGGTCCGTTCCTCTTCCTCGATCGTCTTGACGACGATCCGATCGCCCAGTGGCCTGAGCGTCACAGAAACCCCTCCTCAATGACACCCCGGGTCGTTCGTGGTCATGTTGTTAGCACTCGCTGCCTGCGAGTGCTAACCCGGTACCTAATATGCCTCCCCCGGCAATCCCTGTCAAGAGGTTTCCTCCAAAAGAGTGGCCCCCACCCGCCCTCGGCCGGGTGAAAAGCCTCCCGCCACCGGCAGGGTTCCCCGGGGGCAGGCAAAAATCTCCCGGGAAGATCCTGCGCAGGGGGGAAAGGTATGGGCGAACGCTTCCTGGTCGCCTTGGGCGGCAATGCGCTCCTGCGACCGGGCCAGAAAGGGTGGGCCAGCGAGCAGCTGGAGACCTTGAAGGGGACGGTCCGGACCCTGGCGGACCTGATCGCCGCCGGCCACCAGCTGGTCCTCACCCACGGCAACGGGCCCCAGGTGGGCAACCTGATGATCCAGCAGCACCTCGCCCGGGAGGCCGTCCCGCCCTGGCCCATGGACCTGTGTGTGGCCGCCACCCAAGGGGTGATCGGCGCCATGATCCAGCAGACCCTTCAGGCCGAGCTCCAGCGCCGGGGGATCCACCGGCCGGTGGTCTCTCTCATCACCCACACGCGGGTGGATCCCCGCGACCCCGCCTTTCACCGGCCCACCAAGCCCGTCGGCCCCGTGGCCGGTCCGGAAGAGGCGGCGGCCGGCCAGGCCCGGGGCGAGGTGTGGGCGGAGGAACGGGGCCGGGGGTGGCGCCGGGTGGTCCCCTCCCCCACGCCCCTGGAGATTCTGGAGGTGGCGGCGGTCCGGAACCTGCTGGAGGCGGGGGCGATCCCCATCGCCGCGGGCGGGGGCGGGGTTCCGGTGGTGCAGGAGCCTGACGGCTCCTGGCGGGGGGTGGAGGCGGTCATCGACAAAGACCTGGCCTCCAGCCTCCTCGCCCGGGCCCTGGGCGTGGACCGCTTCTTGATCCTCACCGACGTGGACTCCGTCTACCGGGACTTCGGCACGCCCCAGGCCCAGCCCCTCCCCCGCCTGACCGCGGCGGAGGCCCGGGCTCTCCTGGCGTCGGACGAGCTGGGTCAGGGGAACATGGCCCCCAAGGTGCGGGCGGCGGCCGAGTTCGCCGAGGCGGGCGGGGAGGCCGCCATCGGAGCCTTGGAGGCGGCGGAGCTCATCGTGGCGGGGCGGGCCGGCACCCGGGTGGTGCCCACGGCATGAACCCCGGAAAAGAGGGGCTTCAACCATGCAGGAGAAGCACAGAACACGTACAATATATGTCACTGGGGCTGAAAATGTTCGGATTTAGCCCCGAGACCCCGACGAGGAGCGGAGGAACCGATGGACCAAACGCTGCGAGCGGCGGCCTCGCCCAGCGAGCCCCTCCTGGAGCGCCTCTTCCACCTGGAAGAGGCGGGCACCACCTGGAAGCGGGAGGTGGTGGGCGGCCTCACCACCTTCATGACCATGGCCTACATCATCTTTGTCAACCCGAGCCTGGTCAGCACCACCGGTATGCCCTTCGAGGCGGTGGTGATGGCGACCATCTTCTCCGCCGCCTTCGCCACCCTTCTGATGGCCTTCCTCACCAACTACCCCTTCGCCCTGGCGCCCGGCATGGGCTTGAACGCCTACTTCGCCTTCACGGTGGTCGGCTCCATGGGCATTCCCTGGCAGACGGCTTTGGGGGCGGTCTTCCTTTCGGGCGCCGTTTTCGTCATCCTCACCCTGAGCCGGGTGCGGGAGATGATCATCGACGCGGTCCCCATGACCCTGAAGAAGGCCATTGGCGCGGGCATTGGCCTCTTCATCGCCCTCATCGGCCTGAGCAACGCGGGCATCGTGGTGGCCAACCCCGACACCATGGTCGCCCTGGGCACCCTGGCGGACCCCCACACCCTGCTGGCCATCATCGGCCTCGCGGTCACCGGGCTCTTGCTCGCCCGGCGGGTTCCGGGCGCCATCCTGGTGGGGATTCTGGTGACCACCGTCATCGGCATCTTCATGGGGGTCACCCCCCGGCCCGAGGGCCTCTTCCGGTGGCCCAGCCTGGCCACCTGGGCGCCCGTCCTGGGCCAGCTGGACATCATGGGGGCCGTGCGGCTGGGCTTCTTGGAGATCATCTTCGCCTTTCTCTTTGTGGACCTGTTTGACACCGTGGGCACCCTCATCGGCGTCTCCTCCCAGGGCGGCTTCCTGGACGAGAAGGGAAACTTGCCCCGGGCCAACCGGGCCCTAATGGCCGATGCGGTGGGGACCATGGCCGGCGCCGTCTTCGGCACCCCGACGGTCACCTCGTACGTGGAGTCGGCCAGCGGCGTGGCGGCCGGCGCCCGCACAGGGCTGGCGGGCGTGGTGGTGGCCGCCGGCTTCCTCCTCAGCCTCTTCTTCATGCCCATCATCGCCATCGTGCCCGCCGCGGCCACCGCGCCGGCCCTGGTGGTGGTGGGGGCCATGATGATCCGCCAGGTGGAGGGCATCCGCTGGGAGGAGATCAGCGAGGCGCTCCCCGCCTTCATCACCATCGTGGCCATGCCCTTCACCTACAGCATCGCCACCGGCATCGCCCTGGGTTTCATCCTCTACCCCTTCCTGAAGCTGGTCATGGGCAAGGGGCGGGAGGTCCACTGGCTCACCTACCTCTTGGGCGTGCTCTTCATCCTGCGGTTCGTCTTCTTGAGCTAGCCCCTGCCGGAGACGAATCCCTCGGGAGCGAGGGAAACCCTGAAGCGAGGACCAACCTGGCCTCGGAAGGCCCCGGGTCACCGCCCGGGGCCTTCGCCTCTCAGGCCCCGTCCATCGCCCACCTGCCCAGGAGGTGGCGCCGGCGCCCGTGCGGGCGCCGGGGGTTAGGAGGAGGTGGAGAAGAGGTCCAGGTTCTGCCAGGGCGGGGTTGGGCCTTCGTCCCCGGGTGGCACCAGCTGGAGGAGCTGCTGCATCATCCGGGCGCCCCGGACGGCGTAATCGGCCCGGTTGTTGTTGAAGAGGACGTGCACTTCGGCCACTTGCTGGGCCAGGGCTTCAAGAGGCGGGACCCACTCCGCTAGCTCCTCCCGGGAGTAGAGGTAGTCGAAGCGCTCGCCGCTGGTCCGGGTCTTCCGGTACCAGGTCTCGGCGTTCCGCCCGTGGAGCCGGAGGATGGCCAGCTGCGGGTGGGTGGCGGCTACCACCGGTGGAACGGTTCCCGAGCCGATCTGGGGTTCATCGCAGATGGTGTGGACGTACCCCAGGGTCTTGAGGAAGGCCAGGGTGGCGGCCGTCTCCTCAGGCCCCCGGAACCAGCTCCGGTGGCGGAACTCGATGGCGATGGTCGCCTCAGGAAGCAGCTCCCGGATCCAGCGGAGGTAATCGAAGCTCTCCCGGCTGCGGGTGAACCAGGGCGGGAACTGGAAGTGGAGGGCCCTGAGCTTGCCCGCCTCCTGGAGGGGCTGGACCGCCTCGCGGAAGAGGGCGAAGGTCTCCACGAGGGTCGCCTCCGGCGGGCGGGGCCGGTCGTGGAGGGTCATGGAGCGGTGGGCCTTGACGTTGAAGACAAAATCGGGGGGTGTCACCCGGGCCCACTTCTCAAAGTTGCGGCGGGGCTGGAGGTGGTAGTAGGTGGCGTCCACCTCCACCAGGTTGAAGTGCTGGGCGTAGTAGGCCAGGCGATCCCCCGCTTTCAGGCCCCGGGGGTAGAAGTTTTCGTGATCGGACCACGCACAGGTGCCGACCCGGATGCCCCCCACCAACCCGCCCCCTTCCCACCGCTGGGTGCCCCCATCATAGCGGCCCGAGCCCGTCCGGTCAACGGGGGTTCCACGCCTTTCCAGTTGACGTGGCGATCACCTGTTCGTACAATGGGGGCACCGAACACTTGACCCCATGGAGGCATGGCTATGGGTTGGGTTCTCCACGTGCGGCTCACAGGCCGGCTGGCACCCGCCAGCACCGACGCCAGGACCGTCGCCCAGCTCCTGGAGCTTCCGGCATCACCGCCGGACCCCGTGGACGACCGGCATCCCCTGCGCCCGCTCCTGGAAGCGGCCGCCGCCTTGACGCCCCGGGTGGAGCCCCTCTCCAGCGAGGAGTTCTTCGCCGGCCTGAACCCCCATGACCTCTCCCGGTTGGACTCGTTCCTGGAGCAGCTCCAGGCCGGGCCCCAGGCCCTGGCCGTGCTGGCGCCCTCCCGGCTGGCGGCCCGGGCGGCGGGGGTCCGCTTCCTCTGCCGGCCGCTGCCTCCGGGCCGGGGGGACACCTGGAGCCAGCCCGCCCCCCGCTTCTACCGCCTGCTCGATCCGGCCCGTTTCCTGGCGCCCCTTCCTGTGGTCTACCTGTGGACGCTCGCCCCGCACCTGGAGGTGCTCCAGCGCCTGGGCCTGTGGCGGATCGGCCAGATCTCAGGGCTTCGGCCTGAAGCTGACGCCCGCCCGGAGCCTCCCGCGCCGGGCGGGAGGGCCGAGGCGGCCCCCATCCCCTCAAGCCTTCTGGTCGACGCCCTGGGCGCGACCCTGGCCCACCAGCTGGTCGAGGCCAGCTTGGGCCGCGATCCCACGCCCGTCCGGATCGCCTTCCCCAATCCCGGCCTCCAGCGGGAGGTCTCCCTTCCCGACGGGTTCGACGGCTCGGAGCTCCCCGGGCTCCTGGCGCCCCTGGCCGCCAGCCTCGCCCAGGAGCTGGCCGGCCAAGGCCGGGGGGCGTCCCGCCTCACCCTCCGGCTCCTGCCGCCGGCCGGGGCTCGCGGCTCCGAAACGGCCGGGGCTTCCCGGCAGGCCTCCCGCCGCTTCTCCGAGCCCCTCAGCGATCCCCAGCGGCTGGCCCGGGAGGCTGAGCGCCTGGCCCGCCGGCTCCTGCTCGCCCCACCCCTGCCGGGCAGCCGGCTGCTGGTGGAGGCGGCCGATCTGGCTCCAGCCGCCGCCCGCCAGACCAAGGGCCTGGTCCCCACCGCCGAGGCGGCTCCAACCCCTGCCGGCCAGGGGCCCGCCGCCCCTGGCCTGGCGGAGCTTTTGGAAGCGGCCCAGCAGCGCTTCGGGCAGGCCGCACCGGTCCCCGCCAGCACCCTCCCCCTCTCCCGCCGGGAGCGGATGCTCCACCTCTGGCTCAAGCCGCCTGAACCCCGGCCATGCGGCGGATCGTAGCCCCCATCACCCTCACCCTGCCCGGCCAGGCGGGCGCGTCCCACCCTGCCCCGCCTGCCGGGGCGGTGCCGGCGGTCCTCCCCCTGCCGGGCAGCACCTTTTGCTGGCGGGGCCGGCGGTATGTGATCGAGGCCATCTTGGACAGCTGGCAGGAGGCCGGCTGCTGGTGGGAAGGCGAGCCGGTCACCGAGGGCTTCCACGTGGCTTTCCGAGGGGGCGGCACCGGCATCCTCCTCTTCCGCCAGCCCCGGGGCCCGTGGGTGCTGGATCGGATCGATGATTGAGCATTCAGGAGGGGTTTGGGGTGTTCGTCCACCTCCACGTCCACAGCCCCTACTCCTTTCTTGAGGCGGGGAGCTCCATTCAGGATCTGGTCGACCAGGCCGCCGCGCTGGAGATGGAGGCCTTGGCCCTCACCGACCGGAACCGGCTGAGCGGCGCGGTCGCCTTCACCCGGGCCGCCCGCGCGGCGGGGATCCGGCCCCTTCTGGGCGCCGAGGTCACCCTCACCGACGGCACCCACCTCACCCTCCTGGCCGATGGGCCCGAAGGGTATGCCACCCTCTCCCAGCTCCTCACCCACGCCCACCTGAGCCGGCCCCGGGGGGAGCCGGCCGTCTCCCCGGAGGCTTTGGAAGAGCACCACCAGGGCTTGATCGCCCTCTCCGGCTGCCGCCGGGGGGAGATCGCCCGGCGGCTCCTCTGGGGGGACCGCTCCGGCGCGCTCCGGGCCGCCCAGCGGTACGCCAGCCTCTTCGGGCGGGAGAACTTCTACATCGAGCTGCAGAACAACCGCCTTCCCGGCGGCCGGGCCTTGAATGCGGCCCTGCGGGAGATCGCCCAAAGAGCGGGGCTGGAGTGGGTGGCCACCCAGAACGTCCACTACGCCACCCCGGACCGCTTTCCCGTGTACGACGCCCTCACCTGCGTGCGGACCGGCACCCGCCTGCCCGACGTCCACCCCGAGCGGCGCCTCAACGGGACCAACTACCTGACCAGCCCCCAAGAGATGGCCGCCCTCTTCCCCGACGACCCCCGGGCCCTGCAGAACACCCTGGAGATCGCCCGGCGCTGCCGGCCCGCCCTGCCGGAAAAGCCCCCCAACCGCTTCCCCGCCTTCCCCACCCCCCGGGGGGAGAGCACCATCGCCTTCCTGCGGCGCCTCACCTACCAGGGCGCGTGGCGCCGGTACGGCCGCCTCACCCCCGCCATCCGCCGGCGCCTGGAGCACGAGCTGGCGGTGATCGAGAAGCTGGACGTGGCCGATGCCTTCCTGGTCGCCTGGGACCTGGTCCGCTTCGCCCAGGCACGGGGCATCCGCCACGCAGGCCGGGGCTCCGCGGCCGACTCGGCCGTCGCCTACTGCCTGGGGCTCACCGAGGTGGACAGCATCCGCCGGGGGCTGCTCTTTGAGCGGTTCCTCAGCCTGGAGCGGGCCCAGAAGCCCGACATCGACCTGGACTTTGAGGCCGAGCGGCGGGATGAGGTGGCGGCCTACGTCTCCCGCCGGTACGGCGCCGACCACGTGGCCTCGGTCTGCACCTTCCAAACCTACCGGGCCCGCTCCGCCCTGCGGGATCTGGGGAAGGTCCTCGGCTTCTCCGACGAGGAGATCGGCCCCCTGGCCAAGCGTTTCCCCCACATCCCCGCGGACCGGATCCCCCAGGCCATCCAGGAGCTCCCCGAGCTCCGGGAGAGCCGCCTCCCCCTGGAGCGGTACCAGCTCCTCTTCGAGCTGGCCGCCCAGGTGGCCGGCTTTCCCCGGCACATCGGCACCCACCTGGGCGGGCTGGTCCTGAGCCGGGAGCCTCTGGCCCGGGTGGCGCCCCTGGAGCGGGCGGCCAAGGGGGTGACCATCCTCTCCGTTGACAAAGACGATGTGGAGGCGTTGGGGCTGATCAAGCTGGATTTGCTCTCCTTGCGGACCCTCTCCGCGGTGGGGACGGCCACCCGGGCCATCCAGGTGCGGGAGCCCTCCTTCCGCTACGAGGCCATCCCGCTCGACGACCGGGCCACCTTCCAGATGCTGGGGGAGGGGGAGACGGTGGGCGTCTTCCAGCTGGAGAGCCCCGCCCAGCGGGCCTTGCAAGCCCGGTTGGGCGCCGACTCCATCGAGGATGTGGTGGCCAGCGTCGCCCTCATCCGCCCTGGGCCCATCCAAGGGGATATGGTGGAGCCCTTCCTCCGGCGCCGGCGGGGCCTGGAGCCGGTCACCTACGTGGACCCCCGCCTGGAACCCATCCTGGAGAAGACCTACGGGGTGGTCCTCTACCAGGAGCAGGTGATCGAGATCGCCACCGTCATCGGCGGCTTCACCCCAGGCGAAGCCGACCAGCTCCGCCGGGTGATGACCCACTACCGCTCCCACCAGGAGATGGAGCGGATCGGGCGCCACTTCATCGAGAAGGCGGTGGCCCGGGGCACCCCCCGGGAGGTGGCCGAGGTGATCTTCTCCTACATCGTGGGCTACGCGGGCTACGGCTTCTGCGAGGCCCACGCGGCCGCCTTCGCCGACACCGCGTACAAGACCGCCTACCTCGTCCGCCACTACCCGGCCGAGTTCTACGCGGCCCTCCTCTCCCACCAGCCCATGGGCTTCTACCCGCCCAACACCCTGGTCCACGAAGCCCGCCGCCGGGGGGTGGCGGTGCTGCCGCCCGACATCAACCGGAGCGAGAAGCACTGCACCGTGGAGGAGGGCCGCATCCGCCTCTCCCTCTCGCTGGTCCGGGAGCTGGGGGAAACAGACGTGGAGGAGATCCTCGCGGCGCGGGCTAGCCGCCCCTTTACCTCGCTCCAGGATCTCTGCCGGCGGACCCGCCTCACCCGGGAAGGGCTCACCTACCTGATCCTGGCCGGCGCCTTGGACCGCTTCGATCCCAACCGGCGCCGCCTCCTCTTCAGCCTGGAGGAGGCCCTGCGCCACCGGGAGCAGCCCCTGACCCCCGGCGGGTCAGGGCCGGCCCAGCAGCGGCTGGACCTGGCCCCCCGCGGCCCCCGGCCCGAGGTGGAGGACTTCTCCCCCGACCAGCGGCTCCTTCTGGAGTACGAAGCCCTGGGGCTGACCACCCAACGCCACATCCTCACCCTGCTGGAGCCTGAGCTGCGGCGGATGGGGGTGACCCCCGCCCGCCAGCTCCGGCAGATGGAGGCGGGGCAGCCGGTGCGGGTGGCCGGCCTGCTCATCCGGCCCCACCGGCCCCCCACCCGGAGCGGGCGGACGGTGATCTTCCTCACCTTGGAGGACCCCACTGGCCTGGTGGATGCCACCGTCTTCGAGCATGTCTACCAGCGGGACGGCGAGGCGATCTTCGGCGGCTACCCCGTCCTGGTGGTGGACGGCCGGGTCGCCTGGCGGGGGAAGGGGGTGTCGGTGGAAGCCACCCGGGTCCGGGCCTTCCGCCGGAGCCCCAAGCTCGCCCCGGCGGCGCCCGGGGGCGCAGCTGGCTGAACCACGGGGAGCAGGCGCCGCCTCACGGCTCGGCCCCACACCCAAGCCCCTGCGCGCGGCACCAGGCGGCCCACCGGGGATCGTACTGGGCGGCCAGCACCCCATGGAGGACCAGCGCGGGCACGGGCAGGCGGCTCCAGGCCGTGCTGAAGCCGTGGGCCGCCACCTCCTCCAGCTCAGGGATGGCCGCCCGAAAAGGGAAGCCCAGGAGCCGGGCGGGGTACCCCAATCGCCGGGCGACAGCCAAGGGGGGAAGCTCCACCCCCTCAAGCCGGGAGCGGGCGGCTCCCCGGTCCAGGGCGTGGAAGAGCTCGTGGGCCACCACCACCTCCCGGGCCAGCTCCTCGGCCCGGGCGCCCGGCGCAAGCCAGGCGGCCAGCCCCCGGGCCAGGGCGGCCAGCCCGTCCTGGTAGAGGGTGATGCCGCGCCCCGGGCGGAACCCGGCCAGGCGGAGGCGGGAGGGGTGGGTCCCTTCGGGGCTGGTGGGGCGCTCCTGTACCGGCACCCCCAGGGCCTCCGCCACCTCGTCCGCCCGGGCCGCCGGCCAGCGCCGGCGGAGGGCCTCACTGGCCGCCGCGCCCGTCTGCAGGGCGGCGGCCACCCGGTCCCGGAGGGCCGCCTCGGGCAGGGGGTAGCACCGGGGGGAGGCCCGGACCAGGAAGAGGCCCGCCTCCTCGGCCAGGCGGTCCAGCCCGGCGGCCCGCCCCCGTCCCATCCGCCCTCCCCCTTCCCCGTGCCCGCCGGCGGTCACACCCAGCCCTTGGCCCGGAGCCGGTCCAAGGACCGCCGGAAGGCGGCCGTCGCCTGGTAGAGGCTGTCGGGCTCCTGGCCCGTCACCACCGCGCCGATCATGATGGCGTGCACTTCGGGAACCCGGAAGTAGAGTCCCAGATCCTCGGGATCCATCGCCCGCTGGGACGGGACCAAGAGCTTCCGTCCCGTCGCCTGGCCCACCGCCGCCAAGACCGCCAGATCCTCCCCTCGAGCCTCCTGGCCGTACCCCTCCTTGGGGACCACCGAAGCCTCCAGCCAGTCGCCCGGCAGAGCGCGCAGGCCCGTCCAAAGGTGGGGCGGCGTCTCCGCGTTGATGGCCGGAATGACCGGCAGGCCCGACCGGTACAGGTACAGGCGGAGGTGGGAGAGGTACACATCGATGAAGCTGATGCCCCACTGGCTGAGGCGTTCCGTCTCTTCGGGGGTGATCATCGCCTCCTCGCCCGGCACCAACCCCACCGGGAGCCCCACCGCCGCCACCTGCCGGATCCGCTCTCCCTCTTCCTCCAGGGAGCCGAAGCCGTTGCCGCTGGCCCGGTGGTGGACGTTGACGTGCACCTTGAGCAGGTCCGCGCCGCCCTCTTGGGCCGCCCGGGCCAGCTCCGGGTCGTTCTTGGGCAGGCTGACCACCAGCGTCCCCCGCCCGTACAGGTCAAGGCTCATGTTCCTTCCTCCTCCCTCCAGACCGCCCAGCCCCCAGGCCCAAGCGGTCCGGCTGCTACGCCTCCGGCAGGAAGGCGCCCTGCTCGGCCAAGGTGGCCCGCAAGGCGTCCGCGTCCACCTCCCGGGCGGCCACCCCGTCCTTGAGGGCCAGGGCCGCGGCGACACCGGCCGCGTGGCCCATGGCCATGGCGAAGGGCGAGAGCCGCAGCGCGGCCAGGGCCTCGTGACTGGCCGAGATGCACCGCCCCGCCACCAGCAGGTTGGCCGTGCCCTGGGGCACCAGGGCCCGGTAGGGGATGGAGTAGTACTCCCCTTCGGGCAGGCGCCGGGTCTTGTTCTTGGCCGTGGCCGGATCGTGGATGTCGATGGGGTACGCGCCGTAGACCACCCCGTCGTGGAAGTGGCGGGCCGCCAGGATGTCCTCCTGGGTCACCTGGGCCTCGCCCTGGATCCGCCGGCTCTCCCGCACACCGATCTGGGGCGCCACCGCGATGACGTAGACCTCCTCGAAGCCGGGCACCCGCCGGCGCAGGAAGTCGACCAGCTCCCAGACCTGGCGGCGGCCCTCCACCTCCGCCCGGGCCAGCTCCCGCCCCTTGAGGGAGGAGAGCCCCTGGACCCGGGTGGTGTTCACCACCGCCTCGCCGGGCCGCAAGGATTCGAAGACCAACAGGCGCTGGCGAGGGATGGTGAACTCCCCCGCCGCCCGGGCCTCCTCCAGGAGGGTGGGGAAGGCGGAGAAGCCCCGGAAGGGGAGGCGGCGGAGCCGCTCGGGGTCGATGGTCCCGTGGATGGCCACCGGGTGCTGGAGCTCCTCAGGATGCTCCTGGAAGTAGTCGAAGACCCGGTCCCAGTTGACGCCGCCTACGGAGAAGATCATGGTCATGGGCTGGGGCAGGCGGTCCTCCTCCCGGCCCACCTGGAAAGGCACCCCCACCGCGGCGGCCAGGTCGCCGTCTCCGGAGGCGTCGATGAAGAACCGGGCGGCCAGCTCCTTCACCCCATCCTTCTGCCAGACCCGGATGTGGCGGACCGTGCCGCCCTCCACCGCCGCATCGAGAAAGAGGGTGTGGAGCCAGAGATCGACGCCCGCCTCCACGCACATCTCCTGGAGGACCCGCTTCAGCCCCTCGTAGTCAAAGGGGGTGATGCTGGAGCAGTAGTCGATGGGGTCAGGCACATGCCCGGGTGAGTCCCCCGTGGCCCGGAGCCGGTCCACCACCTCTTGGGCCAGCCCCTTGACCACCTGGGTCTCGCCCGCGTGGAAGGACTGCATGGGCCCCACCATGGCCGCGGTCAGGGTGCCGCCCAGGAAACCGTACCGCTCCACCAAGGCGACCTTGAGCCCCATGCGGGCGCCCGCCACCGCGGCCGTCACGCCCGCGCTGCCCCCGCCAACCACCACCAGATCGTAGGTGGACACCGGTACCATCCGATCCCTCCTCATCAGCTCCGCTCGATGGCCTCGCGGAAGGCCCGGGTCATCTCGTAGATCTCCTTGGGATCCTCGCCCACCGAGAGCACCCCGATCATCAGCCCCGCCGCCCCCGTCGCCCGCAGCGCGGGCACGTCCGCCGGCTCCAGCCGCCGCTGGCTGGGGATGATGGCCGGCTTGCCGAAGGCCTCCACCGCCCGCCGGTAGAGAGCCAGATCCCGCACGTTCAGCGGCTGGCCGTACCCTTCGGGCGGGATGAGGGCGAGCTCCGCCATGTGGATCCCGGGCACCTGGCCCAGGCCCCGGAGGAGCTCCTCGTTGAAGCTGGCATCGGCGGCCGCCATACGGCTCCACGTCCCCACGCCCAGCAGCCAGGCAGGCATGAAGTGGGCGAACATGTCGACGAAGTCGAAGGGCATGGCCGCCGCGGCGGTGATCTCGTCGCGGTCGGCCTTCTCCGCGGCGGGCACCAGGCCCACGGGGATCTTGACCGCCTCCAGGATCTCCTCCAGGACCGCCCGCTCCGCCTCCAGGGAGCCGAAAGTCCGCTTGGTCGCCCGGTGGGTGATGTTCAGGTGCACTTTGATGGCGTCCGCGCCGCCCTCTTCCGCGGCCCGGGCCATCTCCACGCTGTTGGCCGGCAGGGCGACAATCAGCCCGAAGCGGCCCCCTTCCAGCAGTTGCAAGAAACGGCTCATCATCCATTCCCCCTCACGGTCGTCTTCGTTAGCGCGGTTCGGCCACCAGGAGGATGGGCGTCTCCTCAGGCAAGCCGGCCAGCTCCGTCTCAATCATGGACAGGATGAGGTTTTCATCCGCAATGCCCGAGAGATCCACAATCCGGGAGCCCACCAGAACGAAGAGGTTAGGCAGGACCCGCCCGGTGTCCTTAATGGTCGAACCCTCTTCCAGGATGAGCTGGGCCGCGTGACGTCCTTCGCCCGCGGTGCCCCCTCGCACCACGGCGTGGGCCAGCTTCAAGCGGATGATCCCCTCCTGGTCACACACCTGCACCCGCTGCTCCCGCTTCTTGAAGAGCCCGAAGAACTGGCGCCGCTCCACCGTGTGGCCGAAGGCCTCCAGCCCCTGGCTGCCGCCCAGGTGCTCCACCTGATCCTCGGGCACCCCCAGGCTCTGGGCGACCACCGCCCGGCGCTCATCCACACTCAGCTGGACCCGGCGGCCCGTCCCCGTCCGCAGCTCGGTGGCGCCTGTCCCCACGGCCCGGACCAGGTGCTCGTCGGGGATCACCTCGATCTGCACCTCGACGGTGGCCGGGTCGGCCCCCAGGGCGATCACCGCCTCCTGGGCCTCCCGGCGGATGCGGAGGAGGTCCTCCTCGGTGGGGTTGGTGATGGAGCGCTCGATGGTCTCCCGGATCATGGCCAGGGCCACCCCGATGGTGGAGATGATCGCCCCGTTCTCCACGATCCGGTAGGGCACGCCCATGGTGGCCGCCACATGGGGCACCACCGCCGCCGCGCCCCCACCGCCGCCCACCAGGACCACCTTGGAGTCCTCGAGGGCGTACTTGCGGCGGAGGGCCTCGATCGGTTCGATCACCTTCTGGGCGGCCAGATCCAGGGCCTGGCGGGCCGCCTCCTCCACCGTGGTGCCCAGCGCGGCCGCCAGGGGGGCCCAAGCCCGCCGGATCCCGTCCAGGTTCCCCCGGGCGTAGTCGTCGGGCCCCACGCGTCCCAGGAGGTTGGCCGCGTCGGTGAGGGTGAGAGCGTACCGCTCACCCCGGGCGGTGCGGACGGCCACGTACTCCTCCGGATCCCCGGGGAGGGGCGCGAAGATCTCCAGCTCGGCGCCGTCCAGGGCCTCCGGGTCAGCGAAGGCCGCGTACTCCAGCCCGGCGATGTGGGCGCTCCGGGGCCCCACCTCCACCAGGCGGCCATCCCGCACCCGGATCATGCTCCCGCCGGCCACGCCCACCGTCCGCACGTCCAGGGAGCGCAAGTAGGTCCGGTGGCCGCCCACCTCCGCGTAGTCCACCATCACCCGGCCGTTCTTGATGAGGGAGATGTCGGTGCTGGTGCCGCCCACCTCGAGGAAGAGGCCGTCGGAGACCTTGGCGTACATGAGGGCGCCCGCCACTCCCGCGGCCGGCCCCGAGAGCAGGGTGAGGATGGGCCGCCGCCGCATCTCGCCCACCATCATCGAGCCGCCGTCGCCCCGCATGATCATCAGGGGCGCGGTGATCCCCGCGGCTTGGACGCTCGCCTCGGTCATATCCGCGGTGCGGGTCATGCGGGGGAGGATGGAGGCGTTGATGACGGCGGTCCGGGTGCGCACCTTCAAGCCGTACCGCTTGGAGATCTCGTAGGAGGCGCTGGCCGGCAGCCCCATCGCCTGGGCCGCCTGCTGCACCATGAGCTCTCGGGAGGGATCATCGACGCTGTACGCCTCCGCGGCCACCACCGCTTCCGCCCCCTGGGCCACCAAGGCCTGCAGCGCCTCCGTCACCTGCTCGGGGGTGAGCCCGTTGCCCGTGTCGAGGAAGGTATGGAGCGGCTGGAGGACCTTCCCCTGGGCCAGCGGGATGGGCTCGATCTGGGTCTGGTTCCGGGCCCGGGCCCCGTCGAGGCCGCTCCCCATGCCAACGATCCCTACCGGGACCACGTCCCCCTCCAGGAGGGCGTTGGTCGCCTGGGTGGTGCCGTGGGAGATGAAGACCACCTCGGCCGGGTCGATGCCACCCCGCTCCAACACCCCCTGCACCGCCTGAATCACCCCGGCGGCCACACCGTGGGGGTCGTTGTGGGTGGTGGGAATCTTGAGCTGGGTCAGGATCTCGAGGGTCTCGTCATCAATGGCCACCGCATCGGTGAAGGTGCCCCCCACGTCGATCCCGATCCGGACCCGCCGGCCCGGCTGATTCTTCTCTGCCATGTCCGGTCCCCTCCCCGGCCAACCCCCGCGGCCGTGTGCGGGAGCAGCCTTGATCCAGTCACTGCGATGGAGCCAGGAGCGGCTGTGCCGGGGGACTCGGGAGCCCACGCTCCCGAGTCCCCGTCCTCACCTTAGACGTAGAGGATGCCAGCGATCAGAGCCGAGAGCGCCGCCACCAGCCACAGGTAGGGCAGCAGCTTCCGGGTGATGGAGTTGACGTCGATCTTGGTGAAGTCTGCTGTCCAGACGTTGTGGGTGTTGGTCGGGTCGCCCGCGATCTGCACCCGCTCGGTGGACATGAAGGCCGCCATGGCCGCCTGGGGGCTGAGGATGCCCAGGCTGATGATGAGGCCCACGATGCCGCTGCCCAGGCCCCACATGTTGAGCGGCCCTCGGTAGAGCGCCAGCGGCGCCAGCAGGGCGAAGAAGAGGACGTACGCCACGGGCGTCGACGGGATGATGGCCCGGAGCAGCCCGCTCATCGCCTCGGCCACCTGGGGCAGGAAGACCGCGTTGAGCACCATGCCGATGGCCACCATCAGGGTGATGGCCGGCGCCGTCTCCCGCAGCCCGTCGATCACCGACCGGGTCAGGTTGGCCGGCGCGTTCCGGAAGTCGACGGTGACCGCGCCGTAGAGGATCCCGGTGAGCATGCTGGGCACGATGGGCCACTTGAAGCCGAGCACCAGCACCAGCGGGATGAGCGGGGTCAGGAGGGCCAGGGGCGGGACCTGCTTGCTCTCCACCTTGTTGGGCGCCGCCGCCGTCCCCCCGACGGCCCACTCCGACGCGACGGACCGGGTCTGCAGGACGATGTAGACCAGGGCCACCACGCCGGTAAGGACGAACTGGATGACGCCGAACTGCTGGATGACCCCGATCTCCACATTGGCCATGGAGGCGTAGGTCTGCCAGTTGGAGAGGTTCATGGCGATGCCGGTGGCCATGGAGAAGAGGAAGATGGTGGCCGCCTTCTGGCGGTCAATGCCCACCGACATGAGGATGGGGAGGACAATGGTCCCCACCATGATCACCGCGCCCAGATGCCCGACGGCCGTGAAGAGAATGGCGACCACCACGCCCAGGGCCACAGCCACCCCCATGGGCTTGTCGCCTCCCAGCTCCGCCGCCTTGGCGATCATGGACTGGGAGATGCCTGTCTGCACCATGAGCTGCCCCAGCCACGCCCCGAAGATGACCGCGGCGATGGCCGAGGCCATCCGGATGGAACCGGCCTCGATGACCCGTTGGAGGATCCCCTGCTCCCCTCCGAAGGGGACTCCGGCCACCAGCGGGATCAGAATGGCCATGAAGATCAGGGACAGAACGGTCGAGAGCCTCTGAGTAATCATGAGGAAGGCGAAGACCAAGAAAATGGCCAAGATAGCCACTGCCGTCCACATCGTTCCCTACCCCCTTTTTTCGACTGGGCAACCTGCGGGTCGCCCCGTTCGTCAGCCAGACAGCCAAACCTCAGCGCCCAACGCTCGCCTGTGCGTCGCCTCCGTTCTCACCCCCGTCGTCATCCTCGAGGCTGGAAGGCTCCCCGCGTGCGCCGTCTTCCTCACGCAGGGAGGCAAACCACTCCTCGTGCTCATCGGAGAAGACCCGCTCAAAGACCAACTGGCCCGCGCCCACCACCGCCGCCCGCTCTTTCAGCTCACCCCGAGCCACCCAGATCTGGCCGGCGGCCCGGGAAAGCACCCGATGGCGGAACTCGGCGAGCAACGGCTCCCAGAAGAGGGGCCCGCCGCCCGCGAGGGGCCCGGCCAGCACCACCGCCGAGGGGCCCAGCAGGTTGGCCACATTACCCAGGGCCCGTCCCAACCAGCGCCCTGCCTCCCGCAGGGCCACCCGGGCATGGGCGTCGCCGTTGTACGCCCGGGCCACCAGGTCCTTGAAGGGCGGCTTCTCCTCGTCGCCCCGAAGGGTCTGATACCGGTGGAGCACCGCCGGCACGGAGGCCAGGGTCTCCAGGCAGCCGCGCCGGCCGCAGGCACAGAGGGCTCCCTCGGGCTCCATGACCATGTGGCCCAACTCACCCACCACGCCCCACTCGCCCCGGTAGAGCTGGCCATCGAGCACCAGCCCCGCCCCGATCCCCGTGCCCGCCCGGACGTAGACCACATGCCGGTGGCCCCGCCCGGCGCCGAAACGGGTCTCGGCCAGGGCCGCCGCATTGGTGTCGTTCTCGACGATGACGGGCCACCCGAACCGGGCGTTCAACATCTGGGCGAGGGGGAGATCGTACCAGCCCAGATGGGCCGCCTGCAGGACCCTCCCCTCCACGGCGTCCACCAGACCAGGAGCGGCCACCCCCAGACCCAGCACGGGTCCGGGCAGGGGGCCGCCCACGTTGGTCACTGCCTCCACGACGCTTCCCAGAACGCTCCCCTCGCCGCCACCGGTCACAGGCACCTCGGAGACAGCGACCGATTCCTCCCGGAGGGAGAAGGCTTCCGCCCGAATCCGGGTGCCACCCAAATCCACTCCGATGACAAACCCCGCCTCCGCCCGGAGCTGGTAGAGGACTGGCCGCCGCCCGCCCCGGGAGCGCCCCAGCCGCTCCTGGACCAATCCGGCGGCCACCAGCTCATCCATCACGTTGTAGGCGGCCGTCCGGCTCAGGCCCGTCCGCTTGGCCACATCGTAGCCGGAGAGCGGGCCGTGCTCCCGCAACAGCTGGAGAATGATCGTCCGGTTGAGCTGCCGGGACCGGCGCGGGTCGATCCTCACCGGGCGCTCGCCTCCTTGGCGACGGGTACCGGAGAAGCCGGGGGACCTCGTCCTCCCCAGCTTCTAAGGACTTCTTCAACAGAGTTGACATCTATCCTGCTCGGTGTGAAAAAAGGAAGGCCATCCAGGACAAGAAAAGATGCCCACGACCCCGGGAACTGGGCCGTGGGCAGCACCATAAAGAAGAGGGCCTGGGCGGCCCTTACGCCGGGGCTCGAAAGAGGCTCTGGTGCCACTCGCCCCGGTCGTCCAGGGAGAAGCGGACATGGCGGAGGACTCGGTCAGCCACATAGCGCCGCCCAGCAATCTCCACCACCACATTGGGGTGGACGAGCCTGGCCTGCACGGTCCCACCGTCGATGACCTTCAGGCGAGTCCGGGCCCCCAAGGGGCTTCCCACCTCGTCCAGGCTGATGGCCCCGCGGAAAACCTGAAGGCTCCCACCCCGGACCACCCCCCGGGAGACGGTGATGCCCGTGCCGGCCACCACTTCCGAGTTGAAGATGGACCCGTGCCGGATCGAGATCCGCCCCGAGGCGTGCAAGGCCGCATTCTGCACATGACGCACGCCGATGTCGGCTTCCATGGACGCATCGGCTTCGAGCCGGTAGGACGCGGCCTTGAGCTGCTCCACGGCCTCTTCCAGCTCCGTCCCGTCGGCCAGGATCAGAGGCCCCGGGGTGACCAGGGCCCGGATGAGCACGGCCACGGCCCCTTCCAAAGCCATATCGGTCTCGTCAAAGGTCTTGCTCCGCTCGAAGAGCCTTTGCACCTGCTTCGGGAGGCTGGGAAACTTCAACTCCAGCAGCCGCTTGATCAGCACCCCGTCCGGGGGCCGCCGGTCCCCAATCTGGTGGTACTGGGGCTGTTCTTTGAGATAGCGGAGGGAAGCCACCAGGCGTTCCAACATCTGGAGCAGGGGCTGCAACTCGTTGAGCAAGGTCCGGGCCGCGGCCGCCGAGCCGCCGGCCATCACCGTGGAGCTGACCACGCTGCCCGCCACCTGCACCCCGAGGCGTCCCCGGACGGTGCCGCCATCCACCGTTCCCGCCACCATCACCCGGCCCCCCGAGAGCACCTTGGTTCCTTCCTTGACGCTCCCTAGGACCACCACATCCCCGTCGAAGCGGATGTGGCCCGTCTCCACATCCACATCCCCCTCAACGGTGTAGGTAGGCAAGACCATGAGCAGGTGGTCCTGCCGGGCAGGACGGCCCGACTGCAGGGCCACCGCCGCCCGGCCGTCCCCGACGAGCTGCACCCCCGGCCCCGCCCGGAGGACCGGCTCCTGGGGTTCCGGGGCCTCCACCACTCGGCCGTACACATCGGTCCCCGGCGTGCCCCGCTGGCCTGGATGAACCACGGCCAAGGTGGTCCCGGCCTTCACCGTGGGGATGCGGCGGAGATCCAGGTAGTCGACGGGCTCCGCCGCCTCGTCGCTCACCTGCACCCGTTCGACGGAGAAGGGGACCAAGTACTCAATCCAGCCGTCGACGGTGGGGCCGGGCGGCGTGCCGGTGGCTACCTCCACCTCTGCTTCCAGCCCCGTGAGGAGGCGGTTCACGGCCTGTTCGTCGATGGGCGCCCGGATCCCCACCTCCTCCCGGAGGTACCGGACCAGATCGGCCGTGGAGAGACCCAAGGCCGGATCGGAGAAATCGGGGACGGCAACGAGGGTGAGCTCCCGGGAGGGAAGCTGGTCCATCAGCCGCATCCGTCCCATGCGGCCCCCCTTGAAGCTCAAGAAACAGTGCATCCCATCCGGGGTGACCCGATGGTCCAGCCGCGGGGGCTGATCCTCGCCGCTGACCTCCACCGTAACCTCATCGCCCGGTAAGATCACCCGGGCGTGCGACACCAGCTCGCCATTGACCCAGAGGCGCACGTTCGGCCCAGGACGCAGCACGGGGTGGCACCGGCTTCCCGGCTCATGGTGGATCCTCACCTGACCGCCTTCAACCCAGGCGTAGCTGGCTGACAATCCGACCGCGACGCGCGCCAACCCATCCGGAGTGGTCCCCAAGGTTCCAGTCCCCCCTTTGCCTTGTCTTGCCCACCCCAAAGAGACCACGCCGCGGCCAGCCCAAGGCCTGCGCCAGGACCCACTAGGCCCAGGGCGTCAGCCTCTGGCTTTCATCGGCCGGCTTCTCCTCGTGGTTCCCTGAGGGTGGTGAAGGTGTGGCGGCTCGGACCCACCTTTGGCTCAGGATGGGGAGAGCGGCTCTCCAGAAGCGTAGGGGACCGTCCGATATCATGAACTGGGAACGGGTCTGTGGGGCCCACCAGACCGAGTGTGGGTGTCCGGTGGTTCAGCACAGGCCAGGCCCACCCCGCCTCCCGGACATCGGTGGTCTGGCCTGTAGGCCCGAGGCTTCCTCCGACGGCAGGCCGATCTCCCCTGTCGCCTCCAAATCCTCTTCGGGGCGACACCGATTTCTCCTTTCGGCGCCGATCCGCCTGTCCCTTTTCTCATGTTTTTTGTGAATATTGACCCACGCCCGACCTCTAGGAACGGGGCTCGCATGGAGGTGTGACGCTGAACCCACGACAGCCGGCACGCCCTCTGGCCACCGGTCCGGTTGCCGTGGGGCCGTCCCGAGTTCGGTATGGCACTGCCAGACACGATGACAGAAAAAGCGGCAAGAGTGGTGCGATCACTCTTGCCGCTATCAGGATCATACGCTTCTTGCCGACGGGTGACCCCGTCGCAAGGCCCTATTGATCGTTGGTGCCCGGAGTGGGACTCGAACCCACACGGATGAACCACACGCCCCTCAAACGTGCGCGTCTGCCAGTTCCGCCATCCGGGCACGATGGCCTTACGGCAAAAACGACTTTATCACAGACGCTCGGGGGCGTCAAGAGGGTCTCCCCATCACGCCTCAGGCCACCTGCTCCCCGCTGGGGAAGCGGACGTCGATCGCGTCCTTGGCGCAAACCTCCTCACAGAGCCCGCAGCCCACACACGACTTGGAGTCGACCAGCACCGCCACGCTCTGGAAGGCATCCCCTTCCAGCTCCAAGCAGTGGAAGGGACAGACATCCACGCAGAACTGGCAGCCCGTGCAGTTGACCGGATCGATAACGGGCTTGGGCCAATCGGTCCGCTTCCGGATGCGGGGCAGGATCTCCCCCAGCTCGTTCTCGATGCACTCGACAGGGCAGGCCATGGTGCAGGCCCCGCAGTCGATGCAGAGCTCGGGCGCAATCACGTGGAGCTGTTGCCGCTCCCCGCTGATGGCCTTGGTGGGGCAAACCTTGACGCAGGCTGTGCAGCCGATACATGTCTCCCGAATAAAGTGGGCCATCAAGCTTCCCTCCTCGCCGGAGCCTGCTCCAGGCTCCCGTTGGCCTCCCTTTCGCCTGGCTCAGCCTTGGGCCTCCACCCGCTCCGCCCGGGGCCGCAAGATCCGGGCCTCCAGCCGCCGGGCCAGGGCCTCAAAGCTTTCTATGCTCGAGCCTTGGGGGACGGCCCCCCGCTCTTCCGCCTGGGCGTTGGCCGCTGGCCCCGCCAGGCGGGCCAACAGGTCTGCCAGCCCTTCGGCGTTCACCAGCGGGACCCCCAGGTTGGCCCCCAGGGCCTCCTCTCGGGCCCGGACCCTCCGCCGCAGGAGGACCAGGACCGGGGTGACGGCTCCTGCCCCGTCCCCCAAGGCTGCCCCGTCTCCCACAGGCAGGCGGGCTGCTTCCGCCTCGAGGCGCCGGGTCCGGGCCACCAAACCCGGCCGGACCAGGCTCCAGAAGCTGGCCTCGGAGCTGGTGTCCACCCCGACGGCCACCCAGGAGCGGCCGGCGTGGACCAGGTACCGGACGGCCCCCGGCCTCCGGGCCGGCAGCCGCAGCACTGGCCAGCGGGCCGCCACCTCCCGAAGGACCCGCTCCAGGTCCCGGAGGCCCGCCTCGCTTTGGAGCGCGTGAACCTCCGCCAGGGCCCGGAGCCCCAGGAGGACGAAGGCGATCATCCCGAACATGGTGAAGAGGGCTACGCCCGTCTCGGCGGCGATCCGGAGGAGGCTGCCGCCAACGAAGGCCATCACACCCAACTGGATCCAAACCCCGAGGCGCACGCCCTCTTCACCCCCTCCCCCTGCCCCAGCTCTACTTCAGACCCAGCAGGTACTCGACCACCAGATCCAGCTCCTCCTCGGTGAAGGCAAGCTGGGGCATTTGGGTCGGGCCCAGGGCGATGGGCGGGTTGGCCGGCACCGCGGTGGGATCGCCGTAGTTGGACCAGTAGACCGGCGCCCGGTGCTCCGTGCCGGCGGGATCGCTGATCCACTGCTTCAGGAAGGCTTCATCCAGCCCCCAGGTGCCCACCTTGGTCAGGTCGGGGCCCTGGAAGCCGCCCACCTGGCCGATGGTATGGCAGGCCAGGCACCCCTTGAGCTGGATGATCTCCTTGGCCCGCTGGTTCACCTCGTCAGGCACCTGGGCATCGGGGAGCTCGCCCTCCAGCCGGGCGGCGGGGATGTGGCTGACCACCTCGTTCCAATCCCCCATCATGATGAAGGTAGTCACCGCGCGGAGCTCCTGCGGGTTGAGCGGGCCGCCGTGGGCCTGGCCCCACGCGGGCATGGCGGTGAAGGAGGCCCACTCCCCCGTCTCGAGCCGGACCCAGCGGGGATCGGTGCTGCCCGGCCGGCCCTGGTCGATGGTGGTGTAGAGGAAGTCGTACACATCCGTCTCCTCGTCAGGATCGCCCCGGAACTCCTCCCGGTTCAAGGGCGGCCCCACGACCCCCTCCCCCAGAGGCCCGTGGCAGGTGGCGCAGTTGCTGGCGAAGATCTGCAGCCCCCGGCTCACCAAGTTGTGGAGGTGTTCCTCCCGGGCGATGGCCATCCGCCGGTTCTCCAGCAGGAGGTAGCCCGTCCAGATGAGGATGAGGAGCCAGGCGGAGACGATGACGACCACGTACTTCCGGTAGCGCACGAGCGGACGACCCCTTTCAGCGACGCTTGCAGCGCTGGCCTCTGCCGGGCCGGCCTACGAATCCTCGTCCTCGGCTGCCTTCCGAACCCACTTCTGCAGGCCGTAGAGCAGCCCCAGCCCAATAACGATCAGGAGAAAGACCAACCCCAGCTCCACCGACTCAGAAACCTCGAACATACGCCGTCCCCTCCCACCGCGCCTTTAGACCGGGGTGATCTGAGAGGGATCGAACCGGTCCCGCTCGATGATCCGCCCCGTGTTGACGATGATCTCGCCGTTTTCGATGCGGGTCTCCATGTAGTCCAGCGGCCGCGGCGCGGGGCCGGCGATGTTCTGGCCGGTCCGCTCGTAGATCGAGCCGTGGCAGGGGCAGTGGAAGAGCTGCTCATCCTCCCGCCAGGGCACGGTGCAGCCCAGGTGGGTGCACCGCCAGTAGAGGGCGATGACGCCTTCCTCCAGGCGGGCCAGGTAAAACTTCCCCTCCCGCACCCGGGTGACGCTGCCCACGGGGAAGTTCTCCACGGGCCCAACCCGGATCTCCGCCCCGAACCCCCGCACGTTCCGGGGCCAGAAGAGGGCGAGCCCGGCCACCCCTGCCTCCAAGGCAAAGAGGCCAACCGAGCCCCACATGAGGCTCCGCATGAACTGCCGGCGGGAGTGGGCCTTCCCCTGGCCGGTCGCCTGGATCTCGCCGCCCCCGGCGCCCGCCTCGACGTTGGTCTCCAGGTTCTTGTCAGGCTGATCGGGCATTCCTCTTCCCCCTCACCAGCTGCCGCGTCTGCAGGTGTTTCGCTCGTCAAGCCGGCACGCCGGCCAGCTCCCCAGGGGCTAGAATCCGATGGGCCGCCCAATCTCCCAGGGCCACATGAGCTGCATGCCGTAGCCCCGGAAGGCGGTGCCGATGATGGTCAGCACCACGAAGGAGGCCACGAAGAAGGTGTAGAGCGCGATGGCCACCTCGCGGGTGTCCGCCTTCCAGTGGCGCCGAACGATGACGGCCAGGGAGAAGGGGATGAAGGTCATGAAGAAGATGGGCACCAGCCAACCGCCCAACACGTCGATGACGACCGGCGGCAGGTCAAGCGGGCGCAGCAGGTACTCGAGATAGGGGGCCACCCCGCGCGCCTCGCTCCCCGGCACCGGGAGCCACTCATCCAGGAAGATGAGGGCCAGCTCCCAGACGGCCGTGTAGAAGGCCGCGAACGCGGTGATCGCCTTCCCCTTGGGCCCGCTGAACCAGATCCCCGTGCCCTTGCGCCGCCGGTCGATGTAGGGCAGGGCGGCCAGGCCGACGAGCACCACGGTGGGCACGATCACTCCCGCCAGGGAGGGGTTCATGTGGAGGAGGAGCTCCTGGAGCCCCAGGAAGTACCAGGGCGCCTTGGCCGGGTCTGGCGTCACCTCAGGGTTGGCCAGGCTGCCCAAGGGCGCCTTCACCACCACCGACATGAGGGAGAGCAGGACCAAGAAGATGAGCGCGGCCATCAGCTCCACGCTGACCAAGTGGGGCCAGGTGTGGACCCGCTCTTCCCGCCGTTCCACCGCGGCCACCGCGGCGGCCGAGCGAGCCCGGGGAGCCCCCTTCCGGAGCGGCCGGAGCGGTTCTTTCATCTCCATGGCAGGGCCTCCTTCTGCGTCAGGCAAGATGACCGGTTCGATCGCTGCAGCGGTTGAGCGCTCCTACCCGGCCTGGGTACGGCTGATCGGCTCCACCTCATCCTCCTCGTCTTCGTAGACGGGCGTGGAGATGTTCCCATCCTTCCGGACCCGCCAGAAGTGGAACGAGACCACCACGATCAGGGCCATCGGCAAGAAGATTACGTGGAGGGTGTACCACCGGATCAGGGTGGGCTGGGCGATCTCATAGCCCCCCAACAGGGCAAACTCCACCTGCTTGCCGATGAAGGGCGTCGACTTGGCGATGTTGGCCCCCACGGTGATGGCCCAGTAGGCCAGCTGGTCCCACGGGAGCAGGTAGCCAGTAAAGCTCAAGAGGAAGGTGAGGACGAGGAGGGCCACCCCCACCACCCAGTTGAACTCCCGGGGCGGCTTGTAGGACCCGGTGTAGAAGACCCGGGTCATGTGGAGGAAGACGAAGATGACCATGGCGTGCGCGGCCCACCGGTGCAGGTTCCGCATGAAGGAACCCATGGTCACGTTCCGCTCCAGCTCCACGATGGACCAGTACGCCTGGTCGACGGACGGGATGTAGTAAAACATCAGGAAGATCCCGGTGATGGTCAGGATGACGAACATGAAGATGGAGAGCCCGCCCAACCCCCAGGTGTAGGAGACGTCCGTCGCCCGCTTGGGCACCCGGGTGGGGTGCAGGTGGAGGGCCAGGCTGTTGAGGATGACCAGGACCCGATTCCGATCGTCGGTGGGGTAACTGTTCCGGTAAATGGACCGGTAGACCCGGTTCTGGGTAATCCACTTGCCAAGGCGCGACATGGGAACCCTCCTGGTGGCCGTCAGCTCTGCCTGCCCTGGGTGGGTCCTTTTTGCCACCCGTTCGCGTTCTTATTGGCCGACAATTAGAGTTCGTGCCTTTTGAGGGATCTCCTCCCATGGAAGGGGGAAGACCGGCTGGGACCGGTTTTGTCGCGCTTTTCTGGCGACTATGGTGGGACCCCGGCCTGAGGCCGGGACAGGGCTTAGAGATACCGCTTGAACTCCTGGTTGAGCCAGAACCAGAGGATGCCGAGGAGGCCCAGGTCGTCCAACCAGCCTCCGGGGAAGAAGACCGGGACCAGGTCCACGGGGCTCAGGAGGTAGAGGGCGGCCAGGATCACCAGGAGCTTGGCGCCGGCCGGCACCTGGGGATGGGTCATGTACCGGAACAACCGGCCGAAGAAGCCGCCGGGCGCGACCTGGCTCTCCCCGGGCCCATCCCCCGCCCCTTCGAACCGGCTTCCATCGAGTCGCCCCTGAAAACGCCCCCGCGGCGCCTCCCGTTCCCGGTCCTCGGCCCGCTCTGCCCCCTGCTCCTGCGGCACCGAGGCGCCGCAGTAGGGGCAGGTCCGGGCCAGGACCACCTCCTGTTGACACTCAGGACACCGCACCGCTACGGGACCCTTTCCGCGTCAGCTCGCCTTCTGGTCCCCCGGCTCGCCCGCCGGCACGCCGGTCGGGTTCTTGATCAGCCGCGGGCCGGGCTGGCCAGGCTTGACCAGATGGCAGGCCACCTTGTGGCCCGGCGAGACCTCCACCACCGGCGGATCCACCTGCTTGCAGATCTCCTCAGCCACCGGGCAGCGGGTGTGGAAGCGGCAGCCCGAGGGCGGCCGGCTGGGGCTGGGCACGTCGCCGGCCAGGATGATCCGCTCCCGCTTGATGGTCGGATCGGGGATGGGCACCGCCGAAAGGAGCGCCTGGGTGTAGGGGTGCTGGGGGTTGTTGTAGAGCTCCTTCTTGGGAGCCAGCTCCACCAGCTTGCCCAGGTACATCACCGCCACCCGGTGGGCGATGTGCTTCACCACCGCCAGGTCGTGGGCGATGAAGAGGTAGGCCAGGCCGTACTCCTCCTGCAGGTCCTGGAGCAGGTTGATCACCTGAGACTGGATGGAAACGTCCAGGGCCGACACCGGCTCGTCGGCGACGATCATCTTGGGGTTGACGGCCAGGGCCCGGGCAATACCGATCCGCTGCCGCTGCCCGCCCGAGAACTCGTGGGGGTACCGGCGCAGGTGGTAGGAGCTGAGCCCCACCACTTCCAGGAGCTGGCGGACCCGGTCGTCCCGCTCCTTCCGGTTCTTCACCAGGCCGTGGATCTCCAGGGGCTCGCCGATGATGTCCGCCACCGTCATCCTCGGGTTGAGGGAGGCGTAGGGGTCCTGGAAGATGATCTGCATCTCCCGCCGGAGGGCCCTCAGCTCATCCCGCTTCATGGCCAGGACATCCCGGCCCTCGAAGTAGACCTCGCCCGAGGTGGGTTCGATCAGGCGGAGGATGAGCCGGCCCGTCGTCGACTTGCCGCACCCCGACTCACCCACCAGCCCCAGGGTCTCCCCCCGGTTGAGGGTGAAGGACACACCATCCACGGCTTTGACGGCCCCCACCTGCTTGGAGAAGATGATCCCCCGGGTAATGGGGAAATGCTTGACCAGATTGCGGACCTCCAGCAAGGGGGCTTCCGTTTGGGCCTGGGGCCGTTCTTCCAGCTGAACCGCCACCTCAGCCCACCTCCTTCATGGGCTCGATGGGCTCGAAATCGGTATGCTTCCAGCACGCCGCCCAGTGGCCCGGGTCCACTTCCATAAGCGGCGGCTCCTGGGCCCGGCAGATGTCCCGGGCCAGCGGGCACCGGGGGTGGAAGCGGCACCCAGCGGGCATGTTGTAGGGGCTGGGCACCACCCCTTCGATGGTCTGCAGCCGCTCCCGCTCCTCATGGAGCTTGGGGATGGACTCCAACAGCCCTTCGGTGTACGGGTGGGAGGGCTTGGCGAAGATGGACCGGACGTCGGTCTTCTCCACCACCTTCCCCGCGTACATGACCACCACATGCTCCACCAGCTCGGCCACCACACCCAGGTCGTGGGTGATGAGGATGATGGCCGCCCCCACCTCTTCCCGCAGCCGCCGCATCAGGTCCAAGATCTGGGCCTGGATGGTCACGTCCAGGGCCGTCGTCGGCTCGTCGGCGATGAGCAACTTGGGGTTGCATGAAAGCGCCATCGCGATCATCACCCGCTGGCGCATGCCGCCGCTCATCTGGTGGGGATACTCATCCACCCGGCGGTGGGGGTCCGGGATGCCGACCAGCCGCAACATCTCGATGGCCCGTTCCCGGGCCTCCTTCTTCGAGAGCTTCTGGTGGAGAATGATCGCCTCCATGATCTGGTCGCCGACGGTGAAGACCGGGTTGAGGGAGGTCATCGGCTCCTGGAAGATCATGGAGATCTCGTTGCCGCGGATCCGGCGCATCTCGCTTTCCTTCTTCTGCACCAGATCCTCGCCGTTGAAGAGGATCTTGCCTCCCACAATCTTGCCGGGGGGCTGGGGAATGAGCCGCATGATGGAGAGGGCCGTCACACTCTTGCCGCAGCCCGACTCCCCCACCACGCCCAGGCTGCCGCCCCGGTCCACCCCGAAGCTGACCCCATCGACGGCCGGCACGACGCCGTCTTCGGTGAAGAAGTAAGTCTTCAAGTCCTGGAGCTCGAGAAGCTTCTCTGCCACGCCGACGCCTCCTCTTTCAACCCGTACCGGCTTGAACCCAATCGTTCGTTGAGCAGGCCCCGAATCCTCTTTCAGGCCGATCCAGCCAGGCGGCCCGACCCGCCTGGCTCAGGGCCTTACCCGTCCGTCTGCTGGCGGACGTCCAGCGCGTCCCGGAGGCCGTCGCCCAACAGGTTGAAGCCGAGAACGGTCACCATGATGGCGATACCCGGCATGATGGACCACCACCACTGGCCCGAGAACAGGTAGTTCTGGCCCTCAGAGGCCATCCGTCCCCAGCTCGGCGTTGGTGGCGGCACCCCAAAGCCCAGGAAGGAGAGGGAGGCTTCCAGCTGGATGTAGCTCCCCATGGCCAGGGTCGCCTGGACCAGCATCGGGGCGATGATGTTGGGCAGGATGTGGCGGAAGATGATGATGAAGTCGCTCGCCCCGATGGCCTTCGCCGCCTCCACGTACTCGTTCTCCCGCGCGGCCAGAAACTGTCCCCGGGTCATCCGGGCGATGTCAGGCCACGAGACCACGCCGATGGCGATGAAAATGATGGTGAGGCTCGCCTCAGGGAAGATGGTGATGATGGCCAGGACGAAGAGCAAGAAGGGGAAGGACCAGACCACGTTGATCAGCCACGTGATGAAGGAGTCCACCCAACCGCCGAAGTACCCGGCCAGGGCCCCCAAGGTGATCCCGATGGCCGTCGTGACCACCGCCGCCATCAGCGCGATGGAGAGGGAGATCCGGGTCCCGTAGATGACCCGGGAGAAGATGTCCCGCCCGTACAGGTCCGTCCCGAACGGATGTTCCCACGACGGGGGGGCGAGACTCTTGGAAAAGTCCTCCCAGGCCAGCTGCTCCAGGGGATCGTAGGGGGCGATGTAGGGCGCGAAGATGGCCACCAAGACCAGCCCCACCACGATGATCAGCCCCAGAACCGCCAGCTTGTTCCGGAAGAAGCGCCGCCGCGCGTCGCTCCAGAGGCTCCTCCCTGGGACGACCTCGGGCGTCGCGGTGGCTGCGACCGCCTCAACACTCGCGTGCAAACCGACCACCCCTCACTCGTACCGGATCCGCGGGTCGAAGAGCGCGTAGGAAAGGTCCACGATCAAGTTGGCCACGATGAAGACGGTGGCCAGGAAGAGCACCTGCCCGCGGATGATCGGATAATCCCGGAAGGTGAGCGCTTCGACGAAGAGGCGCCCGAGCCCCGGCCAGGCGAAGACCGTCTCGGTCACCACCACGCCCCCCAGCATGGCGGCTGTCTCCGTCCCCAGGATGGTCACCACGGGGATGAGGGCGTTCCGGAGGGCGTGCTTCACGGTCACCGCCCACTCACTCAGGCCCTTGGCCCGCGCGGTCCGGATGTAATCCTGGCGGATGGTCTCCAGCATGGCCGAACGGGTGATCCGGGCGAGGAGGGCCATGGGCCGGGTCGCCAGCGTCACCGCCGGCAAGACCAGGTAGATCCATCTCCCGTCACCGTAGCCCATCCCGGGGATCCAGCCGAGCTTCAGGGCGAAGACAAGGATGAGCAACAGCCCGATCCAGAAGGTGGGCGCCGAGATGCCGATGACCGCGCCGGTCATGGCCAGGTAGTCCAAGAACGTGTTCTGGCGCACGGCGGAGATGATGCCGACGCTGATGCCGACCACCCCGCCCAAGAGGAGCGACGCCACCACCAGCTCCAAGGTGGCTGGAACCCTCAGAAGAATGGCGTCCAGAACGTCCATGTTGTTCCGGTACGAGCGCCCCAAGTCGAAGCGGATGGCCGACCAGACAAAGCTGAAAAACTGCTCGTGGAGGGGCCGGTCCAGCCCCCAATCCGCCCGGATCCGGGCGATGGTCTCCGGGTCCCCTCGCTGCCCTGCCAGGAGGCGGGCCGGGTCCCCGGGGACGACGCTGTAGAGGAGGAAGACCACCAGCACCACCCCGAGGAAGACCGGGATGGCCTCCACGATCCGTCGCAGCGCATACCGAGCCACTTGAGTCACCCCTCAACCTGCAAGCAGGGCCGGACTGACCCAGCTCGTCCGGCCTCTTACAGGAAAGGAGGGCCTGGGACCATGGCACCAGGCCCTCCGTCTTTCCATTTACACGCGTCGAGCGATCTTCCTGCAGAGGCGGGCCTTACAGATCGAGCCAGACGTTCCGGAACTTATTGGAGTACTGGCCGAAGGCCGGCAGATCGTAGTTCCGGACGAAGGGCTTGACCAGGTTGTGGTCCGTGTAGAAGTAGATGAAGAGCCACGGCGCCTCTTCGACCGCGATCTTCTCCGCCTCCCGGTAGAGCCGGATCCGCTCCTCCTCGTCGGTGGAGAGCCGGGCCGCCTTGGTCAGCATGTCGAAGGTCGGGTTGTTGAACCGGCTGTAGTTGCCCTCGGGCCCGATGTTGTCCGAGTGGAGCAGGACGTACAGGAAGTTGTCCGCATCGAGGTAGTCCGCGACCCAGCCCAGGCGGAAGAACGGCACCTCGCCCCGCTCGGTGGTGTCCAGGTGGGTGCCCCACTCCACCTCACGCAGGGAGAGGTTGACACCGACCGCCTTCAGCTGAGCCTGGATGGCCTCGGCGATCCGCTGGTGCCCGGGGTCCGTGTTGTACTGGAGGGTGAGCTCCAGCGGGTTGTCCGGGCCGTAGCCAGCCTCAGCCAGGAGCTCGCGGGCCTTGGCGGGGTTGTAGGTGTAGCCCTCCAGGTCGGGGTTGAAGCCCGGGATAGACGGCGGCAGGATCCCCGTGGCAGGCAGGGCGCGCCCGTTGATCACCAGGTTGATGAGCGCCTCACGGTTGATGGCGTAGTTGAGCGCCTGCCGGACCCGCTTGTCGGTGATCTTCTCCACGTTGAAGCCGTAGTAGTAGACCCCAGGCTGCGGGCCCTCCCAGAAGACGCCGTGCTGGGTCTCCACGGTCCGGACGCCCGGGCGGATCTCGGTCTCCTTACCGGCAGTCACCTGGCGGTAGTAGGGGTCATCCACCCGGGTCGCGTAGATGTTGCCCAGCTGGTACTCGGCCCACTCGGTGGCGCCACCGCCGGGGATGATCCGGAACTCGATGCCGTCCAGGTAGGGCAGCTGGTTGCCGTCCTCGTCCTTCATCCAGTAGTTCTCGTTCCGGGAGAGGCGGATCACATCGTCCTGACGCCACTCCTCAAACTTGAACGGACCGGTCCCCACGGGGTGGAAGTTGAAGTCGGCCGTCCCCCACTTCTCCACATCCTCCCGGGGCAGGACCGAGAAGGTGTTGTAGGCGAGCACCTGCACGAAGGGGGCGAAGGGGTAGGTGATCTCGATCTGGAGGGTGTAGTCGTCCAGCGCCCGGACACCCGCCAGGTGGTCAGCCTCGCCGTTCCGGTACTCCTCGTACCCCTTGATCATGTCGACGAAGTAGGCCCGGGGCGAGTTGGTCTTGGGGTCAGTGATGTAGTTGAAGGTCCAGACCCAGTCGTGGGCCGTCACCTCACGCCCGCCGTTGGCCGTGGGCGTGCCGCCCTCGGTGGTCGCGTGGAAGTGCACCCCGCGGCGGAGGTGGAAGGTGAAGGTGAGGCCGTCCTCGCTCACCTCGTAGGACTCGGCGAGCAGGGGCTGGAGGGTGCCGTCGGGAGCATACTCCAACAACGTCTCAAAGATCTGGTATTCCACCTCAGCCGAGGTGGTGTCGGTCGAGAACACGGGATCCAGGTGCGGAGGGTTGCTCGGCAGAGCATCGTACCAGATCCCACCATACTTGGGAGCCTGAGCCGCCGCGAAACCGCTCATGGCGGCCACCAGCGCCAAGGCCAGGAGCAGCCTGGTCGTGCGCCGCAGCATCGTGTTACAACGCCCCTTTCTTAGAACCTCGCAAGCATTGAAGAGATCGATCTTCCCCGGCGGGCCACCCGACTGACCCGCCGCGCCCGACAGACCCAAAGCCCGCTGAACTTCGCCGCCTTTGAGCCTGATCGGTGCGCTTTCCGTCACGTTTATAGCAACCTTATTTCGAGGACTTCCTCGGTTCTCCTGCCCTGGAGAGCTTTTCCTGCACCTTCCAGGGAGAGATCAGGCTCACGTCAAAATAGGGACGAGTCTCGGATTGGGCGTGCGGCCTGGCACCCGCCCCCGCTTGGCCCGGGGCTGGCCGTTGACCTCTTTCAGGTCCATGGTCATGTCGATGGGCGGGGCAGAGGAGATGTAGCTCCCCACCCCGAAGGCGTCGGCCCCCGCCTCGGCCAAAGCCGCCACCCGCTCCGGGTTGAGGCCGCCGGAGACGAAGATGGTCACGTGGTTGTACCCCGCCTGGTCCAAGCGGGCCCGGAGCTCCCGGACTAGCTCGGGGGTGACGCCCCCCCGCTCGCCGGGCGTGTCCAATCGGACGCCGGCCAGCACCTGGCCCAGGCTCTCGGCGAGGCGGAGGCTCTCCTCTACTTCGTCCTTGTAGGTGTCCACCAGGATGGTCCGCGGCTCCTCCGGAGGCATCACCCGGTGGTACGCCTTGGCCCCCTCCACCGTGTCCCCGACAATGAGAAAGAGCGCGTGGGGGACGGTCCCCACGGGCTCCCGGCCCATGAGCTTGGCCGCCAGGATGCAGGCCGCCCCGTCCACCCCGCCCACCAAGGCGGCCCGCTCCATGACGGGCGCCACCGCGGGATGGACGTGACGCGCCCCGAAGGCGTAGACGGGCTTCCCCTGCGCGGCCAGCCGGACCCGGCGGGCCGCAGTCGCCCAGCCGCTGGACGAGGCCAAGAAGCCCAGGATCGCCGTCTCATAGATGCCGAACCGGTCGTAGGGGCCTTCGATCCGGGCGATCACCTCCCGGGCGCTGAAGGTGCTCCCCTCAGGCAGGGCCCAGAGCTTCACGCCCCGCCCCCGCAGGAGCGCCTCCACCTCGGGGAGGCCTGCCAGCACCCCGTCCGCCCTGGGGAAGATCTCCGCCACGACCGGCGTGTCGCCCAGCCCTTCGGCCCGCAGGATCTCCCGGGTCTTGACGAAGTAGACGTCGCTGGTCAGCCCCGCCGCGATCTCCTCGTGGGTAGCCGAAAAGAACCGGCGGCCCGGCTCCACCTTCCAGGCCGTCACATCCTGCAACCGTTCCAACTCATCCACGGGTCCACCAGCCTCCCCCATCCTTGGAAGCGCCCAACTCAGGGTAAAGCAAACAGTACCGGTCATAGGCGGCCAGGACGCGCTGCACGTACGCCCGGGTTTCGGGGAAGGGGATCTGGTGCAGGTCGTCCACCGACCCGGTCCACCGCTCCTCCTCCAGCCACCGCCGCACGTTGGCCCCCCCACCGTTGTAGGCGGCCAGGGCCAGGGTGAGGTCCCCGTTGAAGGCCCGGATCTGGTAGGCCAGGTACCAGGTCCCCAGCCGCAAGTTAAGCTCGGGATCCTCCAGCTCGTCGGGCTCCACCGGGCCCAGCCCCAGCCGCTCCGCCACCCAGGCTCCTGTGTCGGGCATGAGCTGCATCAAGCCCCGGGCCCCTTTGGAGGAGCGGGCCGACGGCACATACCGGCTCTCTACCCGGACCACCGCCGCCACCAGCCGGGCGTCCACCCCGTACTCGGACGCCCAGCGCTCCACCGTGGCGCGGTAGGGGAAGGGGTAGATGAGCCGGCCGACCGGCCGCCAGTAGAGGACGGCCAGCACCACCAGGCCCATCGCCAAGGCGGGCAGCACTTGCCGGACGAACCCGTCACCGCGGGAGCCGGCCATCCCCTCACTCCCGCCTGGGTGCGCCCTCACCGCCAGCGGCCACGGCAGGGCCCCCGTCGTCGGTCTCCTGGCTCCGGCGGGCCCGCCACTGCTTGGGCAGGCCGACGGCCAGCCCCAGAAGGAGCAACTCCGCCGAAGTCCGGTTGGTGGCCAACGGCACGTTGTGGACGTCACAAACCCGCAGGAGCGCGGTGATGTCCGGCTCGTGGGGCTGGGCCGTGAGCGGATCCCGCAGGAAGATGACCGCGTCGATGGTCTCCGAGGCGACCCGGCCGCCGATCTGCTGGTCGCCGCCCAGAGGCCCCGACAGCATCCGCTCCACGGGCAACCCCGTCTCCTGCTGGATCAGCTTCCCCGTCGTGCCGGTGGCCACCAGCTCGTACTGGGCCAAGACCTCCCGGTACTCCTTGACGAACTCGATCATCTCCGCCTTCTTCTTATCGTGGGCGATCAGTGCAATTCTCACGACGCAGCGCCTCCCATAAGTGCTCCACCTGGCGCCGGGTCTCCTCGGGGCTCCCTCCATTGTCGATCACATAATCGGCCCGGGCCACCTTGAGGGCCAGGGGCATCTGGGCCCCGATGCGGGCCCGAGCCTCCTCCTCGGTGAAACCGTTGCGCGCCATGAGCCGTTGGAGCTGGACCGCCTCCGGCGCCGTCACCACCACCACCCGGTCGATCAGGCGGAGCAGGGGCTCCCCCGTCTCGAACAGGAGCGGGATCTCCAACACGATCAAAGGCACTTCGGTCGCCTTGAGCCGGGCCACCACCTCTTCCAGCCGTTCCCGGACCCGGGGGTGGACGATCTGCTCCAGCCGCCGGCGCAGCTCAGCATTGCCAAAGACCACCCGCCCCAGGGCCCGCCGGTCCAGCTGTCCCGAAGGGGTGAAGACCTGGGGTCCGAAGGCCTCCCGGATCTCTTCCAGAGCTGGCTCCCCCGGCGCCGTCACCTGGTGGGCCAGCTCGTCGGCATCGACCACAACCGCCCCCAGCTCCTGAAAGGTCCGGGCGACCAGGCTCTTCCCCGTCGCGATCCCGCCCGTCAGCCCCAGAACCCGCACGCCCAGGGCCCACCCCTCCTTCCCCGACCGCTGGACCCTTACTCCTGGCATCGGGGGCAGTAGACCGTACTCCGCCCGCCGATCCGCATTCCGGCCAACGTCTCGCCGCACCGCCGGCAGGGCTCGCCCCGGCGCCCATACACCTGCAAGGTCTCCTGAAACCGCCCCGCCGCGCCGTCAATCCCCGTGTAGGACCGGACGGTCACGCCCCCCAACTCGATCCCTTTCCGCAGGACGTGGCGCAGCGCGCGGTGGAGCCGGCGCACCTCCGCCGGGGTCAGGCTGCCCGCCCGCCGGTCGGGCCGGATGCCGGCCCGGAAGAGGGCCTCGTCCGCGTAGATGTTGCCGACGCCCGCCAAGCGGCGCTGGTCGAGCAAGACCGCCTTTACCGGCGCCCGCCGCCCGGCCAGCGCCGCCCCCAGATGCCGGCTGGTGAAGCCCCGGCTCAGGGGCTCGGGCCCCAGGGCCGCCAGCCCCGGCACCTGACCTTCGTCGCCGTGGGGGATCCAGAAGAGGGTGGCAAACCGCCTGGGATCGACCAGGAGGAGCTGCCCACCTTCGGCAAAGGTGATCCTGAGCCTCAGATGGGGGTGTTCGGGCCCCTCACCCCCCGACTCCTGCCAAAGGAGGCGGCCGCTCATCCGAAGGTGGAGGACCAGCAGGCCTTCCGGCTCGAGCTGGATGAGAAGGTACTTCCCACGCCGCCGGAGCCGCCCCACCCGCCGGCCCACCACCTCCTGGAGGGCCTCCGGGCGGGTCCTTTGGGGCAAGCGCTCCTCCAAGAGCTCCAACCGGGCGATCTGCCGCCCCGGGAGAACCTGGGCCAGCTCCCGCCGGATCCGCTCCACCTCGGGCAGCTCAGGAATCGGTCACGGGGTGGGTCTCCAGCCAGTTGGGGCCCGCCTTCACGTCAACCCGGAGGGGCACCTTCAGGGTGACCACCCCCTCCATCGCCTCCCGGACCAGCCGGGCCACCCCTGCCACCTCCTCCTCGGGGCATTCGAAGACCAGCTCATCGTGCACCTGAAGGAGCATCCTTGCCTGCAGGCCCGACTCCTTCAGGCGCCGGTCCACCCGGAGCATGGCCAGCTTGATGATGTCCGCCGCGCTCCCCTGGATGGGCGTGTTCATCGCGGTCCGCTCGCCAAAGCTCCGGCGGGCCCGGTCCCGGGCGCGCAGCTCCGGCAGGTAGCGCCGCCGCCCCAGAAGGGTGGTGACGTAGCCCCGCTCCCGGGCCTGGGCCACCACCTGGTCCATGTACCGCTTCACGCCGGGGTAGCGGGCGAAGTAGCCGTCAATGTAGGCCTGGGCTTCGGCCCGGGAGAGCCCCGTCCCCCGGGCCAAGCCGTAGCTGGAGATCCCGTAGACGATCCCAAAGTTGATGGCCTTGGCCGCGCTCCGCATGGTGGGCGTCACCTGCTCCCGCGGGACCCCGAAGACCTCCGCCGCCGTCCGGGTGTGGATGTCGTCCCCGCTCCGGAAGGCCTCGATGAGGCCCTCGTCCTCCGAGATGTGGGCCAGCACCCGCAGCTCGATCTGGGAGTAGTCAGCCGTGAGGAGCACCCAGCCCGGCTCGCCCGGCACAAAGGCGCCCCGGATCCGCTCCCCCTCCTGGGACCGGATGGGGATGTTCTGCAAGTTGGGATCCGAACTGGAGAGCCGCCCGGTGGCCGTCACCGCCTGGTGGAAGGTGGTGTGGACCCGGCCCGTCTCGGGCCGGATCAGCTCGGGCAGCGCGTCGATGTAGGTCCCCTTCAGCTTGACCAGCTGCCGGTAGGCCAGGATCAAGGCGGCGATCTCGTGCTGCTCGGCCAGCTCCTCCAGAACCTCCGCCGAGGTGGAGGGACCCGTCTTGGTCCGCTGCAGAACGGGCAGGCCCAGCTTGTCAAAGAGGATGGCGCCCAGCTGCTTGGGGGAGTTGAGGTTGAACTCCTCCCCGGCCAGCCCGTAAATCCCTTGGGCCAGGGCCTCGATGCGGCCGTCCAGCTCCTGGCTCAAGCCCGCCAAAACCTCCGCATCCACCCGGATGCCCCGGGCCTCCATGCCCGCCAGGACCCACGCCAGGGGCAGTTCCACCTCCCGGAAGAGCTCCAGGAGGCCATCGGCCTCAAGCTGGGTTTCCAGCCGCCGCTGCAGGGCGCCGTACCGGCCCAGCCGGGCGGCCAGCCGCTCGGCCAGCACCGGCGGCACGACCTCCGTCAGGGGCTCCCGCCGCTTCCCCCGCCCCGCCGCCGGCTCCTGCAGGGACGGGAGCTCCTCCCCCAGCCAGGTGCGGGCCAGGGTTTCGGGCTCGTAGCCCCCCTCCCCCGGCCGGAGGAGGTACCCGGCCAGCATCAGATCGAAGGCGGGCGGCTCAAGGGTGAGGCCCCACCGGCCGGCGATGAGGATCTGCCGCTTCACGTCGTGGACCACTTTGGGGCGGGGGCTCGCCAGGAAGGCAGCGAGCTGCTCCCGGAGAGGCCCATCCTCCGGGAGCTCGCCCGGCAGGGGCAGGAAGGCCACCTGGCCGGGCCGGGCCACGGCCAGCCCCACCAAGGGCCCCGCCAGGGCGTCGCTCCCCTCCACCAGCCACTCGAAGGCGACGGGCTCTTGGGGTGGGAGCGCCGCCAGCCAGCGGGCCAGGGCCTCGGGGCTCTCCAGGAGGAGAGCCTCCGCCCGGGGCCCGCCCGCCGCCCCTGAACCGGCGGCCACGCCTTCAGGCCCCGGCGACCCTGGGGCCAGGTCTATTCCCGGGAAAAGCTCCGCCACCCGCCGGAGGAGGGAGCCAAACTCCAGCTCCTGGAAGAGGGCCCGGACCCGCTCGCCCTCGGGAGGCGCCACCCGGGCCCGGTCCAGATCGAGCTCGATGGGCACGTCGCAACGGATGGTGGTGAGCAGCTTCCCCTGGAGGGCCGCCTCCCGGTGCTCCGCCAAGGCCCGACCCGTCTTGCCCCTCACCTGGCCTGCCTGCTCCAGCAGGGCTTCCAGGCTGCCGTACTCGGCCAGGAGACGGGTGGCCGTCTTAGGGCCTACCCCGGGCACCCCGGGGATGTTGTCGGAAGGATCGCCCACCAGCGCCTTATAATCGGTAACGAGCTGGGGCGGCACCCCCAAGAGCGCCTCCACGCCCGCCGGGTCCAGCCGGTCCAGCTGGCTGATCCCCTTCCGGGTCAAGAGGGCGGTGACCGACGGGCTCACCAGCTGGAGCAGGTCCCGGTCCCCGGTGACGATGAGCACCTCCAGCCCCAGAGCCTCACCCTGGCGGGCCAGGGTGCCGAGACAGTCGTCGGCTTCAAAGCCTTCCTCCATATAAATGGGCAAACCGAGGCTCTCCACCACCTGGTGGACCAGAGGGATCTGGGAGGCCAGATCCTCCTCCATGGGGGCCCGCTGGGCCTTGTACGCTGCAAAGGCCTCGTGACGGAAGGTGGGCCCCTTCATGTCGAAGGCGACCGCCATGTACTCGGGCCGCTCCTCCTGGAGGAGCTTGATCAGCATGGAGGTGAAGCCGTAGACCGCGTGGGTGGGCTGGCCGCTCCGGGTCGAGAGGGGCGGGAGGGCGTGGTACGCCCGGTGAATGAGGCTGTGGCCGTCCACCAGGACCAGCCTGCCGGCTCGACGTCTTCCGTTCCCTTCGGCCATGACGCTCCCCCTCGCCCTCGCGAGCCCCGGCCACCCGGGCTGGGTCCAACCCGGGCCGTGCCCCGCGAGAACACGTCCCCTATTCAACACCCTCCGAGCAAACCCTGCTCTGCCGGCTGGCCCCGGTGCTGGAAAGGCCCTCCCCATGGGCCATGCCCTCCCTCCACTCCCGACCATTGCTGGCAGGGTCGCAGGACGGGAGCACGAAGCCTCCCTCAGCGCAGGAGGGAGGATGGTGTTCATCCCCAGCCTGCCCAGCCAGCTTTGGCTGAAGCGGACCCTCCCTGTGGCGCATGGGGTGGGGATCGGGGAGGCATACCAACGTGCACAAGACGCGTCTTCTCGCCATGCTCGTGGTCCTGGCGGTCCTGGCGGCCGCGGGACTCAACCTGGGGACACCGGCCGGCCAGGCTCAAGAGCAGCTGGCCGACGTGGAGGGCCACTGGGCCGAGGATGAGATCCTCCAGCTGGCCGAAGAAGCCATCGTCACCGGCTACCCCGACGGCACCTTCAAGGCGGACCGGCCCATCACCCGGGCGGAGTTTGCCACCATCCTCACGCGGGCCTTTGAGCTGGCGCCGACGGTCGAGGAACGCCCGACCTTCCGCGACCTGCAGGGCCACTGGGCCCGGGAGGCCGTCCAGAAGCTCGCGGTGGCCGGCATCATCGAAGGCTACCCCGACGGCACCTTCCGGCCCGATGAGCAGATCACCCGGGCCGAGATGACCGCCATGGTCCAGCGGGCGGTGAACAGCCTCCATGGGCTGGCCGAGCAGCTGCCCGCCGGGTGGGAGCCCACCTTCAGCGACCTGGGCTCGGACCACTGGGCCTTTGCCGCCGCGGAGCTCGCCTACCAGGAGGGCATCCTGCCGCCCTACGTGCGGGAGGAAGGCTTCCAGCCCGACGAGGAGGCGACCCGGGCGGAGACGGCCTACATGGTGGCCCGCTCCCTGAACCTGGAGGTGCTCGAGGGGACCCTCACCCAGGCCGACGGCGAGAGCCAGGCCCTGGTCCTGGAGACCGAGGAGGGCCCCCGCAGCCTGATCCTGCCCTCGGATGCCCGGCTCATCCAGGGGGACCAGCTGGTGACGGCCGATGAGCTGGTGAGCCAGGTGGCCGTTCGGGTGATCGCCGATCCCTACGGCCGGGCCCGGCTGGTGGAGGCGGCCACCCCCTCGTCCACCGCCCGCATCACCGACGAGGCCCTCCAGGTGGCCCGGAAGCTCCTCACCCAGGAGCAGCTCCAGGCCCTCATCGCCGGCGACTGGACCCGGGCCGGCCAGGAGCTCCGCCTCACCCTGTACGACCTCATGATCGAGCGGGGCGCCACCCCCTTCGAGGCCGAGGCGATCCTCCAGGAGGACTGGGCCACCCTGACCGAGCTGGGCAAGGAGCGGCTGGCCGCGGCGGTGGCCGCCTACCTGGCCCTGCCTGAAGAGCTGACCCGGGCCCTCCTGGACGGCAACTGGGCCCGGGCCCAAGAGCTCGCCCAGTCGGAGGCGGCAGCCGAGATTCTCGGACGGTACCTCTTCCCCGAGGGCTGAAGCCCAACGGCCCAACCCAGCCCCGGCTCGGGGAGCCGGCGGCCCCACCCACCCGCGTCGGGCAGCTCCTTCGGGAGCTGCCCGACTCGTTTCGTCCCGCCCGGCTCGCCAGCGCCCCCCAAAGCTCGCCGCCCCCATCTCTCTATGGTAGAATACCACTCCAGAGGGAGGGGCTTACGTGGCCACATCCATTGGAGACCACCTCCGCCGGCGGTGGCTCGACTACCAGCGCCGGCGCCTGGAAGAGCAGGAGCGGCAGATCTCCCGGCAGGAGATCCGGCTCAATCTTCTGGAGGTGGAACTGGTCGAGCGTCGGCGGGAGGTGGCCCGCCAGGCCGAGCGCCTGGGGATCCCGCTCCCGGTCCACATCTTCAGCAGGGAGACCTTCTCCGAGAGCCCGCCCGCGCCCGAAGCACCCGCCGACCCCAACCCGTCGCCGGTCGCGGAGCTGGCCCGCTGGCGGCGGCAGCTGGAGGCCCGCCGGGCCGCCCTGCCCCGGCGGGAGCAGGCCATCCGGGAGGAGCTGGCCGAGCTGGAGCGGCTGGAGGCTGAGTTTCAGCGTCACTGGGAGCGCTTCCAGCGGCGGACGGCCGATCCCGGCTCACCTCTGGCCCGGCCCCGGCGGCGGATCACCCTCGGCGCCGGCTGGACCATGACCCAGACCTTGCTGGCCATCATCGCCGCGGTCTTCGTCTTGGACCTGCTCTCGGGCAACTGGCTGCTCCTGGCGGGGGCCAAGTTCGGGCCCAGCATCTGGGGCGGGCAGTGGTACCGCCTCCTCACCTCCGCCTTCCTCCACGCCAACCTGATGCACTTTGCCACCAACGCCTTCTCCATTTACATCATCGGGCCCCTGGTGGAGGGGATGGTAGGGGGCCGGCGGTTCCTGCTCATCTACCTGGTGAGCGCCGTGATGGGCTCGGGGGCCAGCCTCTTCTTCTCCCCCTTCACCTTGAGCGTGGGCGCCTCCGGGGCCATCTTCGGTCTCTTGGGCTACCTGCTCTTCGCCCACTGGCGCCGCCCCCAGGCCGTCCCCTACTCGGTGCGCCAGTGGGTGCTGGGCATTCTCCTGCTCAATGTCTTCATCACCTTCGTCATGCCCCGTATCGATATCTGGGGCCACCTGGGCGGGTTGATCGGCGGGTTCGCCGCGGGGTTCATCGCCGGCCCCCCCGGTCCGTCGCCCCTCGCGCTGTACCGGAGCGGCCGCCCGGGCCCCTTGGGGTTGGCCGTCCTGGCCACGGTGGTGATGGGGGGCTTCCTCTGGATCGCGGTCAACCCTGCCTTGCGGGCCCTCTTCTGAGACCGTCCGTATCGAGGGTGGGACGGTGCCTTTCGAGCCGCCTTCGCCGCGGCCAAAGCCGCTGCGTGCACGGTGGCCGGGAAGCGGTTCTCACCGGTGCTCAGGAAACCTTCCCTTGTTTCGCCAGTCATTCCCACGTATAATCGCAGTGGCTGACCGGTCAGTTCTGAGGCCTCTGCCCCTGGGGGCAGGACCATGGGTTTGACGACGCAGGAGGGGTTCACGTGAAGCGTTGGCCTTGGCTAGCCCTCGTCGCGGTCCTGGTGGTGGCGGCGGGCGTCATCGCGCTGCAGTCATCACCCCCGCCGGAAGAGGCGGTTCCGGCGTCAGGTCCGTCCCAACCCCGCCTCCTCGCGCAGGAGACCCAGCCCATGCTGGTTGAGGGCGTCCGGGTGGAGGCCCGCCCCCTGGTGGAACGGGCCACCTACCACGGCACCCTCCAGCCGCTGCGGATGGTCACCCTGACGCCCAAGGCCGCGGGCCGGGTGGCGGCCATCGAGGCCGACGTGGGCGACCGGGTGGAGGCGGGCCAGGTCCTCCTCAGGCTGGAGACCACGGAAGCGGAAGTCCAGGCCCGCCAGGCCGAGGCGGCGGTGGCCGCCGCCCGGGCCCAGCTGGACCGGCTGCTGGCCGGGGCGACAGAAGAGGAGCTGGAGCAGATCCAGGCCGCGGTCCGGCAGGCCGCCCTCCAGCTGGAGCAGGCCCAGGCAGAGCTGGCCCGGGTGGAATCCCTCTACGCGAAGGGCGGGGTCTCGGCCCAGGCCTATGAGAACGCCCGCACCCAGGCAGCCCTGGCCGAGGCCGCCCTCCGCTCCGCGGAAGCCCGCCTGCAGGCGGTGGAGGCCGGCGCCCGGGAGGAAGACGTGCGCGCGGCCCAGGCCCAGCTGCGCCAGGCCGAGGCCGGCCTCGAGCTGGCCCGGACCCAGCTGGCCAATGCCCTCCTGGAGGCGCCTTTCTCCGGCGTGGTGAGCCAGAGGTCGGCGGAAGTGGGCGCGCTCCTCTCGCCCGGGGCCCCCGCGTTCACCCTGGTGGATCTGGAGGAGCTGAAGATCTTGCTCCGGGTGCCGGGCCGGGAGGTCCTCGCCCTCACCCCCGGCGCCCCGGCTCGCATCCGGGTGGAAGGCCTGGAAGGCGCCTTCACCGGGCGGGTGCACCGGATCAACCCCGTCGCCGACCCCCAAACCAACCTCTTCGGCGTGGAGGTCCGGCTGCCCAATGAGGACCAGCGCTTGCGGGCCGGGCTGACGGCGACGGTGGAGCTCCCCTTGCGCCAGGTGGAGGAGGCCTTGGCCGTGCCCGCCCGGGCGGTGGTCACCTGGAACCAGCAGCGGGGCGTCTACGTGGTGGAAGAGGACGTGGTCCGCTTCCAGCCCATCGAGGTGGGCCTCCGGGACGGCGATTGGGTGGAGGCCCGCTCGGGCCTGAACGAGGGCGCCATCGTGGTGACGGCCGGTGTGGAGTTCTTGGAGCCGGGGCAGCGGGTCCGCCTCCAGCTGGCCCAGGAGCCGGCCACGACCTCGGCCAGCACCGGAACCGGGAGGTGACGGCGCGTGAATCTCCCCCGCTTGTCCATTAACCGGCCCATCACCGTCCTGATGCTCACCGCGGTGGTCCTGGCCCTGGGCTTCGTCGCTTTCCGGGGCCTGCCCCTGGACCTCCTGCCGTCCCTGGAGTTCCCCGTCGCCGCGGTGATCACGTCCTACTCGGGCGCGGGACCGCGGGAGGTGGAGAACCTGGTCACCCGGCCCATCGAGCAGGCTCTGGCCACGGTGGGCAACGTGACCAACATCTACTCCACCTCCTCCAGAGGCCAGTCCATCGTCGTGGTGGAGTTCAACTGGGGGACCAACATGGACTTCGCCACCCTGGAGATGCGGGAGCGGATCGACCTGGTCTCCGGCTTCCTGCCCGATGAGGCCGACAAGCCCATGGTGGTCACCTTCGATCCCGCCCAGATCCCCGTCATGGCCCTGGTCCTGGAGGGCGACGCCTCTCCCCAGCGCCTGCGGGAGCTGGCCGTCGACGTGGTGGCGCCCCGGCTGGAGCGGTTGGAGGGCGTGGCCTCCGTGGGCACCGCTGGCGGCCAGGAGCGGCAGATCCAGGTGCTGGCCCGGCCCAGCGCGCTCCAGGCCTATGGGGTGACCTTGGAGCAGATCGCCCAGCTCCTGGCCGCGGAGAACATCAACCTGCCGGGGGGCTCGGTGGTTGAAGGCGGGCGGGAGTACCTCCTCCGGACCTCAGGCGAGTTCCAGTCGGTGGAGGAGATCGCGGCCTTGCGGATCCCCACCGCCACCGGCGCCCAGGTGGCCCTGCGGGACCTGGCCCGGGTAGAGGACACCTTCGCGGATGTCACCGAGATCACCCGCCTGAACGGCAATCCCAGCGTGGGGCTCTCCATCCAGAAGGAGGCCCAGGCCAACACCGTCGAGGTGGCCCGGCGGGTCCGGGCGGAGATCGAGCGGATCGAGGCGGACCTGGGGCCGGGGTATCGGCTCCTCACCGTCTTCGACCAGGCGGAGTTTATCGAGCTTTCCATCCAGCAGCTGGTGGAGAACGCCCTGGTGGGGGCCGTCTTGGCGGGGCTGGTCCTGCTTCTCTTCTTGCGCAACCTGCGGGCGACGTTGGTGGTGGTGCTCTCCATCCCCATCTCCGTCATCGCCACCTTCGTCTTGGTCTACTTCGCCGGGATCAGCCTCAACATCATCTCTCTGGGCGGCCTGGCCCTGGGCGTGGGGATGCTGGTGGACAACAGCATCGTGGTGCTGGAGAGCATCTTCCGCCACCGGACCGAGGGCAAGCCCGCCCGGGAGGCGGCCGACGTGGGCGCGCGGGAGGTGGCCATGGCCATCACCGCCTCCACTCTCACCACCGTCGCCGTCTTCGTCCCCGTGCTCTTCATCGAGGGGATCGCCTCCCAGATCTTCCGGGATCTGGCCTTGACCGTCGCCTTCTCCCTGACCGCCTCCTTGGTGGTGGCGGTGACGCTGGTGCCTCTCCTCTCCAGCCGGATGCTGGCGGACCCCTCGGTGGCCAAGCCCCCCGCCACCCGGACGCCCCTGGAGCGGATCAAGGACGTCTACGGCCGGGCTTTGGCCTGGACCTTGCGCCACCGGCGCTTGGTGGCCCTCCTCACCACCCTGGCCGTGGTGGGCAGCCTCTCCCTGGTGCCCCGCATCGGCGCCGAGTTCATTCCCGAAACGGACCAGGGGATCATCACCATGACGGTCACCATGCCCGTGGGCACGCCCCTGGCGGAGACCTCCCAGGTGATGGAGCGGCTGGAGGCGGAGATCCGGGCCATCCCGGAGGTGGCCACTGTCTACAGCACCATGGGGAGCGGCTCGAGCAACCTGGGCTTCAGCCTCGGCGGCGGGACGGGCGGCGACCAGGCCACCCTCCAGATCACCCTGGTCCCCTTGGATGAACGCTCCCGCTCCAGCACCGAGGTGGCCGAGGAGATCCGCATGCTGGCCAGCCGGGTGCCGGGCATCGAGTACTCGGTCTCCGCCGCAAACATGATGGTCAGCCTGGGCGGCAGCCCCATCTCCATCGAGCTTCGGGGCGAGAACGAGGTGCAGCTCATGGCCGTGGCCGAGGAGCTGGCCGCCCGGATCCGGGCCATCCCCGGCACCCGGGAGGTGGAGACGAGCATCGACACCCAGCGGCCCGAGTACACCGTCCAGATCCGGCGGGAGCGGGCCGGGGAGCTGGGCCTCACCGCCCCCCAGATCGCCTCCGCGGTGCAGACGGCCGTGGACGGCAAGGTGGCCACCCGCTTCCGGGGCGGCGGCGAGGAGGTGGACGTGCTGGTCCGGCTGGTGCCCGAGGCCCGGCAGAACCTGGACGCCCTGAGCCGGATCCCCATCGCCTCGCCCGTGGCGGGGATGATCCCCTTGAGCGAGGCGGCCACCCTCACCCTGACCAGCGCCCCCCTCTCCTTGGACCGGAGCAACCAGGCCCGGGTGATCTCGGTGACGGGCCAGGTGGTGGGCCGGGACCTGGGGAGCGTCATGCAGGAAGTCCAGCGGGAGATTGAGGCGATGAACATTCCCGCCAGCATCCAGGTGGACTACACCGGCCAGGTGGAGATGATGGCCGAGGCCTTCGAGCAGCTGGGCCTGGCCCTGATCCTGGCCGTCTTCCTGGTCTACGCCATCATGGCCTCCCAGTTCGAGTCGCTCCGTCATCCCCTGGCGGTCATGTTCACCATGCCCTTGGCCGTCATCGGTGTCCTCTTCGGCCTGTGGGTGACGGGCCACACCATCAACGTGCCCTCCCTCATCGGCATCATCCTGCTGGCGGGCATCGTGGTGAACAACGCCATCGTCCTGGTGGATTACGTCAACCTCCTGCGGCGAGAAGGGATGGCCCGGGAGGAGGCCCTCATTGAGGCGGGCCGCACCCGCTTGCGCCCCATCCTCATGACGGCCCTCACCACCATCCTGGGCATGTTGCCCCTGGCCCTGGGGATCGGCGAGGGCGCGGAGATCCAGGCGCCGCTGGCGGTGGCGGTGGTCTTCGGTCTCACCTTCGCCACCTTCCTCACCCTGTTCATCATCCCGCTGGCCTACCAGTGGACCGACGACCTGGGCCGGCGGTTCTCCCGCCGGAAGCCGCAGCGGGAGCTGCCCGGGCCCGTGCCTGGTGGCCACCAGACTGTTGGAGAGGAGTCGAGAGCGTGATGCGTCGCTGGCATGGGATGGCTCGTTGGTACGCTGGTCGTCGAGGCGGGACGACCCTTTGGACCCTGCTGGCGGTCCTCCTGGCCCTGGGCCTGGCCGCCCAGCCGGCGGCCGGCCAGGCGGGCGCCCCCAGCCCGGCTTCCGCCGGGAGTCCCGACGCTGGGGCCGGCGCCTTGCGGGAGCTGACCCTGGAGGAGGCCGTCGCCCTGGCCCTGGAGCGGAACGCCCAGATCCGCCAGGCGGAGGCCGACCTGGAAGAGGCCCGGCTGGTCTTGGAGGAGACCCGGGCCCGGCACCTGATGCAGCCCAACCCCGTCACCCTCCTGCAGGCCGAGACGGGGTATGAGCTGGCCCGCCGCAACCTGATCCTCACCCGGAGCCAGGTGCGCCTCAGCGTGGAGCAGGCCTTCTACGGGGTCCTGCGGGCGGAGAACCTGGCGGAAGTGGCCCGGGAAGGGGTGGCCCTGGCGGAGCGACAGCTGGCGGTGGCCCAGGATCGGGTCGCGGCCGGCGCGGCCGCGCCGGTGGATGCCATCCGGGCCGAAAGCCAGCTCTCCTCGGCCCGGGCCCAGCTCCTCCAGGTGGAGGGGGCGGTCCAGCTGGCCCTCCTCGCCTTCCGCCAGACCCTGGGCGTGGACCTGGACACGCCCATCCGCCCCGCCAGCCAGCCGGTGGAGGTGGAGCCCATCCCCATCGACCTGGAGGCAGACCTGGCCTTCGCCCTGGAGAACCGGGTGGAGGTCCTCCAGGCCCTGGCGGGCATTGAGGCGGCCCGCACGTCGGTGGAACTGACGGACAACGACTACACCCCCGGCCTCAGCCACGAGCGGGCCCGGGTGGGCCTGCGCAAGGCGGAGCTGGCCCTCCAGCAGGTGCGGGATGGCATCACCCTGGAGATCCGCCAGCTCTACCAGACCCTCCTCGACGCGGAGCGCCAGGTGGAGGTGCTGGAGCAGGCTGTCGCCGCCGCGGAGGAGAGCTTGCGGATCACCGAGGCGATGTACGAGGCGGGGGTGGCCACGGACCTGGAGCTCCTCAGCGCCCAAACGGCCTTCATCCAGGCCAAGACCAACCTGGTCAACGCCCGCTTCGATCACCGGGAGGCCCAGGTGCGGTACGCCCACGCGGTGGCCCGGGCCCTGGCCGAGGGTGGGTCTGAGCGATGAGGACCGGACCAATGGAGGCGCCTGTGATGCCCCGCTTCGTCGGACGGGGTGGACACGCTCGCCCCCGGGCGCGGCGGCTGTGGCCTGCGGGCAGGCCGCTTGCCCTGGTGGCGGTGTGCACCGCCCTTCTGGTGGTCCTGGCGGGCCTTCTCTCGGTGAGCCCGGCGGCGGCCAGCCAGCCCGAGGCGACCCCGGTCCTGACCCTGGCCGAGAGCCTGGAGCTGGCCTTGGAGCACAGCCCCCGCCTCGGCATTGCCCAGAGCCGCGCCCGCCAGGCCCTGGCCCAGGTGGACCAGGCGGAGAGCCTCCTGAAGCCGCGGGTTGATGTGTTTGGGACCATCTCAGAGCAGACCACCAGTGACCTCCTCGCGGGCCTGGGAGTCAAGGACCCCAACCTCGCCAGCCACTTGCTGGCAACACACGGCGACTCCGTAACCTCTGGAGCCGTCGGAATGAGCTACACCCAGCTCATCTGGCCTCTGGGGGAGAGCCGCATCCAGCTGGAGCAGGCCCGCCTCGCGCCCGAGGTGGCCCGGGCTCAGGAGGCCCTGGAGCGGGCCCAGCTCCTGCGGGACGTGGAGAACGCGTACCTGAGCGTGCTGGAGGCCCAGGCCACCTTGGAGTGGGCCCGGCTCCTCGAGCGGAACGCCCAAGAGGCCCTCCGGGTGGTGCAGGACCGGGTGGAGCTGGGGGTGGCCACCGAGCTGGACAGGCTGGCCGCGGAGGCGGGCGCGCTCCAGGCCCGGCAGGCCCGCCAGGCGGCAGAGGACGGGCTGGAGCTGGCTTGGGAGGCCCTCTACCAGATCATGGGCGTGCCCCGGCCGGAGCAGCTTCCTGCCCTGGAGCCCCTGGACCAGCTGCCGGCCGACGCGCTCCTGGCAGGCCTGGACCCGGAGGCGCTGAAGGCCCAGGCCCGGGCGGGCCGGCCCGAGCTGGTCCAAGCCCGGCTGGGGCTGGAGCAGAGCCGGCTGCAGCTGGAGCAGGCCCGGATCCAGAAGCGGCCCCGCCTCTCCCTGGAGGCGAGCTACACGCCCGAGGGAGCCGAGAACTCCCTCAGCCTGTCCTTGGATGACCGAGCCCTCCTCCAAGCCACCCTCACCCGGGTGGAGTCCGAGGTCGAGCTCATCGACCCCAGCAGCGGCCAGCCACTCCCACCTTCCCCCGAATCCTGGAAGGTCGGGCTCCAGGTCACCTGGAATCTGTTGGATGGAGGCGCCAGCGCCGCCGCGGTCCGGGAGGCGGAAGAGGCGGTCACCCAGGCGGAGCTCACCGTGAGACAGCTAGAGGCGGCCATCACCCTGGAGCTGGCCCAGCACCAGACGGGCCTCACCCAGGCTCTCTTGACCTTGGCCGCCGCGGAGCGATCGGTGACGGAGGCGGCGGGCCGCCTGGCCCAGGTAGAGCAGCAGGCCCACGAGGGGGCGGCCACCAAGCTCCAGGTGTGGGAGGCGGAGGCGGCCCTGGCCCAGGCCCGCCTGAAGCAGGTCCAAGCCCTGGCGGAGCTCGCCCGTGCCCGGACCCGGCTGGCCATCGCCGCCGGCTACGATGCCGAGCAGCTGCAGGCGCTGATCACCGCCAGGGCCCCGGGAGGAATGTAAGGATGGAAGCAGCCAAGGACCAGGGAGCGCCCGGTCGCCGGGAAGGGAAGCGGGAGCACATCTTGATGAGCGCGCTCCGGGTCTTTGGCCAGCGAGGCTTCCACCAGGCGACCATCGAAGAGGTGGCCAAGGAGGCGGGCGTGGGCAAGGGGACCATCTACCTCTACGTCCCCAGCAAGGAGGCCCTCCTCCGGGAGGCGATCCGGTTCACGGCCAGCGAGCACTTCCGGCAAGCTCGGAGCATCGCTGCCGGGGAGGGTGAGCCCCTGGAGAAGCTTAGCCGCATCTTGGAGCTGGAGACCGCCTTCTTCCTCTCCAACCGAGAGGTGGCCCGGGCCTTCCTCCACGATCAGACGGGGATCGGCTACAGCGTTGAGATCCGCGAGACCCTGACCGACATGTACCGGCAGCGGAAAGCCCTCCTCGTCGAGCTGATCCAGGAGGCGCAAGGGCTGGGCCAGCTGGACAGCAGCATCGCTGCCGAGCGTCTGGCCCTGGGCCTCGCAGGCATGAACGACGCGCTCCTCCTCGACGCGCTCATCGAGGAACGGCAGGCGGATCCCCACGAGCTGGCCGCCTTCTGCACCACCCTCTTCCTCCGGGGCGCCCAGCCACGCCCCACTGGCTAAGGGACCGAACCGGCGGGAGCACTGGCCAGGCGAACGGCCAGCCCTGACGCCTCGGAGAGGAGGGCGCACGGGCAAGGCCCCGCCCAGGTCCCTTCCTTCGCCAGGTCACTTCCTTAAGGTAGCAAGGAAGGGAGGCGGCGCCGGTCTCCACCACCGGCGCCGCCTCTCTCTTCCACACTTCTCCCCTCACGCCTCAGGCGTGGGCCGTCAGCACTCGGAGAAGCCGCAGCTCATGCACTTGAGGCAGCCTTCCTCGTGGACCAGCGCGTCCACCCCGCACTGGGGGCAGAGGTCCGCCTGGGGGTCGGCCAGCCGCTGGCCGTTGGGATGGGGCGCGCTGGCCTGCTCGGCCACCGCGGCCACCGGGACCAGCTCGCCTTCCAGGGGGAGGCTGAGCTGGGTGCGGCCCTCCCGCTCCCGCAGGTAGTCGGCGATGAACCGTCCAATGGCGTCGGGCACCGACCGGACCCGGCTGGGCCCGAAGCCCACCGACCGGCTGCCGCCGATCCCCTCCAGCTGGTGGACGATCTCGTGGGGATCGATGCCGCTCCGCAGGGCCAGGGAGACCAAGCGGGCGATGGCCTCGGTGAAGGCCGTCACGTCGCTCCCCGCCTTGCCGATCTGGGCGAAGAGCTCGATGGGGTGCCCGTCCATCAGGTTGAGGGTGAGGAAGAGCTTGCCCAGGGGCGTCTGCCGGGCATCGGTGATGCCATACAGCCGGGCCGGCCGGGGGATGGGCCGGATCTGCCCCCAGCTCCCGTTCACCTTCCGGCCGACCCCGTCGGGGGCCGCCCCGTCCTTCTCGCTCTCCGCCGAGCCCTTGGTCCCCACGGTGAGCACCTGGCCCTGGCGGGAGCCGTCCCGGTAGATGGTGACGCCCTTGCAGCCCAGCTCCCAGGCGAGGCGGTAGACCTCCTTCACATCCTCCACCGTCGCCGAGTTGGGGAAGTTGACGGTCTTGCTCACCGCCGAGTGGGTGTGGGCCTGGAAGGCCGCCTGCATGCGGATGTGCCACTCGGGCGTGATCTGGTGCGCGGTGATGAAGATCCGCTGGAGATCTTCAGGGATCCCCTCGAGGCCCTCCACACTCCCCTGCTCGGCGATCCGCTCGGCCAGCTCCTCGGTCCACAGCCCCCGCTGCTGGAGCACCTCCACCAGCAAGGGGTTGACCTCCTTCAGGGTCTTGCCGTCCAGCACGTGGCGGGTGAAGGCCAGGCTGAAGAAAGGCTCGATGCCGCTGGAGGCGCCGGCGATGATGCTGATGGTCCCCGTGGGGGCGATGGTGGTCAAGGTGGCGTTGCGCACCCGGAGCCCCCGCTCTTCCCACATGGAGCCCTCCCAGAGGGGGTACACCCCCCGCTCCTCGGCCAGGGCCACCGAGGCCTTGATCGCCTCGTCCTCGATAAAGCCCATCACTTCGTGGGCCTGAGCGATGGCGTCCTCCGAGTCGTAGGGGATGCCCAGCTGGACCAGCATGTCCGCCCAGCCCATGACGCCCAGGCCGATCCGCCGGTCCTGGAGGGACTTCTCCCGGATCTGGGGGAGCGGGTAGCGGTTGGCGTCGATCACGTTGTCCAGGAAGTGGACGGCCAGCCACGTGGTCTCCCGCAGCCGCTCCCAGTCCACCTGGGCCCGCTCGGTGAAGGGCTCCCGGACGAAGAGGGCCAGGTTGATGGAGCCCAGGTTGCAGCTGCCGTAGGGCGGCAGGGGCTGCTCGCCGCAGGGGTTGGTCGCCTCGATCACCTCCGCGTGGCGGTTGGGGTTCTCCCGGTTGATCCGGTCGATGAAGATGACGCCCGGATCGCCGTTCAGCCATGCGTTCTCGGCGATCAGATCCCAAACCTCGCGGGCTCGGAGCTGGCCCACCACCCGGCCGTCCCGGGGGTTGATGAGATCGTACGCATCGTCCCGCTCCAGCGCGTCCATGAAGGCGTCGGTGATGGCCACGGAGATGTTGAAGTTGGTCACCTCGGTGCCGGACGCCTTGCAGGTGATGAACTGGAGGATGTCGGGATGGTCCACCCGCAGGATGCCCATGTTGGCCCCCCGGCGCTTGCCGCCCTGCTTGATGGAGTGGGTGGCCGCGTCAAAGACCTTCATGAACGAGACAGGGCCGCTGGCCACCCCACCGGAGGTGCGGACCGGATCGCCCTGAGGCCGCAGGCGGCTGAAGGCGAAGCCCGTGCCACCGCCCGACTGGTGGATGAGGGCGGCCGCCTTCAACGTCTCAAAGATGCCTTCCAGGGAGTCTTCCACCGGAAGCACGAAGCAGGCCGAAAGCTGCTGCAGGGGCAGTCCGGCGTTCATCAGGGTCGGGGAGTTGGGCATGAACTCCCGCTGGGTCATGAACCGGTAGAACCGGTCCTCCAGCTCCCGGACCTGTCCCGGATCCTTGCCGTACACCTCGCCGTCGACCGCCGCAATGTTCCGGGCGACCCGCCGGAAGAGTTCCTCCGGTGTTTCCACAATCTGCCCGTTCTCCCGCCGGAGGTACCGGGCCTCCAGCACCGTACGGGCGTTGGCGGTCAGCTCCATTCCGACTCCTCCCTGCTCCCAGCGCCCTCCTGAGCCGTCGGTTCCCGGGGCGCCTCAGAGACTACCATAGGACAAACATCTGTTCGCGTCCAGACCCTTCTTGACGCGAGCCGTTCCGAAAAAAGAGGGGTCACACTACATGTTGACCCCATCCACACTCTAGCCACCTATATGTTGTGTGTCCAGGGGAAGATAGAACCGCCTGGGACCCTCACGGGCGCTCTGGGAAGATCAGGGAGAGCCAGGTCGGCCGGACGCCTTCAGGCGAGGTCGCCCACCAGGGCCTGGACTTCCCGGGCCGCCTGGGCCTGATTCTCGGCCTCGTTCTGAAGCTCCTGCAAGCGCTGGGCCAAGGCGATGGCCCCGGTTTCCAGACTCCGGACCTGCTCGGTTAGTTGAGTGAGCGCGGCCCCCGTCTCCTCGAACTGGGCCACGATCTCCTGGGTGGTGGCCACCACTTCTTCGGTGCGGCGGCTCACCCGGTCGGCCTGGTCGGACTGGCGGCTGGCGGTGGTCTGGACGGTGAGCACGTTCCCCCGGAGGGTCTCGAAGGTGGATCCTACCGCATCCAAAGCCGCGCTCACAAAGCCGGCCCGGGTGCGGACCGCCTCAATGCCGGCCGCGATGTGGGCAACCGCCTGGACCACCTCTTGGGTGGCCGCCCCCACCTCCTGGGCGATCTGGCGGATCTGGCCGGCCGCCTCGGCGCTCTCGCTGGCCAGCTTCCGCACCTCGGCGGCCACCACCGCGAAGCCCCGCCCATGCTCGCCCGCCCGGGCTGCCTCGATGGCCGCGTTGAGGGCGAGGAGGTTGGTCTGGTCGGCGATGGTCTCGATGGTGCCCAGGATCTCACCGATCCGCCCCAGCCGGGCGGCGAAGGCGCCGGTCAGGCTCTGGATCGCCTCGGCCTGGCGGGTGATCTCCCCCACCGCCTCCGCCATGGCGGCCGTCTCCTCCCGGCCCCGGTCCACCTGGATCCCCGTCGCCTCCATGGCCTCCACCGAGCGCTCGGCCAGCTCCCGGGCCTGGTGGGCCCCGTCCCTCAGGGCGGCCGCCTCCGCGGCCGTCTCGCCCATGGCGTCGGTGATCCGGCCCGCGCCTGCGGCGGCCGTCTGGCTGCCTGTGCTCACCTCTTGGAAGGCCTGCTTCATGCTGGTGAAGGTCCGGGAGAGCTCCTGGCTGAAGGCCCCCAGCTCCTCCACCGTCCCCCGGGTGCGGGCCGCCCCGCTAGCCGCCGCCTCCGAGACGGCCCGCAGGCCCGTCACCCGGCCCCGGAGACGGCCGTTGAAGAAGATGGTGACCAGGACCGCCACGAGCAAACCGGCGCCCAGGATGAGGGCCGTGGCCCAACGGCCCAGCCGGCCCAGCTGCTCCTGCCGGGCCCAGACCGCCGCCTCGTCTGCCGCGAGGGTGGCCCGGGCCCGGGCCACCCCGTCCTGCAGGATCGCCAGGGCCCCGGCCGCCTCCCCCTGGGCCGGCGTCGCCTCCGGGCCGGGACCGGCCAGGGCGGCGAGCCTCTTGGCCGCCGCCTCCACCAGGGCGAGATCCTCCCCGGCCAGGAAGGCGGCCAGGACCGCCAGCCCCTCCCGGGCGAACCAGTCGGCCTCAGCCCGCACCGCGGCCACGTTTCCCCCGGTGGCCGCCTGGCTCGCCTCGCCCCCGTGAAGGTGCGCCGCCATCACCGCCAGGGCATGCTCCACCCGGGCCAGCGCCACGCTGGCCTCGCTCTGCTGGCGAAGGGCGTCCAACCCCGAGTCAAGCTGGTTCAGGATGAGAAGGGTTCCGCTTCCGAAGAGGGTGAAGCCCGTCATCACCACGAGAAAACCCAGCACCATCTGACGGGCCAGAGATTGCGCAAGCAGCCGGCGACCCAAACCCAACCCTATGCCTCCCCGCTCCCCAGTGGACCGCCACGCCCGCGGCCACCACCGGAAGCGGGAGCCGCCAGGGTGCGTCCCTTGCTGATTCCATCGGTTTCCAGCGGCGCGGGCTTGAGGCAGCGGCTCGGCGCCCGGCCCGACGCAACGAAAAGAGAGGGTGGGGCCCGAGAGGACGCGGCGGCGAGGGCGGGGCCGCAGGGTTTGTTGGTTGGTGCAACGAAGCTATGGGGGAAGGCCTCCCGGAAGGCCGCATCACGGTGATGGAGGGTCGCAGATGGCCTGGGTGATCGGTCTCGACATCGGCACGAGCTCCACCAAAGGCCTGCTGGTGGACGAAGCGGGCCAGGTGGTCGCCAGCGCCTCCCACCCGTACGAGCTCATCCAGCCCGCCCCCGGCTGGGCGGAGCAGAACCCCGAGGACTGGTGGGAGGCGACCTGCACCGTCGTCCGGAAGCTGATCCAGAAAGCGGGGATCCAGCCTTCCGAGGTGAAAGCCCTCGGCCTTTCCGGCCAGATGCACGGCATGGTCCTCATCGACCAGGCCGGCCAGGTGGTCCGGCCGCCCATCCTCTGGTGCGATGTGCGCACCACCGCCGAGTGCCGGGCCATCGAAGAGGCGGTGGGCCTGGAAGACCTCCTCCAGTTCACCGGCAATCCGGCTCTGGAGGGGTTCACTGCCCCCAAGCTGGTCTGGATGCAGCGGCACGAGCCTGACGCGCTGGCCCGCGCCGAGACCCTGCTCCTGCCTAAGGATTACATCCGCTTCCGCCTGACGGGCGAGCGCCGGATGGAGATCAGCGACGCCGCGGGCAGCCTCCTCTTCGACGTGCGGGCCGGCACCTGGTCCGAGCCGGTCTTGGAGCGGTTGGGGCTTCCCCCCTCCCTGCTCCCTCCGGTGGTGGGCTCCTGGGAAGTGGCGGGCCAGATCACCGCCGAGGCTGCGGAGGCGACGGGGCTGCCCGTCGGGACCCCGGTGGTGGGCGGCGGCGCCGACAACGCTTGCGGCGCCCTGGGCGCGGGCGTCATCGACCCGGGCCAGGCCCTGGTCAGCATCGGCACGTCGGGCGTGGTCCTCTCCCCCTTGAGCCGCCCGCCGGCCACCAGCGACGGCAAGCTCCACCTCTTCAACCACGCGCTCCCCGAGCGGTGGTACCTCATGGGCGTGATGCTCAGCGCGGGCTTGAGCTACCGCTGGTTCCGGGATGAGCTGGCCCCGCTGGAGAAGGCGGCCGGGCAGGTGACGGGCATCGACGCCTTCGAGCTTCTGAACCGGGAGGCGGCCAGCGCCCCGCCGGGGGCGGGCGGCGTCCTCTTCCTCCCCTACCTGAACGGCGAGCGGACCCCCCACGCTGACCCCCACGCCCGGGGCACCTTCTTCGGCATCTCCTCGGCCCACCGCCGGGCCCACCTGGTCCGGGCGGTGATGGAGGGGATCACCTTCGGCCTGCGGGACTCCTTGGAGCTCATGCGCGCGACGGGCCAGCCCGTCTCTCGGCTGCGGGCCATCGGCGGCGGGGCCAAGAGCGACCTCTGGCTCCAGATCCAAGCGGACATCCTGGACGCGGTGGTGGAGCGGCCGGTGGTGGACGAAGGGCCCGCCTACGGGGCCGCGCTCCTGGCGGGCGTGGGCGCCGGCTGGTACCGGACCCCCCACGAGGCGGCCCAGCACGTGGCGGTCCAGGCCACCTACGAGCCCAACCCCGAAACCCGGGAGGTGTACGACGAGACCTACCAGCTCTACCGGGACCTCTACCCGGCCTTGCAGCCTCTCTTCCCCCGGGTGGCTGCCTTGGGCGGGTAGGGGCGAGCAGGGCTAGCCCGGCCCAGGGCCCGGCCGCCTGCCGATCGGCGTGCTAGGCCCGGCGCTCCCGCAAGAAGAGGAGCCGGGGCGCCTGGGGGAAGCGGAGCACCTCCATCCCCCGGGCCCAGGCGGGCAGCCGGCCCTGGAGGCGGACGTCCACGTAGTGGTAGACCCCGGGCAGGGGGTTGGCGGAGGCGTCGGCCTGGATCACCTCCCAGGCCACCTCCACCGCGGTGTACCAGGCCTCATCCTCTGAGGCCGGGCCCGAAAGGGGGTCCGTCATGGTCTCCCGGTTGGGATCGGACCGGAGCCAGACGCTGAACTGGCCCGGCTGGGTGACCACCGCCGGGTAGGTGTTGGGAAACTCCGGCGCCTCCACCCGGTTCCGGATCACCCAGGCGACCAGCCGCATCCCTTCCCGGCCCTCGCCCCGGGCTTCGGCCCAGATGGTCTTGGCCACGTACATCACGTCGGTGAAGCGCTTGGGATCGAGCGGCCGCCGGCGCCACCACCGGCCCAGCCCCCATGTGCTCGCCTGCTCGGCCATCCCCTGCACCTCCGCCTCGGGCCCGCACGGGGCTGTCCCACCCAGCCTATGCGGGCGGAGACGGGCGGGTGCCGGGGGCCGCGGGAGGCCCGGGGGTGCGGCCCTGCCCCGGGGTGCCTGGCTGGTGTCACAGGGGTTCTGGCTGGTGGCGTGGATGGCTCTGCTTCGGCGTGCTCATGGAAGGTGACAAGAAGACGGAGGTGTGGATCATGGCGCGGATCACCAACCCCATCTTGACCGGCTTCAACCCGGACCCGTCCATCTGCCGGGCCGGTGAGGATTACTACATCGCCGTCTCGACCTTCGAGTGGTTTCCCGGGGTGGGCATCTACCACTCCAAAGACCTGAAGCACTGGCGCCTGGTCGCCCGGCCCCTCAACCGGTTGAGCCAGCTGGACATGCGGGGGAATCCCGACTCGGGCGGCGTGTGGGCCCCCGCCCTCTCCTACGCCGATGGGCGCTTCTGGCTGATCTACACCGACGTGAAGGTGGTGGACGGCCAGTGGAAGGACTGCCACAATTACCTGGTCACCAGCGAGACCATCGATGGCGAGTGGTCCGACCCCATCTACCTGAACGGGAGCGGCTTCGACCCCTCCCTCTTCCACGATGACGACGGGCGGAAGTACCTGGTCAACATGGTCTGGGACCACCGGGTGGGCCGCCACAACTTCTACGGCATCGCCCTGCAGGAGTACTCCCACGAGGAGCGGCGCCTGGTGGGCCCCCGGAAGATCATCTTCAAGGGCACCGACGTCAAGCTCACCGAGGCGCCCCACCTGTACAAGATCGACGGCTACTACTACCTGATGACCGCCGAGGGGGGCACCCGCTACGAGCACCAGGTGACCCTGGCCCGGGCCAAGAACATCTGGGGGCCCTACGAGGTCCATCCCGACAACCCCCTGCTCACCTCCTACCCCTACCCCCGGAACCCCCTCCAGAAGGCGGGCCACGCCTCCATGGTCCAGACCCACACGGGCGAGTGGTTCCTCGTCCACCTCACCGGCCGGCCCCTGCCCAAGGAGGATGAGCCGCTCCTCGCCCCCCGGGGTTACTGCCCCCTGGGCCGGGAGACGGCCATCCAGCGCCTGGAGTGGCGGGACGGCTGGCCCTACGTGGTGGGCGGCAACCAGCCCTCTCTGGAGATTGAGGGACCCCAGATCCCCGAGCACCCCTGGGAGCCCGACTACCCCGAAAAGGACGACTTCGACTCCGACCGACTCAACCTCCACTTCCAGACCCTCCGGATCCCCCTGGGGCCCGACATCCTCTCCCTCACCGACCGGCCGGGCCATCTCCGGCTCTACGGGCGGGAGTCCCTCACCTCCAAGTTCACCCAGGCCTTCGTCGCCCGGCGGTGGCAGCACTTCAACTTCGTGGCCGAGACCAAGGTGGCGTTCGAGCCGGAGACCTTCCAGCAGGCGGCGGGGCTGGCCTGCTACTACAACACGGAGAACTGGACCATCCTCCAGCTCACCTGGGATGAGGCGAAGGGCCGCATCCTGGACCTGATGGCCTGCGACAACTTCAACTTCAGCCAGCCCCTCCAGGGCCGGGAGATTCCCGTACCGGAAGGTGTCGAGTACGTCTACATGCGGGTGACGGTGCGTACCCACACCTACCGCTTCAGCTACTCCTTCGACGGCGAGCGCTGGGAGGAGATCCCCATCGACTTCCCCTCCTACAAGCTCTCCGACGACTACGTGCGGGGCGGGGGCTTCTTCACCGGCGCCTTCGTCGGCATGCACTGCCGGGACATCACCGGCAGCGGCAAGCCCGCGGACTTCGACTACTTCATCTACCGGCCCCTGGAGGGCTGACGGCTCCTGGCCCATGCGGGCCGCCGCCTGAAGCGGCGGCCCGCGGCCCTTTCCCGGAGCCACCGGAGAAGGAGCTTGGTGAAGGAATCTGAAGCCGCTATGGCGTAATTTGGTATAGGAGAGCCAAAGGGATGGGTGGTCCCCTTTTTCTTTGGCCGACTTAGTTCTTGTGATCACAATCTCATACTCAGACCAGCCATGGAAGACGGACGACGCTGCTGAGTCCCGGCCCGGTGGGGCTGGGCCACCGAGGAGGCACAACCCATGGACGATCATCGCCAGCAGGGGATCAGTCGGAGAGGATTCTTGAAGGGGGCCGCCATCGGCGCCGGGGCCCTGGCCCTGGCCGGCTGGGCGCCCAGCCTGGCCAGCGCCCTCCCCGCGGAAGCGGTGCCCCGCCGGTGGGATGCTGAGGCGGATCTGGTCATCGTCGGAGGCGGGGGTGCAGGCCTGGTCGCCGCGATTACCGCTCGGGAGCGGGGCGCGACAGTGCTGGTCCTGGAGAAGGCCGCCCGCTGTGGGGGGACCACCGCCCTGTCGGGTGGTCTGCTCCAAGCGGCCGCGACGCCCTACCAGCGGGAGGCCGGTATCCTCAACGACACCACCGAGGCCCACTACCAGTTCTGGCTGGAGCAGAGTGAGGGGATCGCCGACCCTGACCTGGTCCGGGTGCTGGCCGAGGAGGCGCCCAAGAGCATCCAGTGGCTCGCGGACCGGGGTGTCATCTTCACCAGTGTCATGCCTTTGGGCCGGATCCCCTTCATCGACCCGGCCCAGAACGTCCCCCGGATTCACGCGGTGGAGGGCAGCGGCATGGGCCTCATGAGGACCATCGAGGATGTGGCGAGGGCCCGGGGCGCCGAGATCTGGACCAACACCTCCGTGGTGGCCCTGGTCACCGACAAGGAGCAGGGCGTCGTCGGCGTCAAGGCCGAAGGCCGGCGGGGCACCCTCTTCATCCGGGCGGCCAAGGCGGTCATCCTCGCCACCAGCAGCTTCGACCACAACCGGGAGATGGCCCGGGCCTTCTCGCCCCAGCAGCTCTGGGCCCTGGAGACGGGCCGCTGCCTCTGCGCCAAGACCAACGAGGGCGACGGCATCCGGCTGGCCATGGGCGTCGGGGCAGACCTTGCGGGCATGGGCGGCACCATCGGCTACTGCGGCGTGAACGTCGGCCGCACCGAGGAGGTGCCGGGCATCTGGGTGAACAAGCTGGGGCAGCGCTTCGTCGATGAGGCGTCCCACTACGCCTACGCCATGTGGGCCGTCTTCAACCAGCCCATGCACCAGGCCTGGGCCATCTTCGATGACGAGGTGAAGGCTCTGGGCGGCCGGGCCATCGGCGGCGCCTTCCAGAGCTGGAGCGACGACCTAAGCCGGGAGATCGCGGCGGGCGTCATCCACCGGGGCAACACCATCGAAGAGCTGGCCCAGTCCCTCGGGATCCCGGCCCACCACCTGGCCGCCACCGTCAAGGCTTGGAACGAGGATGCAGCCCGGGGCGTGGACACCCTCTGCGGCCGGGAGGTGGCCTTGAAGCCCATCGCCAAGCCACCCTTCTATGCCGCCCTCGTCACCGAGGTGAACCTGGGCTCCATGGGCGGCGTGAAGATCAACACCAAGGGCCAGGTTCTCAACGTCGAGGGCCAGCCCATCCCCCACCTCTACGCGGCGGGCATGGTGGCCGGCGGCTTCCTCGGGCCCTACTACCCAGGGAGCGGCACCGCCGTCCAGGTGGCCATCACCTTCGGGCGCGTTGCGGCCGAGCACGCGGTGCGGGAACGGCCGACCGCGTGAAGGACCATCGCGAAGGAACGGCAAACCCTGCGGTCGCGGCCAACGCCCTGGCCCAGGCCGGGGCGTTGGCCCTTTCACGCCTACTTGTGGCCGAGCACGGGCTGGAACGCGGTCAGTCGCTGGAGGAAGGTCTCGGGATCGCCGGCGGTCATCCCCAGCGCCAAGGCCTCCAGCCCAGGACCCTCCAGAGGCCCTCCAAACGAAAGAGGTCCCCACGCACGCAAACGCTGTGGGGACCGCTACCAAGCCCGAAAAGGCCCGTCGTTCTGGGATGCTTCCCTGTGGTGCCGAAGGCGGGAGTCGAACCCGCACGGGTTGCCCCAGACGATTTTGAGTCGTCCGCGTCTGCCATTCCGCCACTTCGGCACGCGTCGCTGTAGTTCATGGTACCAGACCGCCGCCCCCCGCGCAAGACCCCCTTAGCTCCCCCGGCCGCTCGCCTGCCGGGCTTCCATCAACCCGTAGAGGGTGGCGTTGACTGGCACAGGGATCCCCAAGCGCTCGCCCTCCCGCACCACGTAGCCGTTGAAGCTCTCCAGCTCCAGGGGCTTGCCCCGGACCAGATCGTGGTACATGGAGCTCACCGCGGGCAGGGCCGCCGCGGCGGCCACCACCCGGTCCACCACCCCGTCATCCAAAGGAACCCCCTGGGCCCGGGCGACGGCCAGGGCCTCCCGGACGCTCGCCTCAAAGAGCCAGCGGGACCGGGGCGCGGCCACCAGGCGGGCGCCCGTGGCGCCGGTGAGGGCGCTGGCGGCGTTGAGGGCCACATTGAAAAGCATCTTCTCCCACTTGGCCGCCCAGATGTCCTCGGCCACCTGCACGGGAATCCCCGCGTCGGCCAGAACCTGGCGGAGCTGTTCCAACCGGGGGCTGGAGCCACCCTCCGGTTCGCCCACCACCAGCTCCCCCCTGGCCCGATGCTCGATCACTCCCGGGGCCACCCGCTCGGCCCCGATGTAGGCCACGGCCGGCACCACCCGGCCCATCCCGTACAAGGCGGCCAGCTTCCCCTCGTTCTCCACCCCGTTCTGGAGGCAGAGGATGGTGGTGCTCGGGCCCACCCAGGGCGCCATGGCCCGGGCCGCCCCCTCGGTATCGTAGCTTTTCACGGCAAAGAGGATGAGATCTTGCGGGCCCGTGCCGGAAGCCTGCTCCGTCGCCTCGGGCCAGGCAACCCACTCCCCTCCCCCAGCCTGGACGCTCCGCACCCGCAAGCCCTCCCGCCGGATGGCCTCCAGGTGCGCCCCCCGCGCGAGAAGGGTCACCGGGTGGCCCGCCCGGCTCAACAGGGCCCCGAAGTAGCCGCCCACCGCTCCCGCTCCCACCACGCCAACCCGCACGGCCCCGCCTCCTCCCATCGGGTATCGTCACTCAATTGAGTCCATTCGGCCGCTCTCCGTCCTTCCCTTCCCGGCTCTTTCCGGGTATGGTACAAGCCAGGGCCTGCCGCGGCCTGGGTGGGCCCGGGCAGGCCTGCTCCAGGCTTCTCAGCAGGTGGCCTCAGGCTGGAGCGATGGACGATGAGGAGGGATCCCTGTGAAGAGCCACACCGAGTACCTCACCTTCAACACCCAGAAGCGCCAGGAGATCATCGACATCACCGACAAGGTGGAGGCGGCCCTGGCCAAGTCGGGCATCCAGGAGGGAATGGTGCTGGTGAGCGCCATGCACATCACCGCCTCCGTCTTCGTTAACGACCACGAAAGCGGGCTCTGGCAGGACATCCTGGACTGGCTCGAGGGCCACATCGCGCCGTGGGACCGCCATCCGTCCCGGGGCGACGACTACCTCCACAACCGGACGGGCGAGGACAACGGGGCCGCCCACCTGCGGAGCCTCACCATCGGGCATGAGGTGATCGTCCCCGTCACCAAGGGGCGGCTGGACTTGGGTCCCTGGCAGCGGATCTTCTACGGCGAGTGGGATGGCCAGCGGCCCAAGCGGCTTATCATCAAGGTGATGGGCGAGTAACGCCACCCGGGTTCTGGACAGGCCAGCACCCCCATACATATCTGGTGGGAGGAGGCCTGTCCATGCAACGGCTCGGGCGTATCCGGCTCGTGTGGGGTCTGCTGCTTGTGCTCTGCCTGCTGGCGGGGCGCGAGTTCGTGGCCAACCGCCGGCTCCTTCAGGACTACCAGAACCTGCTGGCCGAGAGTCAGGCCCTGCTTGAGGCCCAGCAGGCCGAGCTCAACGCGCAGCAGGCTGAGCTGGCAGCCCGCCAGGCGGAGCTCGACGCCCGGCAGGCAGAGCTGGAGAGCCTCCTCGACGAGGTGCAGCAGCTCCGGGCTACATTGGAGGCAACGGAACAACGGCTCCGGGAGTACGAGGCGTACTACGAGCGGATCCGTCCCATCGCCGCAGCCCTCCGCTCGGCCCGGGGCGCGGATCCCTGGGCCATCGCCGCCCAGATCGAGCGGTCCAGCCGGCGCTGGGGGGTCGATCCCTGGCTGGTGGTGGCCGTCGGCTTCGCCGAGTCCAGCTGGAATGTGCACGCCCGGGGCCGGGCGGGCGAGGTGGGGCCCATGCAGGTCATGCCCGCCACCTACCGGGCCATGGGCGGCAAGCACTTGGGTGACTGGCGGGAGAACATCGACGTGGGCACCCGCTACCTGGCCCTCATGCTGGACCACGCCCAGGGGGACGTGCGCCTCGCCGTGGCCTACTACAACGCCGGCCCCTCCCGCCCCGCGGCCGTCGTGCGGCAGATCAGCGCCCGCCACGTGGAGCGGGTGATGCAGTACCGGTACCTGTTGTAGACTCCCCTCTCGTCTGGCCGGTCCCGTGACACCCCCGGCTCCCCGCCCATAGGATGGAGGGCCACCTTCATGCGGGGGGAGCCGGCATGGAGATCCACGTGGTCCAGCAGGGGGAGACCCTGAGCTTCATCGCCCAGCAGTACGACCTCACCGTGACCCAGCTGGTGGAGGCCAACCAGCTTCCCGACCCCGACCGCCTCGCGGTGGGTGAGGCCCTCCTCATCCCCCAGGAGGTGGTGGTCGCCGTCCAGCCGGGCGACAGCCTCTTCCGCATCGCCCGCCAGTTCGGCGTCTCGGTGACCGCCCTGGTCGCGGCCAACCCCCAGATCACCGATCCCGACGTGATCCTGCCCGGCCAGCTGATCCGCATCCCGGGGCTGGAGCGGGAGCGGTACCTGGTCCGGCCGGGGGATACCCTGAGCGCCATCGCCCAGGTCCGGGAGATCCCCTTGAGCGGCCTGATCCGGATGAACCCCCAGGTGGCCAACCCCAACCTGATCTACCCGGGCCAGCGCCTCTGGCTCCCGGTGCTGGAACGGCGGCGCCCCACCATGACGGTTAACGGGTACCTGGCCCCCAGCGCCACCGCCCCGGCCCGGATCCGGGAGCTGGCCCCCTGGCTGACCAGCGTCAGCCTCTTCTCCTTCCCCGTCCGGGCCGACGGGGCGTTGGGCCGCCCCGGCTTTGTGACCGAGACGGTGACCGCCGCCCTGGAGCAGGGCCTCATCCCGCTGGCGGTGATCACCAACATCGACGGCGGCACCTTCGACCGGGACCTGGCCCACGCCATCCTGAGCGATCCCGCCGCCCGGCGCCGGGCGGTGGCCGAGACCCGGGAGGTCGTGGAGACGTACCGCTTCCGGGGCGTCAACGTGGACTTCGAGAACATGCCCCCGGAAGACCGGCCCCTGTTCAACCGGTTCATGGAGGAGCTGGCCGAGGCCTTGCGCCCCGCCGGGCACCTGGTGGGGCTCGCCGTCGCCCCCAAGGCCTCCGACCGCCCCACCGAGCCCTGGGTGGGCACCTTCGACTACGCCACCCTGGGCCAGATCGCCGATTTCGTCGTGATCATGACCTACGAGTGGGGCTGGGTGGGCGGGCCGCCCATGGCCGTCTCCCCCGCCAACCTGGTCCGGCTGGTCTTGGACTACGCGGTCTCCCTCATCCCCCGGGCGAAGATCCTCCAGGGCATCAACCTCTACGGCTACGACTGGCTCCGGGATGAGGACCCCGCCACCCTGGCCCGCACCCTCTCGCCGCCCCAGGCGACCCAACTCGCCTTCGACACGGGTGTCCCCATCCTCTTCGATCCCAAGGCCGAATCGCCCTGGTTC
>PIUA01000016.1 GCA_017577405.1 Bacillota bacterium
GGGTACCTCTTGGGCGATGAGGGGAGCGGCTACTGGATCGGCCGGGAGGCGATCCGGGCCGCCCTGCGGGCCCAGGATGGCCGGGGCCCGGTGACTGCCCTCACCGAGCGGCTCTGCCGGGTGGCGGGTGTGGCCCGCCCGGCAGAGCTGGTGGGGCCCATCCACCGGGGGGAGCGGGACCGGGCCTGGATCGCCGGCCTCGCCCAGGAGGTGGTGGCGGCGGCCCAGGAGGGGGACCCGGTGGCCCAAGGGATCCTGGACGGGGCCGCGGGGGAGCTGGCCCTCTTGGTCCGGGCGGTTCTGGCCCGGGCGGAGTTTCTGGCCGGGTTGGAGCGGGTGCCCACGGTGACCGCGGGCGGCCTCTTCCGGCTTGGGCCAGGGTGGTGGGCTCGGGTGGAGGCGGCCCTGGCCCGGGAGGCCCCCCGGGCCAGGCTGGCGGGCCGGGTGGAGGAGCCGGTGCTGGGCGCGGCCTTCTTAGCCCTCCGGGCCTACCACGGCCAGGTGCCCCAGCAGGCCCTGGAGCGGCTCCGGGCCCTCCAGAAGGCCGCCGGGGGAGGTGACGGGAGCCCCACGGGCGGCCCAGGGTGACGCCCACCCCGACCGCCGTGCCCTGGGGCGGAGCCTGCTACCGGACAAAGAGACCACTCACCTGGAAGATGCGGACGGCCAGGTTCCGGATCCCATCCCCCAGCACCCGGGTCCGGAAGGTGAGGCTCTCCTGGAGGAGCTCCCGGAGCCGCTCCCGCTCCCGGTGGGCGACGCTCAGCCGCTCGGTGGGCGAGGCGGCCCCGCCTCCTTCAACCATGGGCGCCCACACCGCCTGGAGGACCGCCTCCAGCACCCGGAGGGCCTGGAGGCCGATGGCCGCCCAGCGGCCGTACTCCTCCAGCCACGGCCCCAGCTCCCGGCGGGTCTCCTCCGGGAGGACCACCCCGAGGAGGGCGTGCTCCCGGCTGATCCGCTGGAAGAGGGCCTCCAGCTCCGGGGCTCGGAGGAGCTTCTCCTCGGGCGGGGCCTGGAGGAAGGCCTCGATGGGCTCGGTGTAGGCCTCCGGGGGGCCAGGGTGGAGGGGGCTTTCCAGGTTGGCCTGGGCGAAGTGGAGGAGGGCTTGGGCGACCGCCTCCCGGTCCCGTCCCAAGCTTTCCGCCACCGCCCGCCAGGTCCGCTCCCAGGCGGCCTGGGGCTCGTAGGTCTCGGGGCGGGTGAGGTAGGTGCTGGCGGCGGCCAGGATCCACCGGGAGGCGGTGTACTGGGGCATGGGGTTGAGCACCACCCCTTGGGCCGCCTGCCAGAGGCCGGGGTCCCGGCCGGTGTAGGGGCCCAGGTGGAGCTCGGTGGCCATCATGCTGTCGTTGACCGGGTAGTTGTCCCAGAAGAGCGGGGGGCGGCCCAGGATCCGGGCGACGGCCCGGGTGTGGTCCACCGTCAGCTCCCGGGAGCAGACCTGGGGGCCCGTCCAGAAGACGGCCACCTCCTGGGGCAAAAGCTCGCCCAGCCGGCGGAGGTAGGGGGTGTCGGGATCCCCGTGGTACTGGGTGGGGCAGAAGAGGAGCCGGACCGCCGGCAGGGCCCCTTCCCCGGTCTGGGGCTGGAGCGGGCCCAGCCGCTCCAGGAGGCGTTGGACCACGTGGGCCTGGGCCTCGGCCAGGGAGGGGAACCGGGCTTGATCCTCGGGATGGACCAGGTGGGGCGGGATGTCGTCGAAGAAGAGGCCGACGTGGGTCACCCCTGCCTGGACCAGGGGCTCCAGCTTGGCCCAGAGCCGGTCCAGTTCGGTGTCGTCGGCGTAGCGCAGGGAAAGGCCGGGGCTGACGGCGAAACAGAAAGCCACGCCCACCGAGCGGGCCCGGGCGGCCAGTTCCCGGAGCTCGTTGAGCTGGCTGGGCGGGTAGGGCTCCCGCCACCGCTCCCGGTGGTAGGGGTCGTCTTTGGGGGCGTAGACGTACAGGTTGTAGCCATGACCCGCCAGGAAGTCCATGAGGGCCAAGCGTTGTCCGTGGCTCCAGGGCGGGCCGTAGAAACCCTCGATCACACCCCGAATGGCGAACGCAGGCATCAAAAGCCCCCCTCGGTGAAGAGCGAATGTCCAGGCTGGGGCGAACCCTTCGCCCCCGAGCCGACGGGAGGAGGCACCCCCGTGGAGGGATCCACCCAGCACTGCGGGCCCGGTCTTGATGGGCCCCGACCGGTCCGTCCCCAGGAGCTTCCCCAGGTGGTGGACCTGGTCAATCAGATCTTCTGCGTGGCCCTGGGCAAGCCGCCCACCATGGGCCAGCAGTTCCCCCAACTCTTTTCGCCTGCCAATGCCGCCAACCTGTTTCTCTACGCTGATCAGGGCCGGCCCGTGGCCCACGCGGGACTCTGGATGGGCACGCTCCACCTGCCCGGCGTCCGCCTGCCGGTGGCCGCCCTGGGCTCGGTCTGCACCCTGCCCCCCTACCGGGGCCAGGGCCTGGCCGGCCGCCTGGTGGCCATGGCCTGGGAGCGGTGCCGGGAGGCGGGGCGGCCCCTCCTCTTCATCTCCGGCGACCGGAGCCTCTACCTCCGCCAAGGCGCCCACCGGGCGGGCCGGTACCGGGACCTCCGCCTGCGCCCGCCGGCCGGGACGCCGAAGCCTTCAGCCCTCCCGGGGCTGGGAATCCGGCTGGCCCGGCTGCCCGAGGAGCTCCCCATCGTGGCCCGCCTCCACCAGCAGGAGCCCGTCCGGTGGCACCGGCCGTGGGAGGCCTGGCCGGAGCTCATCGAGGCCGCGGGCTACGCCACCATCTACCACCTCCGGCAGGAGCTCTGGCTGGTAACGGTGGGGGAGAACCCCGTGGCCTGTTGGGTGACGGGGCGGGGGGAGGCCTTCCCGGGCGAGCTTCTGGTTCTGGAGGCCTTCGGGAACCGGCAGGCCCTGGCTGCCAGCCTCCAACCCCTCCTGGCGGCTACGGGGACGGAGCAGGCCTGCCTTCCCCTGCTGGAAGGCGACCCTCTGGGCCCGGCCCTGGAGGCGGCCGGCTTCCCCGTGGGGTCCGGGCCGGTGGAGCCCCTTCCGGGCACGGTGGCCGTCACCGACTGGCCCCTCCTCTGGCGGGAACTGGCCCCTTACCTGGAGGAGCGCCTGCCCCGGGAGTGGGTGGGGGCCCAGGCCCGGGTGGAGGCGGCCAACGGCCGCTCCCGGTACCTCCTGGAGACGGAGACGGGGGAGGTGTGGACGGTGGAGGGGGAGGCCGCTTTGATCCGGGCCCTCTTCGGCCAGGGGGACCAGCCCGTGCCGGAAGTGCCCCCCCACCATCCCCTGGCGGCCGCCTTGCCCCTACCCCTGCCGTGGCCCAAGGGACTCAACTACATCTGAGGCTTCTGGGTGACTCGCTCGGTGGGCGGGAGCCCCCTCCGGGACGGGCCGGGGTCTCAGAGGAACGTTTCTGTGCCATAGCGAAAAAATTTTCTGCAGGAAAGGGCCCCAGGAAGGGTTCTGGGGGCCGGGAGGGGGATCGCCATGGAACGCCGTGCCCCGGCACCGCCGGGCTGCCTGGCCCGGATCCGGGCGAGCTACGCCAGCCTCCGGCCGTCGGAGCGCCGGGTGGCCGACATCATCCTCAAGCACCCCGAAGAGGTGACGGGCCTCTCCGTCACCGCCATGGCCGCCCGGGCCCAGACCAGCGAGTCGACGGTGGTCAAGCTGGCCCAGCGCCTGGGCTACCGGGGGTACCAGGAGCTGAAGATGGTGCTCGCCGGCGAGGTGGGCTCAGCCAAGGCGGCGGCCGAACGGCGCATTTACGGCGAGATCCGGGTGGACGACGACCTGGCCACCATCAAGGAGAAGCTGATCCAGCTGGAGATCCGGGGGCTCCAGGAGACGGTGCCCTTGCTGGATGAGGAGCGTCTCCGCCAGGCGGTGGAGGCGATCCTGGGGGGCCGGCAGATCCACTTCTACGGGGTGGGCGCCTCGGGGATGGTCGCCCTCGACGCCCAGCACAAGTTCGCCCGCATCGGCCTGCCCGCCTGGGCCTACGTGGACCCCCACCAGGCCACAGCCTTCGCCAGCCTGTTGCAGGAGGGGGATGTGGCCATCGGCATCTCCCACTCGGGCAACACCCTGGACGTGCTGGAGGCCATCGAGACCGCAGGCCGGGCGGGGGCCACCACCGTGGCCATCACCTCCCAGATGGGCTCGCCCCTGGCCCGGCGAGCCCACATCACCCTGGTGACGGGCGCGGTGGAGTCCCCCTTCCGGAGTGGGGCCATCGTCTCCCGGATCTGCCAGCTGGCCGTCATCGACATCCTCTTCATCGGGGTGGCCGTCCGGCGGCCGGAGGAGTCCTTTGCCAACCTGAACCGGAGCCGGGAGGCGGTCCAGCCCCGGCGGGGGAAGGGCTTCTGAGGAGGGCGGGGGGCGGGGGAGTCGGGGGCAGGAGGGCTTCAGGCGGAGATCAGCCGCCCCTCCCCTGGGAGGGGCGGCCGGGGCGCACCTCTAGAAGATCCCGAAGATGAGCCCCACGCTGACGCCCAGCCGCTGCACCGTCTCGGGGTCGGGGTGGATGTACGTGTCCAACTTCTCGCCGCCCACGGGGATGGCGTAGAAGTAGGTGGCTGCCACCCGCAGGTGGGTGAAGGGGGTCAGCGCGAACTCCACCCCGGCCTCGGGGGCCAGCAGGAGGAAGGCCTGGCTGGCGGTCCGGTGGTGGGCGAAATCACGACCGGTAGGATCACTGTAGCTGGTG
>PIUA01000025.1 GCA_017577405.1 Bacillota bacterium
CCCCCCCCCCCATGGCCCGGGGCCCCCGCCAGCCGGGTTTCGAGGACCCGGGCCGCCAGCAGGAGGACGAGGGAGCCCGCCAGCATGACGACGGCGATGGCGGCGGCTCCGGCGTAGTCGAACTGTTCCAGCTTGGCCATGATCAGGACGGGGGTGATCTCCGTCCGGTAGGGCAGGTTGCCGGAGATGAAGACGATGGAGCCGTACTCCCCCAGGGCCCGGGCGAAGGCCAGGGTGGCCCCCGTCAGCACCGCCGGGGCGATGGCCGGCAGGATCACCCGCCCGAAGGTCTGCCACCGCCCGGCGCCCAGGCTCTCCGCCGCCTCTTCCAGCTCCCGGCCCAGATCCCGCAGGGCGGGCTCCACCGTCCGGACCACGAAAGGCAGGCCGACAAAGACCAGGGCCAGGACCACCCCCAAAGGCGTGAAGGCCACCCGGAGGCCCAGCCCGTCCAGGAAGCGGCCCACCCAGCCGGTGGGGGCGTAGACCGCGGTGAGCGCGATGCCTGAGACGGCGGTGGGGAGCGCGAAGGGGAGGTCCACCGCGGCGTCGACCAGCCGGCGCCCGGGGAAGGGGTAGCGGGCGAGGCACCAGGCCAGGAGGAGGCCGAAGACCCCGTTCAGCCCCGCCGCGGCCAGGGAGGCCCCGAAGGAGAGCTTGAGGGAGGCGAGGACCCGGGGGTCGCTCACCTGGCGGGCCACCTCCTGCCACCCCAAGCCGGCGGCCCGCAGGATGAGGGCAGCCAGGGGGAGGAGGACCACCAGGCTGAGGTAGAGGGTGGTCACCCCCAAGGAGAGGCCGAAACCTGGGAAGAGCCTGGGACGGGCTGGGAACATGGGCGCCTCACCTGCCTTGGGCCAGGATTTGGTCAAAGAGCGCGCCGTCGGCGAAGTGGATCCGGTGGGCCTCTTCCCAGCTTCCGAAGACCTCCTCAATGGTGAACCGGTGCACCTGGGGGAAGGCTCGGAGCTCCTCGGGAGCCACATATTCGGGGAAGGCGGGCCGGTAGTGGTGGCGGGCGATGAGGCGTTGAGCCTCGGGCGAGTAGAGGTAGGCCAGGTACGCCCGGGCCACCTCCAGGGTGCCCCGGCGCCGGGCCACCCCCTCCACCACGGCCACCGGCGGCTCCGCCAGGATGCTGATGGGGGGCACCACCACCTCGAAGGCGCCGGGGCCCAACTCCTCCAGGGCCAGGTAGGCCTCGTTCTCCCAGGCAAGGAGCACATCGCCCAGGCCCCGCTGCACGAAGGTGATGGTTGCCCCCCGGGCGCCGGAATCGAGGACGGGCACGTTCCGGTAGAGCTGGGTGAGGTAGGCCCGGGCCTGCTCTTCCGCGGCCCGGACAGCTTCCGCATGCTGGGGGTCGCGGACCCGGCTCAGATCGCCCAGCTCCCGGTGGAGGACGGCTCCCCAGGCGGCCAGGTAATTCCAGCGGGCCCCGCCGCTGGTCTTGGGGTTGGGGGTGATCACCTGGACCCCCGGCTGGATGAGGTCGTCCCAATCGGTGATCCCCTTGGGGTTCCCCCGGCGGACCAGGAAGACGATGGTGGAGGTGTAGGGGGCGCTGTTGTGGGGCCACGCCTGCTGCCAATCAGCGCTGATGAGGCCGGTGAGGGAGGCGATGGCGTCGATGTCGTAGGCGAGCGCGAGGGTGACCACGTCGGCTTCCAGCCCGTCGATAACCGCCCGGGCCTGCCGGCCGGAGCCGCCGTGGGACATCTGGACCCGGACCTCTTGGCCGTGCGCCGCCAGCCAGTACTGGGCAAAAAGCTCATTGTACGCCTGGTAGAACTCCCGGGTGGGGTCGTAGGAGACGTGGAGCAGGGTGACGGGGGGCGCCTGGGCGCCCGCCCCGCCGGCCCAGCCGCTCATCAGCCCCAGGGCCAGCACCACCCCGAAGGCCCGACGGAGGACCCCCCGCCCCGGGAGGCCAGGGTGCAGCGCCATGGTCTCATCTCCTCCTCGCACGAAGGGCTCGAAGGCGATCAGACCATGTACTATGCAGGCTTGGGCTCCTAGGAGCGTTGTCCACCCCGGAAGGGCGGCCTCAGGCGGGCCGTGGGGCGGGTCGCGGATGGGGTGGGGGTTGGAGGGTTCTGCCGGCGCTGGGAGGGCTCAGAGAGGCATGCCCCACATGGGGTACCAGCGGGTGACGTCGGGTTCGATGGGCATCTCTTTCTCCATGGCCGCTTGGAACTGGAACTCCAGGTCGCTCGCCCGGTCCTTGCCGGACCCGGTGGGGACAAAGGGGTAGAAGGCGCCCCGCTTGTAGTTGTAGATCAGGTAGGCGGCCGGCCGGTCGGGGGTGGTGAAGCGGAAGACGGCGGCCAGGAGCTGGGGCCCGTACCCGTGGCTTTGAAGCTCCTGGGCGGCCAGGTGGATGAGGGCGACCAGATCGTCCAGTTGGGGGTCTGTCAGGACGATCCAGCGGTACCGGTAGGAGTCGGTCTCCACCTGGATCTCGGTGCCCGTCTCCCCGGCGGCCGCCCGGACCAGATCCTTCAGCTCCTCATCCAGCTGGCGGAAGGCGCCGGTGGTGATGGGTTTGAGGCAGAGGGCCGCGCGGCCTGCCGGCTCCCAGCCCAGCTCGGTCTTGAGGGCGAGCTGGGCGGTGGTGAGGGCGAAGAGCCCCTCAGGGCGGGCCTTGGGCAGGCGGGTGCGGCCCAGGAGCGCGTCCAGCCAGCCCATTACCGGCGCATCTCCTCTTCCAGCCGCCGGAGGTGGGCCAGGCGCCGCTCCAAGGACGGGTGGGTGGAGAAGAGCTCGGCGAAGCCATCGCCGCTCAGGGCGGGCGCGATGAAGAAGGCGTTCATCGCCTCCGCCTCCCGCAGATCCCGCTGCGGGACCACCTTCATCCGGCCGCTGATCTTGATCAAGGCTGACGCCAGGTGGGACGGCGCGCCCGTCAGGATGGCCGCGCCCCGGTCGGCCGCGAACTCCCGGTACCGGGAGAGGGCCCGGATGAGGAAGAAGCTCAAGGTGTACACCAGGATGGAGACCAGGTAGACGATGACGCCCCAGTTGGCCCCGTTCCGGTCATCCCGGCCGCCGAACCCGCCCCAGAGCCCCCAGTAGAAGAGGTGCTGGGTGAGGTACCCGGCCAGGGTGGCGAAGAAGCTGGCAAAGGTGATGATGGCCACGTCCCGGTTCTTGATGTGGGTGATCTCGTGGGCCACCACCGCCTCCAGCTCGTGGGGTTCCAGCTGATCGAGGAGCCCCTGGGTGACGGCCACCGTGGCGGTCCGCTGGTTCCGGCCCACCGCGAAGGCGTTGGGAATGCGGGCGGGCGAGATGGCCACCTTCGGCTTGGGCAGGTCGGCCAGAGCCGCCAGGCGGGCGACCATGTCGTGGAGTTCCGGCGCCTGCTGGGGCGTCACCTCGCGAGCCCCCATGGAAAGCAGGGCCAGCCGGTCGGAGAGAAAGTACTGGGCGGCCAGCATCAGGCCCAGCACGAGGACCATGGTCTGGATGCCCGCGTTGGCCTGGAGGAGGATCCAGGTGAAGAAGAGGTAGAGGGCCCCCAGCAAGACCACCGTCAGCATCATGCGGGCCGTCAGGCCTCGATCTGGCGGAAGGGTCTTGGTGCGAACTGCCATGCCCGTGCCTCCTTGACCACGCTCGCAGATGGAGGAGCGGCGCTCCCAGGGCGCGGCCCCGGCCGCGCAGCCCCGGACACCGGGTCGTCCTCACCAGCATTGTACGACAGCTCCTGTTCTCACACAACGGCCGGGCCCGGCAAAGGCAGAGCCGCCGCCTTTTCCCGCCGCCCGATCCCGACGGGCGAGGCCCTGAGCTGGCTCCCCCTTCCGGCAGGGAGGGCCCGCCCCTGGAAGAAAGGGGAGGGGCGAGGAACGATTGCTTGCCGAAAGGGTGTCTGCCATGACGGGTCTCCAGACGGGGCACGGAGCGGGGGCCGCCTGCCGGGCCTTTGCCCGCCGGCTCTTTGGCGGTCTCCTGGCGTGGGTTCTGGTCGCCGGGCTGGCCGGGGGCGCGGCCGCCCAGGAGCCTGTGCCTGAACCGCTGCCCTACGGCCGGCTCACGGTGGAAGGGGTGGCCTCCCGTACAGTCGTCCCCGACCAGGCCACCATCGACTTCGGGGTCCGGCAGGAGGCGGCCAGCGCGCAGGCTGCCTTCGACAGCGCCCAGTTCCTTCTTTCCATGGTGGTCACCGCCTTGAAGGCCAACGACGTGCCGGAGGAGGCCATCCGGACCACGGGCCTCACCCTTCACCCCGTCTACCGGTACGAGGAGGGGGCCTCCAAGCTGGTCGGGTACGCGGCCGAGGGGAGCGTCCGGGTGGAGACCCGGGACCTGCGCCGCCTGGCCAACCTGATCGATGCCGCGGTGGCGGCGGGCGCCAACCGGATCGCCAACCTCCAGTATGGCGTGAGCGACGAGCAGGCCTTGCGGGAGGAGCTGCTGACGGAGGCGGCCCGCCAGGCCCGGGAGAAGGCGGAGCGGATCGCCGGGGCCTTGGGCCAGACGGTGAAGAGCGTGGCCCAGGTGCGGGAGAGTTCCGCCCGCGCCTTCGGCCTCCAGCGGAGCGTGGCCCTGGAGGCGGCCGCCGACGCCTCCTTCGTCCTGCCGGGGACCATGGCCATCGAGGCCCGGTTGGAGGTGGAGTTCATCCTGGCGCCCGCCAAGCCCATGACCGCCCTGCCCCACCCGGAGCCGGAGGAGGCTGAGACCACCGCTGAGCCCTAAGGCAAGGAGCGCCGGGGCAGGGCCCCATGGCCTCGCCTGGAGCGCCCGGGGTGTGGGGGCAGGGCGGGCAGAAGGGGGCCGGGCCTAACCCCCCAGGTAGGCCTGCCGCACCTGGGGATCCTGGGCCAGCGCGGCCGCCGGGCCAGCCGTCTGGATCCGGCCCGTCTCCAGCACATACCCCCGATGGGCGAGCTTCAAGGCCTGATGGGCGTTCTGCTCCACCAGGAGGAGGGTGGTGCCCTCCCGGTTGATGGCGGCCAGGGTGGCGAAGATCTCCTCTACCAAGACGGGGGCCAAGCCCATGGAAGGCTCGTCCAGGAGCATGAGCCGGCTGCGGGTCATGAGGGCCCTTCCCACCGCCAGCATCTGCTGCTCGCCCCCCGAGAGGGTGCCGGCCAGCTGGCCTTTCCGCTCGCCCAGGCGGGGGAAGAGGGCGAAGACCCGCTCCAGGTCCTGGTGGACCCGGGCCCGGTCCCGGCGGCCGTAGGTGGCCAGGAGGAGGTTTTCCAGGACCGTCAGGTTGGCGAAGATCCCTCGGCCCTCGGGGACGTGGCTCACGCCCAAGGCCACCACCTGGTGGGGGGGAAGCTGGGTGAGGTCCACCCCGGCGAAGCGGATCGTCCCCCCGCTGGGCGGGACGAGGCGGGAGATGGCCCGCAGGGTGGTGGTCTTGCCCGCGCCGTTGGCGCCGATGAGGGTGACGATCTCCCCTTCCTCCACCACCAGGTCGATGCCGTGGAGGGCTTGGATGGGCCCGTAGTGGACCCGGAGCCCCCTCACCTCCAGCAGGCTCACGACCCACCCGCCCCCTGGCCCAGGTACGCCTCCAGCACCCGGGGATGCCGGCGGACCTCGTCGGGGGTCCCGCTGGCGATGAGCCGGCCGAAGTCCAGCACGTGGACCACCTGGCAGAGGCCCATCACCATCCGCATTTGGTGCTCGATGAGGAAGATGGTCACCTGGAAGCTGGCCTGCAGCCAGCGGATTAGCTCCATCAGCGCCTCCACCTCCGCCGGGTTCATGCCCGCGGCCGGCTCATCCAGCAACAGGAGCCGGGGCCGGGTGGCCATGGCCCGGGCGATCTCCAGCCGCCGCTGGTCCCCGTAGGGGAGGCTCCCTGCCGGTTCCAGGGCGTAGCGGGCCAGGCCGAACCGCTCCAGCCACTGGTAGGAGGCGGCGAGGATCGCCTCTTCCTCCTCCCGGAAGGGCCGGCCCCGGCTCAGCCAGGCCCCCGGCCCGTAGGTGACCCGGGCGAAGTGGGCGATGCGGACGTTCTCCAGGGCGGTCAGGCCCTTGAAGAGGCGGATGGACTGGAAGGTCCGGGCGATGCCCCGCTGGACGATGGCCGCGGGCGGAAGGCCCACGAGGTCCTGGCCGTCGAAGAGGATCCGGCCCCCGGTGGGCCGGTAGACGCCGGTGATCAAGTTGAAGACGGTGGTCTTGCCCGCGCCGTTGGGCCCGATGAGCGCCGTCAGCTCGCCCTCCGGCACCTGGAGGGTGAGGTCGGCGACGGCCTGGAGGCCGCCGAAGCGGCGGCTCACCCCTTGAAGCTCAAGCAGGGCCATGGGGTCCCACCCTCCCTGCCTCGCCCGCCGGGGGCCACCCTTGGCGGCCTCGGCCCAGGGCCTCCAGGCGGGCCCGGAGGTTCCGCTCCTCCCGCGGAATGAAGGCGACGAACTCCCGGAGGCCCATGATGCCCGTGGGCCTCAGGATCATGAGGAAGACCAGGAGGAGCGGGGCGATAGCCATCCGCCACTGGCCCAGGAAGCGGAGCCACTCCAGGGCCACGGTGTAGACGGTCGCCCCGATGACCGAGCCGGCCAGGGACCCGATCCCGCCCAGGTAGACCATGACCAGGATCTCCGTGGAGCGGACGATGTCGAAGCTCCTTGGGGTGATGAACTGGACCACGTGGGCGAAGAGCCCCCCGGCCAAGCCCGCCAGGGAGGCGGAGAGGATGAAGGCATGGAGCTTCACCCGGCGGGTGTCCACCCCGAGGAGCTCCGCGGCCACCTCATCCTCCCGGATGGCCAGCACCCCCCGGCCCAGGTTGGCGTAGATGAAGTTGCGCAGGAGCCAGAGGGAGGAGATCACCCAGAAGACCACCCAGGGCAGGGTGGTGAGGCGCTGCATCCCCAGGAAGCCCCGGGGCCCGCCGATCACCTCCAGGTTCTCAATGGCGCTCTTGACGATCATGTTCAGGGCCAGGGTGACGATGGCCAGGTAGTCGCCCCGGGTCCGGAAGGAGGGGAAGGCGACCAGTAGCCCCACGATCCCCGCGGCGAGGCTGCCCACCAGGAGGGCCAGGGGGAAGAGGAGCGGGGCGGCCTGGAAGGGGAAGAGCCGGACGGTGATGAGGGACGAGACGTACGCCCCCACGGCCATGAAGGCCGCATGGCCCACGGCGAACTCCCCCATGTAACCGTTGACCAGGTTGAGGCTGGCGGTGAGGATGATGTGGATCCCCACGTACATCAGGATCTGCTGCTGGTAGGGGTTGAGCCACCCGTACCGGTGGATGAGCCACGCGGCCAGAAGGAGCCCGGTCAGGACCAGGGGCCAGCTGGCCGGCCTCGCGAAGAAGGCGGTGGTGAGATCGGCGGCCCGGCTCACCAGCCGGCGGGGCGCGGCGGGCGTGGACGGGACGATGGCGGCTCCCTCCTTCCCCTAGACCTTCTGGACCTCCCGCCGCCCCAGAATCCCCTGGGGGCGGAAGATCAGGAGCAGCAAGAGCAGGCCGAAGGCGATGAAGTCCCGGTAGGTGGAGGGCAGGAAGGCGGCCACCAGCACCTCCGCCCCGCCCAGGACGAAGGCGCCCAGCATCGCCCCCCGGATGACGCCGATGCCGCCCACCACCGCGGCCACGAAGGCCTTCCAGCCTACCAGCACCCCCATGTAGGGCTCGATGACGGGATAGGCGGTGGCGTAGAGGAGCCCGCCCGCCGCGGCCAGCCCCGAGCCGATGGCGAAGGTGAGGGCGATGATCCGGTCCACCGAGATGCCCATCAGGGGCACCACGCTCTTGTCCCAGGAGACGGCCCGCATGGCCATCCCCGTCAGGGTCCGGTTGACAAACCGGTCCAGGATCAGCATGAGGAGGAGGGCCACCAGGAAGATGACCAGCTGGACAGTGGTCACCCGGACGGGCCCCGCCTGGTAGACGGCGCTGGCGATGAGGGGCGGCATGAGCCGGGGCTGGGCCCCTACCGAGGCCAGGGTGAAGTGCTCCAGGAAGAGCCCCACCCCCAGCGCGGTGATGACGGCCGAGACCCGGGGCGCGTGCCGCAGGGGGCGGTAGGCCAGGCGTTCGATCATGACCCCCAAGAGCGCGGTGGCCGCCATGCTGGCCAGCAGGGTGGGGAGGAAGGGGAGCCCCAGGACGGCCGCGGCGAAGAAGCTGAAGAAGGCGCCCACCATGAAGATGTCGCCGTGGGCGAAGTTGATCAGGCGGAGGACGCCGTAGACCAAGGTGTAGCCCAGGGCGATGAGGGCGTAGATGCTCCCCAGCTGGAGGGCGTTGACCATCTGCTGGGCGACGAACGGCATGGCGAACCTCCCCTCGCGAGGCGGAATGGGCGGGTGCTCAGGGATCTGGCCGCGGCCCGGGGGTGGGGCCGCGGCCAGCCTCCCGCCTTAGGGGGCAGCGCTGCCGAAGTAGCGGAAGGCGCCCTCCTGGATCTGGAGGACCACCGCGGTCTTCTCCGGATCCCCCGAGCCGCGGAAGCTCATGGTGCCGGTGACGCCCGTGAACTCGGTGATCTGGGCGAGGGCCTCCCGGATCGCCTCCCGGTCGGTGGAGCCCGCGGCCTGGATGGCCTGGAAGAGCATGCCAAAGGCGTCGTAGGTGAGGGCGGCCACATCGTCGGGGGTGGCGCCGTAGCGGGCCTCATACCCCTCGATGAAGCGGCGGGCCTCCGGGGTGGCGATGTCGGGGGCGTAGTGGGTGGTGAAGTACTGGCCCTCCATGGCCTGGCCGCCCAAGGTGATGATCTCCGCGCTCCCCCACGAGTCGCTGCCCACGACGGGGCCGGAGTAGCCCAGGTTCCGGGCCTGCTGGATCTGGAGCGGCACCTCGCTGTAGTAGTTGGGGAGGAAGAGGACGTCGGGCTGGAGGGCGGTGATCCGGGTCAGCTGGGAGCTGAAGTCCCGGTCGCCGGTGGTGTAGGTCTCAAAGGCGACCACCTGGCCGCCCAGCTCGGTGAAGGAGCTCCGGAAGATCTCGGCGATCCCCTTGTTGTAGTCGCTGGCCACATCGTAGAGGACCGCGGCCCGCCGGGCGCCCAGGTCGTTGTAGACGAAACTGGCCACCACCCGGCCCTGGAAGTCGTCGGTGAAGCAGGCCCGGAAGACGTACCGCTTCCCCGCGGTGGTCTGGGGGTTGGTTGACCAGGGGGAGATCATGGGGGTCCGGGCCGACTCGGCGATGGTGGCGGCAGGGATGGCGTCCCGGCTCGCGTTGGGGCCGATCATGGCCACCACCCGGTCCTGGTAGATGAGCTTCTGGGCGACCGCGGCGGCGATGGCCGGGTTGTCCTGGTTGTCCTCGATGATCAGGCGGACGGGACGGCGGGTGCCACCGACCAGGAGTCCCCCGGCCGCGTTGACCTCGTCCACCGCCATCAGGGCCGCGTTCCGGCTGGACTGGCCGACGACGGGAATGCTGCCCGTCAGCTCCGCGTTGAGGCCGATGACGATCTCCTGGGCGGAAGCGACCCCCCACGCTCCGCAGGCCAGGGTGAGCACCAGGAGCAGGAGCAGCCGACGGCGCACAGGACCTTCCTCCTCTCAGAGTGTGGGAATCGAGCGAATTGACAGTCTAGACCGAGTACCCACGACAATTCCACCCGGAGGAGGGGAATCCTGCCGCGGGAGCCGGACGATCTGCGCGCGAGTATACAAACATTTTCCGGTCGGTTTGATTAGAATTAGCTATGATCATCAGGAAGGCGGCCCTTCCCGGGCGGCCGGATCATAGCGTAGAGAAGGGGGTTTGGCTGACCTATGGCGGCACACGGCGCCGTTGAGGCTGCCATCCAAGCCAAGGGGTACGCCCACCCGGAAGCCCTGGTCACCACCCAGTGGGTGGCCGACCACCTGGACGATCCCAATGTCCGCCTGGTGGAGTCCAACGAGGACGTGCTCCTCTATGATCTGGGGCACATCCCCGGCGCGGTGAAGATCGACTGGCAGACGGACCTGCAGGATCCGGTGATCCGGGACTACCTGGATCCCGAAGCCTTCGCCCGGCTGGCCAGCTCCAAGGGCATCGGACCTGACACGACCGTCGTCTTCTACGGGGACAAGAACAACTGGTGGGCCTGCTACGCGTTCTGGGTCTTCAAGCTCTTCGGCCACCGGGATTGCCGCATCATGGATGGGGGCCGGGCCCTCTGGGAGGCGGAAGGGCGGCCCCTGGTCCGGGAGGTGCCCCAGTACCCGGAGACAGCCTACCCCGTGCCCAGCCGGCAGGACTCTCTGATTCGGGCCTTCCGGGAGGACGTGGAGGCCCACATCCGGGCCCGGAAGCCCCTGGTGGACGTCCGCTCGCCGGACGAGTACTCTGGAAAGAAGCTGCACATGCCCGAGTACCCCCAGGAGGGGGCCCTGCGGGGCGGCCACATCCCCGGGGCTCGGAATGTGCCCTGGGCCCAGGCGGTCCGGGAGGACGGCACCTTCAAGAGCGCGGAGGAGCTGCGGGCGATCTACGTGGAGCGGGAAGGGCTGAAGCCTGAGGACGACGTGATCGCCTACTGCCGCATCGGCGAGCGGAGCTCCCACACCTGGTTCGTCCTCACCTACCTGCTGGGCTTCGCCAAGGTACGGAACTATGACGGTTCCTGGACCGAGTGGGGGAACCTGGTGCGGGCCCCCATCGAACGCTGAGGCGTCCGGGAGCCGCGGGTCCAAGGAGCACCGGGGCGCGTCCCTCTCCGCGAGCGGCGGAGGGGCGCGCCCCGTCTGAGATGGGAGTGGGGCGGGTGGACCGCCAGACGCAGATCGAGTTCCTCAGCGATCACTACCGGAATCCCCGGGGACGGGGCCCCCTGCCCGGTGCCGATGTGGTCCTCCCCGGCGGCAACCCGGGATGCGGCGACGTGGTGACCATCTACCTGAAGGGGGACGGCCAAGGGGGCATCGACCAGGTCCAGTTCGAGGGCGAGGGGTGCACCATCAGCCAGGCGGCCGCTTCGGTCCTCATGGAGCTGGTCGCCGCGGGTCAGCTCGATGCCGAGAGCATCCTGGCCATGGACGGTACGGACATGATGGACATCCTGGGGCGGGAACTGGTGGCCTCCCGGCCCAAGTGCGCCACCCTTGCCCTGGGCACCTTAAAGACCGCCCTCCGCCAGTACCGGCGGAAGCTGGCCCTGGAGCGGGCAAGCCAGGAGGACCGGCCCGGCGGTGGGCTCTAAGAAGAGGAGGTCCGGGGCCCGCGTGGAAGGTTGGGCTGTCACCAGGGGTCCCTGGGCCGGGTGAGACCAGGGTGGGAGGGGGCAGGAGGCCACGGGAGCGGGTCAACCGCCGGAGCAGCCGGTCGACGTGGTGCTCCTGGAAGCGAGCTACGGCAGGGGGCACGCCCACGCGGCGGCCGCCCTGGCCGCGAGCTTGGCGGAGCTGGCGCCCTCCCTTCGGGTGGAGCGGGTCGACGTCTTCGATCGGATCAGCCCTGCCCTCAATGAGGCGACCCGCTACGCCTACATCCAGTGCCTGATCCACGTGCCGCTGCTCTGGCGGGAGGTGTACGAGCGGACCCGGCACGTCCCGCCCGACTCCCCCTGGCAGCTCTTGGACCGGGCGGCGGCTCGGCGGGTTGGGCGCTTCCTGGCGGGCAAGCGTCCCCGGGCGGTGGTGGCCACCCATCCAGGACCGGCCCGGCTGGCCGGAGCGTTGCGGGCTGCGGGCCAGCTGGACGCCCCCGTCTTCGCGGTGGTGACCGACTACGTGGTCCACGGCCTTTGGGCCCATCCCGGGGTGGACTGGTACCTGGTGGGCCATGAGGCGGTCCGGGACGGGCTCACCGCGCGGGGGATCGACCCGGCCCGGGTGGCGGTCACGGGGATCCCCATCCATCCCCGCTTCGGCCGCCCGGCCGACCGAGAGCGGCTCAGGCGGGCGTGGCAGCTGGGCCCGGAGCCGGTGGTCCTCTTCATGGCCGGCAGCGCCGGCCTGGTTCGGGGCATGGAGGACGCGTGCCGGGCCCTGGTCCAGGCCCAGGGGCGCTTCCAGCTCCTGGTGGTGGCCGGCCGGGACGGGGTCTTGGAGCGGCGCTTGCGGGCGGCTGTGGCCGGGGCGGCCCGGCCGGCGCGGGTGCTGGGCTTCGTCGACCGGGTGGACGAGCTGATGAGCCTGGCCGACCTGCTCCTCTCCAAGGCGGGGGGCCTGACGGTGAGCGAGGCCCTGGCCAAGGGGCTGCCCATGGTGATCTACCGGCCCATCCCCGGCCAGGAGGAGGGGAATGCGGCCTTCCTGGTGGCCCACGGGGCGGCCCGGGTCACCCGGGAACCCCAGGAGCTGGTGGCCCAGGTCCAGCACCTTCTGAGGAGCCCAGGGCTCAGGGCTCAGATGGCGGCGGCCGCCTCCCAGTTGGGCCGGCCGCAGGCTGGGTTGGCGGCGGCTGGTCTGCTCCTGGAGGCCGCCGGACTGGCGGGGCGGGATGGAGGCCCGAGGCGCGATGGTGGCGATGGGTTGGGCTAAGATGGGGGCCTATTCCGAGAAGCTCGGTCGGGATGGCCCGGGCCCCGTCGGACATCCAGGGGCCGGGGGAGGCAAAGGGCATTCAATTCGGCCTTTCCTTGCCTTGACGCTGGGGAATCCCCCCCATATAATGACTGGCGACGGCAGGGCTATGGGCTGAAAACCAACTAACGAACTCGGTTTTGCCCCGGTTCGCCGTGGGGGCGGGCGGAGCCCGGGGCCGAAGGAGGTTGGGATCATGGGCAAGGCGGTCGTCGATCTCGGCGAGTACAAGTACGGCTTCCGCGACCCAGAGCAGTACGTCTACGATACGGGCAAGGGGCTCTCCCGGCGGGTGGTGGAGGAGATCTCCTCGATTAAGGGCGAGCCCCAGTGGATGCGCGACTTCCGCCTGAAGGCGCTGGAGATCTTCGAGAAGAAGCCCATGCCCACCTGGGGTGGCGACCTCTCCAAGCTCAACTTTGACGAGGTGCGCTACTTCGTGCGGGCCAGCGAGCGGCAGGGCCGGAGCTGGGACGAGGTCCCCGAGCAGATCAAGCGGACCTTTGACCGGCTCGGCATCCCCGAGGCGGAGCAGAAGTTCCTGGCCGGCGTCTCCGCCCAGTACGAGTCGGAGGTCGTCTACCACAACATCCGGAAGGACCTGGAGGCGCAGGGCGTCATCTTCTGCGACATGGACACCGCCGTCCGGGAGTACCCCGACCTGGTGCGGGAGTACTTCGGGACCGTGGTGCCGCCGGGCGACAACAAGTTCGCCGCGCTCAACAGCGCGGTCTGGAGCGGCGGCAGCTTTGTCTACGTACCGGCCGGGGTGAAGGTGGAGATCCCCCTGCAGGCCTACTTCCGCATCAACGCCCAGAACATGGGCCAGTTTGAGCGGACCCTGATCATCGCCGAGCCGGGGAGCTTCGTCCACTACATCGAAGGCTGCACGGCCCCCATCTACTCCACCGACTCCCTCCACGCCGCGGTGGTGGAGATCATCGTCAAAGAGGGCGCCCGGGTCCGGTACACCACCATCCAGAACTGGTCGACCAACGTCTACAACCTGGTGACCAAGCGGGCCGTCGCCTACCGGGACGCCACCATGGAGTGGGTCGACGGGAACCTGGGCTCCAAGCTGACCATGAAGTACCCCAGCATCTACCTGATGGAGCCTGGGGCCAAGGGCGACGTCCTCTCCATCGCGTTCGCCGGCCATGAGGGCCAGCACCAGGATGCCGGGGCCAAGATCTACCACATGGCGCCCTACACCACGTCGACCATCGTCAACAAGTCCATCTGCAAGAACGGCGGCATGACCACCTACCGGGGGATCGTGCACGTCGCACCCGACGCCCACCACTGCAAGTCCAACGTCAAGTGCGACGCGCTCATCCTCGACAACCGGTCCAAGACCGACACCATCCCCGACATGGAGATCATGAACAACACCGTCGCCATGGAGCACGAGGCGTCGGTCTCCAAGGTGTCGGAGGAGCAGCTCTTCTACCTCATGAGCCGGGGCTTGTCGGAGCAGGAGGCGACCCTCATGGTGGTCATGGGCTTCATGGAGCCCTTCGCCAAGGAGCTTCCCATGGAGTACGCCGTGGAGCTGAACCGGCTCATCGAGCTGGAGATGGAAGGTTCGGTTGGCTGAACGGGCAGAACCCCCTCGTCCTGCCAGGGTCGCCGGCAGTCCGGCGACCCTGGCGCGTTGAGCGGAGTTTTCCGATGGCTCCGGCAAGGCCCGGCCCCGGAGGAAGAGGGATCGCGGACGAGAAAGGAATCGGGGATGGAAGGTGCCTCGATCGACCCATGATGATGCGGGGGGTTGGGTGACGTGGCTGAGTGGATCCGCCTGGCCGAGGCCTCGGAGATGAAGGTGGGCGAGGCCCGCCGGTTTGTGGTGGGCAACCAGGCCATCGCCCTCTTCCGCCTGGCCGACGGCTTCTTCGCCATCGGCGACCGGTGCTCCCACGCGGAGGCCTCCCTGGCCGAGAGCGACGTGGACCCGGAAGCGGGGGAGGTGGCCTGCCACCGCCACGGAGCCCGGTTTGACATCCGGACGGGGAAGAACCTCAGCCTGCCGGCCACGCGCCCGGTGCCCCGGTTCCCTGTCCGGGTGGTGGACGGGCAGGTGGAGGTGGCGATCGAGTAAGGCGGCGCGCCGGGGCCGGCGCGTCTGGGGTGGGAACTGACGTGGACGAAGGGGGCAAGATCATGGAGGAGCTCGTACAGCAGCTGGCCACCCCGGGTGGCAAGATGGTTCTTCTGGTCTTGGACGGCCTGGGAGGGTTGCCGCACCCGGAGACGGGCAAGACCGAACTGGAGACGGCCCGGACGCCCAACCTGGACGCTTTGGCCCGGAAGGGCAGCCTGGGGCTGCACGATCCTGTCGCGCCGGGCATCACCCCGGGGAGCGGCCCGGGGCACCTGGGGCTCTTCGGCTATGATCCCGTCAAGCACCTGGTGGGCCGGGGCGTGCTTTCGGCCCTGGGCGTCGGCCTGGAGCTGGGTCCCCAGGATGTCGCCGCTCGGATCAACTTTGCGTCCATGAAGGACGGAGTGATCGTCGACCGGCGCGCGGGCCGGATCCCGTCGGAAGAGGGCGCCCGGCTGGTGGAGAAGCTCTCCCAAATCCGCCTGCCCGGGGTGGAGATCGAGCTGAAGGCGGAGATGCAGCACCGGGCGGTGGTGGTCTTCCGCGGGGAGGGTCTTTCGCCCCACGTGACCGACTCCGATCCCCAGGAGACGGGCGTTCCCGCCCGCCGGGTGGAGCCCACCAGCTCCGAGCCCGAGGCGGCTCGGATGGCGGAGGTGGCCAACCAGTTCATCGCCGAGGTGAACCGGGTCCTGGCCGATGAGTGGCCGGCCAACACCGTCCTCCTGCGGGGCTTCGACCGGATGCCCAACCTGCCCAGCTTCCAGGAGCGGTACGGCGTCAACCCCGCGGTCATCGCCGTCTACCCCATGTACCGGGGTTTGGCCCGGCTGGTGGGGATGACCGTTCTCGATGCGGGCCAGGAGATCAGCGACGAGTTTGACCGGCTGGAGGCCGCCTGGAACGACTTCGACTTCTTCTTTGTCCACGTCAAGCCGACGGACTCGGCCGGGGAGGATGGGGACTTCGACCGGAAGGTCCAGGTCATCGAAGAGGTGGACGCCCAGATCCCGCGGCTGTTGAAGCTGGAGCCGGCGGCGATCCTGGTTACGGGCGACCACTCCACTCCGGCCCTCTTCCGGGCCCACAGCTGGCATCCCGTGCCCTTCCTGATCGCCTCCCAGTGGAGCCGCTGGGAGAACGACTGCGAGGGGTTCGGCGAGCGGGCCTGCTCCCGGGGCCAGTTGGGCCGGGTTCGGGCGGTGGACTTGATGCCTCTCCTCTTGGCCCACGCCGGGCGGCTGAAGAAGTTCGGCGCCTGAGCCAAGGTCGGGGCCTGAGCAGGGGAGCCGCACCCAGGAGCTGCCAGCGCCGGGTCTGCCCGGCGCCGGGCAGGAGAAGCCATCCTCGCCGGGGAAGCCCCCTGGCGAGGATGGAGTGCGTGTGAGGGGACGAAGGGCGATGGTGCACGGAGAGGTCGGCGGGCGGGCAGGGCGACGGGCCTCCGGGCGGATCCTGCGCGGAGGGCTCCTGCTCCTGGTGATCTGCCTGCTCGCCGGGGGGACAGGCCTGCCCGCCGCGGCCCAGGCGGGCGAGCCGCGCGTCTTGCGGCCGGGCATGTGGGGCGAGGACGTCTTCAACCTGCAGCGCCTGCTCATCCGGGTGGGCTTTGAGCTGCCCGCCACGGGCATCTACGGCGAGATGACCACGGCGGCCGTTCGGCAGGTCCAGCGGTACGGCGGCCTGGCGGTGGACGGCGTGGCCGGGCCGGCCACCATCGCCTTCCTCCAAGAGCTGGCCGCCCGTCCCCGCTACGTGGTCCAGCCGGGCGACACCCTCTACGACTTGGCCCGCCGCTTCGGCCTCTCCATGACCGACCTGGTGGACGCCAACCTTCTCCAGTCCACCACCCTCCGCCCGGGCCAAGAGTTGGTCATCCCCGGGTACTGGATCTACTCGGTCCGCCAGGGGGAGACCCTGGGCGGGCTGGCCCGCCGCTTCGGCGTGAACGTGAACACCCTGGCCCGATCCAACGGGCTGGCCACCAACGCCTCCCTCAAGGCGGGGCAGGCCCTGTGGGTTCCCCTGCCCGACTGGTGAGCCCTTCGGCCGGGGGCCCCCGGCGCCGTCAGGTCTCTTCCTGAACCCAGCCGGGCTCCCTTCGGGCCAGCTCCTCCAGCTCGGCGGGGGGCAGGGCCCCCAGGGGGCCCTGCCGGCCCCGGCGCTGGCTGCCCAGCGGGTGATCGGCCTCCATGTGGTACTCCTGATGGGCGAGGCATCCGTCGCAGAGCACCCGGTCCGGGCCTGGCGTCGGTGCGCCACAGACCTGGCAGAGACCCGCTTCCACCCCGATCCCGCCTTTCACGAGGCCACCATCCTTCCTCAGTCTCCCACCCGGGTCGGCCCGCTACCCCCTTCGGCCCCCGTCGGGCCCTTTCTGGTGCATCTTTACAGCCCATGGTATGATCGATGGGGGGGTGACGGCTATGTGGCTTCCAGCCCTCATTTGGGCCTTCTTACTGGTAGGCCTGCTGGCCGCCATCCGCCGGGACCGGCGGGCCTGAGTGGCCCGGGCGGCCCGCGCGCAGGATACCGTTGCTCAGAGGCCGAATCGCGACGAGGTTCGCTCTCACCAGCAGGACTTGGTGCGGCAATCGGCGTATAGAGGGAGCAATCGTGCGGATTTCCCGATGGGTGGAGGGGTTCCGATGACCGAGGCCGACTTCGACGCCCTGGATAAGGCGATCCTGCTCGAGCTCCAGCGCGATGGGCGGGCGCCCTTCACCAGCATCGCGGCCCGCCTGCAGGTGGCGGAAGGCACGGTGCGCAAGCGGGTCAACCGCCTGGTGGAGCGGGGCGTCTTGCGGCTGGTGGGCATCATCGACCCGGCCCGGGTGGGCCGGACCATCCAGGCCATCGTGGGAATCCGTGTCGGTGACGGCCACGTGGAACAGGTGGTCGAGCATCTCCGCTCCCTCCCGCAGGTCCGGTACCTGGGCGTGACTGCCGGCGCCTACGATCTGATCATCGAAGTGGTGGTCTCCTCCAACGAAGACCTCTACCAGTTCCTCACCAACCAGCTCCGGCAGGTCCCGGGTGTGGCTGCCAGCGACACCTCCCTGATCCTCAAGGTCTTCAAGGATCGGTATGAGTGGCGGCCCTACGAGGATGACCAGCCCGCCGCGGGGGAAGCGGGGACGTGATGGTCCTGATCCTCTGGAAGGGGGCTGCGCGCCTTGAAGCTGCAGCGCTGGTTCCGCACCGCCGGCCTGCTGGTGGTGCTGGCGGCTCTGGTGACGGCCTGCTCGGCCGGGGTCCAGGCCCAAGCGGTCAGGCTGGGCATCATTCAGATCGTTGAGCATCCCTCCCTGGACCAGGCCCGGCAAGGCTTTCTCGACCGGCTGGAAGAGCTGGGCTACACGGTTCAGGCCGATTATCAGAACGCCCAGGGCGACATGGCCACGGCCCAGATCATCGCCCGGAGCCTGGCCGAGAGCCGACCGGACCTGATCCTGGCCATCGCCACCCCGACGGCCCAGGCCATGGCCCAGGCGACCTCCACCATTCCCATCCTCATCACCGCGGTCACCGACCCGGAAGCGGCGGGCCTCGTCGAGCGGAACGAGCGCCCTGGCACCAACGTGACGGGGACCTCGGATCTCAACCCGGTGGACCTCCAGCTGGCGCTGGTGCCCAAGCTGGTGCCGGACGCCCGGCGGGTGGGCATCGTCTACAACGCGGGGGAGGCCAACTCGGTGGTCCAGGTGGAGTGGGCCCGCCGGGTGGCGGCGGAGCTGGGCCTCACCTTGGTGGAGGCGACGGTGGCCACCTCCAGTGAGGTCTTGCAAGCGGCTCAGAGCCTGGTGGGCCGGGTCGATGCCCTCTACGTCCCCACAGACAACACGGTGGTGAGCGCCCTGGAGGCGGTGGTGCAGGTGGCCGAGGCGGCCCGGCTCCCCCTGGTGGTGGGTGAGCCTGACAGCGTCGCCCGGGGCGGTCTGATCACCGTCGGCATCGACTACTACCAGCTGGGCCGGCAGACGGCCGACATCGCGGACCGGGTCCTGAAGGGAGCGAACCCGGCCGAGCTGCCCATCGAGTACCAGACCAACCCGCGCCTGGTGGTCAACCCGCAGGCCGCGGCGCGGATGGGGGTCCAGCTGCCCGAAGAGCTCCTGGTTGAGGCGGAGCAGGTCGGGTCGTGAGCAGCACCTTGGTCCTGGGGATCCTGGAGCAGGGCCTGGTCTACGGCATCATGGCCCTGGGCGTCTACCTCACCTTCCGGGTGCTCAACTTCCCCGACCTGACCGTCGACGGAAGCTTCACCCTGGGAGGGGCCATCGCGGCCGCCATGATCGTGGCGGGGCACCGTCCCGCGGTGGCCACCCTGGTGGCCGTGCTTGGCGGCCTGGCCGCCGGCGCGGCCACGGGGCTCCTCCACACCCGGCTCCGGGTCTCGGGCCTCCTGGCCGGCATCCTCACCATGACCGCGCTCTACTCAGTCAATCTGCGGGTCATGGGGCGGTCCAACGTTCCGCTGCTCCGGCGGGAGACCCTCATCACCCAGGTGGAAAGCCTCTGGGCCTCGCCCTGGACCACCCTCCTCTTCCTTCTGGTGGCCGGGCTGGCCGTGAAGCTCTTGCTCGACTGGTTCCTCCAGACGGAGTACGGCCTGGCCATCCAGGCGACGGGCGACAATCCGGCCATGATCCGCAGTCTGGGGGTGGACACGGACCAGGCGGTCCTGGTGGGCCTCGCCCTCTCCAACGGGCTGGTGGCCCTGTCGGGCGCCCTGGTCGCCCAGTACCAGGGCTTCGCCGACGTGGGGATGGGTATTGGCATGATTGTGGCGGGGCTCGCTTCCGTCATCTTGGGCCAAGCCCTGGTGCGGGTCCGGGGCGTCTTCTTCGGCACCCTGGCTGCCCTGGTAGGCTCCATCCTCTACCGGGCCGCGGCGGGCCTTGCGCTGAGGATGGGCCTGGCCCCGGGGGATCTGAAGCTGATTACCGCCCTGGTGGTGGTGGCCGCCCTCGCGGTGCCCCGGACCCTGGAGTGGGCCGGCCAGCTCCGGCGGCAGGCCCGTCCCCGGTCCGAGAGGGGTGGGGAGTATGCTTAGCCTGCGGGGCGTCTCCAAGCGGTTCCGGCTGGACGGGGGCTGGGAGCGCCCGGCCCTCCAAGGGGTGGACCTCTTCCTGGCCGAGGGGGACTTTGCCACCGTCATCGGCCCCAACGGCGCTGGCAAGTCCACCCTGCTCAACGTGGTGGCCGGCACCCTCCGGCCTGAGGAGGGGCAGATCTGGCTGGACGGCCGGGAGCTCTCCCACTGGCCGGAGCACCGGCGGGCCCGGTGGATCGCCCGGGTCTTCCAGGATCCCTTGCGGGGGACGGCGGCCCACCTGACGGTGGAGGAGAACCTGGCCCTCGCCTGGGCCCGGGGCCGCCGGCGGGGCCTCCGCAGGGCGGTGGGGGCCCGGGAACGCCGCCGGTTCCAGGAGTGGCTGGAGCAGCTCAACCTGGGCTTGGAGCACCGGCTGAAGCAGCCCGTCGGCCTCCTGTCGGGGGGCCAGCGCCAGGCCCTGGCCCTGGTGATGGCGGCCGCCACCCGGCCCCGCCTCCTCCTCTTGGATGAGCACACGGCCGCCCTCGACCCCACGGCCAGCCGCCAGGTGATGGAGCTCACCTGCCGGCTGGTGGCGGAGCACCGCCTGACGGTCCTCATGGTGACCCACAACATGGAGCAGGCCCTGGAGGTGGGCAACCGGACCCTGATGATGCACGAGGGCCGGATTATCCTGGATCTCCAGGGCGAGGCCCGCCGCCGCATGGGGGTGGAGGAGCTGGTCGCCTCCTTCGCCCGGCTCCGGGGCGAGCGGCTGGTGGAGGACCGGCTCCTCTTGGGCTAGGCGCGCCTGGGGCGCGGCTCGTGGGTTGGCCCGCCTCGCCTCAGGCCCGGCGCCAGAAGCTGGGCGTGAGGAGCAGGAACAGGGTGTAGAGCTCCAGCCGGCCTGCGATCATGAGCAGGCTCAGAAACCACTTGAGGGCCGGCGCCAGCCCCCCGTAGGACCCGCTGGGCCCCAAGGGTCCCAGCCCCAGGCCGATGTTCCCCAGGGTGGCCGCCGCGGTCTGCAGGGCGGTCAGGGGGTGAAGACCGGCCAGGGCCAGGACAGCGGCCGCTCCGGCGAAGACCAGAAGGTAGAGGAGGATGAAGGCCGTCGCCCCCCGGACGGCCTCTTCACTTAAGCTCCGCTCCCCCAACCGGATGGGGAGGACCACCTTGGGGTGGAGGAGTTGAATGACCTCCCGGCGGAGGACGCGGGCCAGGATCACCCACCGGATCACCTTGATGGAGGAGCTGGTGGAGCCGGCACTCCCCCCGATGAACATGGCCATGAGCAGGAGGAACCGGGCCGCCTCAGGCCACTGGGTGGTGTCGGCGGTGGTGTAGCCCGTGGTGGTGATCAGGCTGACAGCCTGGAAGAGCCCCTGGCGGGAGGCCTCGGCCAGGGGGAGCCCCCCGCGGGCCAGGGTGGCGGTGAGGAGCAGGGCCAGCACGCCCATGCTCCCCAGGTAGGCCCGGAACTCGGGATCCCGGTAGGCGGCCAGCCCTTGGCCCCGGAAGAGGGCCCGGTCGTGCAGGGCGAAGTTGGTGCCCGCCAGGACCATGAAGACCAGGATGATCAGCTCCACCACTGGATCCTGGAAGGCCGCGATGCTGGCCGTGTGGCTGGAAGAGCCGGCGGTGGCGATGGTGCCGAAGGCGTGGACCAGCGCGTCGAAGAGGGAGAGGCCCCGGGCCCAGAGGAGGAGGGCCGCCAGGGCCGTCAGCCCTACGTAGATGGACCAGACCAGGCGGGCCGCGTCCCGCAGCCGGGGCCGGAGCCGCTCGTTGGCCGTGCCGGAGGCTTCCGCCCGGAGGAGCTGGAGGCCTCCCACCTCCAGCCGGGGCAGGATGGCGATGGCCAGCACGATGATCCCCATGCCGCCCAGCCAGTGGAGCAACCCCCGCCAGAAGAGGACCCCCGGCGGGTGCGCCTCGATCGCGGTGAGGACCGTGGCCCCGGTGGTGGTGAGGCCGGAGGTGGCCTCGAAGAAGGCGTCGGTGAAGGAGGGGAAGCTCCCCGACCAGGCCAGGGGCACCGCGGCCACCAGGGAGGCCACCACCCAACCAAGCCCCACGGTGGCCAGGGCCTCTCGGGGGTGGAGGGCCTCCGCCCCGCCGGAATGGGAGGAACGGCCCCACCGGCGGAGCCCCCAGCCGGTGAGCCCCGCCCCCAACCCCGCGCCCAGGAAGGCCGGAAAATCAGGCGTGCCGGCCGCGAGGGCCCAGGCCGCGGGCAGGAGCATGGCCGCCCCCATGAAGAGGATCAGGGTGCCCAGCATGTGGACGATGAGCCGTATGTTCACGGGATTGCTGCCTCGCTTGGGTCTCCCCGCTGTGCTCTTCGGGCCGTCCCCTCAACTTCCTCGGAAGAGCGGCTGGACCCTTGGTTCGACCTCCGGCTTGAGGAAGAGGAGGACCTCGTCCCCTGGCTGGATGACGGTGGCGCCCCGGGGGATGAGGACCTGGTCCTCCCGGATGATGAGGCCGATCACCACCCCGGGAGGCAGCCCCAGGCGGGCCACAGGCCGCCCGGCGGCGCGAGCGCCCGCCTCCACCACCAGCTCCAGGATCTCGGCCTGGCCTTCGGCCAAGAGGGTGAGGCTCCGCACGTTCCGCCGCTCCACCAGCTGGAGGATGAAGCTGGCCGTCACCACCCGGGGCACCACGCAGGCTTGGATCCCCAGCCGATGGGCCAGGGGAATGTACTCCTCCCGGGCCAGCTCGGTGATGCAGGTGGGGGTGCCCCGTTCCCGGAGCATGGTGCCCACCAGCAGGTTCCGGTGGTCGTCGCCGGTGGCGAGGATGCACGCGTCGGCCCGGGCCAGGGCCTCCTCCTCCAGGAAATCGGGGTCGGCCGGATTGGCGTTGAGGACCATGACCGCGTCGGGGAGCCGCTCGGCCAGGACCCGGCACCGCTGCCGGTCCCGCTCCACCAGCCGGACGGCCAGCCCCGGCTTCCGGCCCGTGGTCAGGAGGCGGGCCAGCTCCAAGCCCAGGGGGCCGCCCCCGAAGATGACCACGTCCCGGAGGGGATGCTCGTCCCGGCCCACCAGCCGCCGGACCTCGTCCAAGGGACCCGCCGCGGCCATGAAGTAGACCCGGTCGCCCGGCTGGATGAGGGTGGCCCCGTCGGGAAGGACCACCTCGCCGTCGGGCCGGATGATGCCGGCGACCACCGTCTGCTCCAGGCCCAGCTCCTCGATCCGCCGGCCCGCCGCGGGAGCCTGGGGCTCGATGAGAAAGCTCACCATGAGCGCCCGCTCCCCGGCGAAGAACTCCACCTCCGAGGCGGCGGGGGTCCGGAGCATGCGGATGATCTCCTGGGCCGCGAGCTCCTCCGGGCGGACCACCCGGTCGATGCCCCAGCCGGCCAGGCCCGGGCTGCCGGACGGGTCCAGGGTGGCGTACTCGGGATCCCGGACCCGGGCCACACAGAGGGGCTGGCCCAACCGCTTGGCCACCAGGCAGGCGACAATGTTCACCTCGTCGCTCTCGGTAGCGGCCACCAGGAGCCGGGCCCGCTCGATGCCCGCCTTCCGGAGGACGGAGGGCGAGGTTCCGGGCCCGGCCAAGGTCATGACGTCCAGGTGCTCCGCCGCCTCCTCCAGGGCCCCGGCCTCCTGGTCCACCAGGACCACCTCGTGGCCCGCCTCCGCCAGCCGCCGGGCCACCTCAAAGCCGAGCTTGCCCGCGCCGACCACCACCGCCTGCACGAGGGTCCCTCCCGCCTGGCAGCGTTCGCCTCGGGGTGGAGCCCGCGCCCAGCCCCTCCCCCAATGGCCACTAGTATACCGTTGGAAGACGGTGGAGGAAAGGGCGTTCCAGCGCCAGGGCCTTCATTGACCTGGACCAGCCCCTGTGGTACGATACCGGTATCTGTGAGGTTTCATAGGTTGAGGCGATGAAGGGGAGCAGTACCACCCTCTCCCCGGTTCAGAGAGCCGCCGGGGCTGGGAAGGCGGTCCGGGGCCGGTGGGAACTCGCCCCAGAGCCTGAAGACCGAGACGGCGCCGACGGCGCCGGCGTAGACTCTTCCGGAGGTGCCCGTTACCGCACCAGCCCGCCTCCTGGATCCGCGGCGATCCACGGGGGCGGGATCGAGGTGGGCGGCGGCCGGCCGCCAAGCGGAGTGGTCCCGCGGAAGGTAAGCCTTTCGTCTCTGCATGACGAGGGCTTTTTTCTTTCAAGGCTTGTGGAACGACCGGGGCGCGGCGGGGCGCCCCTGTGGCAGGGTGAGGTGAGGGCCGTGGAGACCGAATACCGTCCCCATGTGATCGAACCCAAGTGGCAGGAAGTGTGGCGGACGACCCACCTGTACCGGGTGGTGGAGGATCCCGCCCGGCCCAAGTACTACAACCTGGAGATGTTCCCCTACCCGTCGGGGGATCTCCACATGGGCCACGTGCGGAACTACAGCCTGGGCGACGTGATGAGCCGCTATTACCGCATGCGGGGCTACAACGTCCTCCACCCCATGGGTTGGGACGCCTTCGGGCTGCCCGCGGAGAATGCGGCGATCCAGCGGGGGGTCCCTGCGGCCCAGTGGACCTGGTCCAACATTGAGCGGATGCGGGGCCAGCTCCAGCGCCTGGGCTTCAGCTACGACTGGGACCGGGAAGTGGCCACCTGCGCGCCGGACTACTACAAGTGGACCCAGTGGCTCTTCCTCCTCCTGTACAAGCGGGGGCTGGCCTACCGGGGGAAGGCCCTGGTCAACTGGTGCCCGGGCTGCCAGACGGTCCTGGCCAACGAGCAGGTGGAGGGCGGCCAGTGCTGGCGGTGCCACTCGGAGGTGGAGAAGCAGGAGCGGGAGCAGTGGTTCTTCCGGATCACCGCCTATGCGGACCGCCTCCTGGAGGACCTCAAGCTCTTGGACGGCTGGCCCGAGCGGGTGAAGGCGATGCAGGCCAACTGGATCGGCCGTTCCGAGGGGGCCGAGGTGGACTTCCGGGTGGAGGGGCTGGACGAGACCATCACCGTCTTCACCACCCGGCCGGACACCCTCTGGGGCGTCACCTACATGGTCCTGGCGCCGGAGCACCGGCTGGTGGAGCGGCTGATCGAGGGCCGGCCGGAGGCCGAGACCGTCCGGGCCTTTGTCCAGAAGGTGAAGGCCACCCCCGCCCGGGAGCGGGAGCAGATGGAGAAGGAGGGCGTGCCCACCGGCGCCTTCTGCATCAACCCTGTCAACGGCGAGCGGGTTCCCATCTGGGTGGGGAACTACGTGCTGAGCGAGTACGGCACCGGCGCGGTGATGGCGGTGCCCGCCCACGACCAGCGGGACCTGGAGTTCGCCCGCAAGTACGGCCTCCCCGTCAAGGTGGTGATCCAGCCGCCTGGCGGCTCCCTGGACGAGGCCACCATGACCGAGGCCTACGTCGATCCGGGGATCATGGTCCACTCGGGTCCCTTCGACGGCACGCCCAGCCAGGAGGGGATCCAGCGGGTGATCGCCTACCTGGAGGAGCGGGCGTTGGGGCGGAAGGCGGTCAACTACCGGCTGCGGGACTGGCTCATCTCCCGCCAGCGCTATTGGGGCGCGCCCATCCCCATCATCTACTGTGACCGGTGCGGCATGGTCCCCGTCCCCGAAGAGGATCTGCCCGTCCTCTTGCCGGCCAGCCTGACGGACAAGACGGGCGGCACCTCCCTGGCCGACGCGCCCGACTTTGTCGCCACCACCTGTCCCCAGTGCGGCGGCCCGGCCCGGCGGGAGACGGACACCATGGACACCTTCATGTGCTCCTCCTGGTACTTCCTCCGCTTCGCCTCGCCCCACGAGGAGAGCGCCCCCTTCAACCGGGAGGCGGTGGACTACTGGCTCCCCGTGGACCGGTACACGGGCGGGATTGAGCACGCGGTGATGCACCTGCTCTACTCCCGCTTCTTCACCAAGGTGCTCTACGATGCGGGGCTGGTCTCCTTCCAGGAGCCCTTCACCCGTCTCTTCACCCAGGGGATGGTGACCCTGGGCGGGGCGGCCATGTCCAAGTCCCGGGGGAACATCGTGGACCCCGACGAAATCGTCAACACCTACGGGGCCGACACCGCCCGGCTCTTCATCCTCTTCGCGGCGCCGCCGGAGAACGACCTGGAGTGGAGCGAGGCGGGCGTGGAGGGGGCCCACCGGTTCCTCCAGCGGGTGTGGCGGCTGGCCGCGGAGTGGGCGCCACTGGTGAAGGGCGCCGGACCCGTCAACCCGACGGAGTTCGGTAAGGAGGAGCGGGATGTCTACCGGACCATCCACGAGACCCTCCAGAAGGTGACGGGGGACATCGAGGATCGGTTCAGCCTCAACACCTCCATCAGCGCCATGATGACCCTGGTCAACCGCCTCTACCAGTACAAGGAGGAGGCGGAGGCCGTCCGGCCCGAGCTGGCCCGGGAAGGGCTGGAGAAGCTGGTCCTCATGCTGGCCCCCTTCGCGCCCCACCTGGCGGAGGAGCTCTGGCATGAGGCCCTGGGCCACCAGGAGAGCGTCCACCTAGCGGCCTGGCCCGAGGTGGATCCCGACGCCCTCCAGCGGGAGGAAGTGGAGGTGGTCGTGCAGGTGAACGGGAAGCTGCGCGACCGCATGCTGGTGCCCGCCGCGGCCGATGAGGCCGCCTTGCGGGAGCAGGCCCTCGCCCTCCCCAAGATCCAGCCCTTCCTGGAAGGCAAGGAGGTGGTCCGGGTGGTCGTCGTGCCCGGGCGCCTGGTCAACGTGGTGGTCAAGTAGCGGCAAGAAGCCGCGCTCGGCGGAGGCGGCTCCCTTCCCCGGGGCGAAAGCCCCGGGGAGGACCGCCACCCAGGGAAGGGCCGGCAGGAGAGGGGCGCCCCCCAGGCGAAAGAAGCAGCGTCACCGGTCGCCCGACCCGCAGGGGGGAAGGGGGTTGTCCGGTGATGCTTGCTTTTCGCCCCTGGTGGCGCACCCTCACCCTCCTGGTCCTCCTGGCCCTCCTCCCCCTGGCTTGGCGGGGAACGGGCCGGGAGACACCCATCCTGATCCAGCACGTCTCCAGCGATCCCACGCACGTCCCGCCCCCGGTGGCGATGCTCTCCGTCGCCGATCCAGGGCCGCCCGGGACGCTCCGCAGCGCGAGGGGGCTGTTGGTGGCGGGGGCCGCCCAGGCGGCCGATGCCGCGGCCGAAGGGTCCGCGGTCGAAGAGCCTCTCCCCGAGGCGCCCTTGCCGGCTGGGCCCCTGCCGGAGGAGCGCCCGCCGGCAGGCCGGCTCGGCGAGGATGAGGCACCCACCCGCCCGTGTCCGAACGACGCGCCCGACCCCCAGCACAGGTCTGACCAACCCGCCCGGGGACGGATCAACCTGAACACCGCCGATGCCGCCTTGCTCCAGACCCTGCCCGGCATTGGCCCCGCCCTGGCCCAGCGGATCCTCGAGTATCGGGAGCGCTGGGGGCCCTTCACCCATCCCCGCCAGCTCTTGGAGGTCTCCGGCATCGGCGAGAAGCGGCTGGAGCAGCTCCTGCCATGGGTGACGGTGGAGTAGCCCGGCCCCTGGTCCCCCTCTTCCTCGGTGGCGTGGCGGCCAGCCTGGCGGCCGGCCGGTGGCCCCCCGCCCTCTGGGCGGCCGGCGGGCTCCTGGCGGTGCTCCTGGCCGGCTCGGGAAGGGCCGCATGGGGCCCCGGCTGGCTCCTCGCGGGCGGCCGGTCCCGCCTGGCCGCCCTCTTCGCCGCGGGAGGGTTCCTGGTCAGCCTCCTGGCCGCCGGCTCCCTGGCCCGGCTCCCGGGGGATCTGCCCGAGCTCTTGGCCCGGCCCCAACCTCTGGATCTCCAGGGGGTGGTGGCTGGGCCGCCGGAGCCCGTCGTGGGAGGCTGGCGCTTCCCGCTGCGCCTCATCGCGGCCGGCGACGGGGCGGGGACCTGGTGGCCCGCCCGGGGGCGGGTGAGCCTGCTCGTTCGGGTTCCGGAGCTGGAGGGCCGCCCGGGCGAGCCAGGGGTCCTGGAGGAGCTGGGCCTGGGCCTGGGGGACCGGGTGGCCGTCCGGGCGGAGCTTCGCCCCCTCCCCTCCGACGGCAATCCAGGCCTCTTCTCCCCGGGAGCCTGGCGGCGCCGGCAAGGGGTGGCGGCGGAGGGCTGGCTGCCCTCCCCCCGCTTTCTCCAACGGCTCGAGACAGGCACGGGGCTTCGGGCCTGGGCGGAGGGGCTGCGCCTCCGCTTGGCGGTCCGGCTCTTCGAGGGGCTGGAGCCGGAGCTGGCTGGTCTCGGGGCGGCACTCCTCCTGGGCGACCGCCGCTGGCTGCCCCCGGCCACCGCGGATCAGGTGCGGGCGGCAGGGCTGGGCCACCTTCTGGCGGTCTCGGGGCTCCATGTCGGGATCCTGGGCGGCCTGGCCTGGTGGCTGGTGGGGGGGCGGCGGCAGGAGCCGGGGTGGCTGGTCCGGGGGGTGATCAGCCTCTGGCTGGGGCTGGTGGGCCTGCTGACGGGAGGGGCTCCCTCGGCCCAGCGGGCGGTGATCATGGCCCTGGTGGGGCTGTGGGCCCCAGCAGGCCGCCGGGATCCGGCCCAGGCCCTGGCCGCCGCGGGCTTGCTCCTGCTCCTCCGCCATCCCTTAGCCGGGCAGGACCTGGGCTTCCAGCTCTCCTTTGCCGCCACCGCCGGGGTGCTGCTCCTGGGGCCCCGGCTGGGCGAGGCGGGCCGGCGGGCGGTGGGCCGTCTGGGCCTGGCCTTGGGGTATGGCCTGGGTGCCGGGCTGGCCGTGGCCCCTTTGACCGCTTGGCACCTGGGGGAGGTGGCCCTCTGGGGGGTCCCCGCCACCCTGGCGGCCACCCCGGTGCTCACCGCCGGCCTGGTGGGGCTCCTAGCAGTGGCCGTCTTCGGGAGCGGGGCGCCTTCCTGGCTGGTGGACGGGACCGAAGGCGCGTTGGAGGCGCTCCTCGCCGTCGCCCGGGTGAGCGGGGGGCTGCCCGGGGCCCGCTGGTCCATCCCTCGGCCGCCCGGGTGGCTTTTCCTCCTGGCCGGGGGAGCCTTCCTCTGGGGCGCCCGGCAGGGACCGCGCCTCCTCCCGCAGGGCCTGGCGAGGCGGCGAGTGGTCCTGGCCGCGGCCGGGGTGGCGCTCCTGTGGGGGTGGAGTTGGGGGCGCCCCCCGGGCCTGCTCACCTTGACCGTCATCGATGTGGGGCAAGGGGACGCCCTGCTGGTGGAGACGCCCCGGGGGCGGCGGGTGCTCATCGACGGGGGCGGCTGGCCCGCTTTCGGGGCGGCGCCGGCCCCCGACGTGGGGGAGCGGGTGATCCTCCCCTTCCTCCGGGCGGAGCGGATCGGCCGGTTGGACCTGGTGGTGAGCACCCACCCTGATGGGGACCATACCCTGGGCTTGCGGGCGGTCCTGGAGAGGATGCCCGTGGGCCTCCTGGTCCACAACGGGTGGATCGGCCCTGGGACGGCGGTGGATCTCTTGGGACCGTGGCGGGCCGAGGCGGACCGCCTGGTCTGGCAGGGGCCTGGCCGGCCGCGGGCCCTGCCCCACGTGGCCCTCCACGCGGGGGATCGGATCCTCCTGGAACCGGGGGTGAGCCTCACCGTCCTCCACCCGCCCCGGGAAGGCTTCCCCCGGGACGGGAACGACGGGTCCCTGGTCCTTCTCTTGGAAGGGCGGGGGGTTCGGTTTCTCCTCCTGGGGGATGCGGAGCGGCGGGCCCAGGAGGCCATGCTCCGCCGCTGGGGCCGAGAGGGTTTGGCCAGCGACGTGGTGAAGCTGGCTCACCACGGGGCGGCTTCAGGCACGTGGCTGCCCTTCTTGGAAGCGGTGGCGCCCCAAGTGGCGCTCAACTCAGCGGGCCGGGCCAACCGGTACGGCCATCCCCATGCCGAGACCCTGGCGGCCCTCCAACGGCTCGGGGTGCCCCTCTACCGGACCGACCGGGACGGGGCCCTGCGGGTGGTGGTGGGACGGGGGTGGGCCCGGGTCCAGGCCTTGGGGCGGTCCGGCTCGCCGTGAGGAGGGGTGTGGGTGGCCCGTCGAGCTCCCGATCCGTCGGCCCGGCTTCACCTGGTGGTGGGGGCGGAGCCAGGGGGTGTGGAGACTGTTCTGGAGCAGATCCGCGAGGCCCATGGGGTGGGTGAGGGGAGCCCCCAGTGGGAGGAGCTCCGGCTGGACGGGAGTGAGCAGGACGCGGAGCGGATCCACGGTGCCCTGGCCGGCGGCTCCCTCTTTGCCAGCCACCGCTTGGTCCTCCTGCGGCGGGTAGAGGAGGTGCCGCCGGAGGCGCAGGAGGTGCTGGTGGCTCTGGTGGACCCGCTCCCGCCGGGGGTGGTCTTGGTCCTCACCGCCAGCCGCCGGGACGGCCGGACCGGCCTCTTCAAGGCCCTCAAGGCCGCGGAGACCTGGGATCTGACGCCGCCCGACCGGGCGGCCGATCTGGCCCGTTGGGTGGAGGAGCAGGCCCGGGCCCAGGGGGTCACCCTTTCCAAGGCCGCGGTCCAGCGGCTGCTGGAGGTGGTGGGGGGTGAGGCGGCCCTCATCCCCGGCGAGCTGGCCAAGCTGGCCACCTACGCCAGCGACGGTGCCCCCGTCACCCCGGAGGTGGTGGACGCCCTGGCCTCCACCGCCTGGCCCGGCCTGCCCCGTTACGCGGTCTTCGACCTGGTCGATGCGGTGAGCCGGGGGGATGCGGCCATGGCCCTCACCCGGTTCCGAACCCTCCTTCGCCGGGGCGAGGAGCCCCTGCGGCTTCTGGCCATGCTGGGCCGCCAGCTCCACCTCTTGGGGGTGGCCCGGGGGCTCCAGGCCCGGGGCGAAGGACGGCCCGAGGCCCTCATGGAGGCGACGGCCATCAAGTCGCCCTTCGAGGCGAGGAAGATCCTGCAGCTGGCCACCCAGTGGGATGAGGTCCGGCTGGCTCAGGCCGCGGAGCTGGCGGCGGAGGCCGATGAGGGAATGAAAAAGGGCGCCTCAGCGCCCACAACGATGGAACTTCTGGTCCTTGCGCTCTGCCGCTTGAGCCGCGGGACGAGCCCGGGCCCAAGCTAGCCTCACTGGCCTTCGGTGGCCGCGGCGGCTTGGAGCGCGTTCAAGCGGCGAGCGAGCCGCGACTTCCGCCGGGCCGCCTGGTTGGGGTGGATGACACCCTTCCGGGCGGCGCGGTCCAGGGCCGTGAAGGCCTCCTGCAGGCGGGCGGTGGCCAGCTCGATGTCACCGCGCTCCAGAGCCAGACGAACCTTCCGCACGGCGGTCCGGGTGGCACTCTTGATCGCCTGGTTCCGCCGCCGCCGGCGCTCCGCCTGGCGGGCCCGCTTGGCGGCCGATCGCGTGTTCGGCAACGAACCTTCCCCCTCTACGCGGATCAAAACCGCATGCATTCTACCACGTTGGACGGGCACGATCAACCGTCCGTTCCCAGCCTTTACCCAGCCAGGAGCACCTGCGCCAGCAGGATCTTGCCGATCATGGCGATGGGGTAGACGGCCGCGTAGCCCATGTTGGGCTGCTCCGACCGGGCCTGCTCGGTGGCGAAGGCCAAGGTGGCCGGCTGGGTCTGAAGCCCTGCCACCATCCCCGTCAGGACGTGCAAGGGGACCTTAAAGAACCGGAGCCCCAAGACGAAGGCGATCAGGCTGAAGCTCAGGGCGACCAAGGTGGCGCCCACGAGGATGGCCCAGCCCGAGGCGCGCAGGGTTTCGGCGAGGGCGTAGCCCGACCGGGTGCTCACCCCGGCGAGGAAGAGGACCAGCCCCAGCTGGCGCAGGGTGAGGTTGGCGTTGTGGGGCTGGATCCAGACGATGGGGCCCGTCCGCCCCACCAGGCCCAGGATCAGCGCCACCACCAGGGGTCCACCGGCGAAGCCCAGGCGCAGGACGGTCCCACCGGGCAGGGGGATGGGAATGAGCCCGACGAGAAGGCCGAGGGCGATCCCCAAGGAGAGGCTGGGCACGTCCACCTCCGAAAGCTGGCGGTAGGAGTCGCCCAGGAACTTGGCCGCCGCCGGCAGCTGGTCCCGGGGGGCCACCACCCGCACCTGGTCGCCGAGCTCCAGCACCATGTCGGCGGTGGGGATCAGGTCCACGTCGCCCCGCTTCACCCGGGTGATGGTCGCCCCGCACCGCTCTTTCAGGTTCAGGTCGCGGATGCGGCGGCCCGCCACCTCCCGGTTGGAGACGAAGATCCGTCGGAAGTCGAGCTGGGACCGGTCCAACTCAGGCCGGACGTCACTGGGGACGCCCAGGTGGGGCACCACCTGATCCAGGGAGTCGGCGGAACCGACGAGGGTCACCACGTCGCCCAGGGCGAAGGTGGTGGCGCCCGTGACGATCTGCTGCTGCCCCTGCCGGACGAGCCGGGCCGCCACCACGTTCCGGGCGGCCGCAGGCAGGGTGGGCCAGAGCTCCCGGACGGGGATGTTGGTCACCTCAGCCCGGGTGATCTCCACCGCCCGGCTGTGGGGGGGCTCCACATCTCCCTCTTCCCCGGCGGCTCCCCCTTCGGCCCCGGGGCTCGTCCCCCAGCGCCGGGTGGCCACGTAGCAGGCGCCGATGACGATCAGCACCCCGACGGGGTAGGCCAGGCTGTAGCCGACGGCCGGCAGGGCCAGGGGTTCATTGGTCCCGCCGATCCGCTCCAAGACCGCGGCGAGGGCGGGCGTGTTGGTCAGGCTGCCGGCGAACAGCCCAGCCAGGAGCGGCCCGGGCAGGCCCAAGAGGCGGCCGATGAGCCAGGAGGCCCCGGTGGTCAGCAGGAGGACCAGGAGGGCGAAGCTCGTATCCCGCAACCCCCGGCGCCGCAGGCCAGCAAAGAAGCCCGGACCCGAGGCCAGCCCTACCGTATAAACGAAGAGAACAAGGCCGAACTCGTAGACGATCTCAGGCAGGGCCAGCCTGGGGTCGAGAGCTCCGACGGCCAGACCGGCGAAGAGGACGGCGGCCACTCCCAGGCCGAATCCGTGGATCCGGATTCGGCCCAGGAGGTACCCCAATCCCGCCACGATGAAGAGGAGCAGCAGGGGATGGGAGGCCAGGAGATCGACGACCGACTGCCACAGGGAGGAGGAGCTCATACCTGCGGTCCCGCCCGTCGCACAGCCTCAGGCACCGAGGCGGCATAGGTTTCGAAGTTGGCCTTGAACATCTGGGCCAGCTTCCGGGCCTGCTCGTCGTAGGCGGCCGGGTCGCTCCAGCTGCTCCGCACGTCCATGACTTCCTGCGGCACACCGGGCACCCGCTCGGGCACGCGCAGCCCGAAGATGGGATCGGTCTTGAGGGGCACGTCGTCCAGCTGCCCCTCCAGGGCGGCCTTCACCATGGCCCGGGTGTAGGCGATGGGCATCCGGTGCCCCACCCCGTAGGGCCCGCCGGTCCATCCGGTGTTGACCAGCCAGACCTTCACCTGGTGCTTCGCGATCTTCTCACCCAGAAGCTGCGCGTAGACTTCCGGGTGGAGGGCCATGAACGGGGCGCCAAAGCAGGAGGAGAAGGTGGCCTGGGGCTCCGTCACGCCCTTCTCCGTCCCCGCCACCTTGGCCGTGTACCCGGAGAGGAAGTAGTACATGGCCTGCTCAGGCGTCAGGTGGGCGATGGGCGGCAAGACACCGAAGGCGTCGGCCGAGAGGAAGATGATCGTCTTGGGGTGGCCGCCCCGCCCGGACCGGATGGCGTTGGGAATGTGGCTGATGGGGTACGCGGCCCGGGTGTTCTCCGTCAGGGAGTCGTCGTCCAGGTCGATCCGCCGGGTGGCGGGGTCGATGGCCACGTTCTCCAAGATGGTCCCGAACATCCGGGTGGTCTGGTAGATCTGGGGCTCAGCCTCGGGGCTGAGGCGGATCACTTTGGCGTAGCAGCCGCCTTCAAAGTTAAAGATCCCATCGTCGCTCCAGCCGTGCTCGTCATCGCCGATCAGCTGGCGGTCCGGGTCGGCCGAGAGGGTCGTCTTCCCCGTGCCCGACAGGCCGAAGAAGAGGGCCACCTCGCCATCCTTCCCCTGGTTGGCCGAACAGTGCATGGAGAGCACCTGCTCCTGGGGCAGGAGGAAGTTGAGGACGGTGAAGATGGACTTCTTGATCTCCCCCGCATAGCTGGTGCCGCCGATGAGGACCAGCCGGCGGGTGAAGTTGAGGACCACGAAGACGCCGCTGCGGGTCCCGTCCACCTCGGGCACGGCGGTGAAGCCGGGAACCTGGATTACGGTGAAGCGGGGCTCGAAACCCTGAAGCTCCTCAGGGGTCGGCTGGATGAAGAGGTTCCGGGCGAAGAGGTTGTGCCACGCCCGCTCGGTGATGACCCGGATGGGCATGCGGTACTTGGGGTCCGCGCCGGCGAAGAGGTCTTGCACGAAGATGTCCTTCCCCTGGAGGTAGGCCAGGAGACGGTGGTACAAAGCTTCGAAACGCTCGGGGGGCATGGGCTGGTTGGATTCACCCCACCAGACCCGGTCGTGGGTGGTCTCGTCATCCACCACGTACTTGTCGCGAGGGCTGCGGCCCGTGTGCTGCCCCGTCCGCACCACCAGGGGGCCCAGGTGGGACAGGAACCCTTCCCGGCGGCGAATCGCCTCCTCGTACAGGGCCGCGGTGGTCAGGTTCCAGTAGACGTTGCCCGGGTTGACAATCCCATGCTTTTCCAGACTCCGATGCATTTCCAGCAAAGCCTCGGCCATTCTGTCGCCTCCCTGTCCGTCCAACCGGACACGTGTCCGGCTGGACCTCCTTACTGAGCGTACCATGTCCATCTTCCCCCGGGTAGGGGCGACCGTCTCAACGGTTGCGGGACAAATGTCACCCGCCGGGATCAAACTTGTCCCGCTGCGCTCGGTTGCACGGGCCTGGGGAGAGCGCGACAATGAAGGTACTTGGGTCTTTTGGGTATCGATCCTCCAAAGGGAAGGCCGACGGAGGATGAGCCAACTCAGGACGAGGGGGACGAAGGCTGTGGCAGGATCCAACGGCTGGCAGCGCGCGGTCGACGGCTCCCTGGAGAGGCTGATCGGCCTGTTGACGGAGCGGATCATCGAGAACGTGCCCCGGGCCCTCGGGCTGATGCAACACCTCACCACCAACCCCACCCACCGGGCGGCCTTGGCCGCCTTCGGGCGCCGCTGGGAGCGGGACCCGGCCCTTCGGCGGCAGGCGGAACGGCTGGCCCGGAATCCCCGGATGATTCAGAAGGTGGCAGTCAACTGGGTGGTACGCGACCTGCTCTGGGGCGGGCGCATCCGGGACCGCCGTTCCGAGGAGCTGGGAGTCCACGTGCCCCACTTCCTCCTGGTGGATCCCACCGAAGGGTGCAACCTGCGGTGCCGGGGGTGCTGGGCGGGCGCCTACGAGACCCACACCCTGCCCTTCGAGCGTCTGGACCGGCTCTTCACCGAGGCGGAGGAGCTGGGCATCCGCTGGATCGTCCTCTCGGGGGGCGAACCCTTCGCCTACAAGCGCCTCCTGGAGCTGGTGGACAGGCACCCCGACCTGGTCTTCATGGCCTACACCAACGGGACCCTCATCGACGATGGGACGGCCGACCGCCTGGCCGAGCTGGCCAATCTCTCGCCGGCCATCTCCCTGGAAGGCTTCCGGGAGGCGACGGACGCCCGGCGGGGCGAGGGGGTCTTCGACCAGGTGGTGGCCGCCATGGACCGCCTCACCGAGCGGGGGGTGATCCACGGCGCGTCGGTGACGGTGACCCGGGAGAACGTGGAGGAGCTCTTCTCCGACGCCTTCATCGACTTTCTCATCGACCGGGGCTGCGCCTACCTCTGGAGCTTCCATTACATCCCCATTGGGCGGGATCCCGATCCTTCCCTGATGCTCACCCCCGAGCAGCGCGCCTGGCTGGTCCACCGGGTGCGGGAGCTCCGGGCCGAGAAGCCCATCTTCATCGCGGACTTCTGGAACGACGGCCACGCGGTGGGCGGCTGCATCGCCGGCGGGCGCCAGTACGTCCACATCAACGCCAAGGGCGACGTGGAGCCGTGCGCCTTCGCCCACTTCGCCACCGCCAACATCCGGGAGACCTCCCTGGTGGAGGCCCTCCGGTCGCCGCTCTTTGCCGCCTTCCAGGCCCGGCAGCCTTTCAACGAGAACCACTTGGTGCCCTGTCCCATCATCGACAACCCCCAGGCCCTCCGGGAGATGGTGGCCGAAAGCGGCGCCTACCCCACCCACCCGGGGGCGGAGACGGTGCTGGAGGGCCCCATCGCCCAGTACCTGGACGAGCTTTCGGCCCACTGGCAGGCTGAGGCCGACCGCCTGGAGGAGACCCTGGGGCTCAAGGGCAAGGTGGGTGTCGTCTAGCCTCCCGCGGGTCCCGGGGCCCCGGGGCCAGGCGCTAGGCCCGGGTGGGCGGATCGGGGCCCTGGAGAGGTGACCTCCATCCCTTCCGAATCGGGCCGGGGACGGACGGACAGCCTAACGGCGTCCAGCCATTTCCCCGGCCCGCCGCGTTCGGGGAAGCGGAGGTGGTTCTCCTGGGCGACGACGCCAGCATGCGGCTGCTGGAAGAGGCCGAGGGCTGGGAGGCCCTCTCAGACCTGGCGCTGGAGGCCCACGGCCTCCTCATCAAGGAGCCGGGGCCGCCGGAGATCCCCGGGGTGACGGTGGACACCCAGGAACAGGACGGCATCACCTTGAGCCGGGTCTTCATTGAAAGCGAGGAGGGGGCCCGGCGGATGGGGAAGCTGCCGGGCCACTACTCCACCCTGGAGGCTCCCCAGCTCCGGAGCCGGAGCGTGGAGATGGAGGAGAAGGCCGGGATCGTCCTGGCCCAGGAGCTGCGGCGCTTCTTCCAGGCCTTGGGGGTGGGGCCCGAAGACGAGACCTTGGTGGTGGGCCTGGGGAACTGGAACGCGACCCCCGATGCCCTGGGGCCCAAGGTGGTCAGCCGGCTCACCGTCACCCGCCACCTCCACCGGATGGTCCCGCCCGAGAAGCGGGGGGGCCTGCGGCCGGTGGCGGCCATCGCGCCTGGGGTCTTGGGGCTGACGGGCATCGAAACCAGCGAGATCGTCCAGGCGTTGGTCGCCCAGCTCCGGCCCAAGCTGGTCATCTGCATCGACGCCCTGGCGGCCCGGGAGAGCCAGCGGCTGGGCATCACGGTCCAAATCGCCGACACGGGGATCCACCCGGGGTCCGGGGTGGGGAACCGCCGGCTGGGGATCACCCCCCAGGTTCTGGGGGTGCCCGTCCTGGCCGTGGGGGTGCCTACGGTGATCCGGGCGGCCACCCTGGTCCAGGACGCCCTGAGCCAGATGGGCCGCCCGGCGGGACCGGCGGCGGAGCGCCTCCTCCAGCCCTACTTCCACTCCATGATCGTCACCCCGCGCGAGGTGGACGATCTGGTGGACAGCATGGCCAACGTGGTGGCCGGGGGCTTGAACGTGGCCCTCCACCCCTCCCTGGACGTGGACGACCTGCTGAGCTCCCTCTTCTGAAGCGGCGCGGCCGGTGCCTGAGCGGGAGAAGGCCCCGTGCCCGTCCAGGGAGGCGGGGCGGGCCGGGTTGGCCGGTGCCCGTCGGGCTTGGGGCTGAAGGGCAAGGTGGCCGCTGCAGGGCTGGGCCTTCGGGTTCAGCCGCCGGGCTCGGGCACCTGGTCCAGCAAGGCCTGGTAAAGGCCGGCGGCCCAGGCCGACGGCGCCTCTTCATCCCAGAGTCGGGCCAGCCACGGGGCCAGAACCTGGTCGTCCATCTGCCGGAGGACCGCCGCTTCGTCGGGGTCCAGGGAAGGGGTGACGGCCGCCTCCGCCCACCGTAGGAGGGCCTGGCTGGTCGCCTCGGGCCAGGGCGCTTCCCGCTGCCACAAGGCCTGATCGCTCAGGAGGGCGGGGACCGCGGGGAACTGGGAGCTGACCCAGGCGTCCTTGGACTGGATGAGGAAGCGGGCCAGTTCCATGGCCAGCCGGGTCTGATCGTCCCCCTGGTAGGGGGTCTGGCGGAAGACCAGGTAGGCGGCCAGGTCGGCGGGCACGTGGAAGGGGCGCCCCTCGGGCCGGGGCGGGGGCAAGAGCACCAGCTCTTCCCGGGGGACGGTCCGCAGGAGGTGGGCGGCCAGCTCGGGCCGGACGGGCGTGATGACGCCCACCCGGCCCTGGAGGAAGCGGGCCACCCGCTCCCGGGCGGCGGCCTCCAGGTTGCGGGGCATCCGGGTCTGCTGGCGGGCCGCCACCAAGAAGGCGGCCACCTCCTCGATAGCGTCCTGGCTCCAGGCCAGGCTCCCCTCTTGGAGCATCAAGCCGTGGCCGCCCGCCGCCATCAGGCTCCGGACGAGTTCAGGCTCCTGGGGATGGACCAGAAGGCCGGGCATCTGGCCCCCGCCGGCCTGGGCGAGGCTCGCCAGGGCCTGGGGGAAGGTCCAGCCTTCTTGAGCCGCCTGGTCCACATCCAGGCCCGTGCCGGCCAGCAGGGAGCGGCGGCCCGCCCAGGTGATGAAGCGGATCCACCGGGGCCAGCCCCAGACCTGGCCGTCGGCCGTCAGGGCTTCCCAGGCGGCCGGAAGGAAGTGGGGCTCGCCGTCCCGGGCCCGGGGCAGGAAGGCGTCCACCGGCACCTGGTAGTTCCGGTCAAAGAGGCGGGGGCTGAGGCTCCCGTAGACGTCGGGGGGCTGGCCGGAGGCCAGGGCGCCCTCCAGCCGGTTGACCGCCTCCCCGGGGGGAAGGAGCTGGAACTCGACGGTCACGTTGGGGTGGACCTCGCGGAAGGCCTCCACCCGGTCCTCCAGGAAGGTCCGGTAGGTGGTGCCGGCGCCGGAGAGGACCACATTCTCCTCCCAAAGGATCAGCCGGTAGGTCCGCTCCGGGTTGATGGGCGCGCGGGGATCGATGGTCACCTCCCCCACCCGGACCGTCGGCCCGGCGCGGGCGAGCCAGAGCGCCACCCCGAGGCCCATCAGGACGAGAAGGCCCAGCCCCGCCAGGAGGGCGCGCCCCTGGCGGCCGTTGGTGCTGATCCGTGCCATGGTCGTCCCCCCATGCCGGAGAGGCCCGCCCCTAGGGGGCCCGCTTCAGGCCCAGCACGTAGTAGATGTCCTCATAGACCCGCCCGTCCTCGGGGAGCCCGTAGAACCGCTGCAGCTCCCGAACGGCCGCCTCCGTCTGGGGCCCGTACCGGCCGTCGGCATACCCCAGGTCGAAGCCCAGCTCCTTCAGCCGGAGCTGGACCTGCACCACATCGGCCCCGGTGGCGCCCGGCTGGAGGGTCCGGTTGAAGGCGAGGTCGGGCGTGGGGCCGACGATGCGGACGGGCGTCCGCAGGGGAACCCACCGGTAGAGCTCCTCCACGTCCCGGTTGAACATGCGGATGCAGCCCTGGCTCGCCTGGGTGCCAATGGACCAGGGTTTGTTGGTCCCGTGGATGCCGTAGATGCCCCAGGGGACGTTGAGGCCCAGCCACCGGGTGCCGAACCCGTCGCCCCAGCCCGAGTCCTTGTGGACGATGAGCCACTCCCCCACAGGGCTGGGGGTGCGGCTGGTGCCCACGGCCACCGGGTAGCTTTTGTACGGCTGGCCGGCGCTGTACAGGGTGAGGGTTCGCTCGTTCACATCGATGACGATGGAGAGGGGCCCTGGGGGCGCCTCCGTCGGCTGAGCGGCCACGGGGAGCACCACGCCGTCGGCCAGGGCAGTCCAGGTGGCCGGGTCCACCATCCCGGAGGGCGGAAGCCCCGCGGTTTGTTGGAACCGGCGGACCGCCTGGGCGGTCTCGGGTCCGAAGAGGCCGTCCAGGGGGCCGTCGTAGAGGCCCAGATCCTGCAGCCGGCTCTGGAGCCCCTGGACGTCGGGATGGGGCTCAGCCGGACGGCCCAGCTGGAGGAAGACCGGTTCCCGACAGACGGTCCCCTCGGGGCCGTAGGGGGTGCCCTCGTCTTCAGCCCAGCCGCCGCCCATGGCGAGGAACAGCCAGAGAAGCCCCATGAGGGCCAGGCGGCCCCCCGGCCGCCCGCGGCGCGGCCTGCGTGGGTTCATCGCCCTCCACCGACCTCCCTTTGGGTTCCACCCCCTTGAGGATATGGGCCCCGGCGGCCCCGTATGTGCGGAGGCCCTGGGGCCTGGCCCTGCTGGCAACCATCTCCAGGGAACGTCTGCCACCCGGGGGCGGGGCATAGCATGGACTGGGAAGGGGGGATGGGCATGGCGGCGCCCCTGCGGGGTTTCCGTTCCGGCGGGGGGAGGCTCCGGCTCGGGGGAAGGAGGGGGCTCCTTCAGGGCCTGGCGGGTGCGTGGCGGCGGGCCGGGACAGGCCGGCGGCGTTGGGCCCGCCGGCGGGAGCTGCCCCGAATGGCGTGGGGCCGGCCGGCCATGGCTTGGGGCCTGGCCCGGAGCTCCCGCCGCCCGCGGGTTGTCCCGTTCTGGCGGCCCGCCACCCTCCCCGGGCCCGGCTGGGCCCTCCGCCCCCTCGGGGACGGGGGACCCGCGCGCCGGGGCCACAGGCTGCAGCGGGCCTTTCCCGCCCGCGCCGCCGGCGCCCCCCGCCCCGTCCCAGCCTTGGGGCGCCTTCTCCTGGTGCTCCTGGTGGTGGGTGGGTTTCTGGTGGGGCGGGGTCTGGGGGCCGTCATCCTCCCTTACTGGGAGGCGGCCGCGCCCTACGTCGATCGCCTGCAGCTCGATGGGGAGCGGGCCGCCCGGCTGGTGGCCAGCGCGCTCCCCCGGGGAAGCGAGGTGGAGGCGGTGGGCAGCGGGGCCCTGGCGGCCGGGGCTGGGGATGGAGAGAGGGAAGGCGCGGCCGTGGGATCCTGGAGCGACCGGATCCAGGGGTGGGCGTCCACCCTGAGCCGCCGCCTGCCCGAGTGGCTCCTGCTCAGTGAGCTGCCGCTCTTGCAGGTGCCTGCCGTCCGGCCGGCCGCCGCCCCCGCGCCCGCCTCAGGCGGACCGGCCGGCCCGGCGCCGAACGGGACCCCGGGGGAAGCGGGCTCGGCCTGGGAGGTGCCCGCTCGGGCCAACCCGACGGTCCGCCCAGCCGGCGTCGCGGGACCGGCCCCGGAACTCCTCGGCCCCGAGGGGGCGTTCCCCGAAGGGGCCTTCCCGGACGGGCCCGCCGCCGCCCCGGCCGGGATCCTGAGCCCCGGCCCGGGACGGGAGCCCTTGGTCCTCCTCTACCACACCCACATCTCTGAGATGTATCAGGAGCCGGGCCAGCCCCTGATGGAGCCCTCCCGCTACCACCGGTTCAACACCACCGACACCGGGGTGGCCCGGGCCGGCGCCGCCTTGGCCCGGGCCCTGGAGGCCCGGGGCATCCCGGTCCTCCACGACCGGGGGATCTACGACGTGCCCTCGCACAGCCAAGCCTACGCCGCCTCAGGGCGGGCCGTCGCCCGGATCCTGGAGGCCCACCCCTCCATCCAGGTGGTGATCGACCTCCACCGGGACACGCCCGCCGGTCTGGTGACCACCGTGGGGGGCCGCCGGGTGGCCCAGATCACGCTGGTGGTGGGCACGGGGACGGAGCCCGGCGGGGACCATGCCAGCTGGCAGCCCAACCTGGCCTTCGCCCAGGAGCTGGCCGCGGCCTTGAACCGGCAGGCCCCGGGCGTCTTCAACCGGATTCTCCGGGTCCCCAACCGCCGGTACAACCAGGAGCTCCACCCCAACGCCATCCTGGTGGAGCTGGGCTCCTACCACAACACCCTGGCCGAGGCGGAGGCGGCCGCGGAGATCTTGGCCGCGAGCCTGGCCCAGGTCCTCCACGAGCGCCTGGCTCGGAGCCCGGGGCCGTCCAAGGGCCTGGCGCCCGCCGGCGAGGCTAGGCCAGGCGGATGATCAAGAGGGCCAGGGCCACGGCGAAGGTGATGGCTTGGGTCCAGATCCCCAGGGGCGGCGCCACCTGGCGGTGGGGGGTGAGGCCCGTGTGGCTGGGGTAGAGGTGGCGCATCCGGCCCTGGAAGAAGAGGTGGGCGACGGCCACCTCCACGTCCGGCAACATACCCCCCAGGCCGCCCCAGAAAGCGGCCCAGGCCAGCCCGCCGCCCGGCTGGGCGAGGGCGAGCCAGGTGAGGAAGAGCAGCCCGGCCAGCCCATCGACGACACCGGGTCCCGTGGTTTGGTAGTCGGTGTGGGGGACGGCGTCCAGCACCCCGTGGCTCACCAGGCCCGTGACGAAGGCGGCCGCCGGGTTGCCGGTGAGGGCCCCCAGGGCGGCCCCCGTCACCGCGTGGACCGAGGCGATCATGCGCTGCCACTCCTTTCCGGACCGATGCCCCCAACCCCACTTTACGCCGGCTCCCGGGTGTTCCGTCGGCCCCTGAGGAGCCTCAAAAGCTCTCGGGTCTCCTCCCCTTGGACCACCAGGCTCACGGCGCCGTAGGCCGCCACCCCGCAGGCGACGGGCACCAGGGTCTCCACCAGGCGGTCGCTCAGGCTGGCCAGGTCCAGCCGGAGGAGGAGCTGGCGGTGGACCACCCCGACCAGCAGGCCCATGACCGCCGAGGCCACCAGGCTGCCTGCCAGCCCCCGGAGGAGCAGGCTACCTTCGATCCGCCCCAGGCGCCGCCGGAGGATGAGGAGGTAGAGGCCCAGGCTGAGCAGGGTGGTGATGGAGTAGGCCAGGGCCAGGCCGGCGTGAGCCAGATCGGTGGCGTGGAGGAAGAGGAGGCTCAAAGCCGTGTTGCTCACCAGGGTGAAGAGGCTGACCCAGACGGGGGTCCGGGTGTCGTGGAGGCTGTAGAAGACCCGGCTCAGGATCTGGGTGCCCGACAGCCCGATGAGGGCCGGCGTGTAGAAAAGGAGGGCTTCGTAGGTGGCCGCGGTGTCCCGAGCACTGAAGGCGCCCGCCTGAAAGAGGAGGCGGATGACGGGCTCCCCCAGCACCGCCAGTCCCACCGCCGACGGCACGGTGACGAAGAGGATGGTCCGTAGCCCCCGGCTGAAGGTGGTCCGGAGGGCGTCCAGCTGCCCCTGAGCGGCCAGCCGGCTCATGGAGGGGAAGAGCACGGTGGAGATCCCCATGGCAAAGACCCCCAGGGGGAACTGCATCAGCCGGTTGGCCATGTTAAGGGCGGTGATGCTCCCCTCACTCAGGGTGGAGGCCAGGTTGGTGCTGATGATCAGGTTGACCTGAGCCACCGAGAGCCCCACCAAGGCCGGGCCCATCAACCGCAGGATCTCCCGCATCCCCTCATGGTGCCAGTCGATGATGGGGCGCCAGCGGGCCCGGCGGACCACGTAGGGGGCCTGGACCAGGACGTTCCCCAAGGCGCCGGCCACGGTCCCGTAGGCGAGGCCGTCGATGCCCAGGCGGGGGCCCAGGAGGTAGGCTCCCAGGATGATGCCGATGTTGTAGACGATGGGCCCCAGCATGGGCAGGACGAAGCGCTGGTAGGCGTTCTGGACACCGATCCCCAGGCCCGCCAGGGCCGTGAGGAAGACCGCGGGGAACATAAGCCGCATCAGGTGGATGAGGAGGGCCTCCTGCTCGCCCGTGAAGCCGTAGGCGACCAGGGGGGCGAGGACGGGTGTGAAGAGGATCCCCAAGACGGTGAAGAGGAGCAGCAGGCTGACCACCAGGTTGAGGAAGGAGCTGGCCACGTGCCAGGCCTCATCCTCGTCCCGGGTGGCCAAGTACTGGGAGAAGACGGGAATGAAGGCGGCCGAGAGGGCCCCGCCCACCAGCAGGTAGTACATCAGGTCGGGGATGTGGAACGCCGCCCGGAAGGCGTCGGTCTCCCAGCTCCGCCCGAAGACCTCCGCCACCGCCCGTTCCCGGACGAAGCCCAAAAGGCGGCTGATCAGGATGAGGATCATGGTCCCGCCGGCCGCCCGGGCCAGCCTCCCTGCTCGGCTCAAAGAGGTTCCGTGCCTCCGTTTCCCCTGGGGCGGACCGCCCCGTTCCCGCCGCGGCTTCGTCCCAGGGTGGGCCAACTCCTGCTATAATAAGAGCCGTCCATTGACCGGGAGGGTCTCAATGACGGCGATCGAACGCCTTCGCAACTTCTGTATCATTGCCCACATCGACCACGGCAAGTCCACCCTCGCAGACCGCCTCCTGGAGGTGACGGAGACCGTCGAAGCCCGACGGATGACCGACCAGGTGCTGGACTCCATGGATCTGGAGCGGGAGCGGGGCATCACCATCAAGATGCAGGCCGTCCGCCTCCACTACCGGCGGCCCAACGGGGAGGAGTACGTTCTCAACCTCATCGACACCCCGGGCCACGTGGACTTCTCCTATGAGGTCTCCCGGAGCCTGGCCGCCTGCGAGGGAGCCCTCCTGGTGATCGACGCCTCCCAGGGGATTGAGGCGCAGACCCTGGCCAACCTCTACCTGGCCCTGGAGCACGACCTGGAGATCATCCCCGTCATCAACAAGATCGACTTGCCCAACGCCGATCCCGACCGGGTCCTCCGGGAGCTGGAGGAGAGCGTGGGGCTCGATGCCTCCGGCGCCCTGCTGGTGAGCGCCAAGACGGGCCAAGGGGTGCCGGAGGTGCTGGAGGCCATCGTGGAGCGGATCCCGCCGCCTCAGGGCAACCCGGATACGCCCCTGCGGGCCTTGGTCTTCGACTCCCACTTTGACAGCTACCGGGGCGTGGTCGCCTACATCCGGGTGAAGGACGGCCTCCTCCGCCGGGGGGATGAGATCCTCCTCATGCAGTCGGGGAAGACCTTTGAGGTGAGCGAGCTGGCCGTCTTCCGGCCCAACCTGGTGCCCGTGGAGGAGCTCCGGGCGGGGGAAGTGGGCGCGGTGATGGCCAGCATGAAAGACGTAACCGACTGCCGGGTGGGGGACACGGTCACCCTGGCCGGCCGCCCGGCCGAAGAGCCCCTCCCGGGGTACGAGCCGGCCAAGCCCATGGTCTTCTGCGGCCTCTACCCCGTGGACAATGACGCCTTCGAGGACCTGCGGGCGGCCCTGGCCAAGCTCCAGCTGAACGATGCCGCCTTGCTTTACGAGCCGGAGACGTCGGCCGCGCTGGGCTTCGGCTTCCGCTGTGGCTTCTTGGGTCTGCTCCACATGGAGATCATCCAGGAGCGGCTGGAGCGGGAGTTCGGCCTGGAGCTGGTCACCACCGCCCCCAGCGTCGTCTACCGGGTGGTGGACCGGCAGGGCCAGGTCCATGAGGTGCGGAACCCCGAGGAGCTGCCCGACCCCGCCCGGATCCAGGAGATCCAGGAGCCGTACGTGCTGGCCACCATCTTGACGCCGGAGGAGTACATCGGGCCGGTGATGGAGCTCTGCCAGGAGCGCCGGGGCGAGTTCGTCACCATGGAGTACCTGGGGCCCGAGCGGGCCCGGCTGGAGTACCGGCTGCCTCTGGCCGAGATCCTGATGGAGTTCTTCGACCGGCTCAAGTCCCGGACCCGGGGCTACGCCTCCCTCGATTACCGGTTCGATGGGTACCGGCCGTCCAACCTGGTCAAGCTGGAGATCTTGATCAACGGCAAGCCTGTCGACGCCCTGTCGGCCATCGTCCACCGGGAGAAGGCCTACGAGCGGGGCCGCCAGCTGACCCAGAAGCTGAAGGAGCTCATCCCCCGCCAGCTCTTCGAGGTGCCCATCCAAGCGGCCATCGGGGGGCGGATCATCGCCCGGGAGACGGTGAAGGCCATCCGGAAGGACGTGCTGGCCAAATGCTACGGGGGCGACGTCACCCGGAAGCGGAAGCTCCTGGAGAAGCAGAAGGAAGGCAAGCGGCGCATGAAGCAGCTGGGCAACGTGGAGGTGCCGCAGGAGGCCTTCATGGCCGTCCTGCGCATCGATTGAGCCGGGGCCTCTACGTCCACATCCCCTTCTGCATCCGGAAGTGCTACTACTGCGACTTCAACTCCTTCCGCCTGCGGGGCCCTGAACGGGACCATTTCCTCGATCTCTTGGAGCAGGAGGCGGACCGGTGGGCCGCCCGCCTGGAGGCCGCAGGCGGCGTGCCCGTCTTGGACACCCTCTACGTGGGCGGCGGCACCCCCACCACCCTGGAGGCCGGGCAGCTAGCCCGGCTCTTCGGCGCCCTCCGGCAGCGCTTCCCCCTGGCCCCCCAGGCGGAGATCACCGTCGAAGCCAACCCGGGAACCCTCACCCTGGAGAAGCTGGCCGCGCTCCGGGAGGCGGGGGTGAACCGCCTCTCCTTGGGGGCCCAGGTCTTCGACGACGGGCTCCTCCGCCGGCTGGGGCGGGAGCACGACGCCGCCGCGATTGAAACCAGCGTCGCCCTGGCCCGGGAGGCGGGGATCCCTTCCCTCAACCTGGATTTGATCTTCGCCCTGCCCGGCCAAGACCTGAGGGGCTGGCGGGCCACCCTCCAGCGGGCTCTGGCCCTGGAGCCCGATCACCTCTCCTGTTACAGCCTCATCATCGAGGAAGGGACGCCCTTCTACCGCTGGCACCAGATGGGCCGGCTCCCCAGGCCCGATGAGGAGGAGGAGCTGGCCATGTACCAGGCCGCCATCGAGGCGGCGGAAGGCGCGGGGCTGGCCCAGTACGAGATCTCCAACTTCGCCCGCCCGGGCCACCAGAGCCGGCACAACCTGATCTACTGGCGGAACCAGCCGTACCTGGGCCTGGGGCCTGGGGCCCACAGCTGGTGGGAAGGGGTCCGCCGGGCGAACCTGGGGCCCCTGCCTGCGTACGAGGCGGCCCTGCAGGCGGGCCGGCTCCCCCTGGAGCGGGAGGAGCCCATCAGCCGGGCCTTGGAGATGGACGAGACCATGTTCCTGGGGCTCCGCCTGACCCGGGAAGGGGTGGACCGGGCCGCCTTCCGGGCCCGGTTCGGGACGGAGCCCGAAGCCGTCTATGGCCTGGCGATTGACCGGTTGGTCCGCCTGGGCCTGCTGGAGGCGGACGCCCACCGGATCCGGCTGACCCGCCAGGGGGTGCCCGTGGCCAATCAGGTCTTCCTCGCCTTCCTCCGGACGGTGCCAACGGCCGTCTGAGGCGGCTTGGCGGGCCTCTCCGCCTTGACAGGGGGAGGGCCGAGTGCTATGCTGCCCCTAGCACGTTAGCACTCGCCGGTCGCAAGTGCTAGCAGAGGGTGAGTCCGTCGTGGATCAGCGCAAGATGCGCATCCTTCAGGCGGTGACCGACGACTACATCCTCACCGCGGAACCGGTGGGATCCCGAACCATTGCCCGGAAGTACAGCCTGGGGGTCTCCCCAGCCACCATCCGGAACGAGATGGCCGACCTGGAGGAGCTCGGTTACCTGCAGCAGCCGCACGCTTCGGCAGGGCGGATCCCGTCTGATTTGGGGTACCGGTATTATGTCGATGGACTCATGACCCCCGCCTCCCTCGATGAGGAGGAGCGGTGGGCCATCCAGACGGAGCTCTCCCGCCGGACGGCCATCGAGGAGCTGGTCCACTCCACCGCCCAGGTGGTCGCCTCCATGACCCGCTACGCGAGCCTGGCCGTGGTGCCCCGGATTGAGGACGCGATCCTGAAGCGGGTGGAGCTGATCGCCCTCGATCCCCAGGTGGTGCTGGTGGTCTTTGTGGGCATCCCAGGCCTGGTGGAGCACCGGGTGGTGGAGACCCACCGGAGCTGGACTCAGGAGGAGCTCGCCCGGGTGGAGGCGGTCCTCAACGACTGCTTGGAGGGTGTGAGTGTCCGGGATCTGGGGCGGACCCTCTACCAGCAGGTGGCCGATGTCCTGGGTGACCCGGACCTGTACGACGGCGCCGCCTCGTTGCTGGAGGACGCCCTTGCGGCCGGTGGTGACGAACGGGTCTACGTGGAGGGGGCCATCAACCTCTTCCACCAGCCCGAGTTCCGGGATGTGGACCGGCTCCGGCCGCTCTTGGAGTTCTTGGAGCAGAAGGATGCGCTCCTCAACATCCTGAGCTCCCACGGCCAGAGCGGACTCACCATCCGGATCGGCCAGGAGAATGGCCAGGGGCCGCTGGAGGGGTGCAGCCTGGTGATGGCCACCTACGAGGTGGGCGGCCAGGTGGTAGGCCAGATCGGGGTCCTGGGGCCCACCCGGCTCGAGTACAGCCGGGTGGTGGCCGTCATGCGCCTGGTGGCCGAGGAGTTGAGCCAGGCCCTGGCCCGGCGCCGCAACCGGCCGTGAACCCCCGGGGTGGTCGACGTGGGAAGGTTTTTCAGGAAGGGTCCTGCGGGGCCCTTTTTCGTGGCGCCGCATCGGTGCGGCGGTTCTCTGTGGAGGGGAGTCTATGGCCGAGCAGGCTGAGGAACGCGCCAGGATGACAGAAGAGCCGGTCACCTCGGCCGGCGGGACCGAGGCGGGCCAGCCCGCCGCGCCGTCGGAATCCGAGCCAGCCGCCGAAGGGCACGGGAAGGGGCCCGCGGGGGAGAAAGCCCAGGCGGAGGGGAGCGCCTCCGGCGGGGAGGTCGCGGCCCCGGAGGGTGAGGGCGAGGCGGAGACCGATGTGGAGGGCCTCACCCAGGAGCTGGCCGCGGTCCGGGAGCAGTACGAGCAGGCTGAGGCGGCCCGCCAGCAGCTTTGGAACCAGTACCTCAGGCTGCAGGCCGACTTCGACAACTACCGGAAGCGGATCCAGCGGGAGCGGGAGACGTGGCAGAATCAGGGCGCCGAGGAGGTGGTCCGCCAGCTCCTGCCGGTGGTGGACAACCTGGAGCGGGCCCTGGCCGCCGTCCCGGCGGACGGGCTCCCGGAAGGGTCGCCGGCGCAAGGTTTGGCCACCGGGGTGCGCATGGTCTACGACCAGTTCCGCTCGGTGCTGGAACAGGCGGGCCTCCAGGCGGTCGAGGCGGTCGGGCAGCCCTTCGACCCCCGGTACCACGAGGCCATGGACCGGGTGGTGGCCCCGGGCTACGAGCCCGATACGGTCGTGGAGGAGCTTCAGCGCGGGTATCTGTTCCGATCCAAGTTGATCCGGCCCAGCTTGGTGCGCGTCGCCCAGGCTGGCGAGGGGCAGGCTTCTGACGGCGAAGGAGGCAACAACGTTGGGTAAGGTCGTAGGCATCGACCTGGGGACGACCAACTCGGTGGTGGCGGTCCTGGAGGGCGGCGAGCCGGTGGTCATCGCCAACTCCGAGGGGAGCCGCACCACCCCGTCGGTGGTCGCCTTCACCAAGGACGGCGAGCGCCTGGTGGGCCAGGTGGCCAAGCGCCAGGCGGTGACCAACCCGGAGCGGACCATCATGTCCATCAAGCGGCGGATGGGCACCGACTACCGGGTGGAGATCGACGGCAAGCGGTACTCTCCCGAGGAGATCTCGGCCATGGTGCTGAGCAAGCTGAAGGCCGACGCGGAGAGCTACCTGGGCGAGCCGGTCACCCAGGCGGTCATCACGGTCCCGGCCTACTTCACCGACGCTCAGCGCCAGGCCACCAAGGATGCCGGCCGCATCGCGGGCCTGGAGGTGCTCCGGATCATCAACGAGCCCACCGCGGCCGCGCTGGCCTACGGCCTGGACAAGGAGCAGAACCAGATCATCGCCGTCTATGACCTGGGTGGGGGGACCTTCGACATCTCCATCCTGGAGCTGGGTGATGGTGTCTTCGAGGTGAAGGCGACCAGCGGGAACAACCACCTGGGCGGGGACGACTTCGACCAGCGGATTGTGGACTGGATGGTGGAGGAGTTCCGGAAGGAGCATGGGATCGACCTCCGGGAGGACCGGATGGCCATGCAGCGGCTCCGGGAGGCGGCCGAGAAGGCCAAGATTGAGCTGTCGGGGCTCCAGCAGACCACCATCAACCTGCCCTTCATCAGCGCGGGTCCCAACGGCCCGCTCCACCTGGACCTCACCCTGACCCGGGCCCAGTTCAACCAGATGACCCGGGACTTGGTGGAGGCGACCCTGGGGCCGGTCCGCCAGGCCCTGGCCGACGCCGGCTTGCAGCCCCATCAGGTGGACCGGGTGCTCCTGGTGGGCGGGTCCACCCGGATTCCGGCGGTCCAGGAGGCGGTGCGGGACCTCTTCGGCAAGGAGCCGCACAAGGGGATCAACCCCGATGAATGCGTGGCCCTGGGGGCGGCCATCCAGGCAGGGGTCCTGGCCGGCGAGGTGCGGGATGTGGTCCTGCTCGACGTGACGCCCCTCTCTCTGGGCATTGAGACCTTGGGTGGCGTTTTCACCAAGCTGATTGAGCGGAACACCACCATCCCCACCAGCAAGAAGCAGATCTTCAGCACCGCGGCGGACAACCAGACGACGGTGGAGATCCACGTCCTCCAGGGTGAGCGGCCCATGGCGGCCGACAACATCACCCTGGGCCGGTTCCAGCTGACGGGCATCCCGCCCGCGCCCCGGGGCGTGCCCCAGATCGAGGTGAGCTTTGACATCGACGCCAACGGCATCGTCCACGTGTCGGCCAAGGATCTGGGGACCGGGAAGCAGCAGAGCATCACCATCACCTCCCGCGGCAGCCTGAGCGAGGAAGAGATCCAGCGGATGGTGGAGGAGAGCCAGCGGTACGCCGAAGAGGACAAGAAGAAGAAGGAGCTGGCGGAGCAGCGGAACGCGGCCGACACCCTCATCTACACCGCGGAGAAGAGCCTGAAGGACCTGGGTGACAAGGTGAGGGCCGAGGAGCGGGAGCGGATCAACGGCGCCATCGAAGAGCTCCGGAAGGTGATGGGCCAGGACGACGTGGAGGCCATCAAGGCCAAGCAGGAGGCCTTGAGCCAGGCCCTCTACCAGGTGACCACCCGGATCTACCAGAGCCAGGGTCCGTCGGGGGCCGACGGGGCCGCGGGTCAGGCCCAGCAAGCCCAGGAGGACCCGAACGTGGTCGATGCGGAGTACCAGGTCAAGGATGAGCCCAAGGCTGACGAGAAAGGTGCCTGAACCGGATGCCCGGGAAGCGGGACTACTATGAGGTGCTGGGCGTCGACCGGTCGGCGACGGCCGACGAGATCAAGAAGGCGTACCGCCGGCTGGCACGCCAGTACCACCCTGACGTGAACAAAGCGCCCGACGCGGCGGAGAAGTTCAAGGAGGCGACCGAGGCCTACGAGGTCCTCTCCGACCCGGAGAAGCGGGCGGCGTACGACCGGTTCGGCCACGCCGCCTTCGAGGGTCCCGCCGGCGGCGGGGGCGCCGGCGCCGGCGGGGGCGGCTTCGATCCCTTCGGCGGCTTCGCCGATCTGGGCTTCGAAGACATCTTCGACGCCTTCTTCGGCGGCGGCGGGCGGCGCCGGGCCCGGGGGCCCGTCCGGGGCGCCGACCTCCGGTACGATCTGGAGCTGGACTTTGAGGAGGCGGCCTTCGGCATCGAGACGGAGATCTCGGTGCCCCGGGTGGAGGTCTGTCCCCACTGCCACGGGAACAAGGCGGAGCCCGGCACCCCCATCCGGACCTGCCCCGAGTGTGGTGGGACGGGTGAGGTGCGGCGGGTGCAGCAGACGCCCCTGGGGCGGCTGGTCAACGTCCACACCTGCCCCCGCTGCCGGGGCGAGGGCCAGACCGTCGAGACCGCCTGCCGGGAGTGCCGGGGCGCGGGCGTGGTCCGCCGCACCCGCCGGATCCGGGTGAAGGTGCCGGCGGGGATCGAAGACGGGCAGCGCATCCGGCTGGCCGGCGAAGGGGAGGCGGGCGAGCGGGGCGGGCCCCCGGGGGACCTGTACGTCTTCGTCACCGTCCGTCCCCACCCGTTCTTCCGCCGGGAAGGGCGCGACATCCACTGCGAGGTTCCCATCAGCTTCGTGCAGGCGGCCTTGGGCGATGAGATTGAAGTCCCCACCTTGGAGGGGACGGCCACCCTCAAGATCCCTGAAGGCACCCAGACGGGGACCGTCTTCCGCATGCGGGGGAAGGGCGTGCCCGATGTACGGGGTTTCGGCCGGGGCGATCAGTACGTCACGGTGAAGGTGGTCACCCCCACCCACCTGACCGACGAGCAGCGGGACCTCTTGCGCCGGTTCGCCCGGGCCGGCGGCGAGCAGCCGCAAGGGGAGCGGGGCTTCTTCAACCGGATGCGGGATGCCTTCCGAAAGGCGGAGTAAGATGGGAGCCGGGTGGATCCGCTGGCAAGTGGAGGTGGCCCCCGAGGCCGAAGAGGTGGCGGCCGAGGGCCTGCGGGCCCTGGGGGCCGCCGGGACCGAGCACCAGGGAAGCCCGGACGGTGCCGTCCGGGTCGTCGCCTACTTTCCCGCCGAGAGGGCTCCCAGCCCGGAGCACGATTTTGCCCACCTTCAGGAACGGCTGGCCGCCTCAGGGCTGCAGCCCTGGCCGGCCCGGCTTCACCAAGAGGCCGTCGATGATGAGGATTGGGCCGAGCGCTGGAAAGAGCACTTTCCCCCGATGCAGATCGGCCGGCTCTGGATCCGCCCCAGCTGGGAAGCCGGGGAGCCTCCCCCCGGCACCCAGACCCTCGTCCTCGACCCCGGCCTGGCCTTCGGCACCGGGACCCATCCCACGACCCGCCTCTGCCTGAAGGGCTTGCAGCGGTACTTGGCTTCTGGCGATGTGGTGGCCGATGTGGGGACAGGCTCAGGGATCCTGGCCATGGGCGCTGCCCTCCTGGGAGCCCGGCGGGTGGTGGCCGTCGACGTGGACCCCATCGCCGTCCGGGTGGCCCGGGAGAACGTGGAGCGCAACCGGCTCCAGTGGGCGGTGACGGTACTGGAGGGGAGTACCGAGGTGGCCGAGCGGGCCGTCCGGGCGGTCCAGCCCGGGGGAGCCCAGCTGGTGGTGGCCAATCTGCTCACCTCGATCCTGGTCGAGCTGGCCCCCACCTTGGTCCCCATCCTGGCTCCCGGGGGCGTGCTCCTCGCCTCCGGGATTGCCGCGGGCCAAGAGGGAGCGGTGGAGGCCGCCTTCAGGGAGGTGGGGCTGGAGGTGGCCGGGCGGGAGCTGGAGGAGGCGTGGGTGCTGGTGGTCGCGAGGCGCCCAAGAGGCTAGTGAACGGGCTTTGCCCCGCCCTTCCCGTTGACACTTTCTGGGCGGATTGGTATAGTTGCCCCGTGTAGCATGACGACGAGGGGCCGGTCAGCGTTGGCCGGAGCCGGTCTGGGAGGCCAGGTGCAATGGAACGCGTGGGTCGGTGGGTCGCCTCGCACCCCCGGTGGGTGATCGGGGCGATTGTGCTCCTTTCAGCGGCCTGCGCGAGCCTTCTTCCCCGGATCGGCTACAGCGCGGACCTGGGGGCTATGATCCCCCAGGGCGATCCCGTCATCGAGGCCCTCAACCAGACCGCGGTCGACTTCAGCAACGAAAGCGTCCTGATCATCCTCTACGCCGCGGAGGATGTTTTCCGGCCCGAGGCGTTGGCTCAAGTGGATCGCGTCGCCCAGCAGCTCGCCACCATCCCCGGGGTAGCCGGGTTGGTGACGCCCCTCAACATGCCCCTGGTCCGGGCCAGCGACTGGGGGATCGAGATCGAGCCGGCGGCCAGCTCCGTCCCCCGGACGGCCGCGGAAGCCGCCACCTTTCGGGACCGGCTCTTCTCATCGCCCCAAGGCCGGCAGGTGGCCGCCCCCGACGGCCAAGCCCTGGCCCTCCTGGTCGCCGTCGATCCCGCCTACCAGGGCTCTTCTGAGCGGTACCAGGGGCTCATCCGCCGGATCGAAGAGGTCTTGACCCAAGCCGGCGAAGGCCAGTGGTACCTGGCGGGCGATGGCTACATGGGGGCGTACGCCGAGCGGGTCATCTACCGGGATCTGCGGGTGCTCCTCCCCCTGGCGGCCCTGGTGGTCTTCCTCATCCTGCTGGGGGCCTTCCGGACGCCCTGGGGCATCCTGCTCCCCTTGGGTTCCGTCTCCATCGCGGTGCTCTGGACCATGGGCCTGATGGCCTTCCTGGGGTACGAGTTCACCCTGGTCTCGATGCTGATCCCCATCATCCTCATGGCCATGGGGAGCGCGGCGGGGATCCACGTGATGAACCGGTTCTATGAGGAGGTGGGCCGGGGGCTCTCCCAGCGGGAGGCCATCGAGCTGACCATGACCGAGATCACCCGGCCCGTGGTGATGACCGCCCTCACCACCGCGGCGGGCTTTGCCTCCCTGCTCACCTCCTACGTCCAGCCCATCCGGGAGTTCGCCCTCTTCTCGGCCATTGGCATCCTGTTCGCGATGGTGGTGACCCTTACCTTCATCCCGGCGGTCTTGGTCCTCCGGCCGGTTCCGGCCCGGCAGCAGGGCGGCAGCCTCCGGTCGGGTCTCTGGGCCCGGCTGGTGGCGCCGGTGGCCCGGGCCTGCGCCCGGCGGCCCCTGGCGGTGGTCGGGGCGGGCGTGGTGGTGTTGGTGGTCAGCCTGGTGGGGGTGCCCCGGCTGGAGGTGGAGACCAACCTGGTCTCGTACTTCCGGCCCGACAGCCCCGTCGTCCGGGGGACCCGTCTGGCCGAGCAGTTCTTGGGCGGGACGACGCCCATCTCGGTGGTGATCGACACGGGCGTTCCCGACGGGGTGAAGGAGCCTGAGATCCTCCGCCGGCTGGCCGCCTTGGAGGCGGACCTGGCGGCCATGCCGGAGGTGAGCCAGCCCCTCTCCCTGGCGGGCGTGGTCGCCCAGGTGCACCAGGCCTTGAACGGCGACGATCCCGACGCCTACCGGATCCCCGACAGCCGGGAGGCGGTGGCCCAGGAGCTCCTCCTCTTCGACTTCGCGGGCGGGGTGAGCCTTGACGGGTTGGTGAGCTACGACTACCAGAAGACCCGCCTGGTGGCCCGTATCGCCAATGTGGGCACCGCCGATCTGGCCCGGATCATCGGCCAGATCGAAGAGGCGGCCCGGGCCCGGTTCGCGGGCACGGGGATCGAGCCGGTGGTGGTGGGGACGGCTCAAGTGGTCCTCCGGCTGGCCGAACACTTCACCGGGGGGCAAATCAGCAGCATGAGCTGGGCGGCGGGGACGGTCTGGGCCATCGTTGCCGTGTTTCTCGGCTCGCCGCTCCTCGCGCTCTTCTGCCTGATTCCGCTCCTCTTGACCGTGGCGGTCTCCTTCGGGGTGATGGGGTACGGCGGCGTGCCCCTGGACATGGTGACCACCATGGTGGCCAGCCTCGCCATCGGCATCGGCGTGGACTACTCCATCCACCTGGTGAGCCGTTACCGCCAGGAACTGAACCGCGGGGTGGCGAAAGGCGAGGCTATGGCCCGAACCTTGGCGGGCACAGGCCGGGGCGTGATGGTGAACGCGCTCACCCTGGCCGCGGGGTTTGTGGTCTTGCTCGTCTCCAGCCTGCAGGCCACCGCGATCTTGGGGTGGCTCCTGGCCCTGACCATGGTGGTCAGTTCGGTGGGCGCCCTGACGGTGCTCGCCGCGGTCTTGGGACTCTTGCCCGAGGGCTGGGTGCGGGCACGGTGGGCCCTACCGGGGCGCGCCGTGCGCGGCGGGACGGAAGGCCGGGTCCGGCGCGGGGGATCGGCTTGGAGGTGACGTGGATGGATTGGCGGAAGGGTCTGGCCGCACCCTTTCTCGCGGCGTGCGCGGCCTTGTGGCTCCTGACGGCGGTCGGGGCGGCCGCCGAGCTGACGGGGCCCGAGATTCTGGAACGGCTCCAGGGCGACTCCCCGCTGGCCACCCAGCAGGGGATGGCCCAGGTCCGGCTTACCACGGTCAACGAGCGGGGCCAGGAGCGGCCCAGCGAGATGCGGATCTTCATCCGGACGTCCGCAGACGGGACCGAGCAGCTCCTGGAGTACGTGGCCCCGGCCGACGTGGCGGGCACCAAGCTCTACACCCGCACGCCCCGGAAGGGCGACCCCGACATTCTCCTTTACCTCCCCGCTTTGGGCCGGGAGCGGCGGATCGCCGCCACCGAGCGGGGCTCTACCTTCATGAACACCGACTTCACCTATGAGGAAATCACTAGCTTCGCTTCCTTTACCCAACTGTACACCGCGGAGCGGTTGGCCGACAGCGAGTGGGAGGGGCGCCCGGCCTACGTCCTCCGGCTCACCCCCAAGGAGGCCGACAGCCTGTACAGCCACGTGGTGATGTACGTCTGGCAGGAGGAGTTCCTGCCCCTGAGGGTCGACTTCTACAACCGGGATGGGGTCCTGTGGAAGCAGCTCCTCAACAGCAATTTCCAGCAGACCCCCGCCGGAACGTGGGAGGCGCGGCGGATCGAGATGGTGAACGTGCTCAAAAAGACCAAGACCATCATCGATCTGGTCACCACGTCCCGCACGGACGTCCCCGCCAACTTCCTGCGGGAGCTGCGTCGCTAGGCGACGGAAGGACAGGCTGGAACCTTGTTGAGGAGGATCGCGATGGGCCCCCGTCACACCCCAGAACGCTCCCCCCACCCAGCGCTCGCCTTGGTCCTGGGCTTGCTGTTGGCTTTGGGCCTGGCGGGCGTGGCGCGCGCCCAGGATGAGGTGACCATCCGGGGCCAGGTGGGCCAGACGCTGGGGTTCTTTCTTACCGAGGGATCCCGGCTCAACGGGGATGAGATCACGTGGGGACCGGGCCAGGTCTCCCTCAACCGGACCCACTACCAGCTCCAGTTTGAACGCCGGTTCGGCTGGGAGGCGGCGGGCCACATCTCCCTCAAAGGCTACTGGGACGCGGGGGTGGCGGGTCTGGAAGCCCTGAAAGGGGTGGCCAACGGCGACAGCTCCACCCTCCTGGAGCTGGACCAGGCCTACGTCGATCTCTACTCGGATCTGACCGACTTCCGCATTGGCCGCCAGCGGATCGCTTGGGGAACGGCCGACGGCTTCAACCCCACCAGCTACTTCTCGCCCCTCACCTTGGACCTGACCCGGGGTTTGGAGGGGCTGGTCCAGCCCGTCACCGCCATCCGGACCAGCACCTACTTCAACGTGGGGACCCTGAGCGTGGTGATCGTCCCCGCGTTCGAGCCGTCGGAGTGGGAAAGGGTGCTCCAAGACGAGACCGGCCTGAGCGTGACCGCCGAGAACGTGAAGGACTATGAGAACCCCGGCGAGATCGGCCTCCAGTTCGACACCTTCTACCGGGGGACAAGCCTGTACCTGAGCTACTTCAACGGGTACGAGGACCAGCCGGTCGTCTGGGAGGGCGAGGCCAACCTGCACGGCGCATGGCGGCGGGAACAGAAGGTGGGGCTGGCGGCCGCGACGGCCTGGCGGGGCTTCACCCTCTGGGGGGAGGGGACCTACACCTTCCCCGGCCGGGTGGAGGGCCTGGACGAACAGCGCGCGGGGCAGATCTGGGGCCCCACGAAGCCTTATCCCACCGCCGTTCTGGGGGTGGACTACCTCTTCCCCCGGGGGATCCGGGCGGAGCTCCAGTACATCTACAACGGCCGGGGGAGCCTCCTCAAGATCTTCAACGAGAGCGACGTTCCGGCGGGCCAGTACCTGATGGGGCTCGCCTCCATCCCCCTCACCGATGATCAAACCCTGGAGCTCCTGGCCCTGGACAGCCTCCGGGATGATTCGCGGGTCCTGGTCCCCACCTACCGGTACCAGCTCACCCCCACCACCCAGGCCAGCCTGAGCCTCATCCTGGTGGATGGGGGCCCGGCGAGCGAGGTCGGCCAGAAGCATCTGAGCGACCTGGACCAGCTGACCCTCGCGGTGACCGTCCGCTTCTGACCCGGTCCCGGTCGGGCCAAAGCCGAGCGGTCTTGGCATCCAGGGAGGGAGCGTGGGTGAAGCTCTTCGCGCTGGCCGACCTTCACCTGCCCGGCGGCCAGGAGAAACCCATGGACATCTTCGATCCCATCTGGCGGGACCACCCGGCCCAGATCGCCGCCCGCTGGCGGGAGCGGGTGGGCCCCGACGATCTGGTCCTGGTGCCGGGGGACATCTCGTGGGCCATGACCTTGGAGGAAGCCGCGGACGATCTCGCCTTCATCGGCGGCCTCCCGGGCCGGAAACTCCTCCTGCGGGGGAACCACGACTACTGGTGGTCCTCCATCAGCAAGGTGCGGGCCGCCCTCCCCGAAGGGGTGCACGCCCTCCAGAACGACTGCTTCGACCTGGGGGACGGCCGCGCGGTCTGCGGCACCCGCGGGTGGCTCATCCCGGGCAGCCAGGGCCTCGAACCGCACGATGAGAAGGTCTACCAGCGGGAGGCCATCCGCCTCCGGCTCTCCTTGGAAGCCGCGGCCGAGGCCGGGCTCCGGCCGGTGGTGGCCATGATGCACTACCCGCCCTGCGATGCCCAAGGCTGGCCCACCCTCTTCACCCGGCTCTTGGAAGAGTTCCAGGTCCCCTTGTGTGTCTACGGCCACCTCCACGGGCCGGCGGCCAAGGCCGCCCCGCCCCCCGAGGTGCGGGGGGTCCGGTACCAGCTGGTGGCGGCCGATTACGTCCGCTTCGAGCCGGTGCTGCTGAACCCGCTCCTGGAGGGCCGTTAACCTTCAGCTCTCCGGCGAGCGGGCGGCGTCGCCCGTCTCCATGCGGCGGCCCTTGAGCTGGTGGGCCACCCGCTGGCCGGAGACGATGTAGATCACCCGCTCGGCGATGTTGGTGGCGTGGTCCGCGATCCGCTCCAGGTAGCGAGCGACGAAGATGAGGTTGATGGCCTGGCTGGCCCGGCGGGCATCGCCTCCCTGCAGCACGAAGCCGATCAGCTCGTCGAAGAGGGCCGAGTACAGCTCATCCACCGGATCGTCGGCGAGGCAGACGGCTTCCGCCGCCTTCACATCCTGGCTCACCAGGGAGTCCAGGCTCTGGCGGGTCATCTCCTGGGCCATGGAGGCCATCCTGGGGATGTCGATGAGGGGCTTGATCAGCGGGTCCTGGGCGATGCGGAGGGTGATCTCGGCGATGTTCACCGCGTAGTCGGCCATCCGCTCCAGATCGGTGACAACCTTGAGCACACCGCCCACCAGGCGCAGGTCCCGGGCCAGGGGCTGCTGGAGGGCCAGGAGCCGCATGCACCGTTCTTCGATGCGGCCATCCATCTGGTCGATCAGGTCGTCCATGCGGATGACCTGCCGGGCCATCTCCGGATCCCGATCGGCGATGGAGCGGGTGGCCAGGGCGATCATCTCTTCCACCAGGCCCCCCATTTTGAGCAGCTCTTCCTTGAGGCGCTGCAGGTCGTTCTCGTAGGCTTGCCGGGCCATTCTGGGAACGCTCCCTCCCCTCGGGGACCGACGCCCCCATCCGTCGCAAGGCCGGCGGCGGACCCTGCTGTGGGTTCCATTATACCGCCTGGGCTTCCGGGCTACCAGGACGGCCCGCCGCCAACGGCCCCCCGGGGGTGCCCGCCCTGGGGATCAGGGTCAGAGTTGGCGCGCTTGTGCGCGCTTGCCAAGGGTTGCAGAAGGAATTGGGCGGCAGCGCGCCGAACGGGCACCACACAAAGACCACCGCCGGGAGAAGAGGCGACGCCCGGCAGGGGAGGCATCGCCTCCGGCGGGGGGTCGGAAGCTTAGGCCGGAGCCGGTCGGCCCCCGGACTCGCTCTGTGAGGGTCTGCTGCTCCCCGGAAGGGGGGAGATGGAGTGTCGGAGGTCCGCGTTGGGCCCAACGAATCGATCGACCAAGCCCTCAGGCGCTTTCGCCGAAGCGTGCGGCGGTCCGGGGTCTTGCAGGACATGCGTCGGAAGGAGTTTTACGACAAGCCGAGCGTCCGCCGCAAAAAGAAGGCCGAGGCGGCTCGGCGGAAGCAGCGCCGGCGGAGCCGGTGAGGGAAGGGTGAGACCCGGGGTGATCCCGGGTCTTTTTGTCTCGCCTCAGGCTCCGGGGGCTGGCGGTTCTTGGAGCGGCCCGCCCCGCATAGGCTCCTAGAGCGAGGTTGTCTCCCATGCCCGCGGGGGGAAGCGTATGGGCCGTTGGGACGAAGGCACGGGCCGCCGGGCCGGTCAGGGTCCAGCGCGTCCCTGGCAGCGGCTGGTGGGTTGGTTGGAACTGCCCGAGGAGGTGATGCTCGACCTCCCTCGGGCGACGGTGGTGGGCCGGGACCGGTGCCTGCTGGAAAACCACCGGGGGCTCCTCCGCTTCAGCGACGAGGAGGTGGTGGTCCAAAGCCGGCTGGGTCCCCTGCGGGTGGTGGGCCAGCGTCTGGAGATCGAGCGCCTGGCGGGCGGGGAGCTGGTTCTCCGGGGCCGGATCGACCAGATCGACTACACCCCGTTCCCCGACGGGGGGGCCTAAGGTGCGGGATCGCTGGCGGCGCTTCATCACCGGGTACGTCATCCTCCGCCTCCGGGGCCAGCGCCTGGAGGCCTTCCTCAACGAGGCAAGCCGGGCCGTTCCCTTCTTCGGGCTGAAACGGTACGGGCCCTCGCTGGCGGTGGGGCGGGTGCTCCAGCACCACCTCCGCCTCCTGCGGCCCATCGCCCGGCGGCGCCAGGTTCAGGTCCGGCTCCTGGAGCGGGTGGGTCTGCCCTTTCTCCTGGCCCGGGCCCGGCGCCATCCCTTCTTCTGGGCAGGCCTGGGCCTGAGCCTGCTCCTCACCCTCTGGTTCTCCTCCTACATCTGGGTGGTGGAGGTGGTGGGGACCCAGCGGGTCCGGGCCGAGGAGATCCAGGCGGAGGCCGCCCGGCTGGGGCTCCACCCCGGAGCGATGCGCCGGGAGCTGGATCTGAGGCGGGTGGAGGACGGCCTCCTCTTGGCCCATCCCTGGCTCACCTGGGCCGACGTCCAGGTGGAGGGGGTCCGGGCCCAGATCCGGGTGGCCGAGCGGAACGCCCCACCCCTGGGGGCGGACACCCCCGGAGACCTGGTGGCCCGCCGGGATGGGGTGGTGGTCCAGGCCGTCGCCTTCCAAGGCCAGCTGGAGGTGGCCCCCGGCGAGACCGTCGCCCGGGGGCAGGTGCTCATCCGGGGGCTCTTGGCCGGGGAGAGCCTGGAGCACCAGAGCCGGCTCCGCTCAGGCCAGTCACCGGTGGTCCGGGCGGAGGGGGTGGTGCGGGCCCGGGTGGGGTATGACAGCCAGGTGGAGCTCCCCCTGGTGGAGGTGGTGGAGGAGGTGGTGGGCCCCCGCCGGCGGAGCTACGGCCTGGAGGTGGCGGGCAGGAGCCTGATGATCGGGCCCAAACCGGAGCCCGCCCGGGTGGTCTCCTGGCGGATGCCCATCCAGATCGGGCCCTTCCGGTTGCCCGTGACCCTCAAGCTGGACGAGCGCTGGCCCACGGTCGAGCGGCGGGTGGAGCGGACGCTGGCCCAAGCCTGGGCGGAGGCCGAGGCCCGGGCCCGGAAGGTCATTGACGAGCGGGTGGGCGAGGGCGCGACCATCCTGGAGGAGACGGTGGAGACCTACCGGCCCGGGCCCGACCGGGTGGGGGTCCGGGTCCGGGTGGAGACCTTGGAGGAGATCGGCCTCTTCGTGCCCTACCAGTAGGTGTGCCCCGCCTGGTCCCTCCTGCCTCAGGCGGGCCGTCGCCCCTGCCCCTCCAGGAGCTCCGCTTGACCGGCCCGTCCATTGGGACTAGAGTTAGGTGTGATCCAGTGGCGAGCACGAGGGAACGCTTTGGAGACTGGCTGGTGAGGGCTTGACTCGACACGCGAATCTGCGGTCCCTTGGGGAGTCCGCAGTGGCTCGGGCCGGCCCGGGGGGTTGGGAGATGGGTGAGGTTGCCAAACGGGTGGCCGCGTCGGCGCGGGCCGCGGGGGCATGGTTCCGCCGGCCCATCGACGGGCGCCTCTGGCTCTTTCTTGGGACAGGCCTGGTCCTCTTCCTCATCCTCGCCTTCAAGAGCCCCACAGGCGTCGACCTGCGGGTGGGGGAGGTGGCGGCCCGGGACATTGAGGCCCCCCGCTCGGTGGTCAACCGGGTGGCGACGGAGCGGCTCCGGGACGAGGCGGCCCGGGAAGCGGTCCGGAACGCGGCCAACAACCCGGAGAACTACCGGATCAACACCACCGTCGGGGTTCTGGCCGCCGATGAGGTGCAGGGCCTCTTCCACCGGCTGATCCAGGTGGCGACGCCGGACACCGAGGAGGCGGCGGGGGTCACCGATGCCCAGGTGATCCAGGCCGTCGAGATCCTGGCGGAGGCGGGGGTCTCGTTGCCTGCGTCCACGGTCCGCCCCGTTCTCGAGGCGGGGCCGGCCCGGCTGGAGCGCCTGGCTGAGATTAGCCGGGACACGGTGGAGGAGATCCTCCGGACCCAGCGGGTGACCAGCGAGAGCCTCGATCCCCTCCGGGCCCAGGTGGGGGAGTACCTACCCGAGACGGGGCTGGCCGAGCCGGAGCGGCGGCTGGTCACCCTGGTGGTGGCCACCAACCTGCGGCCCAACCTCACCTTGGACCCCCAGGCGGTCCAGCGGGTGGAGCAGCAAGCGCGGCGCTCGGTGCCGGACGTGGTGGTCCAGCCGGGGCAGATGATCATCCGCCGGGGGGATGTGGCCACCCAGGAGACCATCCAGCTCCTCCAGGATCTGGGTATCCTGCGCCCTGAGCGGCCGTACGCCTCGTGGTTGGGCCTGGCGCTGGTGGCCTACGGTCTGGTGGGTTTGAGTGCCCTGGCCATCCGGCAGTTCCGGCCCGAGGTCAGCCGGGAGACCAAGCAGCTGGGCCTGGTCGCCCTGGTCTTTGTGCTGGTGGCCCTCCTCGCCCGGATCGTCTCCCTCTGGAGCTGGGACGGCGCGCCCTTCCTCATCCCCGTGGCCTTGGGCAGCATGCTCATCACCATCCTGATCGACGCCCACGTGGCCGTCCTCACCACCCTGGTGGCCGCCCTGGTGACGGGCCTGGTGACCGACTACGCCCTGGAGCCCATGGTGGTGGCGCTCGTCGGCGGCATCACCGCCATCTTGAGCGTCAACCGGGCCTCCCAGCGGTCCGACGTAACCCGGGCCGGGCTGTGGGTGGGGCTCGCCTGCACCCTGACCCTGCTGGCCCTGAGCCTGGCCCGGGCCCGGCCGGTGCTGGGCTCCCACGCCTGGGTGGGGCTGGTCAACGGCCTGGTCAGCTCGGTGGGCACCCTGGGGCTCTTACCTTACCTGGAGACGGCCTTTGGCATCACCAGCGCCATCCGGCTCCTGGAGCTGGCCAACCCCAACCAGCCCTTGCTCCGCCGGCTCCTCCTGGAGGCCCCCGGTACCTACCACCACAGCATCATGGTGGGGAACCTGGCCGAGGCGGCCGCGGAGGCGACGGGGGGTGACAGCCTCCTGGTCCGGGTGGGCGCGCTCTACCACGACATCGGCAAGATCCGCCGGCCCTACTTTTTCACCGAGAACCAGTTCGGGGGTGAGAACCCCCACGACAAGATCGCGCCCTCCTTGAGCACCCTGATCATCCTCTCCCACGTGCGGGACGGGCTGGAGCTGGCCCGGGAGTACCGGCTGCCCGCGGTGATCAGCGCCTTCATCGCTGAACACCACGGGACCGACCTGGTCCGCTACTTCTACAACAAGGCGGTCGAGACCAGCCGGGACGGCACCGTGGACGAGGAGGACTTCCGCTATCCGGGGCCCAAGCCCCAGAGCAAGGAGACGGCCATCCTCATGCTGGCCGACGGGGTGGAGGCGACGGTGCGGAGCCTGAGCCGGCCGACGCCGGGCCGGATTGAGGGCGTGGTCCGCAAGCAGATCAAGGCCCGCCTGGAGTCGGGCCAGCTGGATGAGTCGGAGCTGACCATGAAGGACCTGGACAAGATCGCCAACGCCTTCGTCAAGGTGCTGAACGGCGTCTACCACACCCGGGTCGAGTACCCCGAGCGGATCGTCCGGGAGATGCAGGCCCGGCGCGGGTAGGGCGCGGACAGGCCGGCAGCGGGGAGCAGGCTGCTGTCCAGGATGGGCAAGGGACAGGCTTTCGGAGAGGGCGTGAGCCAGTGGAGGTCGTGATCACCGGTTCCCAAGCGGAGACGGAGGGTTGGCGGCGGGTGGCGCCTGCGGTGGCGCGGGCCTTGGCGACGGCGGCGGAGGTCTTGGGCCTGCCGGCCGAGGCGGAGCTGAGCCTAGCGGTGGTGGACGACGAGGAGATCCGGCGGCTCAACGGCCAGTACCGGCAGGTAGACGCGCCCACCGACGTCCTCTCCTTCCCCTTGCTGGAACTGGAACCGGGGGCGCCCATCCCCGCCGACGAGGTCCCGCCCGTGCTGGGCGACGTGGTCCTCTCCCTCGCGCACATCTACCGGCAGGCCGAAGCCTTTGGCCACAGCCCCGAGCGGGAGGCGGCCTTCCTCGCGGTGCACGGCCTGCTTCACCTGCTGGGCCACGACCACCAGACGCCGGCGGAGGAGGCCCGTATGTTCGCTCTCCAGGAGGAGATCCTGGGAAGGGCGGGTTTGCCGCGCCATGGAACGTAACCAGACCGACCCCGGGTGGCACCGGGCCCGGAACTTGGCCGAATCGGTCCGTTTCGCCTGGCAAGGGTTCCGCCTGGCCTTCCGGACCCAGCGGAACCTGCGCATCGACCTGGTGGTGGCCGCCGCCGCCCTGGCCACCGCCTGGCTTTTGAAGCTGCCCCTGGGGGAGCTGGCCTTGGTAGCGCTGACCTGCGCGGTGGTCATCGCCGCGGAGCTCTTCAACTCGGCCCTGGAAGCGGTGGTCGATCTGGTTCAGGCCCAGGCCGATCCCCTGGCCCGGCGGGCCAAGGACATGGCCGCGGCCGCGGTCTTGGTCTGCGCTGTGGGTGCGGCGGTGGTGGGCGGTCTCCTCTTCGGGCCCCGGCTTTTTGCCCTCTGGTTCCGCTAGGTACCGTCCCTTGGCAGCTTCTGGTATAATGGGGGCCGTATGCGCAAGGCGGGGGGAGGCTGGATCCGATGGCGGAGGCATGGCTTCGGGACGAGGACGAAGCGCTGCTCGCGGCAGCCCGCCTGGCGCGGGAGCGGGCCTACGCCCCCTACTCCCGCTTCCCGGTGGGGGCGGCGGTGCGCGCGGCTGATGGCCGCATCTTCCAGGGCTGCAACATCGAGAACGCCTCCTACGGGCTCACCATCTGCGCGGAGCGGGTGGCGGTCTTCCAGGCGGTGGCGGCCGGTGTCCGGCAGCTGGTGGCGGTGGCGGTGGTCGGGCCGGGCGATGAGCCGTGCCGGCCGTGCGGGGCCTGCCGCCAGGTCTTGCGGGAGTTCGGCCTCGAGATGCGGGTGATCATGGCGGGCGAGGACGGGCCGGTGGAGGTCACGACCCTGGACGAGCTCCTGCCCCGCTCCTTTGGCCCCGATCACCTGGGCCCCCAGCCCGGCTGAGGGGAGCGGTGGGCCGTGCGGATGGCCGATTTTGATTACACCTTGCCGCCCGAGGCCATCGCCCAGGAGCCGGTGGAGCCTCGGGATGCTTCCCGGCTGTTGGTGCTCCATCGCGGCGACGGCCGCCTGGAGCACCGGATCTTCCGGGAGCTGCCCCAGTACCTCCGCCCCGGCGATGTGCTGGTGGTCAACGAAAGCCGGGTCCGGCCCGCCCGCCTGGTGGGGGAGAAAGAGGGAACAGGCGGGGTGGTGGAGCTCCTCCTCCTCCGGCCTGACGCCGACGGGGCGTGGGAGTGCCTGGCCCGCCCCGGCCGGCGGCTCCGGCCGGGCCAGTGGCTGGTCTTCGGCGGCGGGCAACTCCGAGCCCAGGTGCTGCCCAGCCGACCCGACAGCCCGGCGGGGGTCCGCCGGGTCCGGCTGGTCCATGAGGGCTCCCTGGACCAGGTCTTGGAGGCTCTGGGGCGGGTGCCGCTCCCGCCCTACATCCACCGGGAGCTGGCCGACCCCGAGCGGTACCAGACGGTCTACGCCAAGGAACCGGGGTCCGCAGCGGCCCCCACCGCTGGGCTCCACTTCACGCCGAGGCTCTTGGAGCAGATCGAGGCCTTGGGGGTGGCGGTGGTGCCCGTCGTCCTCCATGTGGGGCTGGACACCTTCCGGCCCGTCACCGAGGAGGAGGCGGAGGCACACCCCATGCACCGGGAGTACTTTGCCGTGCCCCCTGAGACGGCCCAGGCGGTCAACGGGGCCCGGGCCCGAGGGGGACGGGTGGTGGCGGTGGGGACCACCACCGTCCGCGCCTTGGAGTCGGCGGCCCTCGAGACCGAGGCCAGGGGAAGGGGCCCGGTGATCGAGGCGGGCAGTGGCTGGACGGACCTTTACATTCTCCCGGGGTACCGCTTCCGGGCCGTCGATGCCCTCATCACCAACTTCCACCTGCCCCGTTCCACCCTGCTCTTGCTGGTCTCGGCCTTCGCTGGGCGGGAGGCCATCCTGCAGGCCTATCAGGTCGCCCTGGCGGAAGGGTATCGCTTCTACAGCTTTGGCGACGCGATGCTGATCCTCTAGGGGGTGTGGCGGTGGTCGGGAGCTTTGAGGTGACGGCCCAGGATCCGACGTCCGCCGCCCGGTGCGGCCGGCTGGTGACGGCCCACGGGGTGGTGGAGACGCCCGCCTTCATGCCCGTGGGCACCCAGGCGACGGTCAAGACCCTCTCCAGCGAGGACCTGGAGGAGCTGGGGGCCACCATGATCCTGGGGAACACCTACCACCTCTACCTCCGTCCGGGAGCCGAGCGGATCGACCGCCTGGGCGGGCTCCACCGGTTCATGTCCTGGTCCCGGGGGATCCTCACCGATTCAGGCGGCTTTCAGGTGATGAGCCTCAGCTCCCTGCGGCGGGTGGATGAGGACGGGGTCACCTTCCGCTCCCACCTGGACGGCTCCACCCACCGGTTGACGCCGGAGCGGGCGATCCAGATCCAGGAACTCCTGGGCAGCGACGTGGCCATGGTCCTGGACGAGTGCCTCCCCTACCCGGGCCCGCCCCCGGAGGAGGTGGAGGCGAGCCTCCGCCGGACGGAACGCTGGGCCGAGCGGGCCCTGCGGGCCCACCGGCGCCAAGACCAGCTTCTCTTCGGCATCGTCCAGGGCGGCATGGAGCCCGACCTGCGGCGCCAGGCCGCCCGGCACCTGGCCCAGATGGACTTTGCCGGGTACGGCATCGGGGGCCTGAGCGTGGGCGAGCCCAAAGAGCTGATGTACCAGCTCCTCGACGTGATCACCCCGGAGCTCCCCCCGGACCGGCCCCGCTACCTGATGGGCGTGGGCTCGCCCGATGCCATCGCCGAGGCGGTGGCCCGAGGGGTCGACCTCTTCGACTCGGTCCTCCCCACTCGGATCGCCCGCCACGGGACGGTCTTCACCCGCCAAGGGCCCATCACCATCAAGAACGCCCGCTACGCGGAGGACGACCAGCCCATCGATCCCCAGTGTGACTGCAAAGTCTGCCGCCGGTACAGCCGGGCGTACCTCCGCCACCTCTTCAACGCGGGGGAGAGCCTCGGCCCGCGGCTGGGTACGTATCACAACCTGTACGTCCTTCTGCGGCTGATGGAGAGGATAAGAGCGGCCATCCGGCAGGGCACCTTTGCCCAGGTTCGCCAGGAGGCGGCTGCCCTCTTCCCCCCGCGGCAAGGATCGCCGGGGTCGGATCCGGCCCCAACCACGGAGGTGAACCGATAATGCTCTACTTCCAGGCGGAGGCGGGCCAGCCCAGTCTCATCGCCGGCCTCCTCCCCTTCATCCTGATGCTGGTCATCTTCTACTTCCTGCTGATCCGCCCCCAGCAGAAGCAGCAGCGGCAGCGGCAGGAGATGCTCCGGAACCTGCGCAAAGGGAACCGGGTGGTGACCATCGGCGGCATCTACGGGGAGATCGTCGCCATCACCGATGAGACCATCAAGCTGAAGGTGGCCGACCGGGTGGAGCTCCTCATGACCCGGAACGCCGTCAGCCATGTGCTGGAGAGCAAGACCCTGCCTGACGTGAAGGACGAAGAGGCGGAGGCGGCGACGGCCGGGGAGGCCAAGGTGGAAGACCAGCCGGCGGCCCAGGACGGGGCTGGCGGCGAGGGTGATTCGAACAAGAACGGAGCGTGACGGAGGAGGGGTCGGTCGATGGCGGGCAGGCGTCCGGAGGAGGAACGGGCGGCGGTGCGGCAGGGGGTGATCACCCTCAAAGAGGTGAAGCAGCACCCCGCCATCGACGCGTACCTCCGCCAGGCCGACATCCACCTGGCGGCCATGGGCTTCACCGAGCACGGGCACCGGCACTGCGGGCTGGTGGCCAGCATCGCCGGCAACATCCTGCGGCGGCTGGGGCGGCCCCAGCGGGTGGTGGAGCTGGGCGAGATCGCGGGCTACACCCACGACCTGGGGAATTGCATCAGCCGGGACCGCCACTGGATCACGGGCGCGGTGTTGGTGGGGCGGATCCTGGAAGAGATGGGCATGCCCTACCAGGAGATCGGGGTGATCATGGGCGCCATCGGTAACCACGAGGAGCCCGAGGGGATCCCGGTCAACGACGTCTCCGCGGCGGTCATCCTGGCGGACAAGACCGACGTCCACCGCTCCCGAGTCCGCAACAAGGACGTGGCCACCTTCGACATCCACGACCGGGTCAACTACGCGGTGGTCCACTCCTTCCTCAACGTGGAGCCCCAGGCCAAGCAGATCACCCTGACCCTGACCATCGAAACGGAGATCTGTCCGGTGATGGAGTACTTTGAGATCTTCCTCACCCGCATGGTGATGTGCCGGCGGGCGGCGGAGTTCCTCGGCTGTCAGTTTGGCCTGGAGGTGAACGGGGCCAAGCTTCTTTGACACCCCTTTACAGCCAACGGTATAATGGGCCCGTTGTCCGGAGTGTGGGGTTGTGCTCCCTGGGGAGGCCGTACTCGTGGTCAAGCGACATCGCTGGCAAATCCTCACCCTCTTCCTGTTGGTGGTGGCCGGGCTGGCTGTGCTCTACCTGAACCCGTTCCGCCTGGGCCTGGACCTCCAAGGCGGGGTCCATGTGGTCCTCCAGGCGGTGCCCGGCGGGGACGCGGTCACCGATGAGGCCATGGCGGGCGCGCTCGCCGTGGTGGAGCGGCGGGTCAACGGGTTGGGCGTGGTGGAGCCCGTCATCCAGCGGGAGGGCCGGGACCGGATCATCGTCGAGCTGCCGGGTCTGCAGGACGCTCACGAGGCCATCCGGGTCATCGGCCAGACGGCCCAGCTGGAGATCCAGGATCCCTTCGGCCAGACGGTCCTCACCGGCGCCGATCTGGCCGACGCCCATCTGGGCCGGGACGAGCTGGGCCGTCCCGCGGTGGATGTCACCTTCACCGAGGAAGGCGCCCGGAAGTTCGCCCAGCTCACCACCCTCTGGCAGGGGTACCAGATTCCGCACCTGCTGGACGGGGAGCTCCTGGTGGCCCCGGTGGTCCAGGAGCCCATCACCCAGGGCCGGGGGATCATTACGGGCAACTTTACCCTGGAAGAGGCCCGGCACCTGGCCATCCAGCTGAAGAGCGGGGCGCTCCCCGTACCGCTGGAGCCTGTGGAGGTCCGTCACGTGGGCCCCAGCCTGGGCGCCGACTCCTTGCGGAGCAGCTGGCAGGCGGGGATCATCAGCGGGGTTCTCGTCATCCTCTTCATGATCGCCTTCTACCGGGTGGCAGGGGCGGTGGCGGGCTTCTGCCTCCTGCTCTACCTGCTCCTGGACCTGGCCGCCCTGGTCCTTCTGGGGGCCACCTTCACCTTGCCGGGCCTGGCGGGGATCATCCTCTCCATCGGAATGGCGGTGGACGCCAACGTCATCATCTTTGAGCGGATCAAGGAGGAGCTGCGGGCGGGCAAGCGGGCCCGGGCGGCGGTGCGGGCAGGCTTCACCCGGGCCTTCCGGGCCATCCTGGACGCCAACGTGACCACCCTGATCGTGGCCGCGGTCCTCTTCTTCTCCACGACGGGTCCCGTTCAGGGCTTCGCCGTTACCCTCTCCATCGGGATTTTGATCAGCATGTTCACGGCCATCGTGGCGACCCGCTGGATTCTGGAGCTGATCACCGACCGGAATCCCCACTGGTTGAGCGGCACCACGGCCGCAAGGGGGCTGGTGAAGTGACCTTCGATTGGGTGGGGCACCGCCGCATCTTCTATCTCATTTCGGCTGTCTTGGTGGTCGGGAGCTTGCTCCTGCTCGCGACCAGGGGCCTCAACGCGGGGATCGACTTCACCGAGGGGACCCTCCTTGAGCGGGCCTTCGGCCGGATGGTGAGCGAGACGGAGGTCCGGGAGGCCCTGGCCGATCCCGCCCTGGCGGGCGCGGACCTGGGCACCCCCCAGATCCAGCACTTGGACGGGGGCCGGAGCCTCCTCATCCGGGTCCGGGCTCTGGGCCCGGAGACCATCGCCACCATCGATCGGGTCCTGGAGGAACGGCTAGGCTCCGTCCAGGTTTTGCGGACGGAAGTAGTCCACCCGGTGGTCGGCAAGGAGCTCCTCGGGAAGGCGTTGATCGCCCTGGGCCTGGCCGCCGTGGGCATTCTGATCTACGTCTCCCTCCGCTTTGAGCCCAGCTTTGGCCTCATGGCCATCCTCACCCAGCTCCACGATGTGATCATCGCCATGGGGGCCGTCGCCTTCCTGGGCTGGGAGGTGAACACCTCCTTCATCGCCGCGCTCTTGACGGTGGTAGGCTACTCCATCAACGACACCATCGTGGTCTACGACCGGATCCGGGAGGTGCGGGCTCGGGAGCCCAAGCTGTCGCCGGCCGAGCTGGCCAACCTGGGAATCCAGCAGAGCCTGCGGCGCTCCATCAACACCAGCGTCACCACCCTTGTCGCGGTGGCCGCTCTCCTGATCTTGGGCGGCGAGACCCTCAAGGTCTTCGCCATGACCCTCCTGGTGGGGATTGTGGTGGGGACCTACTCCTCCCTCTGTGTGGCCAGCCCCCTCTGGGTGAGCTGGACCCAGTGGCTGAGCGGGCGGTCGGGCCGGGCCCGGCAGGCCCGGGCCTCCTGACCGGGCGGCCGGCTGGGTGAGAAAGGGGGGCGATGATGGGCGGCGAGGCCCCCCTGGGGCCCCTGGCACGACGCCGCCGGCTGGCGGGCCGGTACCGCCAAGTGGCGGAGGTTCTGGGCCGGTACGGGTTCGGGCTCCTCTTGGAGGAGCTGGGCCTGGAACGGTTCCGGCCGGGCTTCCGCCGCCGGGAGGAGCGCGTCCTTCAGAGCCGAGGCGCCCGGCTCCGCCAGGCCCTGGAGGAGCTGGGGCCCACCTTCATCAAGCTGGGCCAGTTCCTCTCCACCCGTCCCGATCTGGTGCCCCCCGACATCTTGGACGAGCTCCAGCGCCTCCAGGACCAGGTGCCCCCCGTCCCGTTCCAAGTCCTCGAGCCGGCCCTGAGGGACGCCTTGGGCGGCCGGCCCCTGGACCAGGTCTTCCGCAGCCTGGATCCTGAGCCCCTGGCCAGCGCGTCCATTGCCCAGGTCCACGCCGGTGTCCTCCATGACGGGGCGGAGGTGGCCATCAAGATCCAGCGCCCCCAGGTGCAGCAGCTCATTGCGACGGATCTGGAGCTCCTGACGGCCTTAGCCCATTTGGCCGCCGGACGCCTCCACCTCCCCTTCGATCCCGTCGCCCTGGTGGACGCGCTCGCCCATGGGGTGCGCCAGGAGCTGGATTACCTGCGGGAAGGCCGGACCATCGAGCGCTTTCAGGCCAACTTCCAGGGCTGGGCGTGGGTTCACTTCCCCCGGGTCTACTGGGCGTGGAGCAGCCGCCAGGTCCTGGTGATGGAGCGGTTGCGGGGCTGGCGGATCACCGATCTCGAGGCCTTGGACCGGGCGGGCATCGATCGGCGGCTTCTGGCCCGTCGGGGCGCCCAGCTCTTCATGAAGATGGTCCTGGTGGACGGCTTCTTCCACGGTGACCCCCACCCCGGCAACCTCTACGTGGAGCCGGGCAACCGGCTGGCGGTGATGGATTTCGGCATTGTGGGCCGGATCGACGAGGAGACCATCGAAGGGGTGGTCAGCCTCCTCCAGGCCCTGGTGGACCGGCGGCCCCAGCAGGCGGTGCAGGCCCTGGACGCCCTGGGGGCCTTGGACGCCCAGACGGACCAGGCCGCCCTCCGCCGGGATCTGGGGGAGCTGATCGACACCCACTGGGGCCGGACCCTGGCGGAGGTCTCCGTGGGGGAGACGGTGGCGGAACTCCTCCGCCTCATCCACCGCCACCGGATCCACCTGCCCAGCGAGCTCTTCCTCCTGGCCAAGGTGCTGGTGGGAGTTGAAGGGTTGGGCCGCCAGTTGGACCCCTCCTTCAATGTGGTGGAGGTGGCCGCGCCCTTCGTCCGCCGCCTCATGACCCGCCGCCTGGCCCCCAGCCGGGTGGGCCGCCGGGTTTGGGAGGACCTCTCCCACACGGCGGCCCTCTGGGGCCGCCTCCCCCAGGAGCTGGCCGGTCTGGCCACCCAGGCCCGCCAGGGCCGGCTCCGGCTTCAGGTGGACCCCCGGGGCCTGGACGCCCACGCCCGGCGGATCGAGCGGGCGGTACGGGAGCTGGGGGTGAGCGTCGTCTTCGCCGCCACCCTCCTCGCCCTGGTCTTCAGCCTCTGGGTGGCTCCCGGGCCCCATCTGGCAGGGGTGCCCCTCCTTACCTGGTTCCTGCTGGCTCTGCTCGCCTTCCTCGGGGCCCTCCTCTTCATCAGCCTCTTCCGAAGGTAGGCTCAAGAGGGTGGGGCCGAGCCTTGGCGAAGTAGGGTCGGGGCTGGAAGAGGCTGGCGGCCTTGGGACCCGGCCTCAGGCCAGCCCGTAAGGGAGGCGCGTGGGTGTCGGACCAGTCCGGAGGAGTGGTTGGGTTCGCTGTTTCGTGGGTCACGCCGGGACCTGCCCGGGAGGGGTGGGCGTGGCGCCCTCCGTCCCCGCCCGGGGAGGGGCCCCGGGCCGGGAGGAACGGGTGGAAGCCCGCTGGGGGCTGGTCCCGATGAGCCTTCCCTTGGGCCATGCGTCCGATCTCCCGGGACGACGCCGGGCGGCCCGGCCCCGGGTGACGCCCGAATGGGTCTGGCCTGAGCCCCTCGATGAGGCGGCCCGGCAGCAGGCGGCGCGGCTGGAGCGGCATCTGGGCCTCCACCCCCTGGTGGCCGAGGTGCTGGTCCGGAGGGGCCTGGGCGATCCCGAGGCGGCCCACCGGTTCCTCCATCCCCGTCTGGAAGACCTGGAGAGCCCCTGGGCCATCCCCGGCATGGAGGCCGCGGTGGCGCGGGTGGAGGCCGCCCTGGCGGCGGGGGAGCGCATCTGCGTTTACGGCGATTACGACGTGGACGGCCAGACGGCCACCGCCCTCCTGGTGCTGGTCCTCCGCCGGCTGGGGGCCCAGGTGGCCTACCACCTGCCCAACCGCCTGGACGAGGGGTACGGCCTCCACCGGGAGAGCCTGCTGGCGCTGCGGGCCCGGGGGACGGACCTGGTGGTCACCGTTGACTGCGGGATCACCGCCCGGGAGGAGGTGGCCGCCGCCCGGGAGGCGGGCCTGGACGTGGTGGTGACCGACCACCACCAGGTGCCGGAAGCCCTGCCCGAGGCGGCGGCGGTGGTCAACCCCCGGCTGGCCCAGGGGCACCCGCCGTGGCTGGAGCTGGCCGGTGTGGGGGTGGCCTGGAAGCTGGCCCAAGCCCTCCTGGCGCGGCGGGGCCGGGAAGAGGAGGCCTTCGAGTACCTGGATCTGGTCGCCCTGGGGACGGTGGCCGACGTGGTCCCCCTGGTGGAGGAGAACCGGATCCTGGTGGCCCACGGCCTCCGGCGCCTGGGCGACCCGGCCGGCCTGCCCGGCTTGGCCCGGCTCATCGAGCGGCTGGGGCTCCAGCCGGGGGCGGTGACGCCGGGGCAGGTTGCCTTCCAGGTGGCGCCCCGCCTCAACGCGGCCGGCCGGGTGGAGGACGCCACCCTGGGCGTCCGGCTCCTGCTCGCGCCTTCGGCCGCCGCAGCCGAGCCTCTGGCCGAGCAACTCGACCGGCTCAACCGGGAGCGGCAGGCCCTGGAGGGGGCCATCCTGGAGGAGGCCCGGGAGCAGGCCTGGGAGCTGGTGGAGACGGGGGCCGTCAGCCTGGTGGTGGCTGGCGAGGGGTGGCACCCTGGGGTGGTGGGGATCGTCGCCTCCCGGTTGGTGGAGGAGTTCTACCGGCCCACCCTGGTCATCGGCTTGGAGGACGGGGAGAGCCGGGGCTCGGCCCGGAGCGTGGCCGGCTTCCACCTCTACCAGGCCCTGGCCGCCTGCCAGCACCACCTGATCCGCTTTGGGGGCCACGCGATGGCGGCCGGCTTCGCCCTGGCCCCGGACCGGGTGCCGGCCCTCCGGGAGGCTTTTGAGGCGGTCACCCGGGAGCGGTTGGGGGACGAGCCCCTGCGGCCCCGGTTGCGGATCGACTGCTTCGCGGACCCGGCGGAGCTGGATGGGAGCCTGCTGGACCAGTGGGCGAAGCTGGCCCCCTTCGGGGTGGGGAACCCCGAGCCCCTGCTGGGCACGCCCGAGGTGCCCGCCTTCAGCGAGCCCCTCCCCCGCTGGCTTTGGGCTCCCGAGCGGGGTGAGGCGTCCCGGGCCGGGCTGACGGTGGCCGGCTGGCCCGAGTGGCGGCGGGTTGGGCGGGAAGGGGATCACCTGAAAGGCGCGGTCCCCCTCTTCCCCGACGGGGAGGCCTGGGAGGCCATCGCCTTCCGCCTGGCCGACCGCTTCCCCGAGCCAGGCGGGTGGCTGGACCTGGCCTTCCGGCCCACCCGGAACGCCTACCGGGGGGTGGAGCGGCTGGAGCTGGAGGTGCGGGAGCTCCAGCCCAGCCCGGAGCGGTCGGGGAGCGGTTGGGCGGCCCTCGCCGCCTGGCTCTCCGAAGAGGCCCGGGACGGGCCCCTGCTGGTGGTCGAGGACGGGCCGGGCGGCGGGGAGGAGTGGCCCCCGGGCGAGGAGCTCCCGGCTGTGGTGGACCAACGGGAGGAGGAGGGGCTCCCCTTCTGGGAGGGGCCCGTCACCTTCTACACCCCCGACCTGTGGGAGGCGGTGGAGCTGGTCCAGGCGCTCCGCTGGCAGCTCAAGGGGGAGCGGGAGCGAGTCGCCTTCCTGGGCCCGCTGGGTCCCCAGCTGGAGGGGAAGGGAGCGCCCCCGTACCAGCCGCCGGGGGAGGCCCTCTGGGCGGTGGCAACGGCCGCCGCGCCCGTGGCCCGGCGGGAGGGCCCGGTGGTCCTTTGGAGCCCGCCCTGGACCCGGGAAGCCTGGCGCCGGTTGGGCCGGGCCGCGGCGGGCCGGCCGCTGGTCCTTCGCTTCAGCCGGGGCCGGCTGGAGCGGCTCCAACGTCAGGTGGAGATGCTCTACCCCGGCCGCCAGCGCCTGGTGGCCCTCTACCGGTACCTCCGGTCAGGTGGCACCGAGCTGGATCCCCGCCGGGCGGCGGAGGCTCTGGCGGAAGCGTCGGGGCTCCCTTTTGCGGCCCGGACGGTGCAGGAGGGGTTGGCGGTTCTGGCCGAGCTGGGGCTCCTCACCTGGGAGGAGGAGGGAGGGCGGCTCCGGGTGCACCTGGCCCCGCCGCCAGGGCGGAAGCTGGACTTGAACGGCTCTGTACGGTATACTAAGGGCATTCGCAGCAAGCGAGTCGCAGCCGCGATCAGCGAGATCGCCCTCTCCGGCGGGCTCGCCCGGGTGCAGGATCTACTGCGAGGAGGGGCGGGTCCATGGACCTGAAGCAGATGATTCGGGTGATCCCCGACTTTCCCCAACCCGGCATCAGTTTCAAGGATATTACCACCGTCCTCAAAGATCCCCAGGGACTTCGCTACGTGGTCCAGAGCATGGCCGACCACTTCCGGGACCGGGGTGTGGATCTGATCGTCGGGGTGGAGTCACGGGGCTTCCTCATCGGGGCACCCTTGGCCTACGAGTTGGGCACGGGCTTCGTGCTCGTCCGGAAGCCTGGCAAGCTTCCGGCCGCCACCTTGCGGGTGGAGTACGAGAAGGAGTACGGCACCGACGCCCTGGAGATCCACCGGGATGCGGTCCAGCCCGGGCAGCGGGTCCTTCTGGTCGACGACCTGCTGGCCACCGGGGGCACCATCGCCGCCGCGGCCCATCTGGTGGAGCAGCTGGGCGGGGAGATTGTCGGCTTCGCCTTCATGATCGAGCTGGCCGCGCTCGGGGGCCGGGCCAAGCTGGGTGACCGGGAGATCTTCACCTTGGTCCGGTATGAGGAGTAGCCATGGCTGAAGCGGGCCACCGCGTCGACGCGCCGGTCATGACCGAAGAGGACCGGCTCTTTGAGGAGCTGGTCCAGCGGGTCCTCTCGTACAACCCCCAGGCCGATGTGGGGTTGCTCCGGCGCGCCTACGAGACGGCCCAGCAGGCCCACCGGAACCAGTTCCGGGAGTCGGGCGAGGCGTACGTGCGCCATCCTCTGGAGGTGGCCCGGCTCTTGGCGGAGATGGAGCTGGACGTGGTCACCTTGGCGGCGGGCCTCCTCCACGACGTGCTGGAGGACACGGCCGTCACCCGGGAGGAGCTGGAGGAACGGTTTGGGCCCGAGATCCTTCTCCTGGTCGACGGGGTGACCAAGCTCTCCAAGATCCCCTACCAGTCCCGGGAAGAGCACCAGGCCCAATCCCTGCGGAAGATGTTCCTGGCCATGGCCGAGGACCTGCGGGTGATCGTCATCAAGCTGGCCGACCGGCTCCACAACATGCGGACCCTGGACCCGCTGCCGCCCGAGCGCCGCAAGAAGATTGCCCGGGAAACCCTGGAGATCTACGCGCCCCTGGCCCACCGCCTGGGGATGTGGAGCTTCAAGTGGGAGATGGAGGACCAGGCCTTCCGCCATCTGGACCCGGAGGCCTACTACGCCCTGGCCCAGCGTTTGGCCAAGAAACGGCAGGAGCGGGAAGCGGAGGTGCAGGAGGCCCTCCGCCTTCTGAAAGGACGCCTGGACGAGGGGGGCTTCCAGGCGGACATCTACGGCCGGCCCAAGCACCTGTACTCCATCTACCAGAAGATGCGGCGCCAGGGGAAGGACCTGAACGAGATCTACGACCTGATCGCCATCCGGGTCGTGGTGGAGACGGTCCGGGACTGTTACGCGGTGCTGGGCCTGGTCCACACCCTCTGGACGCCCATCCCGGGGCGGTTCAAGGATTACATCGCCATGCCCAAGTCCAACCTCTACCAGTCCCTCCACACCACGGTGGTGGGGCCCAAGGGCGACCCGCTGGAGATCCAGATCCGGACCCGGGAGATGCACCGCATTGCCGAGAAGGGGATCGCCGCCCACTGGCTCTATAAGGAAGGCTACCGCTCCAACATGGAGTTTGAGAAGAAGGTGGCCTGGCTCCGGGAGGTCATGGAGTGGCTCCGGGAGATGAAAGATCCCCACGAGTTCATGGAGACCCTCAAGATTGACCTCTTTGAGGACGAAGTCTTCGTCTTCACCCCCAAGGGGGATGTGCGGAGCCTCCCCGCCGGGTCCACCCCGGTGGACTTTGCCTTCTCCATCCACACCGACATTGGCCTCCACTGTGCCGGCGCCAAGGTGAACGGGCGGATCGTCCCCCTGAACTACCAGCTGCGCAACGGCGAGTTTGTCGAGATTCTTACCTCCAAGAGCGCCACCCCCAGCCAGGACTGGCTCTCCTTCGTCAAGACCTCCAAGGCCCGGAGCAAGATCCGGGCGTACCTGAAGGAGTCCCGCCGGACGGAGATGGCCCAGCGGGGCCGGGAGCTTCTGGAGGCGGAGGCCAAGCGGCTGGGGGTGGATCCGGCCGCCCTGAGCGTGGACCACATTGAGGAGGCGGCCAAGCGGGCGGGACTGTCGGGCGAGGAGGAGTTCTACGCCCAAATCGGCTTCGGCACCTGGACGGTCAACCAGGCCCTGGGCCGGGTGCTGGGCGAGGAGCGGGTGAAGGAGCTCCGCCAGCGGTGGCGCCGCATGCACCAGCGTCCCAGCCGACGCAGCCGGATCCAGCCCTACCAGATGGTCCGGGTGCCGGGGTTGGAGCATGCGCTGGTCCGCTTCTCCAAGTGCTGCAACCCTGTGCCCGGGGACGCCATCATCGGCTACATCACCCGGGGACGGGGGGTCTCCATCCACCGCCAGGACTGCCCCAACGTCCGCTCCCTGACCGAGCGGGAGAAGCGGCAGATCCGGGTGGAGTGGGTCTCCCAGGCGCCCGACGGCCAAGAGCTGAGCTTCCCCGTGGAGATCGAGGTGGAGGCCATGGATCGGACCAACCTCCTCACCCAGGTGATGGAGGCCGTCTCCCAGCAGGGGAAGACCAACATTGAAGCGGTCAACGCCCGGACCACCCGGGGGAGGATGGCCTACATCAACCTGGTGGTCGACATCCGGAACACCCAGCAAATGAACGAGATCATTGAGCGTTTGCAGCGGATCAAGGGGGTCTCCCGGGTCTCGCGGGCCCGGCCAACGTGATGCGTGCCGTCGTTCAGCGAGTCTCTCGAGCCTCAGTCCAGGTGGATGGCGAGACGGTGGGGGCCATCGGTCGGGGGCTGCTGGTCCTCCTGGCGGTGGCCACCACCGACGGCGACGAGGATGTGGCCTGGATGGTCCGGAAGCTTTCGGGCCTGCGCATCTTCCCCGACGACGAGGGGCGCCTCAACCGGTCGGTCCAGGAGGTGGGGGGCGCCATCCTCCTCGTCTCCCAGTTCACCCTCTACGGGGACGCCCGGCGGGGCCGGCGCCCCAGCTTCACCCGCTCCGCGTCGGGGGAGAAGGCTCAGGAGCTCTATGAGGCGGTGGCGGCGGGCTTGCGGGAGCTGGGGCTCACCGTCGCCCAGGGGCGCTTCGGGGCCCACATGGATGTGGAGCTGGTCAACGATGGGCCCGTCACCCTTCTCCTCTCAAGTGAAGGCGAGTTTTAGCCCGATCGGGGCCTCTCCCGGGGCGGGAAAAGGGCCTTGGGGCGGCCCAGAGCCTGCCTTTGACACGCTCTGGCCCTTCGGTTAGAATGGCGCTGTGTACAAGCCGTGCCCCGGCGTTGACCGACTGGGGGCCGGGGAGGGAGCTTCACGACCATGTTTGAAGCCTTGCGCCGCAGCACCAAGTGGATTGTCCTCATTGTCGTCATCACCTTCGTTGGGACGCTGGTCTACGTGGGCGGCGTCAACCTCTGGGGCGGCGGCTCGGCGGGGGCGACGGCGGTCGTCGCCGAGGTGAACGGTGAGCCCCTCCAGGCGGCCCAGCTCAACAGCCAGCTGGCCTACCGCATCGATCTCCTCCAGGCCCAGGGGGCCCGGGTGGGCGGGCTCACCCGGGAGGCTGTCCGCTACGATGCCCTCCAAGATTTGGTGCTCTACCAGCTCCAGCAGCAGGCGGCCAAGGCGATGAAGGTGGCCGTAGACCCGGCCGAGGTGGACCAGCAGGTGGACGCCATCCGGGCCCAGTTCCCCGACCGGGAGACGTACCGGAGCACCCTCCGCCAGATGGGGCTGAACGAGACCCATGTCCGCCGCCAGGTGGAGGAGAGCCTCCGGCTGCGGAACCTGCGGGAGCAGGTGACGGCCCAGGTGGAGGTGAGCGACGAGGAGGTCGCCCGCGCCTACGAGGCGGTCCACCTGCGGCAGCTCTTCATCGAGGCGGACCGCGACGACGCCGAAGGCTGGAGGGAGGCCCGGGCCACCGCGGAAGCCCTGCGGGAACGCCTGGCGGCCGGGGCCACCTTCGCCGAGGTGGCGGCGGACGGGGAGGCCGTCGAGAGCGACCTGGGTTGGGTGACCCGGGCCTCCACCCTGCCCGCCGCCCTGGTGGAGGCGGGCTTCCGGCTGGCCGAGGGCGAGATCAGCCCGCCCGTCGAGACGGCCAACGGGTTCCGGATCCTCCAGGCGGTGGCGTGGCGCCGGGCCGAGGGGGAGGCCTTTGAGGCGGAGCGGGAGCAGCTCGAGGCCCAGCTCCTGGCCCAGAAACGGCAGGAGGCCTACCAGGCGTGGCTCCGGGAGCGGCAGGAGGAGGCTCAGCTGGTCATCCACGACCCCACCCTGCGGGCCCTCCACCACCTGGCCGAGGGTGAGCTGGAGGCGGCGGAGGAGGCCTTCCGGCAGGCCATCGCGTCCGACCCCCAGAATCCCTACCTCCACGGCCTGCTCGCCCAGGTGCTGAACCGGCAGGGCGATCAGGAGGGGGCCATCGTCGCGGCCCAGCAGGCGGTGGCCACCTTTGACCGGGATCCCGACCTGTACCTCCTCCTGGGGAACCTGCTCCGGGAGGCGGACCGGGACGATGAGGCGGTGGCCGCCTACCAGAAGGCGTCGGAGCTCAGCCCCTATGACCTGACCCTCCACCTTAACCTGTACGGCACCTACCTGCAGATGGGGCGCGAGGAGGAGGCGGCCCAGGTGCGGGCCCGGCTCCAGGAGATCCAGGAGCTGCTCCAGCGGCGCCAGGCGCTCCAGGAGGAGCTGGAGGCGGAGGCCTCGGAGGAGCAGGCGGGCGCGGAGGCCTCTTCCCAGGCGGGCGAGGCCCCTGAGGCGGAACCCGAGGCCGAGGCGGCCCAGCCGTAGCGGCCCGCCCGTCTCCGGACTCATCGGGAAGGTTGGGTTTGGAACGAGGGTTTGATCGCTCAGGACGGAACCGAGGCAAGCTGGTTCCGTCCTTTCTCCACGATCGGCCGCCCGCTGGGCGGTCATCATGCCACGGAGGGGGCGGCCCAGATGAGGATCCAGGCGCCCCGGGGCACCCGGGACCTGCTGCCGGACGAGCTGCGGATCTGGCACGTGGTGGAAGAGCGGGCGCGGGAGCTCTTCCGGCTCCACGGCTATGCCGAGATCCGCACGCCCCTTTTGGAGGCGACGGAGCTCTTCGTCCGGGGGATCGGTGAGGGGACCGATCTGGTCTCTAAGGAGATGTATACCTTCACCGACCGGGGGGGAAGGAGCCTCACCCTGCGCCCCGAGGGGACCGCCTCGGTGGTCCGGGCCTACCTGGAGCACCGCCTGGAGAGCGGGCCTCAGCCGGTAAAGGTCTACTACCTGGGCCCCATGTTCCGCTACGAGCGGCCCCAGGCCGGCCGGTACCGCCAGTTCCACCAGCTGGGGGCGGAGGTGCTGGGGACCCAAGACCCCGCGGCCGACGCGGAGACCATCCTCATCCCCTATGACCTGTACCAATCCTTGGGCCTCCAGGGCCTGGATCTGCGGCTGAACAGCATCGGCTGCCCCAACTGCCGTCCCCGCTACCGGGAAGCGTTGCTCGACTACCTGCGCCCCCGGGTGGAGCGCCTGTGCCCCAGCCACCAGCGCAATTGGGAGGCCAACCCCTTGCGGGTCCTGGACTGCAAGAGCGAGGCCTGCCGGGCGGCCACCGCGGAGGCGCCGGAGACGACGGCCTTCCTCTGTGAGGTGTGCGCCGACCACTTCGCCGCGGTCCGCCGCTACCTGGAGCGCCTCCAGGTGCCCTACCGGGTGGACAGCCGCCTGGTCCGGGGCCTCGACTACTACACCAAGACGGTCTTTGAGATCACCGCGGAGAGCCTGGGCGCCCAGGACGCGGTGGCCGGTGGGGGCCGGTACGACGGGCTGGTCCAGGAGCTGGGCGGTCCCTCGGTGCCGGCGGTGGGCTTCGCCTCAGGGCTGGACCGGGTGATCCTCACCCTTCAGCGGCAGGGGACCGATCTGGGCCAGGCGCGGCCTCCTGAGGTCTTCGTGGCCGCGGCGGGCCAGGGCGTTCAGGAGGCGGCCCGGATCCTCGCCTTCCGCCTGCGGCGGGCCGGCATTGCGGCGGCCACCGAGTACGGCGATCGGAGTCTCAAGGCCCAGATGAAGGTGGCCGGCCGGACCGGCGCCCAGTGGGTCGTCGTGGTGGGGGAGGCCGAGTGGGCCCAGGGGCAGGTGGTCCTCCGGGAGATGGCCACCGGCGCCCAGCAGATCGTGGACGCCGGCCAATTGATTGCGACCCTGACCAGATCTCGGGAAGCCGCGACCGACGGCGCCCCGCGGAGGTGACGCCCATGAGCGATGGAACCGAAGGGAAGCGGGTGCAGCTGGCCCGCATGGGATGCGGCGAGCTCAGGCTGGAGCATGTGGGCCAGCAGGTGGCCCTCAACGGGTGGGTCCATCGCCGCCGTGACCACGGCGGGTTGATCTTCGTCGATCTTCGGGATCGGAGCGGGCTGGCCCAGGTGGTCTTCAACCCCCAGGAGGTGGGGGAGGAGGTCTTTGCCGCGGCGGAGCGCCTGCGGAACGAGTACGTCGTCCGGGTGGAGGGGGAGGTCCGCAAGCGCCTGCCGGGCATGGAGAATCCCAAGATCCCCACGGGTGATGTGGAGCTGGTGGCCAGCCGGCTGGTGGTCTACAACGCTTCGGCCCCGCTGCCCTTCTCCATCGACCGCCCGGGCGATGTGGACGAGGCCGTCCGGCTCCGCTACCGCTTCCTCGACCTGCGGCGCCCCGAGATGCAGCGGAACCTGATCCTCCGCCACCGGGTGACCCAAGCGGTTCGAGAGTACCTGAACGGGCAGGGCTTCCTGGAGATCGAAACACCCATCCTCACCCGGAGCACCCCCGAGGGAGCCCGGGACTACCTGGTGCCCAGCCGGGTCCACCCCGGGAGCTTCTACGCGCTGCCCCAGTCGCCCCAGCTTTTTAAGCAGCTCCTCATGATCGCCGGGCTGGAGCGGTACTACCAGATCGCCCGGTGCTTCCGGGACGAGGACCTGCGGGCCGACCGGCAGCCTGAGTTCACCCAGATCGACATGGAGATGGCCTTCGTCGACCGGGAGGATGTGCTGGCGGTGACCGAGGGCCTCTTCGCCCACGTCTTCCGCGAGGTGCTGGGCGTGGAGATCCCCCTGCCCCTCCCCCGCCTCAGCTACGCGGAGGCGATGGACCGCTACGGCACCGACAAACCCGACCTCCGCTTCGGCCTGGAGCTGGTGGACGTGTCGGAGGCGGTCCAGCACAGCGCGTTTCGGGTCTTCTCCGAGACGGTGGCCCAGGGCGGCCGGGTGAAGGGGATCCGCCTGCCGGGCCAGGCCGACTGGCCCCGCCGCCGGCTGGACCAGCTGGTGGCCCGGGCCCAGGAGCTGGGGGGCAAGGGCCTCATCTGGATGGTCTTCCTGCCCGATGAGGTCCGCTCGCCCGTGGCCAAGTTCCTGGAACCCGAGGTGCTTGAGGGGATCCAGAAGGCCCTGGGGGTGGAGGTGGGCGACCTGGCCATTCTGGCCGCCGACGAGCCCCACGCCGTCAACGAGCTCTTGGGCCGGCTCCGGGTGGAGCTGGGTGAGCGCCTGGGCCTGATTGAGCCCGACCGGTGGGCCTTCGCCTGGATCGTCGACTTCCCCCTCTTCGAGGTGAGCGAGGGGGAGGGCCGCCTGGTGGCCGCGCACCACCCCTTCACCGCGCCGGTGGAGGAGGACCTGCCCCGGCTCGAGTCGGAGCCTTTGACCGTCCGGGCCCAATCGTACGACCTGGTGCTCAACGGGGTGGAGCTGGGCAGCGGTTCCATCCGGAACCACCGGATGGAGGTCCAGCAGCGGATCTTCAACCTCTTGGGGATCGGCCCAGAGGAGGCCCAGCGGCGCTTCCGTTTCCTCCTGGAGGCCCTCCAGTACGGCGCCCCGCCCCACGGTGGGATCGCGCCGGGCTTGGACCGCCTGGTGATGTTGATGTGCGGGGCCAGCTCCCTGCGGGACGTGATCGCCTTCCCCAAGACGGCCAGCGCGTCCTGCCTCCTCACCGAGGCGCCCTCGCCGGTGGACGAGGCGCAGCTGCGGGAGCTGAACATCCGCCTGGCCCCCGAGGCGCTCGCCCAGTCGTGAACCTGGCGGCCGGCGCGAAACTGGCGGGAAGAGGGCGGTTGCAGACCGGCTGGCCGTGTGGTATAGTGGGCCTGCCGAGAGCGTCGCTCTGCCGTGTGCGTGGTCAATCTGACCATGTATGAGCCAACACCTATAACCGGGGAGCCTGGAACTCTGGCCGTGGAAGGCATGCCCCTGAGCGGGGACGTCGGAAGCGGGCAGGAGGGCACCCACCTGCCGAGAGCAGGTTCATCTTCGGTCAGGTCCCCAGCGGCACGGCGGGGTGCTTTCTTTGGACCGTGAGGCAAGCCAGCGGCTCGCCTCGCGGCCTTTTTGTATGCCGGGGGAGGGGGTCACGGTGGATCTCTTTGAGATCGCCTCCCGGGAGGAGCGGGCGCGCCAGGCGCCCTTGGCCGCGCGGATGCGGCCCGAAAGCTTGGACGAGCTGGTGGGGCAGGAGGACCTGGTGGGCCCGGGCCGGCCCCTCCGCCTGGCCCTGGAAGGGGGCCGGCTGGGCTCCATGATCTTCTACGGGCCCCCGGGCACGGGGAAGACCACCCTGGCCCACCTCATCGCCCGGCACGGCCGGGCCCACTTCGAGCAGGTGAACGCGGTCACCTCCGGCGTGGCCGACCTCCGGCGGGTGATCGAGGCCGCCGCGGAGCGGTGGCGGTTCCACGGCCAGCGGACCGTTGTCTTCATCGACGAGATCCACCGGTTCAACAAAGCCCAGCAGGATGCCCTCTTGCCCTCGGTGGAGGACGGCACCATCATCCTGGTGGGGGCGACCACCGAGAACCCCTTCTTCCAGGTGAACAGCGCGCTCCTCTCCCGCTGCCGCCTCTTCCGGCTGGAGCCCCTGGAGCCGGCTCACATCGATCAGGTCATCGAGCGGGCCCTCCAGTCCGAGAAAGGCCTGGCCGGCCGGTTCACCCTGGAGGACCGGGCGCGGGAGCGGCTCCTCCGGGCGGCCGGGGGTGACGCCCGCCGGGCGCTGAACAGCCTTGAGACCGCGGCCTGGGTGGCCGAGGCGGCGGGCCGGACCCAGATCGAGTTGGCCGATGTGGAGGCGGCCCTTCAGGCCCCGCCCCTGCGCTATGACCGGGAAGGCGACCAGCACTATGATGTCTTCTCCGCCTTCATCAAGAGCATGCGGGGCTCTGATCCCGATGCGGCCCTCCACTACCTGGCCCGCATGCTGGAGGCGGGGGAGGATCCCCGGGCCATCGCCCGCCGGATCGTCATCCACGCCTCGGAAGATGTAGGGAACGCCGACCCCCAGGCGCTGGTGGTGGCGGTGGCCGCCGCGCAGGCGGTGGAGGTGGTGGGCCTCCCCGAAGCGGCCCTCAACCTGGCCCAAGCGGTCCTCTACATCGCCACCGCCCCCAAGAGCAACGCCACCTACCGGGCCCTGGCCGCCGCGCGGCAGGATGTGAAAGAGCATGGCGCCCTACCCGTGCCGCCCCACCTGCGGGACGCCCACTATCCCGGGGCCAAGCGGTTGGGTCACGGCGAGGGATACCTCTACCCCCATGACTATCCCGGGCACTACGTGCCCCAGGAGTACCTCCCCAGCGCCTTGGCCGGCCGGCGCTACTACGAGCCGTCGGACCAGGGGTATGAGCGGGAGCTGGCCCGGCGCCTGGAGGCGTGGCGGCAGCAGAGGCCCGAGCAGGGGGCTCGCCGCCTTCGTTGACACCTCCCCGGGCAAGGGGTATACTGTGGGCGATTCCGACCTGTTTACATGGAATTATCCGGGGCGCCGGGCCGACCAACTGGCCGCGCTGGAGCGAGGAGGCGAGCCCATGAAGATTTCCACCAAGGGCGAATACGGTGTGCGGGCCATGCTGGAGCTGGCCATGGAGTACGGCGAGGGCCCCATTCCTTTGAAGGTGATTGCCCGGCGGCAGGGTATTTCTGAGCCGTATCTGGAGCAGTTGATGGCCATCTTGCGCAAGGCCGGGCTGGTGCAGAGCGTGCGGGGCGCCCAGGGCGGGTACGAGCTGGCCCAGCCTCCCGAGAAGACGCCGGTGGGTGACATCGTCCGGGCGCTGGAGGGGCCGGTGGCGCCCATGGAGTGCGTCCACAACCCCACTTCCCTGGACGCGTGCAGCCAGGTGACCCGGTGCGCCGTCCAGGTGCTCTGGCAGCGCCTGGCCGCCAAGATGAATGAGGTCTTGGACGAGACCAGCCTGGCCGACCTGGTCCGGGAGACCAAACGCTTGCAGGCCCGGGCAGGGGGGTACGTCTACTCCATCTAGGCCGCCAGGCCTGAAAGGGGCGGGTGCGGTGCGGATCTACATGGACCACGCCGCCACGACCCCCCTCCGGCACGAGGTTCTGGAGGCGATGCTGCCGTACCTCACCCAGGTGTACGGCAACGCCTCCAGTTTTCATGCCGAGGGGCAAGCGGCCCGGCACGCCCTGGACGGGGCCCGGGCCACCGTGGCCGGGCTCTTGGGTTGCAAGCCGGGCGAAATCCTCTTCACCTCCGGAGGCTCCGAGGCCAACACCACCGCGCTGGTGGGGATCGCTTGGGCCTACCGCCACCGGGGCCGCCACCTGGTGGTCTCCCGGGTGGAGCACCCGTCCGTCCTGGAGACGGCCCGGTTCCTGGCCCAGCAGGGGTTCCGGGTGACGGAGCTGCCCGTGGACGAGACGGGCCGGGTGGCGCCCGAAGCCCTGGCCCAGGTCCTGGACGACGAGACCCTCCTGGTGTCCATCCAGATGGCCAACAACGAGGTGGGGACCCTCCAGCCCGTGGCCGAGCTGGCCCGCCTGGCCCACGCCGCGGGCGCCTTCTTCCACACCGACGCGGTCCAGGCGGCGGGGCAGCTCCCCGTGGATGTGCGGGCCTTGGGGTGCGACCTCCTTACCCTGTCGGCCCACAAGTTCGGCGGACCCAAAGGGGCCGGGGTGCTCTACGTGCGCCAGGGGGTGGAGCTGGCCCGGCTGATCCACGGCGGGGGCCAGGAGCGGAGCCGCCGGGCGGGGACGGAGAACGTGGCGGGCGTGGTGGGGCTCGCCCGGGCCTTGGAGCTGGCGGTCCAGGAGCGGGCCCAAGTGGCCTCCCGGCTGGAGGTCCTCCGGGACCGGCTCATTGCCGGGGTGTTGGAGGCGGTCCCCGGCGCCCGCCTCACGGGCCACCCGTCCCAGCGCCTGCCGGGGCTGGCCAGCTTCGTCTTTGAAGGCGGCATCGACGGCGAATCCCTCCTCATGCGGCTGGATCTGGAAGGGGTGGCCGCCTCCAGCGGGTCCGCCTGCACGTCGGGCTCCCTCGAGCCCTCCCCCGTGCTCTTGGCCTGCGGGTTGCCGGTGGAGCTGGCCCGGAGCGGCCTCCGGCTGAGCCTGGGAACGGCCACCACCGAGGCCGAGGTGGCCCGGGTGCTGGAGATCCTGCCCCGGACGGTGGCGCAGCTCCGGAAGGTCCACGGGGCGTCCCTCGCCTGAGGGGGCGCGCTGGGGGGACAGACTTGGGAGAGAAGGTGGAGCCATGGGCGCACGGGTGTTGGCGGCCATGAGCGGTGGCGTGGACAGCTCGGTGGCCGCCGCGCTCCTTCTGGAGCAGGGATACGAAGTGATCGGGGTGACCATGCAGCTCTGGCCCAAAGACCTGCCCATCCACCATGACGGGGGGTGCTGCTCCCTCTCGGCCGTGGAGGATGCCCGCCGGGTGGCCAGAATCCTGGGCATACCCTACTACGTCCTCAACTTCCAAGACCTCTTCACCCGGGAAGTGATCGACCCCTTCACCCGGGAGTACCTCCGGGGCCGCACCCCCAACCCGTGCATCTGGTGCAATGACCGGGTGAAGTTCGGCGCCCTGCTGGAGAAGGCCCGGGAGCTGGACGCCCAGTACGTGGCCACCGGCCACTACGCGCAGGTGGCCTACGACCCCCAGCGGGGCCGGTACCTCCTGAAGAAGGCGGTTGACGGGGCGAAGGATCAGACCTACGCGCTCTACGGCCTGACCCAGGTGCAGCTGGCCCACGTTCTCTTCCCTCTGGGCGGCTACACCAAGGAGGAGGTCCGGGCGATGGCCCGGGAGCGGGGGCTGCCCGTGGCAAGCAAGGGGGAGAGTCAGGACATCTGCTTCATCCCCGACCGGGACCTGAAGGGCTTCTTGGAGCGGCGGGCGCCGGGAGCGGCCCGGCCGGGCCCCATCGTCAACCGGAAGGGGGAGCGGCTGGGGACCCACCAGGGGGCCATCCGGTACACCGTCGGCCAGCGGAAGGGCCTGGGGATCGCCGCGGGCGAGCCGCTTTACGTGCTGGAGGTGGACGCGGCCCGGAACCGGCTGGTGGTGGGGACTCGGGAGGAGCTGTACGGGCACGCCTTGGAGGTGGAGGCCCTCAACTGGGTGGCGGTGCCAGGGCTGGAGGGGCCGGTGGAGGCCCAGGCCAAGATCCGCTACCGGGCGCCGGAGGCGCCGGTCCTGATCGAGCCCCTGACGGCCGACCGGGCGAGGGTCCGCTTCCGGGAACCCCAGCGGGCCATCACCCCGGGCCAGGCCATCGTCTTCTACCAGGAGGATCGGGTCTTGGGCGGCGGGGTGATCGCCCGGCCCCTGCCCGCCAGCCACGAGACCCCTCCGGTGCCAGCAACCTCCGAGGTCTAGGCGGCCGGCGGGGGCGTGGCGGGTCCGTCCTTGCTCCATACTAGGGAGGCAGCCCCGGTGCCGACGGTGGCTGGCAAGGGGGGACCGACGTGTTCTCGCGTGCGATGCGGGGGATGATGGCGGGCATGCTCCTGGGCGTGGCCGCCACCCTCTACCTGACCCGGCCTCAAGAACCGCCCCGGTCCCGGCGGGCCGGGCGGCTCTGGGCCCGGGTCCGCCGGCGGTCGGGGGTGGGCCGGGCCACGGCGAGCGCGGCCTCGGGCTGGGCCAAAGCGGTGGACGCGGGGCGGGCGGGGCTCGCCCAGCTTCGGCAGCTGGTCGGCTGAAGCTCGGTGGGAGGGCGCCCGCGCTGGGGCCTGCTGGGCGGCATCCTCCTGGCAGGCCTGCTTTTTGTTTGGGCCTTCCGGGGGCTCTTCCTCGCCTTCGGCGTCGCGGTCCTCTTGGCCGCCTTGCTCCAGCCCCTCGTGGCGTACCTGGAGGGCCGGGCGGTCCCCCGGCAGGTGGCCATCCTCCTGGGCTTCGCCGCCGCGGGCGCGGTCGGCTTGGCCCTCTTCGCCACCGTCTTGCCCACGGTGATGGACGAGGTGGACCGGTTTCTGGGGCGGATCTCGCCTTTGGGCCAGGCGGCCACCGAGCAGATCGACTGGTTTCTCGCCCGGCTGGAGCGCTTCGGGCCGCCCTGGCCGGCGGTCGCGGCCAGCGTCGGTGAGGCTCTCCGGGCCTGGGTGGTCCGGATCGCCACCCGCTTGGACGAGTGGCTCCTGGGGCTGGTGAGCCACGCGCTCCAGCTGGCCCTGAGCCCCATCATTGCCTACTACCTGCTCCGAGACGGGCCCCGGTTCCGGGCGGCCGTCCTGGACCCCTTGCCGCCCGGGCCCCACCGGGAGGTGAGCCGCCTGTTGGACCGGCTGGGGCACCTCCTGGGCTCCTTCGTGCGGGGGCAGCTCTTGGTGGCGGTGGTGGTGGGGAGCCTCACCGGCCTCCTCCTCCGCCTCCTCCACGTGCCCTTCGCCCTCTTCGCCGGCCTGGTGGCCGGCATCTTCGAGGTGATCCCCTACTTCGGGCCCCTCCTCGGGGGGATCCCCGGGGTGCTCCTGGCCTTGGAGGAAGGGCCGGCCACGGCCGGGTGGGCCCTGGTGGGGATGCTGGCCATCCACCAGCTGGAGGCGAGCCTCATCTCCCCCTGGCTCCTGGGCCGGACCATGGGCCTCCACCCCCTGGCCGTCATGCTCTTGGTCTTGGGCGGGGGTCAGGTGGCCGGGGTGGCCGGGCTTTTCCTGGCGGTGCCGGTGGGGGCCGTCGTCTGGGAGATCGGCCGCTCTCTGAGCGGTCTCCGGCTGGCGGTTGACAGCCTTTGAAGTCAGAAGGTACCATAGGGATGATCTTTGACCCTCAGTCGACCGCCATCCGGCGCCTGCCCGGACGCCACGACGGGAGGAGGCCACGGCGGTTTCATTGTCTGTACCCGGAGCGGCTGCAAGGAGGTTGCCCCATGGTCCGGTGGACCGCGGACGAGCTACGGCAAGCGTTCATCGACTTCTTCGTGTCCAAAGGCCATGCCCACAAGCCGGGGAGCTCCCTGGTGCCCAAGAACGACCCCACCATCCTCCTCACGTCGGCGGGCATGGTCCAGTTCAAGCCCTACTTCATGGGGACGGAGACGCCCGACGTCCGCCGGGTGACCACCTACCAGCGGTGCCTCCGGACCGGCGACATCGAGAACGTGGGCTCCACCGACCGGCACGCCACCTTCTTTGAGATGCTGGGGAACTTCTCCTTCGGCGACTACTTTAAGGAGGAGGCCATCCGCTGGGCGTGGGAGTTCGTCACCGAGCGGATGGAGCTGCCCCGGGAGCGGCTGTGGGCCACCATCTACCTGGACGACGACGAGGCCTTCCAGATTTGGCATGAGCAGATCGGCCTGCCCCGGGAACGGATCGTCCGCCTGGGCAAGGAGGACAACTTTTGGGAGATTGGGGTGGGGCCCTGCGGGCCCTGCTCGGAGATCCACTACGACCGGGGGCCCCAGTTCGGCTGCGGGCGGGATGACTGCCGCCCGGGCTGCGACTGCGAGCGCTTCATGGAGATCTGGAACCTGGTCTTCATCCAGTTCTACCAGGATGAAGCGGGCCAGCTGACGCCTTTGGAGCAGAAGGGGATCGACACAGGCATGGGCCTGGAGCGGGCGGCCAGCATTCTCCAGGGTGTGGGCTCCATCTTTGAGGTGGATCTGGTCCGGCCCATCCTGGACGAGGTGGCCCGGCTGGCCGGCACCCGGTACGGTGCGGATCCGGAAAAGGATGTCTCCTTGCGGGTGATCACCGATCACCTGCGGGGGATTGTCTTCCTGGTCTACGACGGGGTCTTGCCCAGCAACGAGGGAAGGGGCTACGTTCTCCGGCGGCTCCTCCGGCGGGCCGCCCTCCACGGCCGGCTCTTGGGGCTGGAGGAGCCCTTCCTCGGCGCCTTGGTCGGCCGGGTGGTGGAGCAGATGAAGGCGGGCTACCCCGAGCTGCTTGCCCAGCAGGAGCACATCCGGCAGGTGATCGATTGGGAGGAGCGCCGCTTCGGGGAGACCCTGGACCAAGGGGTCCAGCTCCTGGAGGAGGCCCTCAACCGGGTGGAGGCGCAGGGGACCAAGGTTTTGGACGGCGAGCAGGTCTTCCGGCTCTATGACACCTACGGCTTCCCGGTGGAGCTGACCAAGGAGCTGGCCGCCGCCCGGGGGGTGGAGGTGGACGAGGCCGGCTTCCAGCAGCAGATGGAGCTCCAGCGGAGCCGGGCCCGGGCCGCCCGGGAGGCCACCGGCTACATGGGCAAGCCGGGGGTGGAGCGGTACGCGGAGCTGGCCCGGGAGGTGCCCCCCACCCGCTTCACCGGCTATGAACGCCTGGAGGAGGAGGCCCAGGTCCTCGCGCTCTTGGTCGACGGCCAGCCCGTGGTCGAGGCCCGGGCGGGCGATCAGGTGGAGATCGTCCTGGACCGGACGCCCTTCTATGCGGAAAGCGGCGGCCAGGTACCGGACCGGGGGACCCTTACGGGCCCTGGGGGCCAGGTGGAGGTGGAGGATGTCCAGCGGCCCGTCGCCGGCGTGGTGGTCCACCGGGGCCGGGTCCGCTCGGGGCGGATCCGGCGGGACGAGGTGGTTCTGGCCACCGTCGATGCCCACCACCGCTGGGACACGGCCCGGAACCACACGGCCACCCACCTGCTCCACCAAGCCCTGCGGGACGCCTTGGGCCAGCACGCGCACCAGGCGGGCTCCCTGGTCCACCCCGAGTACCTCCGCTTTGACTTCACCCACTTCCAGGGCCTGGATCGGGGCCAGCTGCGGGAGCTGGAGGAAGAGGTGAACCATCGGATCCTCCAGGCGCTGCCCGTCACCACGACGGAGATGGCCTACGAGGAGGCCATCGCCGCGGGGGCCATCGCCCTCTTCGATGAGAAGTACGGCGAGCGGGTGCGGGTGGTTGCCATCGGCGAGTACTCCAAGGAGCTCTGCGGCGGCACCCACGTCCACTCCTCGGCCCAGGTGGGCCCCTTCAAGATCATCCAGGAGGGGAGCGTGGCCGCCGGCGTCCGCCGAATCACGGCCCTCACCGGGCACGGGACCCTCAAGCTGGTGACCGAGTTGGACGAGGGGTGGGACCGCCTGGCCCGCCTCCTGGGGACCACCCGCGATCAGGTCCCCCAGCAGGTGGAGCGGCTGGCCGCGCAGGTGGAAGAGCTCCAAGGGAAACTCCAGAAGATGCTGGACCAGCAGGCCACCTCCCTGGCCGACCAGCTCCTGGAGCGGGCGGAGCGGGTCAACGGGGCGGCGGTGGTGGTCGCGTCCCTGCCCGGCCTGGGGAAGGAGCAGCTCCGGGCCATGGGCGACCGGGTGCGGGAACGGCTCCGCTCCGCGGCGGTCCTCCTGGGCACCGAGCGGGACGGCCGGGTGCAGCTGGTGGCCATGGCCACCCCCGACCTGGTGGCCAAGGGCTTCCACGCCGGGCGGGTGGTCCAGGCAGCCGCCAAGGAGGTGGGCGGCGGCGGGGGCGGCCGGCCTGACATGGCCGAGGCGGGTGGCCGGCAGCCCGAGCGCCTGGAGCAGGCCCTGGCCGTCGGCAAGGAGACACTGAAGGCTCAGCTGGGGGCCGCGGCCGGCCTGGCAGGGGATGGTCCGACCCCCGGGGAGCCGTAGGCGGCAGGGGGGGTGTCCATGGCCCGGCGGGAGCACGAGGAGATGAGCGGGGAGACCATGCGGTTCCGGGTGGACCTGGAGGGCCAGCCCCGGACCGAAGATGTCCTCCGCCTGGTCTACACCGCGCTCAAGGAGAAGGGCTACGACCCCACCGGACAGCTGGTGGGCTACCTGCTCTCGGGGGACCCGGCCTACATCACCACCTACCGGGAAGCGCGCAAGCAGATCCGCGCCCTGGAGCGGGATGAACTCCTGGAGGAGATCGTGGAGCAGTACCTGAAGCGCTTCGAGTCGTCGGATCAGGAGGCCTGAAGGTGACCGTTCCGGCCGAGGGCCCCCTCTTGGGGCTGGACGTGGGGCGCCGCTGGGTGGGCCTGGCCGTGAGTGACCCCCTGCAGGTGGTCGCCTCGGGCGCGGGGGTGATCGACCGGCAGGCGGGAGGGTGGCTGGCTCGGGTGGGGGAGGTGGCCCGCCGCCACCGGGTGGTGGGGGTGGTGGTCGGCCTGCCCCGCCGGACCGACGGGAGCCTGGGCCCCGAGGCCTCCCGGGTCCAGAAGCTGGCCGCCCGCCTGGAGGCGAGCCTCGGCCTGCCCTTGGTCTTCTGGGATGAGCGCTTGACCACCCGGCAAGCGGAACAGGCCCTCCTGGAGGGGGGCTTGCGCCGGGAGCGGCGCCGGGAGCTGGTGGACCAAGCGGCGGCCGTCTTGATCCTGCAGGGGTTTCTTGAGGCCCAGCGGGCCCGGCGCAGGGCCGGGGCGGCCCCTCCGGCGGGCATGGACGGGGGGCGTCAAGAGGATTTGGCGCCGGGAGACCCGAATAGCATCCTCTAATGTTCGGCGAGGGGCAACGCACCGACAGGGGGATCGTGCTCATGCCGATGCGGTGGGCTGGAACAGCGGTGGGGCGCCACGACCAAGGGGGGGCGTGGCCGCTGGCAGGCGTGCGGGGAACCGACCTGGGGAGCGTCGCTGCCCGCGTGGGCCGGGCGGTGGTCTTTCTCTTTTGGGGGGCCTGCCTCCTGGGCGCCCTGGCCCTCTTCATCGTGCACAGCCTCACCATGCCCATGGCCAGCCAGAGCTCGGCCGTCTTGGTCCAGATTCCGGAAGGGGCCTCCTCCCGGGAGATCAGCCGCCTCCTGGAAGAGCAGGGCATCATCCGGAGCAGCCGGCTCTTCGAGCTCTTGAGCCGGGTGGAGGGGATCGACGACTCCCTCAAGGCCGGCTACTACCTCCTCGATCCGGCCATGCCCCTCCCCGCGGTGCTGGATCAGCTGGCCGCCGGGCGGGTGGCCACCCGCCGGGCCTTCATTCCAGAAGGGTTCAACCTCCGGGAGATCGGGGCCCGGCTGGAGGTGGAGGGCATCGGCAGCGCCCAGCGCTTCATCGAGCTGGCCTCCGATGAGCGGCTGGTCTACGGCGCCAACTCGCCCTTGACTGCCTTGGTGGGCAGCCGGCCCACCCCGTCCCTGGAAGGGTACCTCTTCCCCGACACCTACCAGCTGGCCGTGGGCGACGAGGCCCTGGCCATCCGGACCATGGTGGACCGCTTCCTCCAGGTGGCCGAGGAGATGCAGCTGGCCCAGCGGGCCCAGGCCATGGGGATGACCGTCCACCAGGTGGTCACCTTGGCCTCCATCGTGGAGAAGGAGGCGGTTCTGGACGAGGAGCGCCCGCTCATCGCCGCGGTCTTCCTCAACCGCCTGGCCCGGAACATGCCCCTCCAGGCCGACCCCACCGTCAAGTACGTGATGGAGCAGCCCCGGGTCCGCCTCACCTACGCGGACCTCCGGATCGACTCCCCCTACAACACCTACCGGTACCGGGGGCTGCCGCCGGGGCCCATTGCCAGCCCGGGCCGGGCCTCCCTGGAGGCGGTCCTCCAGCCGGCCAACGTGGACTACCTCTACTTTGTGGCCGACGGGCGGGGGGGCCACGTCTTCAGCCGGACCTTCAACCAGCACGTCCGGGCCCGCCAGCGGCTGGGGTACTGACGGGCCCGGCGGCCAGGCACCCCCCTTTCCTCCACCTCATAGGGTAGAGTCAGACGCTCAGCGGTCCGGCCTGCCAGGGATGGGCCGGCGCGCCAAGGTGGAGGGAACCTGCGGATGGAACCGGTCAGCACCATCCTCTCCTTGTTCTTTGGCGGTCTGGGGACCCTGACAGGGTACGTGACGGGCCACCACACCTTCCCCTTGCCGCTGTCGCCCGAGGAGGAGCAGCGGCTGCTCCAGGAGATGCGTGCCGGCAGCGAGGAAGCCCGCAACCGGCTGATCGAGCACAACCTGCGGCTGGTGGCCCACCTGGTGAAGAAGTTTGAGAACACCGGGGAAGAGAGCGAGGACCTGATCTCCATCGGGACCATCGGGCTGATCAAGGCCGTCCAGACCTACGATCCCTCCAAGAACACCCGCCTGGCCACCTACGCCGCCCGGTGCATCGAGAACGAGATCCTCATGCACCTGCGGGCCACCCGGAAGCTCCGGGGCGAAGTGATGCTCTTCGACCCCATCGGCACCGACAAGGAAGGGAACGAGATCAGCCTCATGGACGTTTTGGGGAGCGACGGTTCGGAGGTGGCCGAACGGGTGGAGACCCAGGTGGAGAGCCAGCAGCTCCGCCAGAAGCTGGGGATCCTGTCCAGCCGGGAACGGCGGGTGCTGGAGCTCCGCTACGGGCTGAGGGACGGCCTGCGCCATACCCAACGGGAGATCTCCCGCCGTTTGGGCATCTCCCGCTCCTACGTCTCCCGCATCGAGAAGCGGGCCCTGGGCAAGCTCCAGCGCCAGCTGGCCCAAGGGACCTAACGCCCTGGGCCCGCGCCCCGCCGGTCGCCGCCAGGGCGGCGACCGCCCCCTCGGGGGATCCGCCCGCTGGACAGGCCATGCTATACTGGGGCACGGGAAGGAGGGCCTCCGTGCTCCATCTGCTCACACCCGACGAGATCTACCCCAGCCTGACGGCCGTCGACCTGGAGCGGCTCCGGCGCCGGGGCGTGCGCGGGCTGGTCTTGGACTTGGACAACACCCTGGTGGCCTACGGCCGCACCGACCCGGCCGAGGCGGTCCTGGACTGGCTCCGCCGGGCCCAAGAGGCGGGGATGAGGCTCTGCATCCTCTCCAACGGCCGGCCCCGCCGGGTCCGGCTGACGGCCCAACGCCTGGGCATTCCCTGGATCGAAAGCTACAGCAAGCCTCGCCGGCGGGGCTTCCGGGAGGCGGCCCGCCTCCTGGGCACCCAGCCCCACGAGACGGCCATCCTGGGCGACCAGCTCTTCACCGATGTCTTGGGTGGCCGCCGGTCAGGGTTCGTCACCGTCTTGGTCAACCCGGTGAGCCGCCGGGAGCTCCCCCACACCCGTTTGGTGCGGCTGTTGGAGCGGCTGGTGATGCGGCTCCTCCTCTGGCAGGGCCGGATCGACCGGGACGCGTGGCAGCTCCGCACCTCCTGAACCGCCCGTCCCGAAGGAAGGGGGCGGGCGGTCGTGGAATGGGGCTACCACCCTTTGGAAGGGGGCGAGGCTGTGCCGCTCCGTTACCTGACGGCCGGTGAGTCCCACGGGCCCAGCCTGGTGGTGGTGGTGGACGGGATGCCTGCCGGCCTCCGGGTGGACCGGGAGGCCATTGACCGCCAGCTCTTCCGCCGCCAGCAGGGCTACGGCCGGGGGCGCCGCCAGAAGATCGAGCAGGATCGGGTGCGGATCCTCTCGGGGATCCGCCACGGGGTCACCTTGGGGACCCCCATTGCGCTGGAGATCCCCAATCGCGACTTTGCCAACTGGGCCGAGGTGATGGGTCCCGATCCCCTGCCTGAAGGCCGGGAGGTGCCCCGCCGGGTCACCCGGCCCCGCCCCGGCCACGCGGACCTGGCCGGGGGGATGAAGTACGGCCACCGGGACCTGCGGAACGTGCTGGAGCGGGCCAGCGCCCGGGAGACGGCCGCGCGGGTGGCCGCCGGAGCCTTGGCCCGGCTGCTGGTGGAGGCCTTTGGCCTGCGCCTGGTGGGCCATGTGATCATGCTGGGGGGTGTGGAGGCCGACCGGAACCTGCTGGCCCAGCGGTCGGTGGCGGAGCTGGCGGAGGCGGCCGAGAGCTCCCCCGTCCGCTGCGCCGATCCCGAGGCGAGCCAGCGGATGGTGGCCCGGATCGACGAGCTGAAGGCGGCGGGGGAGACGGCCGGGGGGCTCTTTGAGGTGCGGGTGGAGGGGGTCCCCCCGGGTCTGGGAAGCTATGCCCAGTGGGACCGGCGCCTGGACAGCCGGCTGGCCGGGGCCCTGATGAGCATCCCCGCCATCAAGGGGGTGGAGGTGGGCGATGGTTGGGCGTCCGCGGCCCTGCCTGGCTCCCGGGTCCACGACCCCATCTACTACAGGGATGGGGCCGAAGGGCCCCAGCCTCCGCCCGTGCCGGGACACTTCCCCGCCGGGGGGTACTACCGGGCGACCAACCGGGCGGGGGGGATGGAAGGCGGCGTGACCAACGGCGCGCCCCTGGTGGTCCGGGCGGCCATGAAGCCGCTCCCCACCCTCTACCGGCCCCTTCCGTCGGTGGATGTGGAGGAGAAGGGACCGGTGGAGGCGGCCATCGAGCGGAGCGATACCTGCGCGCTCCCCGCGGCCGCGGTGGTGGGGGAGGCGGTGGTCGCCTGGGAGCTGGCCGTCGCCTGGGTGGAGAAGTTCGGCGGCGACACGGTCCAGGAGATGGAGGCGGCCTTCGCCGCCTACCGGTCCCGTTTGGAGGGGTACTGATGAGCGCCCTGGATCCGGCCCAGCTGGCCGCCCCGGGCCAGCTGGCCCTCCGGCCGGCCAACCTGCTTCTGGTGGGTTTCAGTGGGGCGGGGAAGAGCTCGGTGGGACGGGCGGTCGCCCGGGAGCTGGGCCTGCCCTTCGTCGACCTGGACGAGGCCATCGTCCAGCGGAGCGGGCGCTCCATCCCCGAGCTCTTCCGCCAGGAAGGGGAGGCCGCCTTCCGCCGCTGGGAGATGGAGACCCTGGCGGAGGTGCTGGCCCGGGGGGGCCAGGTGATCGCCCTGGGGGGCGGCGCCTGGACCCAGCCCCAGGCCCGCCAGCTTCTGGGACCGGCCGACGTGGCCGTCTGGCTCGACCTCCCCTTCGGGCAGGCCTGGCAGCGGATCGCCGGCCACCCGGGGCGGCCCCTGGTGGAGGGGTTGGGTGAGGCGGGGCTGGCCCGGCTCTACGAAGAGCGCCGGCCCGCCTACGCCCTGGCCGACCACCGGATTGCGGTGGACCAGCGCTCCGTGGAGGCCATCGCCCGGGAGCTGGCCGCCTGGTGGTCCCGCCGGCCCCAGGCGGTGGTCCGGCCCGACCCCCATGGGCCGGGATACGGCGTCCACCTCCGGCCCACCTTACTGGACGAGGCGGGGGAGTGCTTGGTGGAGGCGGGCTTGGAGGGCCCCGCCCTGGTGGTGAGCCAGGCCCCCCTCCGGGCCTACCAATCCCGGCTCGATCAGGCCCTGGCCGCCACAGGGTGGACCATTCGCTGGCACTGGATGGGTGACGGGGAGGCGGCCAAGGAGCCGGCGGCGGTGGCCGCCATCTGGGAGGCGGCCCTGGAGGCGGGGCTGGACCGCCGGGGGACGGTGATCGCCTTCGGCGGGGGCGTCGTGGGCGACACCGCCGGCTTCGGAGCGGCCACCTTCTTGCGGGGCGTCCGCTGGGTGGCCATGCCCACCACCCTGCTGGCCCAGGTGGATGCGGCGGTCGGGGGAAAGGTGGGGGTCAACCTGCCCCAGGGGAAGAACCTGGTGGGCGCCTTCCACCACCCGAGCCTGGTCCTGGCCGATCCGGCCCTCCTGCCGACCCTCCCCCGCCGGGAGCTGGCCGCCGGCATGGCCGAGGTGGTGAAGGCCCTCCTCCTCGCCGGCCCCGAGCCCGTGGGGGAGCTGGAGGAACAGGTGGAGGGGGGCTTGAGCGCCTGGGAGCCCTTCATCGCCACCGCCATCCGGCTGAAGGCGGCCACCGTCAGCCGGGATCCCCGGGAGGCGGGCCTCCGGGCCATCCTTAACCTGGGCCACACCGTGGGACACGCCCTGGAGCAGGTGACCGGGTACGGGCGGTACCTCCACGGGGAGGCGGTGGCCATCGGCTTGGTGACCGCGCTCCTCCTCTCGGAGCGGGTGATGGGCCTGGATCCCCAGTGGACCCGGCGGGTGGTCCGCCTCCTGCGGCGGTTGGACCTCCCCGTGGACGCCCCCGAGCTCCACGACCTCAGCCTCCGCCCGGCCCTCCTCCAGGCCCTGGGGCGGGACAAGAAGGCCCGGCGGGGTCAGGCCCGGTTCGTCCTCCTGGAGGCGCCCGGCGCGCCCCGGGTGGGGGTGGAGGTGGCACCGCCGCTGCTGGCCGAGGCCCTGGACCGCCAGGCCCAGGTGGGGGCGTGAGCCTGCCAGAAGGTGCCAGGCGGGCCGGCAGCGAACGGTTACGGGCGGCGAGGCCCGTGGGGCCTCGGATCGGAGGAGGCTAGGGTTATGACAGAAGGAAGGCTCCAACGGCTCCGGGCGATCCTGGCCCAGGAAGGGGTCCCCGCCTTGCTGGTCGGCTCGCCCTACAACCGCCGGTACCTAACCGGCTTCTGGGGCACGGCCGGGTACGTGCTCATCACCGCCGACCGGCAGCTCCTGCTGGTGGACTTCCGCTACGTGGAGCAGGCCAAGGAGCAGGCGCCCGCCTTCGAGGTGCGCCGCTTCGACCGGTTCGGCGAGACCTTGAAGCAGGTCTTGGCCGAGCTCAACCTGCGGGAGGTGGGCTTTGAGAAGGCCCACGTCACCTACCAGCAGCTGGAGGCCTTGCAGGCGGCCGCTGAAGGGGTGGCTTGGAAGCCCGTCGGGCCCGTGGTGGAGCGCCTGCGGGCGGTGAAGGAGCCCGAGGAGCTGGCCCGGATCCAGGAAGCGTGCCGGCTAGCCGATGCCGCCTTCGAGCGGATCCTCCAGGTGCTCCGGCCGGGCATCACCGAGCGGGAGGTGGCCCTGGAGCTGGAGTTCTTCATGCGCCGGCAGGGAGCGGACGGGGTGAGTTTCGACCCGATTGTGGCCGCCGGTCCCCGGGGGGCCCTTCCCCATGCCCGGCCCACCGATGCGGTCCTGCAGGCGGGCCAGCTGGTCGTCCTCGACTTCGGGTGCATCGTGGACGGGTACTGCTCGGACATCACCCGGACCGTCGTCATCGGCAAGGCCGACGGCCGGGCCCGGGAGATCTACGAGCTGGTCCTCCGGGCGCAAGAGGCGGCCCTGCAGGCGGTGAAGGCCGGGGCCGATCAGGTGGCCGTCGACCAGGCGGCCCGGGCGGTCATCGAGGCGGCCGGCTACGGCGACCAGTTCGGCCACGGGTTGGGGCACGGCGTGGGGCTGGAGGTCCATGAGGATCCGCCCCGCCTCAACCGGACCGCTCCCTCCCAGCCCCTGGAGGCGGGCATGGTCCATTCGGTGGAGCCGGGGGTCTACCTGCCGGGATGGGGCGGCGTCCGCATCGAGGACCTGGTCCAGGTGACTGAGGACGGGTGCCGCATCCTCACCCAGTCGTCGAAAGAGCTCCTGGAAATCGGGTAAGTTCAGGGGCGGGAAAGGAGAATCGGCTTGATCTCCGTCAACGATCTGCGCACAGGGCTGACCATTGAAGTGGACGGCGAGGTTTACAGCGTCGTCGAGTTCCTCCACGTCAAGCCGGGCAAGGGTGCCGCCTTCGTGCGGACCAAGCTGAAGAACGTGAAGACGGGCCAGGTCTTCGAGCGGACCTTCCGGGCTGGGGAGAAGGTGAACCGGGCCATCGTCGAGACCCGGGAGATGCAGTACCTCTACAGCACCGGGAACGAATACGTCTTCATGGATACCGAAAGCTACGACCAGATCACCCTTACCAGCGAGCAGTTGGGGACGGCGACGGGCTTCCTCAAGGAGAACATGAACATCCTCGTTCAGTTCTACCAGGGCCAGCCCATCGGGGTGGAGCTGCCCACGGTCGTGGAGCTGACGGTGACCCACACCGAGCCGGGCTTCAAGGGCGACACGGCCACGGGCGGGACCAAGCCGGCCACCACCGAGACGGGCTTGGAGCTGCAGGTGCCCCTCTTCGTCGAGATCGGCGACGTGATCCGGGTGGACACCCGGACGGGCGAGTACCTCTCCCGGGCGTGAGCTCCCTGGTATGACCCGGCCCCCTCCGGCAGAGATTAACCCCGACGCCACGGGGGGAGGGCGATCCATGTCGGAGGCCGGGCAGAGAATCGCGTACGCCAAAGGGATGCTCCAGGGCCGGCAGGTCGGGGACCAGGAGGGCCTGCAGGCGGTGCTCACCTCGGTGCTGGAGGCGCTGGAGGCGCTCCACACCGAGGTGGACGGGGTCCGCCGGGAGCTGGAGGAGCTCTCGGGCTACCTCCAGGCGGTGGACGACGACCTCTTTGAGGTGGAGGCGGACCTCTACGGGTACGATGAGGCGGAGATGGCTGAGCTCGAGTGCCCCCACTGCCAGACGCCCCTGGTGGTGGAAGCCGAGTTCCTGGACGATGACGCCGCCGAGGTCACCTGCCCCGAGTGCGGCTACGTGCTCCACCGGGGGCCCGCCTACGGCGAGCCGGTGACCCTCTCAACCGGCGGGGAGAACGGCCAGCCCTCTTAGGCGCCGGTGGGGCGGGCGGCCTCGCCTGGCGCCGGGAGCCCCGTCAGGCTCAGGTCGTCCCCGGGCCGCCAGACCGGGCAGGGGCTGTTCGCGTGCGGGCCGGCGCGCGAAGAGGCCCGGCCGGGGCATAGATTGGAGCGGGTTGTCCGCGGGCGCCCCTTCGAGGTGCGCCTTCTTCAGGCCTCACCGTAAGGAGGATGGCCGTGGCTCCGCTCCTGCCCCCGTCCCTCCGGGCCCTCCTGCCGCCCGATCTGGAACGGCGCCTGCCCCAGGATGAGATCCCTGAGCTGGGCCCCCTCCTCCAGATCCGTCTGGGGGCGGGCCGGCCCGTGGAACTCTGCTTTCCGGGGGTGAGCCGCTTCCTCGCCCCGTCAGGCCGGCTGGTCCCGGAGGCCAGCCAGGCCTGGGTTCCCGACGGGAACCTGGCCCACCAGCTCCTCCAGCGGGCGGCCCAGGGCTCCCTCTACGCTCTGGAACAGGAGCTGCAGCACGGTTTCCTCACCTTGCCCGGCGGCCACCGGCTGGGGCTGGCCGGCCAGGTGATCGCCCACGACGGCGGGTACCGCCTGGTCCACGTGGGCTCCGTCAACGTGCGCCTGGCCCGGGCCCAGCCCGGCGCCGGGCTTTTCCTCTTGGAGGCGCTGGCCGCCCGGCGCCTCCTCCCGCCCTTTCCCTCCCTCCTCCTCGCCGGGCCGCCCGGCTCCGGCAAGACCACCCTCTTGCGGGACCTGATTCGTCTGGCCAGCGAAGGGGTGGCCGCCCACGGCCTGGAAGGCCTGCGGGTGGGGGTGGTGGACGAGCGCTCGGAGCTGGCCGCCTGCCACCACGGGGTGCCCCGGCACTGGCTCGGCCCCCGCACCGACGTCCTGGACGGCGCGCCCAAGGTGGCAGGGCTGATGCAGCTCATCCGCACCATGGACCCCCAGGTGGTGGCCACCGATGAGATCGGCTCGTCCGAGGATGCCAGGGCCGTCCTGGAGGCCCGGAAGGCGGGCGTGATCGTCCTCGCCACCGCCCATGCCGGCAGCCTGGAGGAGCTGGCCGCCCGGCCCGGCTTGGGGCCCCTCCTGGCCCAGCAGGCCTTTGACGCGGTCTGTCTGCTGGCCCGCCGGCCCCGCCCGGGGCAAATCGCCGCCGTCCTCCCTTGTCCGCATAACCCCCGTCGGGGCGAATAGGTATAGTCCCGAAGGTGGACAGACAGGAGGCCAGATCAACGGTGTTGGCCGAGCTGGGCGCGGGTCTCGCCGTCCTCGCCGCCACCTGGGCCGGTCAAACCCTGGCCTGGGCCCTGGCCCGCCGGGTCCGGCTCCTGGAGAGCCTGGAGCACGGCCTGCTCCTCCTGGAGGGGGAGATCGGGTCGGGGCGGACGCCCCTGCCCGAGGCGTGCCGGCAGGTGGCCGCCCTGGTGGGCGCCCCCTGGGACCACTTCTGGCTCCGGGTGGCCCAGGAGGTGGAGCCTCCCGCCTGCCGCCCTCCCGACCAGGCGTGGCGGCTGGGGGTGGAGGAGCTGGGCCGCCGGATGGGCCTGACCCCCGAGGATCGGGCGGCCCTCACCCGCCTGGGCGACCGCTTGGGGAGCTGGGATGGGGCGGAGCAGGCCCGCCTCCTGGAGCGGACCCGCCACCAGCTGGGCGTGCATCGGGCCAAGGCCCAAGAGCGCTGGGAGAGGGAGGCCCGTCTCTGGCGGTTCGCGGGCTTCAGCGCCGGCGCGCTGGTGGTCCTCATCCTCTACTGAGCCGGGGGAGCGCCCTATGGATATCAGCATCATCTACCAGATCGCGGGGCTGGGCATCCTCATCACTATCCTCAATATCTTCCTCTCCCAGGCGGGCCGCCAGGAGCAGGCGCACATGCTCAGCCTGGCCGGGGTGGTCATTGTGCTGCTCTGGCTCATCCGGCTCATCGCCCAGCTCTTCCAGGATGTGGAGAGCGTCTTCCGCTGGTGGTAGCCATGGGGGAGATCGCACGCATCGTGGGCCTGGGCCTGGCCCTGACGGTGGTCATGCTCTTCCTCCGGCGGCAGTACCCCGAGATCGCCTTCGAGCTCTCCATGGCCTATGTGCTGGTGGTCTTTCTGCTCCTGCTGGGGCCTTTGGGGCAGCTGGTGGACCTCTTCCGCGAGCTGGGGCGGCGGGCGGAGCTTTCGGGGTACTACCTGGACGTGGTGCTGCGGGCGGTGGCGGTGGCCTACCTGGCCACCTTCGGCGCCCAGCTGAGCAAGGACGCGGGGGAAGGGTCCATTGCGGCCCTGATCGAGCTGGCGGGGAAGGTGTTGATCCTTGTTCTGGCCATTCCCCTCTTCACCGCGCTGCTGGAGACGCTCCTCCGGCTCTTGCCCCGTTAGGGCCGCCTGGCTGGGGCTGGCCCTCATCCTCCTGGCGGTGGCCGGGGCGCCCCACGCCTGGGGGCAGGGGGCGGCGGAGCTGGACGGGTTCTGGCCCATGGAGGAGCTGGATCTGGCCCAGCTGGAGCGGGCGGTTCAGGGGCTGGACGCGGACGTGCGGCGGCTCCTGCCCAGCCTCGACCTCCGGGAGGTGGTCGCGGCCGGGGGGCCCGCCCTGGATGGGGGCCGCCTGGTCCGGGAGCTGGCCGCCTACCTGATGCGGGAGGTGGTCTTTCACGCCCGCCTCTTGGGCCAGCTCCTCATCCTGGTGGTGGTCGGGTCGGTCCTGCAGCAGCTGGGCCCCGCCGGGGCGAGCCGGGTGGATGAGATGGCCTTCCTCATGGTCTTCCTGGCCCTGACCTACCTGGGCCTCCAGAGCTTCCGGGAGGTGATCGCCCTGGTCAACGCCAGCGTGGAGCAGATGACCGGCCTCATGTACGCCCTGCTGCCCCTCCTGGCCACCCTGGTGGCGGCCGCAGGGGGCGTCACCTCCGCGGGCCTCTTCCACCCCCTGCTGATGACCACCGTCGCCGGCGTGGCGGTCGCCGTGGAGCGTTGGATCGTGCCCCTCTTGATCATCTCGGCGGTGCTGGGGCTGGTCGCCCAGTTCTCCCAAGGCTTCCCGCTCTCCCGGTTGGCGGGTCTGGCCCGCCAGCTGGTGACCGTCGGGCTGGGGCTGGCCTTCACCGTCTTCATCGGGGTGGTGGCGGTCCGGGGGGCGATCGGGCCCGCGGTGGACGGGGTGGCCCTGCGGACGGCCAAGTTCTTCACGGGCAACTTTGTCCCGGTGGTGGGGCGGATGATGGCCGATGCGGTGGAGGTGGTGGTGAGCGGGTCGGTGCTGGTCAAGAGCGCGGTGGGCGCCTTCGGGTTGCTGGCCCTCTTGCTGGCGGTGGTGGTGCCGGTGCTGAAGATCGTCGCCATCCTGGCCATCTACAAGGTGGTGACGGCTCTGATGCAGCCCCTCTGCGACGACCGGCTGGTGGGGGCCCTGGAGGGGATCGGCGCCAGTGTGGCCCTGGCCATGGTCTCCCTGGCGACGGTGGGGATCATGTTCTTCCTCTCGGTGACGGCCCTGGTGGGCGCGGGCAACGTGGCGGTGATGCTCCGGTAGGGAGGGTGGCCCGTGGCCGCTCTGGTCAGCTGGCTCCACGTCTTCATCAGCCTGGTGCTCCTCCTCGTCCTGGGCGAGCTCCTCCTGCCGGAGGGGGCCATGCGGCCCTACGTCCGGGTGATCCTGGGGCTGGTCTTGGTGATCGCTGTCCTCCGCCCCCTGGTGGAGCTGGGAAGCGCCCAGTGGCGCCTTCCGGCCCTCACTCTGCCGGCGGCGGTGGAGGAAGGTCCTCTCGCCGCGGGGCGCCGGCTGGCGGGGGCGCTGGAGGCCCGGGCCCACCAGGTGGCGGAGGAGCAGGTGGCCCTTCAGGCCCGCCGCCTGGTGGAGCTCCGGGTGGGGGTCCGGCCCCGGCAGGTGGCGGTCCGTCTCTCGCCCGAGGGGTGGGTGGAGGCCATCGAGGTGGTCCTGGGGTCGGGGGTGGAGGGCGAAGGGGTGTCGGAGACCGGGTGGAGCGTCCCCCCGGCGGCTTCCCGGGGCGGGGCGGGCCGCCGGGAAGAGGGGCCGGTGGCCCCCGTCACCGTGCCCGCCGTCCAGGTGGGACCGGCCGACGCCCCCGAGCCCGGGCCGGAGGCGGCCTCGGCTCCCGCCGCCCCCGCGGTCCAGGCGGTGCTGGCCGCCTTCTACCAGATCCCCTTGGAGCGGATCCAGGTGAGGCCCTGAGGAGGCGACGACGATGACCCTCTGGGAGTCGTGGCGGCAGTGGATCGGACCCCTCACCGGCGGGGAGGGCGGCAGCGACCGGTTCGGCTTGGGGCCCGAAGGGCGCCGGCGCCTGCTGATCCTGGGCCTGGTGGCTGTGGCGGGGGCCGCCCTCCTGGCGGGGGGCCGGGGGGTGGTTCCCCCGGCCTCGGAGCCGCCCCGGGCGGCGGTGGCGGGTTCGGCCCTCGATCCCGACCTCCGCTTCGTCCGGGAGCTGACGGCGGAGCTGGAGGGGATCCTGGGCCAGATCCAGGGCGCCGGCCGGGTCCGGGTGATGCTCACCCTGGAACGGGGCTTCCGGGAGCAGCTGGCCATGGACGTGACCCGGGATGAAAGCCAGACCGAGGAGCGAGATGCCCAGGGCGGCACCCG
>PIUA01000036.1 GCA_017577405.1 Bacillota bacterium
ACCGTGTCCTGTGAACTGAGCGTGCCAGCCAACTCACGCAACGTCGTGGGGGCGCGGCAGAGGTTCCAAGCTTCCCGGCTGCGGGGTCCGGGAACGGATCAGGTACCGCTCGATCCACCCCCGGGCCCGGTCCGGATGCTCCGTCGCCCAGACGATGGAGGCGTGGTCCATGGCGTTCACCCGCTCGGCCGCGGCGTTGATGGCCTCGATGGAGATCCGGACCGCCTCCTCCACCGGCATCCGCTCGGGGTTGAGATCCAGCCCGAAGTGCTCCTGGTAGCCGTGCATCTTCAACGCGTAGAGGGCGGCGTCCAACTGCTCGGGCGCGACCGCTCCCACCGGCAGGTCCAGGTCGTACCCGCCCAGAGGCTGGCTGTTCCAGTGGGTGTGGGCCAGCCGCCCCGCTTCCAGTACCAGGCTAAAGGCATAGGCCAGGTCCTCATAGGCCATCCGCATGTGCCCCACCTCAGGGTTGAGGCAGACCAAGGCGGTCCCTTCCTCCAGAAGCCGCCGGTTCTCGGGATGGGTGAGCCGCGCCTCCACCTGGCTGGCCAGGAGCAACCCTTCGGCCGTGGTCCCGAAGAGGATGTGACCCCGAGGCTCGTAGGGCTTGGGCTCGAAAGCCACCCGCACTCCCGGCACTGCATCCATGGCTTCGGCCAGCCCCTCAACGAAGCGGCGCCTGGCGGCGGCCATGTTGAGGCCGAAGGGCTGCTCGTACCCGTCAATCCCCGGCCAGAGCACGGCGAAGTCGGTATCCAGTTCCTTGTTCAGCTCCAAGGCCCGGATGGTGCGGTCGATGGCCATCCGGCGCACCTCAGGCAAGGGCGACGAGAGGGACCCGAACTCGAAGATTCGATCAAAGAAGAGGTGGGGGATCACGGTGAGGATCCGGATCCCGGTGGACGCGGCGAAGCTCTTCCACGTCTCCAGGTTCTTCTCGTTGATCTCGTTGGGGTAGTGGGCCTCCACACCGACCACGCCCCAGGAGGCCAGCGACGCGATCCGCTCCAGGCGCTCCTCGATGCTGGCCGGATCTTGGTAGGGTTCGTGGAACCGGTTGGCGGCCGGGCTGAAGAACCACACCCCCACCGAGTACCGGGGCTCCAGGCGGAATTCGTTCAGGTGCCGGACCAAGTCGTCCCCTTCCCTGATGACGGCCTGCCCCCGCAGGTCTTGAAGCGGCATACCTTCCCCTCCCCAGCCCGCCCGGAATGACGCTCCGGGTCACTCAAGGCGGACCATGCACCATTCTCCAGCCTTCTTGGCCAAGGGCTTAGTTTGTTTAGCCCTCATACTAAGTGGGCTCGTCTCTCCTTCGGCAAGGAACTTGGTTTTCCTTCCCTCCTCGGGTGTTCTGTCAAATGGCGCTCAGATCGCTCTTCTCCCAATTCACGTGGCTCTTGCGGGAATGCCACCGCCGCTTCTAGTCGGCCCTCCCGCCTAAGGCCCCCTCACCCGGTCGCGCCCGCCGGCTCCACCGCCTCCAGCACGGCCAAGAGGGCTCCGTACTGAACCTGGACCAGATTCCGGATGGGGATCACCGTGTACGGCAGGTGGGTCTCCACCTCGGTCAGCCACCGGTCCAGGTGGCGCTCCAGCTCCCCATCTGCCTGGCGGATGAGGGCTTCGGCCTGGGCCCGGTCGAGGGTGGCTCCGTCGGGGCCTGGGAGGGGAGCCCCGGCCGGCAGCCGTTCCAGGTGGGCCAGCTGGTGCTCGAAAGCCCGGTGGAGCATGCTGGCCACCAGCACCCGGTAGAAGGGGCCCAGGTACAGGGCATCCGCCTCCTGGGCGACGGTGGCCGGCTGGTCCATCCCCTCGGCCTGGGCGGCCCAGCGGGCCTGGCTCTCCAGCATCTTGAGCTGGCTCGCCGTGAAGGCGGCGACGGCCCGGAGGAGGCGGGAATCCTCGGTCATCACGGGCAGGGTCTGGGCCAGCAGGCGGTCCAGCAGGCCCACCACCTCCCGGACCCGCTCCAGCCCGGCCAGGACCACCTCCCGGCGCGTCCGGCCGGTGGGGGTGGTGTCGGCGATCTTGGGCGATTGGTAGTAGGGCACCTCCGTCACCAGGGAGATGGGGCTGCCGAACCGCTCGGCGTACTCGAAGCTGGAGGCCCCGCCCATCATCTGCGCCGCGGGGTCCCCCACCCCGAACTGCTCAAAGTAGTCGTAGGCATCGGTGCTCTTGGGGATGGCGTAGACGGCCGGGTGGAGGGGCCGGGCCCAGGGCACCTCAGGCTCGCCCTGGAAAAGAGCGAGCCCCCGGTCCGTGGGGATCCGGTGGAGCTCCGGGTAGGCCGCCTGGAGATCGTGCGAAAGGTAGTAGAAGACGCCGCCGAAGCCGGCGTTGTGGAGGGAGTACAGGATATGGGGCCGGGCCTGTTCGATGGCCGCCATGAGGGCCCGGGTCTCGGGCAGGGGCTGGTCGAAGACGAAGGTCTTGTAGCGGACCGGGAAGGTCCACTCCACCTGCTCTTCGAACCGGGGCCGGTAGAAGTGCCGGGCGTAGTGGCGCAGGGTGAAGGGCCCCCGGAACCAGCCTTCGTTGAGCCGCACGCCGTCGGGGTCGACACACGGCAGGAGGTACCAGGTCCGCCCCGCCCGAAGCTCCCCGTTGACCACCAGCTCATCCATGAGGAAGCGGACCAGCATGGCGCCGATGGGCTCGTTGGGATGGGGGCAGGCGACCAGCATGATCCGCTGGGGGCCGTCGCCGATGGTCACCATGGGGATCGGGGTGCCGTCGGTGGAGGTCCCCACCTCGCTATAGGCGGCCACCTCCGGGTGGGCTGCGGCCACACCCCGGGCTGCGGCGAAAAGCTCATCGACGGTGAGGAAGAACGGGTAGTCGGGCACCCGGGCCAGGAGGGCCTCCAGCCTCCCCTGCCCCGTCCCGCCCGCCGAGCTGCTCCGATGCGCCATCGTCTCTCATCCTTTCGGAGGCCATTCCCCTAGAACCGCCCCGGAAGCCGCGGGTTGAGCGCGTCCCGCAGGGCGTCGCCCACCAGGTTGAAGCTGAGCATCACCAGCGCGATGCAGACCCCGGGCCCGGTGATCAGCCAAGGCGCCCGGAACATGAAGTCCTTCCCCTCGGCCACCATCATCCCCCACTCCGGGGTCGGCGGCCGGACTCCCAGGCCCAGGAAGCCCAAGGAGGCCGAGGCCAGGATCGCTTCCGGGATCCCCATGGCCGCGGTGACGATGACGGGGGTGAGGCAGTTGGGCAGGATGTGGCGGAACATGATCCGCCCATCCCTTGCCCCGGCCGCCCGGGCCGCTTCCACAAACTCTTGAGTTCGCAACGAGAGCACGGTGGCCCGCACCAACCGCGCGTAGACGGGCCAACTCACCAAGCCCAGCACCCACATGAGGTTGAAGAGGCTCGGCCCCAAGATGGCCATCACCGCAATGGCCAAGATCAAGAAGGGAAAGGCGTAGAAGACCTCCACCAGCCGCATCACCAGCTGGTCGATCCAGCCGCCATAGTAGCCGGCGAGGAGCCCAAGGACGCTGCCCACCACCGCCGCGATGGAGACGACCACCACACCGATCAAAAGGGAGATCCGGGCCCCGTAGATGAGCCGGGAGAGGATGTCCCGGCCAAAGTTGTCCGTCCCCAAGAGGTGATCGGGTGAGCCGACGGGCAGGAAGGTGGCGGTGAGGTCCATCGCATAGGGGTCGTGGGGCGCCACCCAGGGGG
>PIUA01000003.1 GCA_017577405.1 Bacillota bacterium
GGTCAAAGGTGTGGCCTTCGAGAAAGGACTCGATCGTCCACAGCTCGGCAGCGGTCTTGCCGTCGCCGCCGCCGAATCGGGCCTCTCTCTTGTCCCGGTACTCAGGCCAAGAGGGGTCCCGGCGCGTCAAGAGCTCCGAGCGGGCGATGCGGATCTGGGCGATCATCGGCAAGAGCACGGCCGCCTGCCCCCGCCACACCCGGTGATCGACCGCCTGGCGGGCCAGCTCCTCCAGCGACGCCTGCACCCGGTCGAGGTTGAGCGCCCAGCTTCCCAGCACGATGGAGACGCCTGGCGCGTCGGCGCATAGATCGCTGGCCTGCCCGGCCGTCAAGGGGCCGGCGAGGCGCTTTCCCCCCAGCTCGAGGATCAACATCGTCTGGCGGGAGTCGGGCAGCGCCGGCGCCGGGCGGCTGGCGTAGGCCCCGGGCACCCCTGCTACTGCGATGACGATCACCAGAGCGATCTCCACGAGCATGCGGCGTCGGGCCGGCATGGGGGGCCTCCTCTCGGCGTGTGCCTCGCCCCGGACCTCCCTCGTCGTGGGTTGGGAGCAGGCCCCGGGCTGGCAGCAGCGAATGGTTTCGGCAGATATACGATAACCATTCGCAAGTGGCGGGTCAACGGGACCCGCCTCGAGGAGCCCAGCACCGTGCCTGACGTGACCATCCCCTGGACCTGGAACCCGCTGCTCATCGCGTGGCTTGCCGTGGCCGCGTACCTCTACGGGCGGTTCCTCCTGCCTCTGAAGCCCCGGCCTCGGCAGGTGGTCGCCTTCGCGGCTGGCTGCGGCGCGCTGGTGGTGGGGCTCCTGTCGCCTGTCAACGCGGCTGGGGATCGGTACCTCTTCACCCTCCACGTTGTCACCCACATGCTCGCCCAGGTGGTCGCGCCGCTCCTGATGCTCTGGGGGATGCCCCACCGCTTGGTGGAGGTCCTGGAGGGGCAAGCCTGGTGGCGCCGGCGGGTGGGCTCGCCCGTCCTGGCCCTGGGGGCCTGGCTGCTTTACAACGGGGTGATGCTCTTCTGGCACTGGCCCCTGCCGCCTGGGGAGGGCTTGCGGGTGGCCTGCGGCCTGCCCCTGGACCTGCCCAAGCAGAACCCGTTCCTCGCCAGCCTGGAGGATGTGCTGCCCCATGGGGTGGGGCTCTTCTTCTGGAGTGTCGCCCTCTACCCGGGCCGGTACGGGCTCCCCCTCGTGGTTCGGGGGCTGATGCTGGCCACCACCTGGGTGATCAGCTGGCTGGTCAGTTTCGTCATCGGCCTCGCCGGGCGGCCCCTCTTCGGCACCTACCTGGTCCTGCCCCGGCTGTGGGGCCTGGACCCGGTGGCCGACCAAGTCCTGGGGGCTGGGCTTATGTGGGTGATGGGGCACATGGTTTTCGGGGGGCTCTTGGTCCTTCTCTTCTGGTGGTGGGTCCGGGAGGGCCGGGAGGAGCCGGGAGCGGGGGAGGGCGCCTCCCGGAGCCTGGCTGCCCAGCCTTGAGCTGCCTCGGCGTGGCCTCCGCCGCATGAGCGGGTGTCCGTTCCAACACCGGGCCTTTTTCGTCCAGCCCGCGCTTACGCCTCGGGTGGCTCTGCCTTCCCGTAGGTCTTGAACCGCTCCACCAGCCGCTGGACCTCGTCGGGCGGGAGGGGTTCCGGGTACCCCAGCTGGAGGGCGAGGTAGGTCACGTGCGCCACGTGTTCCACCGCCACCGCCCGATCCAGGGCCTCCTCAGGCGTCGCCCCGACAGCCAGCACGCCGTGCCGTTCGAGAAGAGCCGCCCCATACCGGCCGCCCAGGGTCCGAACGACGCTCTCCGCCAGGGCGTCGGTGCCGAAGGTGGCGTAAGGGGCCAGGGGGACCCGGTCGCCCACGGCCGCCACCATGTAGTGGTAGGGTGGGATCTCCCGGCCTGCGGTGGCGAAGGCGGAGGCGTAGAGGCTGTGGGTGTGCACGATACCCCCCACCTGGGGGTGATGGCGGTAGACCGCGAGGTGCATGGGCGTCTCGGAGGAGGGCTTCCGGGTTCCCTCCAGCACCCGCCCCTCCAGATCGACCAGGACCAAATCGTCCGGCCCGGTCTCGGCGCAGGGCAGGCCGCTGGGGGTGATGAGGATCCCCTGGGGGGTGCGCAGGCTCACGTTCCCGCCCGCGCCCGAGACCAGCCCCTCCGCCGCCAGACGTCGGCTGACGGCCGCCAGCCGGCGGCGAGCGTGTTCGTCAACCATGCTGGATCACCGCCCGGGCCCAGCGGCCTCGCCAGAGCCAGAGGGCGGCTATGGCGAAGACCGCGGCGTCGGAGATGAAGAAGGACCACCAAAGCCCGTCGGGGCCCCAGCCCAGCCCCCACGCGAGGAGGATGGCCACAGGCATCCGGAAGACCCACCGGTTGAGGATGGAGAGGATCATGGAGTGGCCTGTCCGGCCCGCGCCCTGGAAGGCCCCCTGCACCACCATGACCCCACCTGCCAGGCCGAAGGCCCAGCCGCTCACCCGGAGGAAGTCGGTGCCCAGCCGGATCACGGTGGGATCCTTCACAAAGAGCCCCACAATCCAAGGCGCGAGGAGCACGCCCAAGAGGCCGCCGGTGCCTACCACGACGAGATTGAGGGCGATGCCCGTCCAGGCCACCCGCCGGCTCCGCTGGGGCTGGTCCGCCCCCAGGTTCTGGCCCACACCCGTACCCACCGCCTGGCCCACCGCCCCGGCCGTGGTCCAGACCAGCGACATCACCCGCATCACGATCCCGTAGGCCGCCGTCACCGCGGGGCCGAAGCGGGTGACGATGGCGATCATGGCCACCGAGGAGAAGCTCCGGGCGGCGCCGTCCACCGCGGCCGGCCCGCCGATGGTGAGGAGCTGGCGGGCTAGGGACCAGCGGGGCAGGAGGTCCTTCGGCCGGACCTGGATGGCGAGCCGGCCGCTCATCAGGGCCGCGAGGCCCACGAACCCGGCCAGGGCCCGGGCAATCAAGGTGGCCCAGGCCGCCCCGGCCACGCCCAGGGCGGGAGCCGGGCCCCACCCGAAGATGAGGATGGGGTCGAGGAGGATGTTGAGCCCGTTGCTCAGCACGGTGAGGTACATGGGCCGCAGGGTGTCGCCCACGCCCCGCATGGCCGAGCCAAAGGCAAAAAACAGGAAGGTGAAGGGGACGCTCCAGATGATGACCGTGATGTAGGCGTAGGTGTGGGCGAAGAGCTCGCCTGTGGCCCCCAAGAGGGTGAGCAGGGGCACCCGGAGGAGGTGGGCCAGGGTGGCCAGCCCCAGGGCCGCCAGCACCGCCACGGTGACCGTCTGGCCCGCCACCTGGGTGGCTTGTTCCCGGTTGCCCGCCCCTGTCCACTGGGCGACCAGGGAGGCGCCGGCGATGGTGATCCCCATGGCGATGGAGGTGAGCAGCCAGTCGGTGGGAAAGACGATGGAGACGGCCGCCACCTCCGTGGCGCCCAGCCGGCCCACCCAGAACATGTCCACCAGATTGTAGACCGTCTGGAGGATGTTCCCCGCCATCAGCGGCACGGAGAGCCGCACCAGGTGGGAGGTGATGGACCCCCGGGTGAAGTCGATGGCCGCCGGGCGGCGGGCGGGGGCTTCTCTTCTCTCACTGGCCAGCTCCGAGGATGCCGGGCGTCCTCCGATGGACTGGTCGCGCAGCGGGATCGGCCTCCTTTACACCCCGGGGCTCCACCAGCCCTGAGT
>PIUA01000026.1 GCA_017577405.1 Bacillota bacterium
CCATACCCCCAGAGCTCAGAACGCCAAACGAACTCAGCACTGCCCCCGGCTCCCCTGGTGGTTCGGGCGATGACCACCCAGCCGCCCAGAATGATGAGAAGGCCCAGGGCCAGAAGGCCCGCTCGCCGCGCCATCGACGCTCCCCCCACCTCCGACTCTCCAGTCCCTTCGGGCCTGGGGAGCCCCGCTCCTACCCAGCGGAGGCGGCAAATGATGGCGGCCGTGGCTTTTACGGCAGGGCGCTCAAAGCCTGGTAGAGGAGGACACCTCCGTTGATCCCCAGGGAGTGGGCCTCCTCGTCGTGGCCATGGCGGCCGGTCATCCATTCATCCCAGGAGAGGAAGACGCCAAGGGTGTCGTGGGTGAGGCTGAAGATAAAGCCGTCGGGGTGGTGCATCAGCCCCCGGATCTGGATCCCCATGCGGGTGACCACCTCGCCTGGGATGGTGAGGGCTTCAGCCCGGGCGTCACCCCGCCCGAAGGTCGCCCGCCCCACCCAGGTGGTCACCGTCACCAGGTCGCCCGTCCGCCCCAGGCGGTAGCCCACCCGCCCCGCCTCCACCGCCTCGAGGACGGCTGGGCTTTGGACGGGCAGGACCAGCTCGGCCACCGACACCCGGAGGTGAGGCTCCAGCGCTCGCCACGGGATGGCGCCCTCGCCCGCGAGCAGGCCTTGCAGGGCCTCGTCCACCCGCCGGGCCACCTCGATCCCGAAGGCCATGGCCCCGTGGAAGCCCTCGGCGGCCGCGGCCGGGACCACATCGCCTCCGGCGCCGGTGAGGAAGAAGGCGGTGCCCCCGTGCCATTCCTCCAGCGCCGCGCGCAGCGAGCCGACCCAGTCGGGGGAGATCCAGCGGTTCTCAGGCCCTAAGACCCGAGGCGGGATCCCTGCGTTGATGAGGGTGGCCACCACTGGCCCTCCGGGGCGGCGAGCCACCAAGAGGGAGAGGGTCTCGTCGGTGAAGGCCCAGCCCCGCCGGTTCTCCCCCAGGCCCCGGGCCCGAAAGCTCGCCATCGCCAGCTCCACCGGCTCCAGGCGCTCCACCGCCAGCTGGGCCGCCGCGACGGCCCGCTCCCGCACCAGGGTCCGGTACCCATCGGGGGCACCGCCCCACAAACCCAGCAGGTCTGGCGCCGCATGGGTGTGGGTGGCCGCCACCCAGATCCGGTCCTGGGGCCACCCGGTGGCCGTCGCGGCCTCGGCGCGGATCCGGGCGGAGAGCTCTTGATCAAAGCCGGGCAGATCCAGCACCAAAAGGAGCAGGCGCTCGGCCCCGGCGGTCAGGGCGAGGGCCCGGGCGGTGATCGGGGTGTGGATCCCAACGGCCACCCGCCCGCCATCGTACCCGCCCAGGGAGAGGCCGTCCTCCAGATCTTGGGACCTGGGGGCGATGGAGAAGACGGCCGCCCCGGCCTGCCAGCCCGACGCGGCCTGAGCGTGGGCCAGCCCGCTCCAAGCGAGTCCCAGCGTGAAGATGATCACCATCGCCGCGACCAGGCGCGGGCGGCCCATCCGCATCCCCTCCGTCGTCCTTTTCCTCAGTCCCGGTATCGGCCGGCCCTTCCCGTTCCTTATCCGGCGCCCTTCACCCTTCCTGGCCCAGGGCCTCCAGGAGCCGGTAATAACCCTTCACCGCCCGGGGGATGGTCCCGGTCCGGATGAACTCGTTGGGGGCATGGAGCCGGGTGTCCGGATCGCCAAAGCTGTAGTAGAGGAACCAGGTGCCCAGGATGGAAGAGAAGAGCTCCGCCACCGGAACGGTCCCGCCCATCCGGACCGTGGGGGCCGGCTTGCCGTACAGCTCTTCCAGAACCCGGGCCGCCACCTCCAGGGTGGGATGATCGGCCGGCATGGCATAAGGCCTCGCCGACCCGGGGAAGCGCTGGAACTCCACCCGCACCCCCGGCACCTGATGCTTCTTCACGTGGGCTTCGATCAGATCCAGGATCTGGTCCGGGTCCTGGTCGGGGACCAGGCGGCAGGTGATCTTGGCGTGGGCTTCGGAGGGGAGAACCGTCTTGGTCCCCTTCCCCTGGAAGCCGCCCCACATCCCGTTCACTTCCAGGGTGGGCCGGGCGCCGATCCGCTCCAGGGTGGAGTAGCCCGGCTCGCCAAAAGCGGCCTCCAGGCCGATCTCCCGGAGCCAGGCCTCTTCATCGAAGGGGATGGCCGCCAGGTCCGCCCGCTCCTTCTCACTCAGAGGCCGGACCCGATCATAGAAGCCGCTCACCGCCACCCGCCCGTCGGGGGTGTGGAAGCTGGCCACGATCTGGGCCAGGACGTGAAGCGGGTTGGCAACCGCACCACCGTAGCTGCCCGAGTGGAGGTCTTGGTTGGGCCCGTAGACGTCAATCTGGCAGGCGGCCAGCCCCCGGCTGGCGATGGTCAGGCAGCCTTGGTCGGGGCTGAGCATGCTGCCGTCGGCACCCAAGACCACATCACACTTGAGGAGCTCCCGGTTCTCCTCGAGGAAGGCGCCCAGGTTGGGGCTGCCGATCTCCTCCTCCCCTTCCAGGAGGAACTTGACGTTGACCGGCGGGGCACCCTTCAGATCGCGCAGGGCCTCCACGCCTTTGATGGCCTCAAAGAGGCATCCCTTGTCGTCCGTGGCCCCCCGAGCGTACAGCTTCCCATCCCGTTCCTCGGGCTCAAAGGGCGGCGACTCCCAAAGCTCAATGGGGTCCACCGGCTGCACGTCGTAATGCCCGTAAATCAGGTACGTGGGTTTGGCGGGGTCCACCACCCACTCGCCGTAGACCACCGGGTGCCCCTCGCCGCCCTGGAGCGGGAAGATCTCCACCTTGGGGACGCCCGCGCGCCGGAGGGCATCGGCCACCCAGGCCGCCGCCCGCTCGATGTCCTCCCGGTGCTCCGGCAGGGCGCTGATGCTGGGAATCCGCAGGAACTCCTTCAGCTCCTCCACGTAGCGCTCCCGCCGTTCCTCCAGATACCGATCCAGATCGGCCACGCCCCTCACCTCGATCGCCAAGATCCTGGGGCCCGTGCGGTCGGGGCCCAGCCTGGCCCGGCCGGCTCCGGCCCCCCATAGGATGTTCGCATGGCAGGATTCGGGTCGGCTCTGGGGAGATCCTTCCAGACGGCTGCGGGCCGGGATGGGCCGGCACCCTCTCGTTCCGGAGCCGGGGGGCAAAGAAGGTAGGGCGGGACCCGAGGTCCCGCCCCACGCGGCCGTTCCTCCCCCAGGAGGTCGTTCCCCCGAGCCCCCTCACAGGAAGAGGCTGGCCACCAGGAGCACCACCAACGCCGTGGCCCAGCCCAGGGTGGTGGGCACCGACCAGGTCTGGAGCTGCTTCTTCACGTCGGTGATGCCGAGGAGCCGGTTGACCACCCAGAAGTAGGAGTCGTTGAAGTACGAGAGCACCATGGCCCCCTGGGTGGCCGCCACCGCGGCGAGCACCATGTTGGTCCCCGTCCCGGCCAGCATCGGTGCCGTCACCGAGGCGGCGGTGATCATGGCCACGGTCCCGCTCCCTTGCGCGATGCGGACGATGGTGGCCACGATGAAGGGCAAGAGCACCGCCGGGAGGGCCGAGGCGGCGATGGTGCCCGCCAAGTAGTCGCCGATGCCGCTGGCTTGGAGCACGGCTCCCAGGGCCCCGCCGCCGCCCGTCACCAGGATGATGGTGCCGGCCGACGCGATGCCCTGCTCCATCCACTGGATGACCTGATCCCGGGACGCCTCCCGGGAGAGGCCGTAGATGGCAAGCAGCAGGCCGATGGCCACGGCAACCACCGGGCTCCCCAGGAGCTTGACGTAGCCAACCCACCAGCCCTCGGCGCTCAGCGCGGTGGTCAAGGTATTGGCGAAGATGAGGACCAGCGGGACGATGATGGGGGCGAAGGCCGCCGTCGCCGAGGGGAGGCTGGCCTCATCACGGGCCGCGGCCGCCTCACTGGGGGCCTCCTCCACCACCTGCCCGGCCACCACCCGATCATCGGGTTCCAGCCGTCGGCCGAGACGCTGGGCGTAGAGCACCATGAGGATCAGAGGCGGGATGGCGAAGAGCAACCCGTACAGGATCATAAGACCCAGGTCGACGCCGAAGAGGCCCGCCACCGCCAAGGGGCCGGGGGTGGGCGGCACCGCGTGGTGGGTCACCACCAGACCGGCAGCTAAGGCCACGCCCAGGGTGACCACGGAACGGCCCGTCTGGCGCGCCAAGGCTTTGGCCAGGGGCGAGAGGATCACGAAGCCCGAGTCACAGAAAATGGGGATGGAGACCACGTACCCGGTGGAGGCGAGGGCCCACTCTTCCCGTCCCCGTCCGAAGAGGTTGAGGAAAGAGAGGGCCATCCGCTCCGCCGCCCCCGAGACCTCCAGGAGCTTCCCCATCATCACGCCCAAGCCGATGACCGCCCCGATGTTCCCGAGGGTGTTGCCGAAACCGCTGGAGATGGTGCCGGCGATCTGACCAGCGTCCAGCCCGGCGATCAGCCCCGTGATGGCTGCGCTGAGGATGAGGGCGAGGAAGACATGAACCTTCGTCTTGAGGATCAGCCAGACCAGCAGGGCAATGCCCACAACCAGGGCGAGGATCAGCTGGAACCCGGATGCGGCTTCCATCCAACAACATCCTCCCTTCGTTTGGTGGAATGGCAGCCAGCCGTTTGGATGGGTGCCTGGCCAGGGCGTGATGGGCCCCTGTCCCTCCCCCGGGAACCAAAGCGTTTCTGCTGTCTTGTCTGGGATCGTCCCGGAAGCGGTCAAGCATGGCCGCCTCCGGGCGCGATCCTTCTCCAGGCCTACCGCCGGGCCGCCCGGATGCGGGGGGCGTACTCGGCGGCGGCCAGAATGGCCTTCACCATGCTTTCATGCTGCGCCCGGCCCTGGCCCGCGATGTCGAAGGCGGTGCCATGGTCCACCGAGCTGCGGATGAAGGGCAAGCCCAGGGTGATGCTGATGGTCCCCTCGAAGTCCAAGACCTTGGAAGCGATGTGGCCTTGATCGTGGTAGAGGGAGAGAACCGCATCATACCGCCCCCGGGCCGCCTGAACAAAGACCGAATCGGCGGGCACGGGGCCGACGGCCCGAATCCCCTCGGCCTGAGCCGCCTCGATGGCCGGCAGGATCTCTTCCTGCTCCTCGGTGCCCAGGAGTCCCCCATCCCCAGCGTGGGGGTTGAGGGCGGCCACTGCGATCTCCGGGTCGGGATGGCCCAGGATGGTCAGGTAATGGGCCACTTCCCGGAGGGTCTTGAGAATGAGGTCCTTCTTCACCATCTCGCACGCCACCCGGAGCGGCACGTGGCGGGTCAGGAAGAAGATCTTGACCGAACCGGTCTGGAACATGGTCAGGCTGGTGGCCGAGCCTGTCAGTTCTTGAAACATCTCGGTGTGGCCGATGAAGGGGACCCCGGCCGCCTGGATCGCCTCTTTGTTGATGGGGCCCGTCACCACCCCGTCCACCACACCCTCCTGGGCCAGCTCAATGGACCGGCGGATCCAGGCGAAGCTCAGCTCGCCTGCCAGACGGCTCACCTGGCCAAAAGGCACCTCCCGGTGGAGCCGGTCGCCATCGACAGGCATCACGCTCAGAACGTCCACCCGCCCCCGCTCATACCGGGCGTCGGCGGGATCGGCAATGACATGGAACTCGAGTTCGGGCGCCACCAGCGGGCGGACCCGCTCCAAGACCGCTGGCTCGGCCAAGACCAAGGGCCTGCACCGCTGGGGAACCCGCTCGTCCTGAAGGGCCGCCAGAGTGATCTCGGGGCCGATCCCAGCCGGATCACCCACGGTGATGGCCAGGATCGGCCGTTCCACTGAAACCGTCACACCATCACGCTCCTTCTGCACCGTACCGGGCGCCACTCATGCCCACCCCAAAGGCGGCACCAAGCTCCCCGTTGCCCCCATGGACGGGGAGGCGGGCGCCCCGTACCCTTGAGAAGCTTGGGCCACCCGACAGGCCAAAGCCTCCATCGCCCGGACCAGGGCCTGATCATCCCCCACCAGGCCGCCCTTGGTGACCAGAACCAGCCCCGCGTGGGGGCCCCCGTCAAGACGGGCCAGGGCCACCAGGGGCTCCACTTGGGCTTCCAAGCGCAAGGCGGCCGACCCCAGAGCCCGACAGGTGGCCACGGTGATGTCCCCGCCGCTCAAGTAGAGCCCCCCCAAAGGCGTGCCCTGCGCCGCCGCGGCCCGAGCCAGGGCGGCCACCAAAGCGCCTACCACCCGGGCCACCGAACGGGCGGCATGGGGCGGGAGGAGCGGCGCGCCTGGGGCATGGGTGACCAGAACCGGCCGCCGGCCGGCCCGGAGGCTGGTGAGAGCCGCCTCCAGCACCCGGGCCGCGGCCTCGGGCAGCGACTCATCGGATGGTACCGCCGCCAAATCCCACTCGGCCAGGGGGACCGAGATGGGTTCAATGACGCCGGCTTTGGCCGCGGCGGCCACCTGGCGGAGGCTGAGGTCGGTCACACTGCCCACCGCCCCCGCCAGGTAGGGTCCGAGAGCTGGGGTGGCCGCGGGCTCGGGCCCTTCGGCCGCCAGCTCCCGGAGGAGGCTTGCCTGTTCCAGGCGGACCCGGGCGAGGGCCGTGGTGAAGGGCCCGGGATCAACGCTGAGCACCGGCTGGGGCAAGGCGACTGCCGCCCGGGCGATGGTCTCGATGTGAGCGTCGGTGGTGGCGTCCACCACCACCACCCGCCGCCCGCGGCGGGTCGCCTCGTGCAAGGCGTGCCGGACGGCTTCGGGGCCTTGCATGACCCGGTCCAGCTCCACAAGCTCCATCGGCAGCCGCGTCTGCTCGGCCAGCACCTGGGCCGCCTGGCTCTTCCGCACGGGAGCGCTCGGGTCCCGGCCCGCGCCCGTCTCCTGAACGGGGACCCCATGGACCAGGAGATAGCCTCCGGCCACGACCCGGCCCGAGGCTGGGTACGCGGGCACCACCAGGGCCAGGTGAGGATGGCCTGCACCGTCGAGGACGGCCAGCATCGCCTCCAGCTCCGCCCCCAGGTTGCCCCGGAGGGTGCTGTCGATCCGCTTGCCGAAGGTGGTCGCCCCCGCCGCCAAGAGCCCCTCGGTGGCGGCACGCACCCGGCTGGCCGCCTCATCGGGCGGAATGGCCCGGCTCTCCGTCACCCCCATCAGGGCCTGGGCCGGACCCGACAACTCGGACACCGCCCCCGGGTCCAACACGGACCAGACCTCCATCCCCAAGGCAGCCAGGCCAACCCCCGTCGCGTTGGCTCCCGTCAGGTCGTCGGCCACCACGCCCAGGCTGAACCCTCTTGCCGTCATGGGTTGTCGCCCCCCTCTTCCATCGGGGCCAGGAGCACCTCCAGGCCCAGCTCCCGGAGCGCCTCCACCACCCGGGCGGGAGCCCGGTCGGTGGTGATGATTCCGGTCACCTCGTGGACGGCGGCGACCCGGGCGAACCCCCGGGTGCCCAGCTTGGTGGCGTCGACCAAAACGTAGGTCCGCCGGGCCGCCTGGATCATGGCCCGTTTCACCGCCACCTTCTCCAGATTGGTGGTGAAGATGCCCTGGTCGGGATCGATCCCGTCGGCCCCCAGAAAGGTCAGGTGAACGCGGATCCCTTCCAAGAACCCAGAGGCGGGGGCGCCCTGGAGGCTGTACACCTGGGGCCGGACCTGTCCGCCGGTCACGTAGAGGCTGAGATCGGGCCGGTCGGCCAGCTCCATGGCGGTGACCAGGTCGTTGGTGACCACCTTGAGGGGCCGCACCCGCAGGGCCCGGGCCGCTTCCAAGACCGTCGAACCCGCATCAAGGATGAGGGTCTCCCCGGCTTGCACCAGCGTGGCGGCCAAGCGCCCCACGGCCCGCTTCTCTTCCCGATTTTGGCTGGACTTCCGCCGCAGGGGCACTTCCTGCACCATCAGGCGCGGGTCCACGGCGCCGCCGTGGATCCGGCGAATCAGGCCCGCCTTCTCCAACCAGGCCAAGTCCCGCCGGACGGTCATGGCCGAGACGCCCAGCTGCCGGGCCAGGTCCTTCACCTGGACCTCGCCCCGGTGGCGTACCTCCTGGAGCACTCGATGTCTCCGCTCCGCGGCCAGCACTCGCCGTGCCTCCCTCCAACCCGCCGCGGGGACGGGTCATGCCGTGCCCATCCGGACCGTGCAAGTCCGTGCGGTTGCGTTTGTTTTGTGTTTGAATGTGTTATTCTCCGTTCACTTCCGTTCGTCCTTCCTGATCTTGCCAATGGTGTCGCCTTTCAGCCCGGACCCAATCGGGCCATCGCGGTACGAGCTTCGTCCGCACCACTCCGTGACTGTCGTCACAATCGTACTTCTGCGAGCGACCCCTCTCGTTTTGCTCCCGCCTTCGTTCTCCTTGGGAAGGAAATCGTCTCTTCGGAACGAACCTCACCTTTCATAGCTCTTGGGGGAATCTGGCCCTCAGGCGGGTTGGCCGCCCCATTCTGGGCGCTGGCCGGAGCGGCGGCCCGTCGGGAGGGCGATCGTCCAATGACCAATCCATCGAGGAGGGATCCTCGTGCGCAGTTGGGCGAGAGCCGTCGTCTTCTTCGCCGTCCTGGGCCTGTTGGCAAGCCCCGTGGGCGCTCAGGAGCCCATTCGGATCGGCGTCAACTTTGAGATGACGGGCGCCACGGCCGCTTACGGGCAGATGGGCTGGGAAGGGATCCAGACCATTCGGAGCATGGGGTACGACACGGTCCTGGGTCGACCTGTCGAGGTGATCCTGGTCGACAACAAGAGTGACCGGGTGGAGGCGGCCAACGCGACCACCCGCCTCATTAACCAAGGTGTGGTGGCCATCATCGGCACCATGACCAGCGGTAACGCCCTGGCGGCCGGACCCATCGCGGAGCAGGCCGGCATCCCCATCATCGGTCCCTCCACCACCAACCCCCTCGTCACCCAGGGGCGGACCCACGTCTTCCGGGCCTGCTTCACCGACAACTACCAGGCAGAGATCGCCGCGCAGTTCGCCTACGAGAACCTGGGCGCCCGGCGGGTGGCGGTCATCTCCGACATCGCCCAGGACTACACGGTCGCCCTGGGCCAGTACTTCACCCAAGCCTTCGAGCGCCTGGGCGGTCAGGTGGTGGTCACCACGTACGTCCGGACCGGTGACCAGGACTTCACCGCCCAGTTGACGGCGGTGGCCAACGCCAACCCCGACCTGCTCTACGTGCCCAACTACTACACCGAGAACGCGCTCATCGCCCGGCAGGCCCGGGAGCTGGGCTTGACCCAGCCCATTCTCTCGGGCGACGGCGCGGACGCCCCCGAGCTCCTCGAGATCGGCGGCGAGGCGGTGGAGGGCCTGATGCACACCGCCTTCTGGCACGAGGAGGCGGCCGTGACCGACCTGGGGCGCCAGTACATTGAGACCTACCGGCGTCTCTACAACAAGGAGCCCAACTCCTTCGGAGGTCTCGCGGCCGACGCCTACCTGATGGTCCTCCACGCCATCGAGCAGGCGGGCAGCCCCGACCCGGCGGCCATCCGGGACCAGCTGGAGGCGATCCACGGCCTGGAGGTGGTGACCGGGCCCGTCATCATCGAAAACGGTGACGCCATCAAGCCTGTGGTCATCCGGCGGGTGGAGGGCGGCGAGTTCCGGTACATGACCACCGTCTACCCGCCTGAATTGCAGGCACTGGCCAGCCAGTAAACCCAGGAAACAGGGATTGGTGGCCGGGGAGGAACCTCCCCGGCCACCGGCCACCCTCCAGGCGGGGACCAACGGTGCAGAAGGCGGGTCGGAGATGAGTTTTCAGACCTTCGTTCAGCAGTTCTTCAACGGGGTCTCCCTCGGGAGCCTCTACGCCCTGATCGCCATCGGCTACACCATGGTCTACGGCATCCTCCGGCTGATCAACTTTGCCCACGGGGACGTCTTCATGGTGGGCGCCTACCTCTTCTTTTACCTGGTAGCGCTCTTCCATCTCCCCTGGTACCTCGCCCTGGCAGGGGCCATGCTCCTGGCCGCCGGCGTGGGCATGCTGATCGACCGGGCCGCTTACCGTCCGGTGCGGGAAGCGCCGCGCATTTCGGCCCTCATCACCGCGGTGGGCGTCGCCTTTCTCTTGGAGAACGGGGCGATTGTCGCCCTGGGCGCCCGCCCCAAGGCCTTCCCCCGGCCGGCGGTGATGACCCAAGTCTACCAGATCAGCGGGGCCAACGTCTTGGGCGTCAGCTTCTGGGTGCCCGTCCTGGCCCTGGTCCTGCTGGCGCTCCTGCTCCTTTTGGTTTACCGGACCAAGGTGGGCATGGCCATGCGGGCGGTGGCCACCGACATGGAGGCCACCCGGCTCATGGGCGTGGACGTGGACCGGGTCATCTCGTATACCTTCGCCGTGGGCTCGGCCCTGGCCGCCGCGGGCGGCATCATGTGGGCCTTCAAGTACCCCCAGATCCAGCCCCTGATGGGCGTCTATCCGGGCTGGAAGGCCTTCACCGCGGCCGTTGTCGGCGGGATCGGCAGCATTGCCGGCGCCACCCTGGGGGGGTTCCTCATCGGCATGGTGGAGATCCTCTTCGTCGCCTTCTTCCCCATGCACTCCGGCTACCGGGACGCGGTCATCTTTGCGCTCTTGATCCTGTTCTTGCTGGTACGTCCCACGGGCATTCTGGGCGCGCCCTTGAAGGAGAAAGTGTGAGATGCGTGGTCGCCTTGAGACGTTCTTAACCCTGGCCGTCCTCGGGCTCTTCGCCCTCTTCATTGCGTGGGCCGAGGGCAACCTCAACCCCTACTACCAGCGGATCCTCAACACCGCCTTCGTCTACGTGGTGGCGGCCGTGGGGTACAACCTGGTCAACGGGATCGCCGGCCAGTTCTCTTTGGGGCCCAACGCCTTCATGGCCCTGGGCGGGTACACGGCCGCCCTCCTCATGCTGCCCCTCACCCAGAAGCAGATGGTTTGGTTCCTTCAGCCTCTGGTCTGGCCCTTCAACGCTTTCAGCCTCCCGGGGCACCTTTTCATCGTGGCCTTGCTGGCCGCGGGGCTGGTGGCCGCGCTGGGGGGCCTGCTGGTGGGATACCCTTCCCTGCGGCTCCGGGGCGATTACCTGGCCATCGCCACCTTCGGCTTCGGCGAGATCATCTTCGTCTTGGCCAACAACCTAATCCCTCTGACCAACGGCTCTTTGGGGATCAAGGCCATCCCCGAGTACACCAACCTGTGGTGGTCCGGGGGCGCGGCCGTCGCCACCCTCCTCTTGGTCCGGAACCTGGCCTCCTCCAGCTTCGGCCGGGCCATGCGGGCCATCCGGGAGGATGAGGTGGCGGCGGAGGCGATGGGGATCAACATCTTCCGGACCAAGCTCCTGGCCTTCATCCTCAGTGCCTTCTTGGGCGGCATCGCCGGGGCCTTGCTGGCCACCTTGATCACCACCATCTCCCCCACCCTTTTCACCTTCACCATGACCTTCAACCTGCTGATCATCATCGTCCTCGGCGGGTTGGGCTCCGTGACGGGTTCGGCGGTGACCGCGCTCATCTTCGCCTTCCTCCAGGAAGGCCTCCGCTTCTTGGAGGCGCCCACCCGGATCGGGCCCTGGCTGGTGCCGGGGATCCCGGGCATGCGGATGGTGGTCTTCTCGTTGCTTCTGGTCTTCCTGATGATCTTCTACCGGCGGGGCCTCTTCGGCCGCAGCGAGCTCTCGTGGGACCTGCTCCTCCGCCGGCTGCCAGGAAGGAGGCAGAGCCGTGCACCTCACCTCTAAGCCGCGCCATTCCTCCGAGCCCGCCGTCCCGGTGGCGGCCAGCACCGATCCCTGGCCTGGCCCGCTGCAGGCCTCCGCCGAGGCGCCTGCCCAGCCGCTTCTCAAGCTGGAAGGGGTGAGCATGACCTTCGGCGGGCTGCGGGCGGTGAACGACGTCAGCCTCAGCCTCCGCCAGGGCGAGCTGGTGGGGCTGATCGGACCCAACGGCGCGGGCAAGACCACCGTCTTCAACATGATCACCGGCCACTACAAGCCCACCCGGGGCCGCATCTGGTTTGCCGGCCAGGAGATCACAGGGCTCGCCCCCAACCGGATCACCGCCCTGGGGATCGCCCGCACCTTCCAGAACATCCGCCTTTTCAAGGGGATGACGGTGCTGGAGAACGTGCTGGTGGCCCATCACGTGCGGCTCCAAGCCTCCTTGTGGAGCGCCCTCTTCCGGCTCCCGGCCTACACCCGGGAGGAGGAGGCGATGCGCCAGCAGGCCATGGAACTCCTCCGGGAGGTGGGCCTGGAGGGCTTCGCCGACGCGGAAGCCTCCAGCCTCCCCTACGGTCTCCAGCGCCGCCTGGAGATCGCCCGGGCCCTGGCCACCCGGCCCCGCTTGCTCCTCTTGGATGAGCCGGCCGCCGGCATGAACCCCGAGGAGACCCGGGATTTGACGGCCTTCATCGGGCGCATCCGGGAGCGCTTCGGGCTCACCATCCTCCTCATCGAACACGACATGAAGCTGGTCATGGGTATCTGCGAGCGGATCCACGTGCTGGACCACGGCGTCACCATCGCGGAGGGAAGTCCCGAAGCGATCCGCACCCACCCGCGGGTGATCGAAGCCTATCTGGGGGAGGACGAAGAGGCATGAGGAACGGCCACGTCACCGCACCATTGGCTGAACCGGCCTCCGAGACGGGCGCGCCCCTGCTGGAGCTGGAGAACGTCCACGTCTCCTACGGGGCGATCCACGCCCTGAAAGGGGTCTCCCTCCGGGTCGCGCCGGGCCAGATCGTCACCCTGATCGGCGCCAACGGCGCCGGCAAGTCCACCACCCTCCGGGCCATCACCGGGCTGGTCCGTCCCCGTGCGGGCGCCATCCGGCTCCGGGGCCAGGAGATCGGGGGCCTCAAGCCCCACCGCATTGTCCAGCTGGGGGTGGCCATGGCGCCCGAAGGCCGGCGCATCTTCCCCAATCTGACCGTCGCGGAGAACCTGATGATGGGGGCGTACCACCGCACGGACGCCGCCCGCATTGCGGCCGATTTGGACCGGGTCTACCGGCTCTTCCCCCGTCTGTACGAGCGGCGCCGCCAAAGCGGCGGGACCCTTTCGGGCGGGGAGCAGCAGATGCTGGCGGTGGGACGGGCCCTCATGAGCAACCCCAGGATCCTCTGCCTGGACGAACCCTCCCTCGGCCTCGCGCCCGCCCTCCGGCAGGAAGTCTTCCGGGCCCTGGCCCAGCTCCACCAAGAGGGGTGCACCCTCCTTCTGGTGGAGCAGAACGCCCGGGCCGCCTTGAAGCTGGCCCAGTACGCCTATGTGCTTGAGACGGGCCGGGTGGTGCTGGAAGGCCCCGCCCACGAGCTGGCCGAGGATCCCCAGGTCCGCCGCGCCTACCTGGGAGAGGGCTGACCCCAGCCCCGGCCTCCAGGCAAGGTGCCCGCGGGCGCCGGCGCCCGCGGGGTCTTGGTCTTCTGGGCCTACACCCCCGGCGGCCTTCCATCTCGCCTCAAGATCCCAGCTAGCTGCTCGCACCCGGGATGCAGATGATCTGGCCCACCCGGAGGTTGTCGGGGTCGGTGATGAGGGGGTTGGCCTCCAGGATGGCGTCCACGGTGGTGTTGAACCGGTTGGCCAGGCTGAAGAGGGTATCCCCGGAACGGATGGTGTAGAGGGTTCCCCCGGGGCACTCGGGTCCGGGCGGCTCGGTGGGGATGCAGATCTCCTGCCCGATCCGCAGCGCGTCGGGATCGACCCCAGGATTGGCGTCAATCAGCTCATCGACGGTCACACCAAAGCGCTGGGCCAGGGAGAAGAAGGTATCGCCGGCGCGGATGGTGTACAGGAACCCGCCCTCGCAGCCCGGGGGAGCCACGCCGGGGATGCAGATCTGTTGGCCGATCTGGAGGCGATCGGGATCCACCCCTGGGTTGGCGGCGATCAATTGGTCGACGGTCACGCCGAACCGCTGGGCCAGGGAGAAGAAGGTGTCGCCCTGCCGGATGGTGTAGAGGGTCCCGCCTTGGCAGGTCGGGGGGGCCACACCCGGGATGCAGATCTGCTGGCCGATCTGGAGGCGATCGGGATCCACCCCTGGGTTGGCGGCGATCAGCTGGTCGACGGTGACGCCGAACCGCTGGGCCAGGCGGAAGAAGGTATCCCCCTGCCGGATGGTGTAGAGGGTCCCGCCTTGGCAGGTCGGGGGGGCTACACCCGGGATGCAGATGCGCTGGCCGACCTGGAGGCGATCGGGATTGGTGATCTGGGGATTGGCCCGGATCAGGGCGTCCAGAGAGACGTTAAACCGCTGAGCAATGCGGAACAAGGTGTCCCCAGACCGGACGGTGTAGAGCTGCCCGCCGGGACAGGAGGGGACCTGCTGGGTGCCAAACCCTGAGGCCAGCCGTTCCTGCATCCAGCTGGTCTTGCCCAGGTCTGTCACGTTGATCACCCTCTCGAGGATAACGTTCACCCCGCAGGAACAGGCCCTGGCATCGAGCCCGTCCCCACGGCCGATGCCATCCTACGCTCGCCTAGGTCTGGAGGAACCGGGACTGGAGCACCGTGCACCTCCGGCACTCCCTCCTCCCCAAGCCCTGGTGCTCCTCTCCCGGTCCCCCGGCCCGGCCGGGCCATCCTGGGGCCTGAGGCCCAGCCTATCCCAGGGCCGGCCTCGCCGGTATGGGCCAGGGAGTTGGTCTGGAGAGCCCGAATGGAGAGAGGAGCGGGATGGTTGTTTCCGGCCTTGGTGCTCCATGGGAGGGTGAGCCGATGGAAGGTGGCTCCGGGACCGCTGGGAACCTTCCTCGGGGAAGGGGTCTACGGCCCGGTCGGGGCACCCCGCCTCCTGGCCCGTACCCTTGGGGCCAGAGGATGGGCCTGCCGGCCAGAGGAGTGTATGTGGTGTGGTTGTGGCTCCCCCACGGGTGCCATCTCCCCGTGCCTCCGCCCGGCCTGTGGCTTCCCGCCGGGCTCTACGCGTACACCGGCTCGGCGCAGCGGGCCCTCCCCGCCCGCCTGGGCCGGCACCTGGCCGGCGGTTCGGCCCGGCACTGGCATGTCGACTACCTGCGGGCCGAGGCCCAGGTGGTGGGCGCGGACGTCTGGCCGGAGGCCCCGCGTGAGGCGGAGTGCGAGCTGGCCGCCCGCCTGGCGGCCAGCCTCCCCGGCGCCTTCCGCCCTCCCCGGTTCGGCGCCAGTGACTGCCGCTGCCCCGGCCACCTGGTCGGCTGGGGGCCCAAGGGGGGCCGGGTGGCCGCCTACGAGGCGCCTGAGAGGCTCCATCCAGAGCTCCGGCCGGTGCTTCGGTCGTCCCCCCGGCCGTGGCAGGAGAGGAGGTCCACCCGATGAACGAGCGGATTCTGGTGATCCACGGCCCCAACCTGGGCCGCCTGGGACGGCGGGAGCCGGCCATCTACGGCCGGGAGACCCTGGCCGACATCGAGCGCCGGCTCGAGGCCCGGGCCCAGCGCCTGGGGTGCCAGGTGGAGTCGTTCCAGTCCAACCACGAAGGAGCCCTCATCGACCGGATCGAGGCGGCGGAGACGACCCACCATGGCATCATCCTCAACCCGGGCGCGTACGGCCACACCAGCATCGCCCTGCGGGACTGCCTGAGCGGGTCGCCGTTGCCGGTGATCGAGGTGCATCTCACCAATGTCCACGCCCGGGAGCCCTTCCGGCACCGCCTCCTGACCGCCGGAGCCGCGCTGGGCTTGGTGGCGGGCCTGGGTCCTTTGGGGTATGAGCTGGCCCTGGAAGGGCTGGTCGCCCACCTGCGAAGCCGCCATGGGACCTGAGCGAGCCCCCTTCCCCTGCGGCGCCGGCCTGCCCCGGGGCCCGTCGGGCCCGACGGGGCCCCAACCCTCGGGGGCCAGGATCGGGCTCTTCGTCCTCCTCTACGTGGTGGCCGTCCCCCTGGCCACCGCCGCGGGCGAGGCGGCGGCCCAGAGCCTCTGGCCTCTCCTCGCCCGTTGGCTGGGCGTGCCGCCCTGGTCCGGAACCCTCCCCGAGACGGTTGGGGGGCCGGTCGGTGGCCAGCCGGGGCTCTTCGCCCTCCGGGGGCTGACGGGCCTGCTGGCTGTGGCGCTCCTCACTGACCTTTTCCAGCGGGGCCTCTGGAGAGGCGGGCGAGGCCTCCGCCATTTGGGTCTGGCCGGTCCTGGGGCCGGGCGCGAGCTCCTGGTCGGGACGCTCCTGGGTGGGGGCGTCATGGCCCTGGTGGTTGGCATCCTCTGTCTCGCCGGGTGGGCGACGTGGCCCGCGCCGGCGCCGCCCGAGGCGGTCCCCCGGGGATGGGGGATCCTCCTCCTGGCGGTGGGGTTCGGCCTCTTCGCCGCCCAAGAGGAGCTCATCGCCCGAGGATTCCTCCTGCAGAGCCTGGCCGCCCGCTGGCCCTTCCCGGCGGCAGCCGCCGTCCAGGCCGCCTTTTTCGGCCTGGCCCACCTGGCCAACCCCCATGCCGGGGTGGCCTCCACCGCGGGCATCTTTTGCGCCGGCCTCTTCTTCGCCGCGGCCTACGCCCGCACCGGAAGACTCTGGCTCCCCACGGGCCTCCACATCGGGTGGAACCTGATGGAAGGGCCCATGCTCGGCCTGCCCTTGAGCGGCCTCCGGACCGCCCGGTTCCTCGAGACCCACCTCACGGGGCCCGTCCTCGCCACCGGGGGGTCCTTCGGCCCCGAGGCGGGCCTGGTCGCGGCCCTCACCCTGCTCCTGGCAACCTGGTGGCTCGTCGGGCGAGGGCGCCGGGCCCGGTGACCCGAGGGAGCGGGCCGGGCCCCTTGACCGGGACCCCCGCCCAGGCCCTTCGCCGGGAGCCCGTTCCCTTGGTGGAACCTCTCCCCTTACGCCTCCGGCGCGGGGCGTGCCGTCAAGACCCGGGCGACGTACCGGGCCAGCACCATCTCCACGTCCCCGATATGGGCCGGATCCAGCTGGTCCAAGGTGTCGCTCACCCAGTGGTAGTTGGGGATCTGTCCCCGCTCGTCCCGGCCGATGAAGGTGATGGCGGGAAAACCCTTCCGGATGGGGATGAGGGCGTCGGTCGGGAGGTAGTGGAGGGGCTCCCAGGCGCTGAGGAGCTCCCGTCCCGTCTCGGCCCGGAGCTCGGCGGCCAGCTCCCGGGCCAGCTCCACCAGCCCCCGATCGGCCGCGAAGGGGATGAGCATCCCCTCAGACGTCATGAACCGGAGCTGGCCGCCCCCCAGGTTGTCCAAGTTGATGAAGACGGTCCCGGGCAGGAGCTCCCGTCCCGGCCCCTTCATCCAGGCGGCCATCCCCCGCAGGCCCACCTCCTCCGACCCTGTAAAAAGGAAGCGGACCTCCACATCGTCCGGCACGGGAATGGAGGTCTCTTCCGCCCCGGAGGCGGCGCCGCCGGTGCCCGCGGGGGCCATGCGCTCGGCCAGGGCCAGGGCGATGGCGGTCCCAGAGCCGTTGTCGTTGGCCCCGTTGATGTCCCGGGCCAGCCCCTTGCAGACCAGGAGGAAGCCCATGGTCGCCGCCAGGAGCCCCATCAGTCCCCGCAGGACGGGCGCCACCCACCCCAGCTCGGGCGCCGCCAGCCGGAGAAGCATGGCCAGGGGGACGCCCAGGATGGCGCCATAGGCCAGGGTCAGGAAGGGGCGTACCAGGGGCCGAAACCACGGCGCGAAGAGGGGCGATGCCCGCTGGGTGTCGTAGTGGGCGGTGATCACCAGGGTGCGCCGGGCGGGCGCGGCAGCCGGCCGGATCGCCTCCACGTTCTGGGACGGCCGCAAGGGGAGGATCAGGTCCAGGTTGGGCCCCGAGCCCAGGAGCTCCCCCATGAGCGGCACCAGGGCCGCCCCGGCCCCGACGAGGGCCAGCCAGCTCCACGGGGATGGGAGCCGCTCCAGGAGCCAGGCCAGGAGCAGGATCGCGCCGCCGACCAGGGGCGGGCCCGTGTAGAGGGTCTCGCGGGGCGCCTGGAAGGGGTGCTCCCCCACCTGGTATCCGAGCTGCCGGAGGCGGTCGGCCAGCCAACGGGCCGCCGCCCGCTCGTGGGCGGTGGTGGAGCTCCGGTGCTCGAAGCGACGGGTCAGCGCGTCCAAGTGCTCCCAGGCGGACATGGCCTCACTCCTTCTTCCCTACCCCGATGAACTCGGGGCCCGGCCCCGAAGAGCTGAGCCCCCGGCGGGTCCCAGGAACCCCTTCGCCAGGCGCGGCGTCTTCCCTGGAATTGACGGGAGCGGCAGGAGTTTCAGAGCCCTGCAAAGAATGGTACCCCTGCGTGCAGAAAGCGGTTTCTCAAAGGGTGATAACGCTGGCCTCGGCGACCATCTACGATGTGGCCCGGCGCGCGGGGGTCTCCCCCGCCACCGTCTCCCGGGTGCTCAACGGCAACCATCGGGTCTCTCCGGAGCTGAGGCAACGGGTGCTGGAAGCGGCCCGGGCCCTCAACTACGCGCCCAACTACTCGGCCCGGAGCCTGAGCAGCCAGCGGACGGCCACCCTGGGCCTGCTCCTCCCCGACATTGCCAACCCCTTCTTCGCTGAGATCGCCCGGGGCGTGGAAGACGCGGCCGCCGAAGCCGGGTACACCCTCCTCATCGGCAGCACCGACGGCGACCCCTTGCGCGAGCAGCACTACGTGGCCAGCCTCCAGGCCGGCCGGGTGGACGGCATCCTCTTCGCCGGCGCCAACCTGGGCGCGCCCTTGCTGGAAGGGTGGCTCGTTCGGGGCGTCGCGGTGGGCTTGGTGGACCGGTTGGTCGACGAGGACGACGTGCCCGTCGATGCGGTCCTCACCGACAACGTGGAAGGCGGCGCCCTCGCCGTCCGGCACCTGCTCAACCTGGGCCACACCCGCCTGGCGGTGGTGACGGGGCCCCAACGGGTCCGCACCGCGCGGGACCGGCTGGTGGGCGCGCACCAGGCGGCCGCCGAGCGGGGTGTCAGCCTCGATCCGGACTTGATCATCGAAGGGAACTTCAAGGAGTCGGGCGGGTATCAGGCCGCCCGGATCCTCTTCTCCCGCCCCAACCCGCCCACCGCCATCTTTGCCCAAAACGACATGATGGCCTTGGGTGTTCTCCGCTATCTGGAGGAGGCGGGGATCCGGGTGCCCGACGAGGTGGCCCTCATCGGCTTCGACGACATCGCCTTCGCGGCCCTCAGCCGGCCGGCCCTCACCACCATCGCCCAGCCCAAGTACGAGATGGGACGACTCGCCGCGCAGCTCCTGGTTGAGCGGCTTGCCGACAGCCAGCAGGCCCCCCGCCGGCTGGTCCTTCAGCCCCGGCTGGTCTTGCGGCAGACCACCGTGGTCCACAGGGAGGCATGAGAGATGAACACGACCCAGTCCGCATCAGCCGAAAGCGCTTTCACCCCAGCCGGTGACCGTCAGGGGCCGGAAGTGCTGGTCATCGGCAGCCTCAACATGGATCTGACGGTCCACGTGGAGGTCCTGCCTGCCCCGGGTGCCACCGTCATGGGCCAGAGGCTCCGCACCTCGCCCGGCGGGAAGGGAGCCAATCAGGCCATGGCCGCCAGCCTGGCCGGAGCGCCCACCCGCATGGTGGGCCGGGTCGGCCGGGACGCGTACGGCGAGGCGCTTCGGCAGTCCCTGGCCCAAGGCGGGGTGGCCACCGACGGGCTCATCGAGGACAGTGAGGCCCCCACCGGTGTGGCCCTGATCACCGTGGAGGAGTCGGGCCAGAACACCATTGTGGTGGCTCCGGGCGCCAACGCCAACCTCTCCCCCGGGGATGTGGAGGCGGCCGCACCCTGGTTTGAACGGGCGGGGATCCTGGTCCTGCAGCACGAGGTCCCCGTCGAGACGGTGGAGCGGGCGGCGGCCCAGGCCGCGTCCCTGGGGATCCCCGTCCTCCTCAACCCGGCGCCCGCCCGGCCCGTCTCCGCCCAACTCCTCGCCCAGGTCACTTACCTGGTGCCCAATGAGACGGAGGCCATGGCCCTCACCGGGCTCCCCTCCCTTGACCAGGATGAGGCGATCCGGGAGGCGGCGCGCCGGCTGGCCGCTCAGGGCCCCCGGTACGTCATCCTCACCCTGGGCCGCCGGGGCGCCTTCGCCTGGCTCGACGGGCAGGAACTTTGGGTCCCCGCCTTCCCCGTCACCGCCGTCGATGCCACCGCCGCCGGCGACGCCTTCGTGGGCGGCCTGGCCGCCGAGCTGGTCCGGGGTACCGAGGTGGCCCAGGCCCTGCGGTTCGCCGCGGCCTGCGGGGCCCTGACCGTCTCCCGGCCCGGCGCCCAGGCCAGCCTGCCCGCCCGGGAGGAGGTTCTGGCGTTCCTGACCCAGCAGGGGGTGAGCTACCCGTGAGTCCAGGCGCCCGTCCGGACGTCCACGCCGCCACGCCCCGGCTGGCGGTGCGGGGGATCCGGAAGGTTTTTCCCGGCGTCGTCGCCCTCGACAGCGTGGATCTCGACCTGTATCCGGGCCAGATTCATGCCCTGGTGGGCGAGAACGGCGCCGGCAAGTCCACCCTCATGAAGGTGCTGAGCGGCATCTACCGGCCCGACGGAGGCCAGATCCTCTGGGACGGACAGCCCGTCGAGCTCCGCTCGCCGGCCGAGGCCCGGGAACGGGGCCTGGCCATCGTCCACCAGGAGTTCAACCTGGTGGGGCCGCTCTCGGTGGCGGAGAACCTCTTCCTGGCCGAGATGCCCACCCGGCGGGGCTTCCTCCAGATCCAGGAGATGCGGCGGCGGGCCCAGGAAGTGCTCGACCGGCTGGGGGTGGCCATCGATGTCACCCGGCCCGTGGAGAGCCTGACCGTGGCCGAGATGCAGATGGTGGAGATCGCCCGGGCCCTGGCCCGGGACTGCCAGGTGCTCATCCTCGATGAGCCCACCGCCGCCCTGACCCAGGCGGAGGTGGAGCGGCTCTTCACCCTCCTCCGCACCCTGCGGGCCCAAGGGGTGGCCCTGGTCTACATCTCCCACAAGCTGGATGAGGTCTTCGCCCTGGCCGACTGGATCACCGTGCTCCGGGACGGCCGCCAGGTGGGCAGCGGCCCCGCGGACCAGTGGACCAAGGATCAGGTCATCGCCCGCATGGTGGGCCGGGAGCTGGCCGGCCGGTTCCCGCCCCGGCGCGGCGCCCGGGGCCGGCCCCTCCTGGAGGTGCGGAACCTCTCCCTCCCCGGCAAGCTCTTCGACATCAGCTTCACCCTCCACGAGCATGAGATCGTGGGGCTCTTCGGCCTCATGGGAGCCGGGCAGGAGGTCCTGGCCCGGGCCCTCTTCGGCGCGGTCCGGGGTGTTGAGGGAGAGATCCTCCTCAACGGCCAGCCTGTCCGCCTCACCAGCCCCCGGGAGGCCATCGCGCACCACCTCGCGCTGGTCACCGAGGACCGGAAACACGAAGGGCTGATCCTGGGCGAGGATGTGGTGGCCAACACCACCCTGGCCTCCCTGGAGCGCTTCACCCGGGCGGGCTTCCTCGAGCGGGGCCGCCAGAAGGCGGTGGCCGCCTCCTTCGTGGAGCGCTTGAACATCCGCACTCCCTCCCTCCACCAGGAAGTGGGGTACCTGTCGGGCGGGAATCAGCAGAAGGTGGTCCTGGCCAAGTGGCTGGCCACCGATCCCCGGCTCTTCATCCTGGTGGAGCCCACCCGGGGGATCGACGTGGGCGCCAAGAGCGAGATCTACCAGATCATGGACGAGCTGGCCCGGCAAGGCCGGGCGGTCCTCTTCATCTCATCGGAGCTGCCAGAGATCCTGGGCCTTTCCGACCGGATTCTGGTGATGGCCAACGGTCGCCTGCAGGGCGAGCTGGACCCGGAGCAGACCTCCCAGGAGGAGATCATGCGGCTGGCCACGGGCCTGGCCCGGGCCGGCCAGGCCACCGCTCCGGGCCGACCAGTGGGAGGTGAAACGCCATGACCCAGAACCGCTGGGTCGCGTGGATGCAACGGTACGGCATGTTCGCCATCCTCGTGCTCCTCTGCCTGATCCTGGGGCTGATGCACGAGCGCTTCTTCACCACCGCCAACCTGCTGGTGGTCACCCGCCAGGCGGCCATCAACGGCCTCCTGGCCGCGGGGATGACGCTGGTGATTCTGACGGGCGGCATCGACCTCTCCGTCGGCTCGGTCCTCGCCCTGGCGGGCGCCGTCTCCGCCGGAACCCTGGCCGCCACCGGCGACCTGACCTGGGCCATCCTGGCGGCCCTGGCCGTGGGGACAGTCCTGGGCTTCATCAACGGCCTCTTCGTCGCCTACCCCAACCTGCCCCCCTTCATCGTCACCCTCGCCACCATGGCCTGGGCCCGGGGCCTCACCTTGGTCTACACCGACGGGCGCCCCATCCTGATCCGGGATGCGGCCTACCGCTTCATCGGCGGCGGGTACCTGGGCCCCCTCCCCGTTCCGGTGGTCATCCTTCTGGTCACCTACCTGGTCCTCTGGATCTTCCTCACCCGGACCCGGTGGGGGCGGCTCATCTACGCGGTGGGGGGCAATGAGCAGGCCTGCCGCCTGGCCGGCATTCCCGTGCCCCGGGTGAAGACCCTGGTCTACACCGCGTCGGGCTTTTTCGCCGGCTTGACGGGCTTGGTCCTGACGGCCCGGCTGGTCTCGGCCCAGCCCACCGCCGGCGCCGGCTACGAGCTGGACGCCATCGCCGCCGTCATCCTCGGCGGGACCAGCCTGGCCGGCGGGCGGGGGAGCATCTTGGGGACGCTGGTGGGCGCGCTCATCATGGGCGTCCTGGACAACGGCCTCAACCTGATGAACGTTTCCCCCTTCTACCAAGAGGTGGCCAAGGGCCTGGTCATCCTGGGGGCGGTCCTCCTCGACTGGGCCCTCCACCGGGCGGGCGCGCTGGGCCTCCGCCCGGCCGCCAAGGAGACGGCTCCGGGCGAAGGAAGCGGGCCCGACCCATCCGCGCTGGCCAGCCACTAGGAGGCGATGGAACCATGCGGCGTCAGGGGATCCTCCATCCCCAGATCAGTCGGATCATCAGCGAGATGGGCCATACCGACGGGCTGGTCGTGGCCGATGCGGGGCTGCCCATCCCCAAAGGCGTGGAGCGGGTGGACCTGGCCTTCCTGCCGGGTGTCCCCTCGTTCCTGACGGTCCTGGACGGAATCCTGGCCGAGCTGAGCATCGAGGGCGCCCTCCTCGCCCAGGAGATCCAAGAGGCCAACCCGACGCTCTGGCGGGAGGTGCAAAGCCGGCTCCAGGTCCCCATCGAGTACGTGCCCCACCAACGGTTCAAGGAGCGGCTCCCTTCGGTGCGGGCCGTCATCCGGACGGGGGAGTGCACGCCCTATGCCAATGTGATCCTCTTCTCCAGCACCCAGGGGATCTTCCCCGGCTGACCGGGCGCTGCCCGGCTGCGGTGCGGCCCCCCGGTTGGGTGGAGCCGGGCCCGCCGGCGAGGCCGCGGGCCCGGGAGTCGCCCGGCGCAGCCAGGGACTCTGGGGACGCTTGCAAAGGAGGTGATGCGGGGCATCCATCCTGCGTGCGGCGTTGGGCCGCCTCCCTCATGTCGTGTCGTTGAGGGCATCAGGCTGAAGCATCACCATCGAGGAGGGTGAACGGTGAGAAGAAGCTGGATCGTCCCTGTTCTGCTGGTGGCGTTCTTCTTGAGCTCGACGGCGGCGGCGTGGGCCCAGACCATCGGGCTCTCCATCTCGACCCTGAACAACCCCTTCTTCGTGGACCTGCGGGATGGGGCCCAGGCGGCCGCCCAGAAGGCAGGCGTCCGGCTGGTGGTCGGCGACGCGCAGGACGACCCCGCCCGGCAGCTGGCTGACATCGAGAACTTCATCGTCCAGGGCGTGGACCTGATCATCGTCAACCCCACCGACTCGTCGGCGGTGGTCCCCGCCATCCTCCAGGCCAACGCCGCGGGCATCCCCGTCATCACCGTCGACCGGGGTACTGACGATGGCGAGGTGGTCTCCCACATCGCCTCCGACAACGTGGCCGGTGGCCGGATGGCTGGCGAGTACATCGTCGAGCAGCTGGGCGGTAGCGGCAAAGTGGTGGAGCTCGTGGGCATCCCCGGCGCGTCGGCCGCCCGGGATCGGGGCCAGGGCTTCAATGAGGTGATCGGCCAGCACGCCGGCATCCAGGTGGTCGCCCGCCAGACGGCCAACTTCGACCGGGCCCAGGGCCTGTCGGTGATGGAGAACATCCTCCAGGCCCAGCCCGAGATCGACGCGGTCTTCGCCCACAACGACGAGATGGCCCTGGGTGCTCTGACGGCCATCGAGGCGTCGGGCCGGAAGATCATGGTGGTGGGCTTCGACGCCACCGACGATGCGGTCCGGGCGGTGGAGGAGGGCCGGATGGCGGCCACGGTGGCCCAGCAGCCCATTCTGATGGGCGAGCTGGCCGTCCAGACGGCCATCGCGTACCTCCAGGGCCAGGCGGTGGACCCCTTCATCCCCGTGCCCTTGATGCTGGTGACCAAGTAGTCCCGCGCTGCCCGCCTCGGTTGGCCGAGGCGGCGGTCCCAGCAGGAAAGGCGCCTCACCGTGCGAAATATGGGCCGGGCCCTTCGGGGGGCCCGGCCCTTCTTCCGGGGGCTCCTTCCCGGGCGCCCTGGGGCCGTGCCTCGCCTGGTCCCTGCCCCACCGTGCTCCTCCCGGGCTTGCAGGCCTTTCCTTCACCAGAGGCTTCTGCCAGAGAGGAAATGAGAGGAGTCGCGTTCTGGGGCTCGAAGACTTTAATTGTGAACGTGCTCACATTCTTGTTCCTTCGGTGCACCCCTCGTAAGCTCACCAGCCTGGAAAGGATGAGCTTTTTTGCATGTTGTCGTCTGTGTCAAGCAGGTCCCCGATAGCCGGGAGATCCGTATCGACCCGGTGACCAACACCCTGATCCGGGAGGGCGTGCCGTCCATCGTCAACGTCTTCGACCTCCACGGGGTCGAAGAGGCGGTCCGGATCAAGGAGCAGTTCCCTGGCACCCGGGTGACGGTGGTCAGCATGGGGCCCAAGTCGGCGGTGGCCGCCTTGCGGGAGTGCATCTCCCTGGGCGCGGATGAGGCGGTGCTGGTCAGCGACCGGGCCTTCGCCGGGGCGGACACCCTGGCCACGTCCTACGTGCTCTCCGAGGCCATCCGCAAGGTGGCGGACCAGTGGGGGCCCGTGGATCTGGTCATCTGCGGCAAGCAGACCCTGGACGGCGACACGGGCCAGGTGGGGCCGGGGATCGCCACCCGTTTGAAGCTGGAGCAGCTCACCTACGTGGAGCGCATCCGCCAGATCGATCCTGAGGCCCGGCGGATCACCGTCGAGCGCCACCTGGAGGACGGTGTGGAGGTGGTGGAGACCGCCCTCCCCGCCCTGGTCACCGTGGTGGAGGGGATCAACCAGGTCCGCCGGGCCAGCATGCCCGGCATGCTGCGGGCCGTCCGGTACGAGCCCATCACCTGGACCGTCGACGATTTCCCCGAGATCGACCGGACCCGGATCGGCCTCAAGGGGTCTCCCACGGTGGTGGGGAAGGCGTGGGTCCCTGAGCCCGTCAGCCGGGCGGGCGAGACCTTGACGGGCCAGGACGGCGAGGAGGGCCCGGGCACGCCCGCCGAGGTGGCCCGCCAGCTCTTCGACCGGCTCCTGGCCACGGAGCTGCCGGCCCAGATCGGCTGGGCGGTGGCCCCGGTTCCGGCCGGCGATGGGGGCGCCGGCACGCCCGATGGGAGCCCGGTGAATGGGGGTGTTGCGTGATGGCCAAGGGGAAAGCCCAAGAGGTGCAGGTTCCCACGGACCACGAAGGGGTTTTGATCATCGTTGAGCAGCACGGCGGCCAGGCCAAGAGCGTGAGCTGGCAGCTCCTCGGCCAGGGCCGGCGGATCGCCGACAAGCTGGGGACCCGGCTCATGGCCCTGGTCATGGGACATCAGGTGGAAGAGGTGGCCCAGGAGGCCATCGCCTACGGCGCCGACGTGGTCTACCTGGCCGACGATCCTGTCCTGGAGCAGTACCGGACCCAGCCCTACGCCCACACGGCCGTCGAGGTGATCCGGGAGGCCAAGCCTGAGATCTGCCTGGTGGGCGCCACCTACACCGGCCGGGACCTGGCCGGGGCCATCGCCACCCTGGTGGAGACGGGCCTCACCGCCGACTGCACCCAGATCGACGTGGAGCCGCCACCGTCCCGCCTCCTTCTGGCCAGCCGGCCGGCCATGGGCGAGAAGCTGATGGCGACCATCCTCTGCAAGCAGCGCCGGCCTCAGATGGCCACCGCCCGCCCGGGGGTCTTCGAGGCTCTGCCCAAGGACCCGTCCAGGCAGGGTGAGCTGGTGCGGGTGCCGGTCACCATCCGGGAAGAGGAGATCGCGGCCCGGGTGCTCGAGTTCATCCGGGATCCCAACCGGGTCAACTTGGAGGACGCCCCCGTCATCGTGGCCGGCGGCATGGGCATGGGCGGCCCCGAGGGCTTCGAGATGCTCCGGGAGCTGGCCCGGCTCCTGGGCGGCGAGGTGGGCGCCACCCGGCCGGCGGTGGATGCCGGTTGGATCGACCGGGCGCACCAGATCGGCCAGACGGGCCAGACCGTCCGGCCCAAGCTCTACATCGCCTGCGGCATCAGCGGCGCGGTCCAGCACGTGGTGGGCATGGAGGGGAGCCAGGTGATCGTCGCCATCAACCAAGATCCCGACGCCCCCATCTTCCAGGTGGCCGACTACCGGATCGTGGGCGACGTCCACCAGATCGTCCCGGCCTTGATCGAGGAGGCCCGCCGGCGGGCGCTGGTGGGAGAGGAGGCGGTGGCGCGTGGCTAAGGAGCACTTCGATGCGGTGGTGGTCGGCGCCGGGCCAGCAGGGGCGGCGGCCGCCTACACCATGGCCAAGGCCGGCCTGTCCGTCGTCCTGCTGGACCGGGGCGAGTTCCCCGGGGCCAAGAACATGTTCGGCGGGATCATCTACCGCCACGAGCTGGAGGAGCTCATCCCCGGGTGCACCCAGGAGCGGACCTTCCCCGTCGAACGGCACATCACCGAGCAGCGGTACTGGCTCTTGGGGCCCGAATCGGTGGTCTCCATCGGGCACAAGCACGAGCGGTTCAACAGTGAGCCGTACAACGCCTGGAGCACCTTCCGGGTCAAGTTCGACCCGTGGCTGGCGGGCAAGGCGGAAGAGGCCGGGGCCCTTCCCATCTACCAGACGGTCGCCACGGGGCTGATCCGGGACCGCTCGGGTCGGGTCATCGGCGTCCACACCGACCGGGAGGACGGCGACCTCTACGCGGACGTGGTGGTCATCGCCGACGGGGTGAACAGCCTCCTCGCGGAGGAGCTGGGGGTCCACCGGACCTGGCGGCCCGATGAGGTGAGCCTGGCCGTCAAGGAAGTGATCGCCCTCCCCCGGGAGACCATCGAAGAGCGCTTCAACCTCGAGGGCCGAGAAGGGACCACCATCGAGTTCCTGGGCGCCACCAGCCAGGGCATGACCGGACTGGGCTTCCTCTACACCAACCGGGAGAGCATCTCCCTCGGCATCGGCGTCATGGTGAGCGACCTGATGCGGAGCGGGGTGAAGCCCTACGAGCTCTTGGAGTCGGTGAAGGCCCACCCCATGATCCGGCGCCTCATCAAGGGCGGCGAGACCAAGGAGTACTCGGCCCACATGATCCCCGAGGGGGCCTGGCGGTCCATGCCCAAGCTGGCCGGCGACGGCTGGGTGATCTGCGGCGACGCGGCCCAGATGGTCAACTTCGTCCACCGGGAGGGGACCAACCTGGCCATGGCCTCGGGCCGGATGGCCGGCGAGACCATCGTCGAGGCCAAGGCCAACGGGGACCTGAGCGCCCAGGCCCTGGCCGCCTACGAGCGGCGGGTCCGGGAGTCCTTCGTCGGCAAGGATCTGAAGAAGATCCAGCGGATGCCCGAGTTCCTGGCCAGCCAGGACCCCAAGCAGCTCTTCGACGGGCTGATCGGGGCCCTCAACGAGGCGGCCTTCCGCTTCTTCACCGTGGACAGCCGGCCCAAGGCCCAGACCCACAAGGAGATCATGCAGGACCTGATCCAAGCGGCGGGCGGCCCCGGCGGCCTCCTGAGGCTCGCTTGGCGAGGATGGAGGGCGATCAACGGATGAGCGTGCAGACTCAGAATGGGAAGCAGGCGGCCCCGGTGACGGTCAACCTGGAGGCCAAGCTCTTCACCATCCGCTACAAGGCGGACACCGCCCCCCACCTGGCCATCCGGGACCAGGCCGTCTGCGCCGCCTGCGAGCGGCCCTGTGAAACCTTCTGCCCCGCCCGGGTCTACGAGTGGCAGGCAGGCGAGGGACGGATGCATGTAGCCTTCGAGAACTGCCTGGAGTGCGGCACCTGCCGGATCGCCTGCCCCCACCAGAACATCGACTGGCGCTACCCGACGGGCGGGACGGGCATCGCCTACCGGTACGGCTGAGGCCTCCCGGGCGGCGCCTCCCAAAGGCCACAGCACAAGCAGCCACGGCCAGGCCGGGCCCCATCGGGGCGGGCCTGGCCGTTCGTCTCCCGGGGAGGATCCCGGCCCCTGGCAGCGAATTCCAAATCCATCCGTTCGTCCATCCGTTTCCAAGGGCTATCCGTTTCCGATGGACATCCGTTCCAGACCGTCTGCCCAGGGGGAGCCAAGGAGGCGATTCCCCTGGCTCAACCTGTCCTCCGAGGCCGCCCGCTCAGGGCCCGCCGCCCCGCTCTGGTGGACGCGGTCGCCGACTTTCTCATCCACCTCCGGCTCGAGCGCCAGGCCAGCCCCAACACCCTGCGGGCCTACCAGCGGGATCTCCGGAGCTTCTGCCGGTTCCTCTCCGAACGGGGCGCGGAGCCCCTGGCCACCTCGCCCGAGGCCATCCACCGGCCCGATGTCCGGGCCTACCTGGTCTACCTCCGCCGGGAGCGGGCCCTCCGGCCGAACTCCATCGCCCGGCACCTGGCCTGTCTGCGCTCCTTCTTCCGCTTCCTCCAGCAGGACCCTGGCTGGCGTCTCCCCCACGACCCAACGGCGGGGCTGGTTCAGCCCCGGCCCGCCCACCAGCCGGCCCCTGGCCTCTCCCCTGCGGCGGTGGAGGGGCTCCTGGCCGCCTGCCAGCGCCTCTCCCCCTACCCCTGGCGGGACCGGAGCGCGCTCCAGCTGGTGGCGGCCACCGGCTGCCGGATCAGCCAGCTGGTCCAGATCACCTTAGGCGACCTGGCCCCTAACGAGCCCCGCCTCAGCCTCCCCGGGCCGCGGGAGCCGCGGGTGGTGCCCTTAGACGGCCACACCCTCCGGGTGCTCCGGCGCTACCTCCAGCGGGAGCGACCCCAGCTCGCGGCGGCCGGTCGGCTGAGCCATGACGCCCCCCACGGCCCCCTCTTCCTGAGCGCCCGGGGCGCCGCCCTGAGTGCGGCCAGCCTGGAACGCCTCTTCCGGCGAGCGTGGGTGGAGGCAGGCCTTCCTCCGCCCGTCTCCATCCAGGCCCTGCGCCGGAGCGCCTGGCGGGCCCAGGCGAGCCGGCGCGCCCCATGACCCTTTCGGGCTGGTTGAGTGGGACATATGTCCTTTCCTCTTCGGGAACTTCGTCCCTTTCGTTCAGCATTCTTCCTGATGAGAATGAGAATGGTCCTTATTTCACGGACCAAGACCCTTCTGGACGGCCCGTGCTTGGGCCGGGCTGTCCGGTTCTGGTGCCGTCGGGGGTGCTGGCAACGAAGCAGCGGGCCGTTCTTCTCGTCGCTCTCCTCGTCGCAGCCTTCGCGGTGGGAGTGGGGTTGGTCGGCCGCCTGGCCGGCGGAGCCTTTTTCAGCACAACATCCCCAGGGGCCGCGGCTGGCTTTGCCGGACGGGTGATCGATCCCCCACTCCCTGCCCCCGACTTCACCGTCATCGACCACCATCAACGGCCCTTCAGCCTTAGCGGCCACCGGGGGCAGGTGGTCGTTCTTTTCTTCGGGTACACCAACTGTCCCGACGTCTGCCCGGCCACCCTGGGCCAGTTCAAACGGGTGAAGCTCTTGCTGGAGGAGCAGGCCGAGCACGTCCAGTTCGCCTTTGTCACCGTCGATCCCGAATTCGACACCCCCCAGCGCCTCGCCGCCTACATCGGCCCCGTCGATTCGGACTTCCTCGGCCTCTGGGCAAGACCGGACGAGCTGGAGCCCATCCTGCGCGCCTACGGGGTCTATGTGGAGAAGACCCCCGCGGAGGAGTCGCCCACCGGGTACTGGATCACCCACACCTCCTCCAGCTACGTCATTGACGGCGAGGGCCAGCTGCGGCTGCAGCTGCCCTTCGGCACCCCGCCCGAGGCGGTGGCCAGTGACTTGCGGCGGCTGATCGCCGAGCTTTGAGGAGGGTGGAGCTCATGATCACCGTGCCTCCCCAGCTTGGATCCCCACCCGCTCGGTTCCTGGCGGGGCTCCTCCTCGCCTGCCTCGCCTTGGCCGGCGGGACGGGCGGCGTGGCGGCGGAGGCCCGCCCCGCCGGCGGCGTGGAAGCGGGTTCGGTGGCCATCGAGGCGGCCTGGGCCCGTCCCGGCTTTCCGGGCGGCACCTCGGCCGTTTACATGGTGGTGACCAACCGGGGCGAGGAGCCCCTGCGGTTGGTGGGCGCTCAGACGGCCGTCGCCCAGGAGACCCACCTCCACCGGACGGTCCTGGAGGAGCGGGCGGGCGCCGGCGGTGAGACCCACCAGGTGATGCGGATGGAAGATGCAGGCCTGTTGGAGCTGGCACCGGGCGAGAGGCTCCTCTTTGAGCCTGGCGGGCTGCACGTCATGTTGGTCCACCTCACCCAGGCCCTCTCCGGGGGCGACCGGTTCGAGCTCACCCTCCTCTTCGACGGCTTGGATCCCATCACCCTGGCGGTGCCGGTCCTCTCGCCAGGCGAGGCGCCTCCGGCCCCGGGGTCGGGCCTGTGAGGCGGCATGGTTTGGAGGGCACCGGGGGCGGCGAAGCCCCGTCGGGTTCCGTGGGGTTGGGTGGCCCTGGGGCTGGCTGGACCCCTCGCGGCGGCGATCATCGCCTTCGCCATCCTCCAACCGGTGAAGGTCCTGCCCCTGGGCGAGCCAGCGCCCGTCTTTGAGCTGATGGGCCCAGGGGGCGAGCCCTTCCGCTCCCACGAGCGGGACGGGCGGATCGTCTTCTACTTTCTGGGGATGGGCCGGGACCGGGAGCGCACCGGGCCCCTGTTGGAGGCGATGGCGGCCACCGCCCAAGCCCTCACGGACCGGGGCTGGCTGGGACGCCGGGTGGAGCTCGCCTTCATCACCCTGGATCCCGAGCACGACACGCCGGCGGAGCTGGCCCGGCTCGCCCGGGAGCGGGGCTTGGACCGGTTCATGAGCGCTGCGGCCGGTGAAGGCCCAGGCCTCTCCCTCCTGACCGGCTCGCCCGTGGCGGTGAAGCTGGCGGTGGGGACGGGCTTTGGCCTGTACTACGAACCGCCCGCCCTGGTGGACGGCACCCTCCGTTTCGTCTACCAGCCGACGGTGATCGCGGTGGACGGGGGCGGGAGGGTTCGAGCCCGCCGCCCGGGGCCGCCGGCGGTGGCGACGCTGGTGCGGGACGCCGAGCTCTTGGTGGAGGAGGCAGACGCCCGGGGGGCCAGCCGGCTCCTCTTCGCTGGGGCCCATCTCTTCCTCTGTTATGTGCCTTGAGGGGTTGGGGGAGCGAAGACGCCACGTTCGTGGAGGTGGACGATCATGTTGCCAGAGGAGGCTGTCCGGCGCCAGGCGGCCGTTGAGGTCAGCCCCGAGGCCGACCGGATGACGCCCCGAGGCACCCTGACCATCCTGCTCGGGTACCTCTTGGTCATCATCGGTCTGTGGGGCTACGCGTACATCAAGCTGATCTTAAGGAGCTAGAGCCATGCACGTCCATCCTTATGAGCGCGCCTGGATCATCGTCTCGGTGGCGCTGTTGATGGTCTTCGGCGTCGCCATCGTGGTCAGCAGCCTCTCCATGGGCATCCAGATCCCCGGCCTGAGCGCCCGGCTGGCTCCCGTCTCCCCCGACGGCTTCGCCAGCGATGAGCCCTGGGTGCGGCAGCTGGGCCCGGGCCGGTACGAGGCCAACGTCTTCGCGCAGATGTGGGCCTTCCAGCCCTCGGAGATCCGGGTTCCGGCCGGGTCCACCGTCACCTTCTACCTGCACAGCCGGGACCTGCTCCACGGCTTCAAGATCCTCGACACCAACGTGAGCCTGATGGCCATCCCGGGCCAGGTGGGCAAGGTGACGGCCACCTTCAACCAGCCCGGCGAGTACCTGATCGTCTGCAACGAGTACTGCGGCGTCGGCCACCAGGCCATGTTCGGCCGGCTCATCGTTGAGGAGCCGAGCGCTACGCTCTAGGGGGGCATGGGTGATGGCTGCCAACGCGACGAGCTACCAGGTGAGCCCAAGCGAAAAGCGCCTGGCCCTGGTCTTCATCCTCACAGGCTTTGCGCACCTCTTGATCGGGATCCTGATGGGGCTGCTCCAGGGCCTGGAGCACATGGGGATCAACCTCATCCCCTCGATGCCCGTCATCCAGACCTACTACCAGGCCCTCTCCATCCACGGGGTCTTCAACGTCCTGCTCTTCACCAGCTTCTTCATCGTGGGCTTCCTCGGCTACATGGCCAGCTACGGCTTTGAGCGGCCCCTGGCCAGCGTCCGTCTGGGGTGGGTCACCTACTGGGTGATGCTGGTGGGCGCCCTCCTGACCGACTGGGCCCTCCTGGCCAACCGGGCGACGGTGCTCTACACCTCCTACGCTCCCCTCAAGGCCCACCCGGCCTACTACATCGGCCTGGCCCTGGTGGTGGTGGGCACCCTGTTGCTCCTGCTCAATCTGGTCCGCACCTACCTGGCCTGGCGGCGGGAACGGCCCGGCGAGCGGATCCCGCTCCTCTCCTTCGGCGCCCTGGTCACCTTCATCATGTGGGGGATGGCCAGCGTCGGGATCGTGGTGGAGTTCGTCTTCTTCCTCATCCCCTGGTCGTTGGGCTGGGTGGCGGAGGTGGACCCCCTCCTCACCCGGACCTTCTTCTGGGAGAGCGGCCACCCCATCGTCTACTTCTGGCTCCTGCCGGCCTACCTCTCCTGGTACTTCCTCCTGCCCCGGCAGGCAGGCGGCCGGCTCTTCAGCGAGCCCTTGGCCCGTTTGGCCTTCCTTCTCTTCATCCCCCTCTCCCTGCCCGTGGGGTTCCACCACCAGTTCCTCGATCCGGGGGTGAGCCAGGGGTACAAGGCGATCCACACCGTCCTCACCTTCGCCATCTTCATCCCCAGCATGATGACCGCCTTCACCGTGCTCGCCTCCCTCGAGCTGGGTGGGCGGGCCCGGGGCGGCCAGGGCCTCCTGGGCTGGGTGACCAAGCTCCCCTGGAAGGATCCCGTCTTCACGGGCCAGGCCCTGGGCATGCTGCTCTTCGCCCTGGGTGGGGTGAGCGGGCTGATCAACGCCTCCTACACCCTGAACCTGGAGGTCCACAACACCCTCTTCATCCCCGGCCACTTCCACCTGACGGTGGGGGCGGCGGTGGTGATGACCTTCATGGCCACCAGCTTCTGGCTCATCCCCCACCTGACCGGGCGGGCCCTCTGGAACCGGCCCCTGGCCCTGGTGCAGGTGATCCTGTGGGCGGTAGGCATGACCTTCATGTCCCGGGGGATGAGCTGGGCGGGGATGCTGGGCGCGCCCCGGCGGACCATGCTGGGCGCCGCCACCTACCGGGAGGCGGCCTGGAACGAGCCCCTGGAGCTGGTGGGCGTGGGCGGCGTGATTCTGACCATCGCGGGGATCCTCTTCTTCCTCAACCTGGTCCTCACGTTGCTCAACCGCCGGCCCGCGGGCGAGGTGGAGGTCCCCCTGGCGGAGCCCTTGCCCGAGGCAGGGCCCCTGCCCCAGTACCTGGACCGGTTCATGCCCTGGGTGGTGAGCGGGGCCCTCTTGGTCCTCATCGGCTACGGGCCCACCATCTTCCGCCTGCTCACCACCATGCAGACCGTGGCCGCGCCCGCCCTCAATCCCTTCTGACCCGACGCGCGCCTGGTTCGGTCGACGGGGAGGCCGGCTCTCGGGATCCTCCGATCCCGGGGCCGGCCTCTACTGCCGCGCCGGACTCCCCGCCGCCTCGGCTTCCGCTGCCGACGTCTTGGGAATGAGCGCCACCAGGAAGGCGGCCACCAAGGGCAAGGCAGCCAGGACGGGCCAGACAGCCGGCGGACCCCAGTGGTCGGCCACCACGCCCAGGAGGGAGACGCCGAAGCCGCCGGTGCCCACCGCGGCCCCCTGGATCAGGCCCGTCGCGGTGCCCAGCCGGCCCGGCAGGAGCTCCTGGCCGTAGACGATGGTCACGGGGAAGCTGGAGGTCACAAAGAAGCCGGCCACGGCCGCCAGTGGGAAGAGCCAAGCGTCGGGCACCCGGGGGAAGAGGGCAAGAAGCAGCGGCGGCACCAGGAGGCTCGCCAAGATGACGGGCTTCCGCCCCACCCGGTCGGCCATGGGGCCGCCCGCCAGGCTCCCCAAAGCGCCAGACAGGAGGTAGGTCGAAAGCAGGGTCCCCGAGAAGGCTGCAGGCCGGCCCAGGTGGGAAACGAAGTAGAGGGGGACGAAGGCGTTCACCCCCATGTGGACCCAGGTGCGGAGGACCACCGCCCCCAGGAGGAGGGCCAGGGGGCCCCACCGGTCCTCGCCGCCGTTCCCCGCCTGAACCTGCACCGTCCGGCGATGGGCGGTCTCCCGGGCCCGGATGGTGCCGTAGACGGCGGCCAGCAGGGCGACCACCACCGCCCCCAAGATCCCGTACCCGAGGACGGGGGCCAGGAACCCGAAGCCCAGAAGGAAGGTGGTGATGGCCGGGCTGAGGCCGAAGCCGATGTTGCCCCCCACCTGGAAGATGCTCATGGCCGCCCCCCGCCGGTTGCCACCGAAGAGGTAGGTCGCCTTCGAGCCTTCGGGGTGGTAGGCGGCCGAGCCGACCGCCTGCAGGGCGATGGCGGCCACCAGGACCCAGAAGTTCTTCACCAGAAGGGCGACCGCGAAGGCGGCGGTGGAGAGGGCCAGCCCGCCGATGAGGAGCCAGCTGGTCCGGACCCGGTCGCCCAGGATGCCGATGGTGGGCTGGAGGATGGCCGACGCCACCGTCCCGATGAGGAGGAGCATCCCCGTGGCCGTGTAGGAAAGCCCGTACAGCTCCTGCCAGTAGGGCAGGAGGACGGGGATGGCTCCCGACACCATGTCGAGGGCCAGGTGGCCGAGGCTGATCACGAGGAGAATCTGAGTTGCCAAAGACATCGCTCCTATCGTCGGTTCCCTCTCCTGGAAGTGTAACGGTTTTCCTTCGGCTTGGGGCCCCTCCCCTGCCCTTTCGCACCTTTGCGAATCCTGCCCCGGCGCGGCCCTTCCCCCATCGCCCGGGGCGCTGCCCTGTGGTACACTGGCACCGGAAAGGTTCCTGGGCCTCCAAGGAGGGATCGCCGTTGATCGCCAGCACCACCAGCCAGCCGTGGGCCGAGCTGGACCAGCCCCGGCGGCGCCTCACCCCACCGGTCCGGGTCGGCCGGGTCACCATCGGCAGCGGTTACCCCATCGCCGTCCAGTCCATGACCAACACCGACACCGCCGACCCGGTGGCCACCGCGGAACAGGTGGTGGCCCTCGCCCGAGCGGGGAGCGAGCTGGTGCGGGTGACGGTCAACACCGAAGAGGCGGCCCGGGCCGTGCCCGAGATGGTCCGGCGGGTCCGGGACCAAGGGGTGGAGGTGCCCATCGTGGGCGACTTCCACTACAACGGCCACCGGCTCCTCACGCGGTATCCCGCCTGCGCCCAAGCCCTCGACAAGTACCGGATCAACCCTGGGAACGTGGGGACCAAGCACCGGGACGAGAACTTCGCCCAGATCATCCGGGTGGCCCTGGAGTTCGAGAAGCCCATCCGCATCGGGGTCAACTGGGGCTCCCTGGACCAGCAGCTCCTCACCACCCTGATGGAGGACAACGCCCGGCGGGAGCAGCCCTGGAGCGCCCGGGCCGTCACCTTGGAGGCCATGGTCCAAAGCGCCCTCCGCTCCGCCCGCCTGGCTGAAGAGCTGGGGCTGCCCCACGATCGGATCATCCTGAGCGCCAAGGTGAGCGCCGCGCCCGATCTGGTGGCGGTCTACCGGCGGCTGGCGGAGCTGTGCGACTACCCCCTCCACCTGGGCCTCACCGAGGCCGGCATGGGGATGCCCGGCATCGTGGCCAGCGCCGCGGCCTTGGCGCCCCTCCTTCTTGAGGGGATTGGCGACACCATCCGGGTCTCCATCACCCCCGCCCCCGACGGCGACCGGACCGAAGAGGTGAAGGTGGCCCAGCAGATCCTCCAGGTCTTGGGCCTCCGGGCCTTCAGCCCCCAGGTCACCTCCTGCCCCGGCTGCGGGCGGACCACCAACACCTTCTTCCAGGAGATGGCCCAGGAGATCCAGGCCTACCTCCAGGAGCAGCTCCCCCAGTGGCGGGAGCGCTACCCGGGGGTGGAGGAGCTGAAGGTGGCGGTGATGGGTTGCGTCGTCAATGGGCCCGGCGAGAGCCGCCACGCGGACATCGGCATCTCCCTTCCCGGCACCTTTGAGGAGCCGAAGGCGCCCGTCTACGTGGACGGACGCCTCCGGACCACCCTCCAAGGCGACGATCTGGTCGCCCAATTCATCGAGATCCTGAACGAGTACGTGGCCGAACGGTTCGGCTCCCAGGCCCGGGCGGGGCGCCGCTAGGCCTCCTGCCCCGCCACCTCCTCCCGGAGCCGGCGGGCCGCCGCCACCAGGTGGCGCAAGGCGGGGATCACTTCGTCGTAGGACCGGGTCTTCAGGCCACAATCCGGGTTGACCCACAGCTGGTCCGGCTCCAGGACTCGGACCGCCCGGCGGAGGAGCTCCACCATCTCCTCCGCCCCCGGCACCCGGGGCGAGTGGATGTCCCAGATGCCGGGCCCGATCTGGTTGGGGTAGCGGAAGGCGACGAAGGCCTCCAGAAGCTCCATCCCCGACCGGGAGGCCTCAATGGAGATGACATCCGCATCCAGCCCGGCGATGGCCTCGATGATGTCGTTGAACTCCGAGTAGCACATGTGGGTGTGGATCTGGGTCTCATCCCGCACCCCGCTGGTGGCCAGCCGGAAGCACTCGCTGGCCCAGGCCAGGTACTCGGGCCACCGGGCCCGCCGCAAAGGCAACCCCTCCCGGAAGGCGGGCTCGTCGATCTGAATCACCCCGATCCCCGCCGCTTCCAGATCCTGAACCTCATCCCGGATGGCCAGGGCCAGCTGCCGGCAGGTCTCCTCCCGGGGCTGGTCGTCCCGCACGAAGGACCACTGGAGGAGGGTGACGGGTCCGGTGAGCATCCCCTTGACGGGCCGATCGGTGAGGGATTGGGCGTACCGGATCCACTCGACGGTCATGGGCCGGGGCCGGGCCACATCCCCGTAGATGATGGGCGGCTTCACGTAGCGGGAGCCGTAGCTTTGGACCCAGCCGTGCTCGGTGAAGGCGAACCCCTCCAGGTGCTCGCCGAAGTACTCCACCATGTCGTTCCGCTCGGGCTCGCCGTGGACCAACACATCCAGCCCCAGCTCTTCCTGGAGGCGGATCACCCGCTCGATCTCTCCCCGGATGGCCGCCTCGTACGCCCCCTGGTCCAGCTCGCCCCGGCGGTAGCGGGCCCGGAGCCGGCGGATCTCGGCGGTCTGGGGGAAGGAGCCGATGGTGGTGGTCGGGAAGGGCGGCAGGCCCAGGCGGGCCTGCTGGGCCTCCCGGCGGACCCGGTGGGGCGTGGGGCGACGGGTCGCCTCCGGCCCGAGCTGGGCCAGGCGGGCCCGGACCGCTTCATTCCGCAGGCGGCTGGAAGCCCGCCGGGCGGCCACCTGGGCCTGGTTGGCGGCCAGCGCCTCGGCCACCGCCTCCCGGCCCTCGTTGAGGGCCCGGGTAAGGAGGGCCACCTCCTCCAGCTTCTGCCGGGCAAAGGCGAGCCACCCTTTCAGCTCGGGATCCAGGCTCGTCTCCAGGGTGACATCCAGGGGCACGTGGAGCAAGGAGCAGGAGGGGGCCACCTGGATCCGGTCCCGGCCCCAGGCCCGGGCCGCCCGCTCCAGCACCTCCAAGCAGGCGGTCAGATCGGCCTTCCAGACGTTCCGCCCGTCCACCACCCCCAGGGAGAGGACGAACCCGTCGGGGAGCGGGTGGCGGAGGAGCTGCTCCAGCTGGTGCGGCGCCCGCACCAGATCCAGGTGGAGCCCCGCCACCGGCAGGCGGAGGGCCGTCGCCAGGTTCTCCTCCAGCCCCTCAAAGTAGGTGGCCACCAGGATCCGGATGGGCCCCGCCGCCTCCGCGAGGGCGGCGTAGGCCCGCCGGTAGGCGTCGCCCAGCGGCCCCTCGGGCGGCGGGTCCAAAGCGAGCCACGGCTCGTCCAACTGGACCCCGCGGACCCCGGCCTGGGCCAGGCTGCTCAAGAGCTCCTGGTAGACGGGGAGGAGCCGGTCCAGCAACTCCAGGCGGTTGAAGGCGCTCCCCCGGGCCTTGCCCAGCATCAAGAAGCTCACGGGCCCGATCAGAACCGGCCGGGTGACGATCCCGTAGGCCTGGGCCTCCACGAACTCGTAGACGGGCTTGCGGGAGGCGAGCTGGAACTGCTGGTCCCGGCGGAACTCGGGCACCAGGTAGTGGTAGTTGGTGTCGAACCACTTGGTCAGCTCCAGGGCGGGCACGCCCCCGCCCGGCCCCTCCCCCGGGCGGCCCCGGGCCATGGCAAAGTAGGTCTCCAGGCTCACCGGGCCCCCGGTCCAGCCGAAGCGCTCAGGGATGGCGCCCACCACACAGGCCATGTCCAGCACGTGGTCATAGAAGGAGAAGTCGTTGGAGGGGATGACGTCGATCCCCACCTCCTGCTGCAGCTGCCAGTGGCGCAGCCGCAGTTCCTGGCCGGCCTTGAGGAGGTCCGCCTCGGTGAGCTCCCCTTTCCAGTACCGCTCCGTCTGCCGCTTCAGCTCCCGATGGGCGCCGATCCGGGGAAAGCCCAAGTTGGCCGCAACCGCCACCCGTCTGCCCCCTTCCCCCGGGCCATCCAGCCCGGAACGTGGTCTAAGGGCCGGCCCAAGGCCGGCCCCGGTGGAAGCCTTTGGATCCGCTGGATCCGTTGGATAAGGATGGTTCGCCGGGGGCGGGGGCACTCCTCCATCCCGGAGGGCCTGCCCTTCGGCCGCCCCGCCCCGACACCGGGTGAGATCTGCGCCCTCCTGCCTTACTGGGGAACCTTCTCCCAATCCTTGAGGAAGCGCTCCAGCCCCACGTCGGTCATGGGGTGGTGGAAGAGCTGCTCCAGGGTCTCCAACCGGAAGGTGATGACGTCGGCCCCTACCAACGCCGCCTGGAGCACGTGCTGGGGATGGCGGACCGCGGCCACCAGGATCTCGGTGGCGAAATCGTAGTTGTCATAGATCTGGCGGATCTCCTCCACAATCCCCATGCCGTCATGGCCGATGCCGTCCAACCGGCCCACAAAGGGGCTCACGTAGGCCGCGCCCGCCTTGGCCACCAGGAGGGCCTGAAGGCTGGAGAAGACCAGGGTGGCGTTCACCTTGATCCCCTCTTGGCTGAGGACCTTCATGGCCTTCACGCCTTCCACGGTGGTGGGCACCTTCACCACCACGTTGGGGGCGAGCTTGGCCAGCTCCCGGCCCTCCCGGACCATCCCCTCGGTGTCGGTGGCCACCACTTCCAGGCTGACGGGCTCCTCCCGGACCTCCGCGAGGATCTCATCCACCACCTGGCGGAACCCCTTCCCCGTCGCCGCCACGTGGCTCGGGTTGGTGGTCACCCCGTCGAGCATGCCCAGCTCTTTGGCCCGGCGGATCTCCTCAATCTTGGCCGTATCCAGGAAAAACTTCACACCGTTCCCTCCTTCGTCCATCCACCCGACATCTGGTTCGACACTGGGCCTGTGGATCCTGGACGGTCCTCAGTCCTGGCGCCGGGGCGGGGTGGTGCGGACGTCGTCCCCGCCATCGATGACCAACTCCGCCCCCGTCACCCAGGAGGCCTCGTCGGAGAGCAGGTAGAGGGCGGCGTAGGCGATGTCCACCGCCGAGCCGTACCCCGCCAGGTGGGTGCGCCGCACGGGCCGGATGGGCCCCTCGTCCAGGGGGGCGGCGATGAGCCCCGGGCTGATCAGGTTGACCCGCACGTTCCGGGACCAGAACTCCCGGGCGAGCCGTCGGACCAGCCCCTTGAGCGCCTCCTTGCCCGCCGCGTAGGCCGCGCCGCCCATCAAGCGCGTCTGGGGCGCGGCGCCCAGGGCGACGATCGCCCCGCCCCCCTGCTCCTCCAGGGCGGGCAGGCTCGCCTGGGCCATGACCACCAGCCCGCGGATCAGGTTGGCCATGGCCTGGTCCCACTGGGCCACGGGGATGTTCTCCACCTGGCTCTGGGGCTGGAAGTACCCCCCAGCGGCGAAGACCAAGCCGTCCAAACGGCCGAAGCTGGTCAGGGCCCGATCCACCGCCTCCCGGGCGACGGCCTCCAGGGTCACATCACCCACCAGGCTCTGGACCTCGCCGCCCGCCTCCCGGCACCACTCGGCGGTCCCTTCCAGCTCCGCCCCGTTCCGGGAGACCAGGACCAGCCTGGCCCCCTCCTGGGCCAGCAAGACGGGGATGGCCCGTCCCATGTTGTCCCCGGCCCCGGCCACCAGGACCACCTTCTCGGCCATCCGCAAGACGATCCCCTCCTCCCTCTGGGTGGCGCCCCACCTCATCCGGCGGGGGCTCCCAGGGCCAGGGTACCACCCTGGCGGGGACCGCTCAAGGGAGCGGGGCCAGGCGAGGACCGGGGGGCCTGTCCCAAGTCCGAAACCCGGGCCGGGGCGCCCGTCCGTCGAGCTTGGGCCGCGGGCACGGTGGGGCCAGCGCCGGACCCACCTTAGCCTTTCACCGCCCCGGCGGTGAAGCCGACGATGAACCGGTCCAAGAAGAGGTTGTAGATCAAGGCCAAGGGGAGGCTGGTGATGAGGCAGGCCGCCATGAGGGAGCCCCAGTAGTAGACGTCGCCCCGCACCAGGGCCACGGGCACCCCCAAGCTGACGGTCATCTTCCCCACCGAGCTGATGAAGGTGAGCGCGTAGACGAACTCCTGGAGGACCAAGGTGAAGGCGAAGCCGGTGACCGTTAGGATGCCCGGCACCGAAAGGGGCAGCACCACCCGGAGGATGGCCCCCAGGCGGCTCTGGCCGTCGATCATGGCCTGCTCCTCCAGCTCCCGGGGGATGGAGCGGAAAAAGCCCATGGTGAGCCAGGTGCCGAAGGGGATGGTGAAGGTCGGGTAGATGAGAATCAAGGCCCACAAGGAGTTCTGCAGGCCCAGCACCGAGACCAGCCGGGCGAAGGGGATGAAGAGCAAGGTGGGCGGGACCAGGTAGGTGAGGAAGATGGCGATCCCCAGCCGCTGGCCCCACCGCCCCACCAGCCGGGCCAGGCTGTAGCCGGCCGGCACCGCGGTGATGAGGGTGATGACCACCACCACTGCCCCCACCAGGAAGGTGTTCCCCAGCCACTGGAGATAGGGCGTCCCCTGGAAGAGGAGCCGGACGTGCTCCAGGGTGGGCGGCAGGTTGAAGATCCAGGGGATGTGGTCGGCCACCGTCGCCCCCACGTAGAGATCCCGGTTCTGCTTGAACGCGGTGAGAAACATCCAGTAGAAGGGCATCACCGCGAAGAGGGTGAAGGCCAAGACCAGCACGTAGAGGAGGACCCGCCCCACCACCCGGGCGATGCCTGGCCGCCGGCGGGCCCGCTGCCGGGCCGCCACCACCGCCACCGCCATCAGTGCCCCACCTCCGTTCCCCGGGCGACCCGGAGCATGCCGATGGCCACCAGGACCAGCACGGGGAAGAGGAAGACGGCAATGGCCGCCCCCTGCCCCAGGTCCGCCCCCAAGACCCCCTGCTGGAAGGCGTAGCTGGCCAGCACGTGGGTGGTGTTGTAGGGCCCGCCCCGGGTGAGGAGGTAGACCACCCCCAAGTCGGTAGCGGTGAAGACCATACCGAAGAGAACGGCCACCGTCAGCACCGGCAAGAGCAAGGGGAGCTCCACGTGGAGGAGCCGCCGGAAGAAGCCGGCCCCGTCCACCACCGCCGCCTCCTGCACCTCCCGGGGCAGGGAGCTCAGACCGGCCAGCAGGACCACCGTTGAGAAGGGGAGCATCCGCCAGACGTGGACGGTGACGATGGCGATGCTGGCCAGGGTGGGATCGCCAAACCAGTACAACCACTCCCGGGGCCCCAGGAGGCCCACCGCCCGCAGGGTCCAGTTGATCACGCTGAAGGTGGAGTCGAAGATCCAGACCCAGGCCATGGAGGACAAGGCGACGGGGGCCACCCAGGGCATGAGGATGAGGAAGCGGACCAGCCGCCGGCCCCGGAAGGGCGTGTTCAGGATCCGGGCCAGGGTGGTGGCCAGCACCATGACGATCCCCTGGGAGATCAGGGTGAAGACCAGGGTGTTCCGCAGGGCCCGGCGGAAGATGGGATCCCCCACCACCCGGGCAAAGTTCCGCAACCCGACAAATTGGAAGGAGAGGCTCCCGGCGGTGCTCTCGCTCACCGCGAGGATGAGGGCGAGGATGAAGGGGATCCCCACCAGGACCAAGACGTAGAGGAGGGCCGGGGCAGCCATCAAGGCACCCAGCCGGTCGGACCGGTCGGCCAGCCGGAGCCCCTCGCCCCGCTGGATCGTCCCGCCCCGGGAGAGCCGGCTACTGACGCTCATCCGGTCGTCTCACCCCCGTCGCCCGGTCGAAGAAGCGGAGGGCCTCCACGGGCACCCCGAAGGGGTAGAGCTCCCCTTCCTGGACGCTGGCTGGCACGGTGAAGGGAAGCTTGGCAATCACCGACTCCTCCCGGGCCTCCGGCGGCACCCCGTCTTCCAGGTGCCCGTAGAGGAGCCGGTCCGACCCCAGGTACTCCACCCGCCGCACCCGGAAGGAGAAGCTCCGGAGCGCCTTGCCCGCAGGCCACGCCTCCACGGGAAGGAAGCTTTCGGGCCGGAAGCCCACAAGCGTTTCCCGATTCAGGGGGAGCAGGTTCATGGGCGGCGAGCCGACGAAGGTGGCCACGAAGGTGTCGGCCGGATCGTCGTACACCTCCCGGGGCGTGCCCACCTGCCGGACCCGGCCCGCTTCCATCACCGCGATGCGGTCCCCCAGCCCCATGGCCTCCACCTGATCGTGGGTGACGTAGATGGTGGTCGTCCCCACCGACCGCTGGAACTGCTTCAGCTCATCCCTGGCGGTGGCCCGGAGCTTGGCGTCCAGATTGGAGAGGGGCTCATCCAGCAGGAAGACCTGGGGGTCCCGAACCACCGCCCGGGCCAGGGCCACCCGCTGCCGCTCGCCGCCCGAAAGCTCCCGGGGAAAGCGCTGGAGCAGGTGGCTGATGCCGAACATGCGGGCGCCCTCCCGCACCCGGGTCTCGATCCTCCCCGCCGGCATCCGGGCGGATCGCAGAGGGAAGGCGACGTTCTCGTAGGCCCGCTTGTGGGGGTAGAGGGCGTAGCTTTGGAAGACCATGGCCACGCCCCGCTGGCGGGGCGGCACCTGGTCGTCGACCAGCACCCCATCAATGTAGATCGCCCCTGCGGTGGGGTGCTCCAGCCCCGCCACCATCCGCATGAGGGTCGTCTTCCCGCAGCCCGACGGCCCCAGGAGGACCAGGAGCTCGCCGTCTTCGATGGAGAGACTGACGCCGTCCACCGCCCGGACATCGCCGAAGTCCTTTCGCACGTTCTCCAACTCGACCCGTGCCACCCGCACCCCTCCCCGCCGTACCGGCCGGCGCGTCCCACCGGCTCCGGGGCCCATGAGGCTGGGCCCCGGAGCGCGTCATTCTTCAGGCCACCAGGCCCCGTTCCCGCCACTTGGCGAAGATCTGGCGGACCCGGGCGTCGGCCTCGGCCACCGCCTCCCGGGGGCTGAGGGCCCCTGTGGCCGCCTTGGCGAACATGTCGGGCAGGACGAAGCTGTCGAAGACCTCGCCGATGGCCGGGTTGGCCGGGCCGGGATGGCCCACGTTGGTCGACCAGTTGAGGGCCTGCTTCAGGGGCGCGAGCTTGTTGGCCGGGACGGAGCCGAAGGGGTCGTCCTCGCAAACCTCTTCGATCCAGGCCTGGCCGGCGGCCGGCCGCTCTTCCACGGGCACCCCGGGATCGGCCACCGATCCTGGGAAGGAGGGGAAGTTGTATAGCTTGCTGGCCAGCACCGCGTCCCGGTAGTTGTCCACCAGATCGATCAGGAACTCCTTGGCCAGGTCGGGGCTTTGGGCGAACTGCCAGATGAAGTAGGCGCCCATCACGTGCTCGCAGGCCCACTGGCCCGCGGGGCCCCGCAGAGCTTCGACGAAGAAGGTGTCGTCGGCCACAGGCAGGCCGTTCTCCTGCGCGGTCCGGTAGGCGGAGATGGAGTTGACGATGTAGGACGTCTGGCCCGCGTTGAAGGCCTGGTTGTTGGAGGAGGCGTCCCAGCTCAGCACCGCGGGGCTCATCGCCTCCCGGTAGAGGGTCCGCATGAACTCCACCGCTTGGATGGTCGCCTCGGAGTTGAGGACCACCTGCTCATTCTCATCCTGCACCGATCCCCCGAAGGACCAGAGGAGCGCCCGGCAGACCATGTTGGAGTCGATGTCCTGGGAGAGGCCGATGCCCACCGGGATCTGCACCTGGGGGTACTTCTCCCGGATCAGGCGCCCGGCGGTGAGGAGGTCCTCCCAGGTGGAGGGACCGTCGGGCATGCCGATCCCCGTCCAGATGCTCTTCAGGTAGCAGCCTGGGTCGGGCACGTAGTTGTCCGAGAAGGCGAACCACTTGCCCGTCACCGGGTTGTAGGTGCTCCGCTTGGCCAGATCCAGGATGGGACCGTGCCGGCGCTCCACCTCCTGGACCACGTCGGCCATGTCCAGCACGTACGGTTCGAAGGCGGCCGGGGGCGAGATGAACATGAACAGGTCGTGGCCCTGCTGGGCGGCCACCTCTGCGTTCGCCCGGGGTACCAGGTCCGAGAAGGCGATGTGGTCCACCGTCACCTGGACCCCCCGGGCCTCACCCCACGCCTTGGCGTACTGGTCGAACCAGACGTCGTAGGCGGGGACGAAGTGGCTCCACTGGATGATCCGCAAGGTCCGCTGCCGTTGCGCGCTCACCCGGGGCACGAAAACATACGGCGCCGCGGCCAGGCTGAGGGCCCCGGCGCCGGCCCACTTGAGCACCGTCCGGCGGCTCACCTGCCGTTCCTGCGTCGGGGGCTGGGCGGCCGCCTCCGTCCCAACCGGGTTCTGCCAGCCGAGTGTGGAGCGCCCTTCACGCCTTTTCACAGAAACCCCCCCGTGACTGGTGATCGCCCCTGCGTGAGGGAGCGGAGCCATCTTGCCGCCCATAGTAGCATGTATTCCTAATATGAGTCAATATACACTGTCTCTGCAGCCTTCATAAAATCTCAGTCATGTCAGTCGATCTCGTGGACCCCCGACCGTCCTGGCTTGCCACCTGGCCCCGTCCGGGGCGGCCTGGCTCTCCTCCCGGAGCTCATCCTCGCTCCCCCCCACCCCCCGGCCGCAGCGAAATCACCGTTGACTGAGTGGAATACTCGGATTAAAGTAGGTGGGAGATCCCTTCAGTTTGTGTCGAAAGGGTGATCGCCCCGTGTGGGCAACGGTGGCCAATCTCCTCATCTTCGCGCTCCTCCTGGGCCTTCTGGTGCGGATGCGGGCCCGCCGCCGCTCCTTCTCCGTGCGGGTCTTCACCGGGTTGGGCCTCGGGATCCTCTTCGGCGTCCTCCTCCACCTGATCTACGCGCCCGGCTCCGGGGTCCTCCGGACCACCATCGACTGGATCAACCTGGTGGGCCAGGGCTACGTCCGGCTCTTGCAGATGGTGGTGGTCCCCCTCGTCTTCATCTCCATCGTCACCGCCTTCACCAAGCTGGAGCTCACCCAGCAGGTGGGCAAGGTGAGCGCGCTCATTCTGATCATCCTGGTGGGCACCACCGCCATCGCGGCAGCGGTGGGGATCGCCACCACGGGCCTCTTCGGCCTGGAGGCGGGCCAGATCCAGCCGGGCCAGGCGGAGCTCCAGCGGGCCGCAGGGCTGGAGCAGACCTTCGGCAGCACCCTCCAGGGGACCAGCCTGCCCCAGCAGCTGCTGGAGATCCTGCCGGCCAACCCCTTCCTCGACTTCACCGGCGCGCGGCGGAGTTCCACCCTGGCAGTGGTCGTCTTCGCGGCCTTCGTGGGCTTGAGCTACCTGGGCCTGCGGCAGCGGGAGCCTGAGACGGCCCAGACCTTCGAGCGGCTCGTGCAGGCCCTCTACGGGGTGACCATGGGGATTGTGCGCATGGTCATCCGCCTCACGCCCTACGGCGTCCTGGCCATCATGACCCGGGTCGCCGCCACCAGTGACTACGCCGCCATTTGGGCCTTGGGCAAGTTCGTCCTCGCCTCCTACGTCGCGCTGGCCATCGTCTTTCTGATCCACCTGCTCCTTCTGGGCTTGGCGGGCCTTAGCCCCGCGGCGTACGTGCGCAAGGTGCTGCCCGTCCTGGGCTTCGCCTTCACCTCCCGCTCCAGCGCCGCCACCCTGCCCCTGAACGTCCGGGCCCAGACGGAGGAGCTGGGCGTGCCTGCGGGCATCGCCAACTTCGCCGGCTCCCTGGGGCTTTCCATCGGCCAGAACGGCTGCGCCGGCGTCTATCCGGCCATGCTGGCCGTCATGATCGCGCCCACCGTCGGCATCGACCCCTTCACCCCGGGCTTCATCGCCAGCGTCATCGCCGTCGTCGCGCTGAGCTCCTTCGGCGTGGCCGGGGTGGGCGGCGGGGCCACCTTCGCCGCGTTGATGGTGCTCTCCATGCTGGGCCTGCCCGTGGGGCTGGCGGGTCTCTTGATCTCCATCGAGCCGCTCATCGACATGGGCCGGACAGCGGTCAACGTCAGCGGGTCCATGACCGCGGGGGTCCTCACCAGCCGCCTCACCGGCCAGCTGGACCGGGCCGTCTACACCGCCGCCGCCCTGCAGGAGCAAGCCTAAACGGACCCGCGGCTTGGGACGGCCGCAGATGGGTCGATGGGTCCGCCAGACCAAGAAAGAGGTGCGCGTGCCGAGGCCCGGGGCGATCCTCCGCCCCGGGCCTGCTCACGCCGGAGGTCACCGCGCGGGGTGCCGCTCCACCGGTGGGACGCGGCCTTACCCCGCCTCCACCACCCGGCCCTCCCGGCGGGACGCTTCCGCGGCGAAGGCCATCAGGTGGCTCTCCAGCGACTCGGCCAGGGAGGTGAGGGCCTCTTCGGGGACCCGCCCCTCTTTGCGGGCCCTCAGCCGGCCGACGAAGGCGGCCATCAAGCCGTCATCGCCCCCTGCATGGCCGGCGCCCGCCGGGACGTGGAGCACCTCCCGGCCCGAGCCGCGGGTGCCCTGGGGCACAAAGCTCCGGACCTCCAGCTCCCCCTTCTCTAGATGCCCCCGGATCTCACCGTGGGTCCCCATCAGCTTCAGGGTCCGGGTGTTCTCCTCGGTGAACGCGCAGACGGTGAAGGCGGCCGTCACCCCGCCGGCAAACTCCAGGCTGACCACCTGGTGGTCCACCACGTCGTTGTCCGAGCGGTAGACGCACCGGCCATACGGCCCCTCCCGCAGGGCCTGGAGGCGCCCTTCCCGGCTCAGGTCGTGGGTGATGACGGAGACGGGCCAGCCCGTCGAGTCCGCGAGCGCCTCCACGTAGAAGCGGACCGCATCGAAGGGGCAGCTCTCCGAAGCGGGGCAGCCATCGATGCACCGCTCCGGCGCGCCTGGGGGCGCGTGCTCCGGCCGGAAGTGGAGGAGGGAGCCGAAGGAGGCGAGCCGCACCCAAGGCCGCCCCACCAGCCAGCGGAGCATGTCCAAGTCGTGGCAGGACTTGGCCAGGATCATGGGGCTGGAGGTCGCCTCCCGGCGCCAGTTCCCCCGGACGTAGCTGTGGGCGAAGTGCCAGTAGCCGATGTTCTCCGTGTACTGGATGGAAACGACGTGACCGATCCGCCCCGCATCCAAGAGCCCCTTGAGGGTGCTGAAGAAGGGCGTGTACCGGAGCACGTGGGCGACGGTGACGCTCCCGCCCCGGTCCTGAAGGCGCTCCGCGGCCCGGGCCACCTTCAGGACCTCCTCCCGGGTGGGGGCGATGGGCTTCTCCAGAAGGATGTCGTACCCCAGCTCCATGGCCCGCAGGGCCGGCTCCACGTGGAGCTGGTCCGGCGTGGCGATGATCACCCCGTCGGCCAGACGGGGCCCGGCCAGGAGGTCTTCCCAGCGGGCAAAGCGGCGTTCCGGCGGAATCTGGTGCCGGTCCCCCACCAGGTTCCGCCGCGCCTCCCGGGGGTCGGCGACGGCCACCACCCGGGCCTGATCGGGGTGGGCCAAGCACCAGCCGGCGTACACATCCCCACCCCGGTTGCCGGCACCGATGACGGCTAAGGTGACGGGCTCAGCCACAGGAACCCCTCCTCCCCCCGCCTGGGCCCTGCCGGGCCGGTCAGGCGGGATCGGACTGGGCATCCAGCCAGGCGGCGAAGCGGGCCAGCCCCTCCTCCAGGGAGACCTGGGGCGCATAGCCCAACTCCGTCCGGGAGCGGGTGAGGTCAGCCCAGGTGCGGGGCACATCCCCCACCTGTTCGGGCAGCCGCTCGATCTGGGGCTCAAGGCCCAGAGTGGCCGCCAGCTGCTCCACCAAGGTGTCCAGCCGGACGGGCCGGTCGCTGCCCAGATTGAAGACCCGGTAGGGCGGCTCGCCCCGCGGGAAGGCCTGGAAGGCCAGCGCGGCCAGGATGCCGTCCACGATATCGTCCACGTAGGTGTAATCCCGCTCCGAGCTCCCGTCCCCGTAGAGGGGAAGCGGCCGGCCCGCCCGCATCAGGCGCGCGAACTTGTGGATGGCCAGGTCGGGCCGCTGGCGGGGCCCGTAGACGGTGAAGAAGCGCAAGGCCACGATGGTCAGGCCGTAGCAGTTGCTGAAGCTCTGGCAGAGGGCCTCCCCCGCGGCTTTGGTGGCGCCGTAGGGCGAGGCGGGGGTCAGGATGGGATCCTCCTCGGCGAAGGGCACCTTGGTGTTCCGCCCGTAGACCGAGCTGGAGGAGCCGAAGATCACCCGCGCCACCCCATGCCGCCGGGCGGCCTGCAGCACGTTGACCGTCCCGCCGATGTTCACCTCGGTGTAACCCACGGGATCCTCCACCGAGGGGCGGACCCCCGCCCGGGCGGCCAGGTGGACCACCGCCTCAGGCCGGCTGGCCTGGAAGGCCGCCTCCAGAGCCGCCTCGTCCCGGATGTCGGCCTCCACCAGGCGGAGGCGGGGATGGTCTCGGTGGGGGGCCAGGTTGGCCCGCTTGACGGCCGGATCGTAGAAGGGGTCGAAGTTGTCGACCACCGTCACCTCCGCGCCCAGCCCCAGCAGGCGGTCCACCAGGTGGCTACCGATGAACCCCGCCCCACCCGTCACCAGGTACCGCTGGAAGGGAAGGCTCACCGCCCGATCCCCCAGTAGCGGAAGCCCAGCCGGGTCAACATCTCCCGGTCGAGGACGTTCCGGCCGTCGATGACCACCCGCTCCCGCATCCGCTCGGCCACCGCGCCCCAATCCACGTGGAGGAAGGTCTCCCACTCGGTCATGAGGACCACCGCGTCGGCATCCTGCGCCGCGTCCAGGGGCGTCTCCGCGTACTCAATGGCCAGATCGGGGTGCTCCCGGCGGCACCGCTCCATCCCCACCGGGTCATGGGCCCGCACCCGGGCGCCCAGCTCCACCAGCCGCCGGGCCACGTCCAAGGCGGGGGCATCCCGCAGGTCGTCGGTGTTGGGCTTGAAGGTCAGGCCCCACAGGGCGACGGTGCTCCCCCGGACCACCTTCAGAGCCTGCTGGAGCTTCTCCACCACCACCCGGCGCTGGCGCATGTTCACCTCCAGGGTCCCCCGGGCCAGGGGCATCTCGTACCCGTACTGATCGCCCAGGGCCAAGAGGGCCCGCACGTCCTTGCCGAAGCAGGAGCCTCCCCACCCCGCGCCCGCCCCCAGATAGCGGAGGCCGATCCGCTTGTCCAGGCCCACCGCCCGCATGACCTCCGTCACGTCCGCCCCCACCCGGTCGGCGATGCCGGCGATCTCGTTGGCAAAGGAGATCTTCATGGCAAGGAAGGCATTGGACGCGTACTTGCAGAGCTCCGCGCTGGTGGGCGTGGTGGTGACGAAGACGGGCAGCTCCCGGCTGTCCGGCCGGGGGATGCCCGACGGCGGCGTGAAGGTCTGCTCCAGGATCGCCTCGTAGAGGCGCCGGAGCCGGTCGATGGGGCCTGAGCTGGTGGCCCCCACCACGATCCGGTCGGGATAGAACATGTCGTAGATGGCCGAACCCTCCCGGAGGAACTCCGGGTTGGAGGCGACGGCCACCTGGGCCTGGACCCCCCGGTGGGCCAGCCCATCTTGGATGATGGACGCCACCCGGCGGGCGGAACCGACGGGCACCGTCGACTTGTTGACCACCACCGTGTCCGCCCCTTCGGGGATCATGCTGGCGATCTCGGTGGCGGCCGCCTCCACGTAGCGCAAATCTGCGTCTCCGTTGGCCTGGGTGGGCGTCCCGACGCAGATGAGGAGGACATCGGCCCCGGCCGCCTCAGGGGTGAGCTGGGTTCCGAACTGCATGCTCCGGTAAGTGGCCCGCAACAGCTCCGGAAGCCCCGGTTCGTGGAACGGCGGCCGCCCCTCCCGGAGGCTTTCGACGACTGCCGGGTTCTTGTCGATGCAGGTCACCTCGTGACCCAAATAGGCCAGGGCGACCCCGGTGGTGAGCCCAACGTAGCCGGTGCCAACCACGGTGACTCTCATGCCAACGGCCTCACTTTCGGAAAAGAAATGGTCAGCCAACCAGCCCCTCGGACCGGCGCACGCACGGTCAAAAGAAGGGCGCGTCCGAACCGCGCCCTTCCATACCTTCGCCTCTGGTCGGTCCTTCCCTTTAGGAAAGGGCCTCCCCGCACCCCGCCAGGGTCTGGTGCAGGTAGACCAAGAGCTCCTGGGGGCGCTCGATACGCAGGTCAGGAACCAGGGTTGGTGGGACAGCCTCTGCGCCGTACCCATATGCGGCCAAGCCGCTGCGGGTTCCGACGGCTCGGGCCGTTAGGAGATCACCCCTGGTGTCGCCGATGAAGATGGAGGTCTCGGCCTGGGCGCCGCCCCGCTGGAGGGCCCGGGTCAGGATGTCGGGGGCCGGCTTGGGCCGCAGGTCGGGATCGACCCCCTGGATCACGTCGAAGAAGGCCTTCAGCCCCACATCGTCCAGGACCCGCTCCGCCACCGGCGTCAGCTTGTTGGTCGCCACACCCAGAACGAAGCCGGGAATCGCCTCCCGAAGCTTCTCCAACCCCTCAAGGACCTCAGGAATCCCCGGAAAGGGCGGGCTGTGCTCGGGCCCCATCGTCTCGTAGTGGGCCCGGTAGCGGGCGACGAGTTCGTCCACCGCCTCGGGCGGAAGGGGCAGGCCGAGGGCCTTGGCCATCTCGCCGATGGGCGGGCCGATCTCCCGGGCGATGGCGTCCGCGGGCGGAAGGGGGCTCAGCTTGAGGTCCTGGCAAGCCCGGCGGAAGGCTTCCACAATACCTGTCTTGGTATCCAGGAGGGTTCCATCCAAATCGAAGAAGACAGCACGGATCGGTTGGCTCACTCTCTCACTCCCACGCTCGATGTTGGCCGTCAGTTGGAGTCCAAGGCAGCCCGGGGCATCACGAACGCTGCCTAGTGAAGGTGGTGGCCCATGGCTCTCGCCCTGGGATCGAAGAGTTCAGCGTGCAGATCCAAAGCGCCCCGATCGGTCAGGGAGGCCAGGAAGTAGGCGATCTGGCGCGGCCGTTCCGGCTCCGACGCCGCTTCCCAGCGACGGTAGTGCGGCTCCGGCATGAGCCGCGGGTTGGCCAATAAACGATCGAAAAGCTGGGTCAGGATCCACCGCTCCTTCTCGTTCTGCCGGACGACCAAGGGGTGCTGGTAGACGTGCTGGAAGAGGAAATCGACCAGTGCCCGCACCTTCTGGCCCAACGCCTCCGGCAGGGTGACCAGAGGCTCCCGGTGGTGGATGGCCGCTTCAAAGGTGGTCACGCCGGCGGCCTGAGCCCGGGCCACTGAGGCTTCCGCCGCCTCAAGGAGGAGGCGGTCGATCAGGTGCCGCCGGGCCCGGCGGGCCAGCAGGCGGTGCCGCTCCCGGGCCGGCCAGTCCCGGAAGGTGCCTGCTTCGACCAGCTCCGCCTCGGCCCGGTCCCAGCACGCCTGCCAGGGCTCGAGCCGGGGCTCGGACCGGAGCTGGTCGGGCTCGAGGAGGCCCGCCTCCAAGGCGTCTTGCAGGTCGTGGCCCGCGTAGGCGATCACATCCGCCAGGTTGACCACCTGCGCCTCCAAGGTCGGTTGAGGGTAGGGGTCGAAGTCGGGCACGGGAACGTCAAACGGGGTGGCGTGCCGGGCCACCCCCTGGCGGGTGGCGAAGGTCAGGTTGAGGCCGGGCCCGTCGGGGTACATCAGTTCGAGCTCGTCCAGCACCCGCAGGGAGTGCTGGTTGGAGTCCCACCCCTGAGGGTCCCCCGCCTGCCGGAGCGCGGCGTCCAGGGCCGCCTCCCCGGCATGGCCAAAGGGCGTGTGCCCCACGTCATGGCCCAGCGCGATGGCTTCCACCAGCGGCTCCCGCAGGCCCAAGAGCCTGGCCAGGGTCCGGCCGATCTGGGCCACCTCCAGGGTGTGGGTGAGCCGGGTCCGGTAAAAGTCGCCCTCGTGGATCAGGTAGACCTGGGTCTTGTGCTGGAGCGCCTGAAAGGCGCGCGCGTGGATGATGCGGTCCCGGTCCCGCTGGAAGGGGTCACGCGGGTCCGCATCATCCACGGGCCGCAGGCGCTCGCTCCAGGGCGGCCGCTCGGGCGTGGCAAGACGGGCCAGGGCGCCCGGGGTGAACAGGCGGGCCATCCACCTCACCTCTCACCCCGCACTATACCATGAGCTGGCCGCCGTTCACCTCGATCATCTCGCCGGCGATGTAGCTGGCCGCCGGCGTGGCCAGAAAGGCGATCACCGCCGCCACCTCTTCCGGCGTGCCCAGGCGCCCCGCCGGGATGGCGGCCGCCATCGCCTTGAGCCGCTCAGGGGTGGAGTAGCGCTGGTGGAAGGGCGTGTCGATGACCCCCGGCGCCACCGCGTTGACCGTCACCCCGTCGGCGGCCGCATCTTTGGCAAAGGCCTTGGTGAGGGCGTGGACCGCGGCCTTGGCCGCCGCGTAGTGGGCCGCCCCACCCCCGCCACCGGTGTGGGCGGCGATGGAGCTGACGTTCACCACCCGCCCCCACTTCCGCGCCCGCATGCCGGGCAGGAAGGCGCGGGTCAGGAGGAAGAGGCTGGTTACGTTCAGGTCAAAGGTGCGCTGCCAGAGCTCCCGGCTGACCTTCTCCGGATCGCTCCGCTCCAGCATGCCGCCGGCGTTGTTGATCAAGACGTCCACCGGCCCGAACCGCTCGGCCACCTCCCGGGCCAGCGCCTCAGCCCCGTCGGGATCGGACAGGTCGGCCCGCACCAGCTCGCACTCGCCCCCCGCCTCCCGGATGCGGGCGGCCAGCTCCTCCGCCGGCCCCTGCGAGGCGTTGTAGTGGGCCACCACCTTGGCGCCCAGGGCGGCCAGTTCTATGGCAGTAGCGTGGCCAATACCCGTGCTCGCCCCGGTTACCAGGGCGGTCCGTCCTTTCAAGGAAAGATCCATCCCCACACCTCCCGATCCACGCTTCCCGTCTCGTACCGGCTCGCGCCCGGCGCGCTCAGCGCTGGACGCCGGCGGGCCGGACGGCGCTGGCGTGCTCCAACTCCTCCGGCCCGAAGGGCCCGAAGTCGCCGTGGATGGTGTTCTTCAGGGCCATCATGGCGCTGCCGTAGCGGACCGCATCGGCCAGGCTCTTGCCCTGGCGGAGGGACCAGAGGAAGCCAGCCGCGTACGCATCGCCCGCGCCCAGCCGGTCGACGGTGACCACCCCGGCCGGCTGGTCATAGGAGGCCGTCTCGCCCTTGTACCAGGCGAAGGCCCGCCACTGGATGGGCTCCTTCGGCGCCTCGGGCGTGTACACCAAGGTGACCCCGTCCAGCTCATAGCGGGATGCCAGCCAGGCAGGCAGCTCCTCAGGATCCATCTCCGGCGCGCCCAGGATCACGGTGGCGTCGGAGACGGAGGTGAAGAGCAGGTTCACGTGCTTGAGCAGAGGCACCAAAGCCTCCCGGGCTTCCTCCGGCGTCCAGAGCTTGCTCCGGTAGTTGACGTCGAAGACCACCAAGAGGCCCTTGCGGGCGGCGGTCTCCAGGGAGCGGCGAACCCCTTCCAAAGCTTCAGCGCTCAACGCTGCGGTGATCCCGGTGGTCAGGAAGACGCCGCCTGGCTCCAGGACCCTCTCCCAGTCGAACTGGGACCACGGGTACCGGCTGAACGCCGAATCCTGCCGGTCGTATGTGACCACCCCGGGACGCGGGGGAACACCCGGCTCCAAATAGTAGATCCCCATCCGGCCAGGGGCCGCCAGGTCGCCCACCACTTCGACGCCCTGCTCGGCGATAAACCGCCACATCCGCTGGCCCAGTGGCGAATCCGGCAGGGCGGTCACATACCGGACCGGCTCACCCAGGTTGGCCAGCCCCACGCCCACGTTCAGCTCCGCGCCCCCCGGATGAATCCGGAGCACGTCGGCCTGTGAGAGCCGCTCCCCCGGCTCCACCGAGTACCGGAGCATCGCCTCGCCGAAGGTGACGATTGCAGCCCGAGTCGTTTGGTCATCCGTTGCCAACATCGCCCACCCCGGTTCTTTAAGAAAGTTCCAGTCCCTATTCAGACTCCACAGATTGAAACGAGATTCCACACCGCCACGCTCGTTTGGCATGGCGTTTCGGAATGCGGAAAGCCAGAACGGGCCGTGCCGCATGCGAGCAGGGCCGTTCCGCCACTCCCTTCGTGCTCGCCTGCGGCAGATCCTCCTTATGTTCCCTATGCGGGGAGGAATCGTCAGGCCTGAGCCGAAGGCAATGGTGAGGGCAGAATGAAACGCCGTTTCGCGCCTGCTGGGAGGTGACGACCGATGGCCCGGAGTAGAAACCAAGCTTCCTCAGGTGCCGTCGGCGTCCCCCGCGTCCAGGCGGTCCAGAGTGCCGCACGGATCCTCTGGACCGTGGGGCACTCTGGGGCGCGCGGCATGACCCTCAACCAGCTTGCCCAGGCGGTGGAGGTTCCTAAGAGCACCGTCCTCCGGATTGCGCAGACCCTGGTGGACGAGGGGCTCTTGGAGCGGGAGGAGTCCACGGGGCTCTTCCGGCTCGGCATCCGCACCCTGGAGTTGGCCTCGATGGTGCTGGAGACCCTGGAGATTCCCCGGGTTGCCCGGCCCCATCTGGAGTGGCTCTCGGAGCAGACCCGTGAGACCGTCCACCTCTGCGTCCTCGACGAGGGTGAGGTGGTCTACGTGGACAAGATCGAGAGCCCCCAGGCGATCAGGCTCTACTCCCGGATCGGTCGCCGGGCGCCTGCTCACTGTACGGGCGTGGGCAAAGCCCTCATGGCCTTCCTTCCCTCAACCGAACGCCGCCGCCTGGTGGAGAAGCGTCCCTTGAAGCGCTTTACACCCAACACCATCACCGACTTCTTCCAACTGGAGAAAGAGCTGGAGCAAATCCGGCAGACGGGCATCGCGTACGACCGGGAGGAGCACGAGCCCGGTGTCCGCTGCGCTGCCGCTCCGGTCTTCGACCTGACCGGGCGGGTCTGCGCCGCGGTCAGCGTGGCGGTGCCCATCCTTCGGCTGCCCCCTGGGCGTCTGGAGGAGCTGGCCGGCCTGGTCAAGCAGGCGACCCAGGCCATCTCCGAGGCTCTGGGTTACCGGGCCCACGCCAAGCGATTGGCGGGGTCCAGGCTGGACGTCAGGCCGGGACCGTGAGGGGTTCCGTTGGGAGCGCCCCAGCGTGGAAACCGGCGCTGGCGGCGATGTGAAGAAGCTCAAGGGATCTGATCCGGCTGCATGTACGACGAGGAGGGAAAGACGTGTTGAGCACTGGGAAGCGTCTTCGCGGTCTTGCCATCGTCTCGATGATCGCCCTGCTCTCCCTGGTCCTCTTCCCCGCTGCGGCCCAGGCAGCCTACCCTGATCGGCCCATCACCATCATCGTTCCCTTCGGGGCCGGCGGCGGCACCGACCAAGTCGCCCGGGTCCTCGCCAGCCTCATGCAGGACGAGCTGGGCGTCCCTGTGAACGTGGTCAACCGGGCTGGCGGTGGCGGCGCGGTGGGCCACACGGCGGGTGCTACCGCGGCGCCTGACGGCTACACCATCACCATGATCACCGCCGAGCTGGCCATGATGCACTGGATGGGCCTCACCAACATCGACTACACCGACTTTGAGCCCATCGGCATCGTCAACATGGACCCGGCGTCCGTCATGGTCGCGGCGAACTCGCCCTGGCAGACCCTCGAGGACCTGATGGAGGACATCAAGGCCAACCCCGGCAAGTATCGGGCTTCCGGCACGGGCACCGGCGCCATCTGGGACGTGGCCCGGGTCGGCTGGCTGAACGCCGCGGGCCTTACCGACGGGCACCTGCCCTGGATCCCCAGCACCGGCGCGGCCCAGGCCCTGCAGGAGATGATCGCTGGTGGTGTCCACGTGGTCACCAACAGCATCAGCGAGGGCGCGGCCATGATCCACGCCGGCACCGTGCGGCCGCTGGCCGTCATGGGTGACGAGCGGGTGGTGGCCTTCCCCGACGTGCCCACCCTGAAGGAGAAGGGCATCGACTGGTCTCTCGGGACCTGGCGGGGCTTCGCAGTGCCTGCCGGCACGCCGGCTGACGTGGTCAAGACGCTGGAGGCTGCGGTGGCCAAGGCCGTGGCCAGCGACCAGTACGTCACCTTCATGAACGACGTCGGCTTCGGCATCCTCTGGCTCCCCTCGGACGAGGCGCGCCAGTTCCTGGCCGAGCAGGACGAGATCATGGGCACCCTCATGAAGCAGATGGGGGTCGCCAAGTAACCGGATTCCTGGACGTGCTGTGCCTGCCGGAACGCCCTCCGGGGCGTTCCGGCAGCCTCCGGAGAGGAAGTGATACCCGTGTCAAGAGCAGACGTGGTCCTGGGGCTCCTCGCCATCCTGGCTGGCGCCGCCATCCTGCCCATGAGCCTCGCGCTCCCTTCCCTGCCCCAGTCCTACGCCGGGCCTAGCCTCTTTCCCAGCCTGATCGGCTGCCTCTTCATCCTGGCCGGGGTGGTCATCACCATCAACGGCCTTCGGGCCTGGCGGGCGGAGAAGGCAGGCCAAGGGGATGAGGCCAGCCAGCCGAGGCCCCAGTTCGCCTGGCGACGGATGATCGAAGTTCTGATCGCTGTGGCGGTCTTCATCATCGTGGCTCCCCGCCTCGGCTTCGTGGTGGGCGGCTTCGTCCTGGTGGCCGGCATGCTGCTGATCCGGGGCAACCGCTGGACCACCTCCGTCGCGGTCGCTCTCATCTTGACCATCATCGTCCGGTGGATCTTCGTGTCATTGCTGAAGGTGCCCCTGCCCGTGGGGCCGTGGGGGTGGTAGGCCATGTGGGAGAACCTTGTTGGAGCAGTCGCGCTGCTGGCTCAACCGCAAGTCATCCTGATCGCGCTCATCTCCGCCGTCTTCGGCATGTTTATGGGTGCCGTCCCTGGCCTCACCGCCACCATGGGCATGGCCCTCCTGGTCCCCTTCACCTTCTTCATGGACCAGGTGAGCGTGCTGGTCGCCGTCATCTCCATGTCGGGCATGGCCATCTTCGCCGGTGACATCCCTGGCACCCTGGTGCGGATCCCCGGCACCCCCTCCAGTGCGGCCTACGTCGATGACGCCTTCATCCTGACCCAGCAGGGCAAGGCAGCCCGAGCTCTCGGTCTGAACGTGGTGGGCAGCGCCCTGGGCGGGCTCTTCGGCGCGCTCGGCCTGATGCTGGCCGCACCGGCCCTCGCCCGCTTTGCCAGCCGGTTCACCTCCTTCGAGTACTTCTGGCTGGCCGTGCTGGGCTTGAGCGCCACGGTGGCCGTCTCCCAGGGTTCCGTGGCCAAGAACGGCCTCTCCCTCCTGATCGGCCTCTTCCTGGCCACCATCGGCATCGACATCACCCTGGGCATCCCCCGCTTCACCTTCGGGAACGTCAACCTCCTGAGCGGCATCAGCTTCATCCCCGCCATGGTCGGTCTCTTCGGGGTGAGCGAGGTTATCCGGGTCACCATGGAGGAGTTCCAAGGGAAAGAGGCGCCCCAGATCCGCTTCGGTCTGGTGGAGATGATCCGGAACGCCCTCGACGGCCTCCGGGCGCGGGTGCGTCTCTTCATCCAGTCGGGGCTGACGGGGGTCCTGGTGGGTGCTCTTCCCGGCGCCGGCGCCGACATTGCCGCCTGGGTCTCGTACGGCTTCGGTAAGAACACCGCCAAGGAGCCGGAGAAGTTCGGCAAGGGGTCGGAGGAAGCGATCATCTCGGGCACCTCGGCCAACAACGCAGCCCTGGCGGGCACCTGGATCCCCGCCCTGGTCTTCGGGATCCCCGGCGACTCCATCACCGCCATCCTTCTGGGCGTCCTCATGATGAAGGGGATCCGGCCGGGGCCGGGCATCTTCGAGAACCAGGGTAACCTGGTCTACGCCATCTACCTGGCCTTCATCCTGGCCAACCTGCTCCTCATCCCCTTGGGCTGGGTGGCCACCCGGACGGGCCTCCTGATGCTCCGGGTGCCCAAGCGGATCCTGATGCCCTGCATCTTGCTCTTCTGCATTGTGGGCGCCTACGCCATCAACAACAGCATGTTCGACGTGGGCGTCATGCTGGTCATGGGCATCCTGGGGTATATGCTCCAGCAACTTCAGGTGCCGACGGCCCCCATCGTCTTGGGCCTCATTCTCGGGCCCCTGATGGAGCAGAACTTCATGATGAGCGTCATCAAGACCCAGGGCTCGCTCGCCATGTTCTTCACCCGGCCCATCAGCGCCGTGCTCGCCCTGCTCTGCCTGGCTGCGTGGCTCTACCCGCTCTACCGGAAGCGCCGCCAGGCTCGGGCAGCCGCCGCGGCCTGACCTGCCGGTGGACGTGGCCCGCAGCGGCAGGGCTCCTGCGTCGCCCTGCCGCTGCTTCTTCTCAGCTTGAACCATCGAGGAGGCGATGACGATGGGACGGGCAGCGACCGTCCAGAAGATGATCGAGGTCGGGGTGGTCCCCATTGTGCGGGTCAACTCGGAAGAGGTCGCCCTGCGGGTGTGCGAGGCCGTCTTGGAGGCAGGCGTGAAGACCATTGAGGTCACCTTCACCGTCCCCCGGGCCGCCCGGGTGATCGAAACCCTGAGGGACCGTTACCCTGAGCTGATGGTGGGCGCGGGCACGGTCCACGACGCCGCGGCGGCTCGTCAGGCGGTGGATGCGGGCGCCCAGTACATCCTGAGCGCCGGCCTGGTGCCCGAGGTGATCTCCACCGGGCACCTCTACGGGCTCCCGGTGGTTCCGGGCGTCTTCACCGCCACCGAAGCGATCCGGGCGTTGCAGCTGGGCGCGGACATCCTCAAGCTCTTCCCCGCGTCCCTGGGTGGCCCCAAGTACCTGAAGGCCCTGCGGGCCCCCATGCCCCAGGCCACCTGGTGCCCCACGGGCGGCGTGGCCTTGGAGAACCTGCACGAGTGGGCCCGGGCCGGGGCGGCCATGATCGGTGTGGGGAGCCCCCTGCTCCAGGATGTGGCCGAAACGGGTGATTATCAGGGCCTCACCCGGCGGGCCAAGCAGTTCCTGGAAGGCTGGCACGCGGCCCGTCAGCAGGCGTAAGCCCGACCAACCCGTTCAACGAAGCCATATCTGGTGCACCGAAGGCCCCGCGGGCGGCAGCGCCCGCGGGATTTTTGTCAACAGGACATCCTCTGGTCACCGAAAACCCGGCCGCCTGTTGACCAGGATCGGGGCGGTGGCCCCGAATCCGTTATCATGAACAAACGCGGGTTCGCTCTGGAGGAGAATGAGGAGGTGGAGCGGATGCAGCGAGTGCGTGGTCTGATCTGGGTTCTCGTTCTCTCTGGGGCGCTGGTCCTCCTGGCCGTCCCGGCTTCCGCCGGAAAAGCGCCGCCCTGTCCCCCCGTTCCCACGCCAGCGACCGTGGTGGTGAACCGGTAAAGCCAGCTGCTGGCCATGAGGCCCCCAGGCGAACCCGCGTCCTTCTCCATCGTCTTCTTTCAGACCCGTCTCCCCTTTTGGAGGAGTGACTCCATCGAGCGGCGAACCTCCCTGCCATCACCAGTCTGGCCGGGCGCTGGCTGCCGCCCCGACACCCCCCATCGGTCCACCCACTCCCCCTGGCCCGGCCTTCCGCGCAAGGAGGGTTCCCCAAGGTGGCAGGTTCCGTCAACCGCCGGCACGCGCAAGGAGCGCCCCACCTGCATGCCTGCCCGCGGGGGCGCTCGGCTGCCCTGCTCGTTGCCTGCAGCCTCCTGCTCTTCGCCCTGACCTTCGCCCCCGCCAGGGCGGCGGGAGACTTCCGCTACCCCATCGCCGCCGATCCGGAGCACCTGAACCCCTTCCGCTCCACCACCGTCGCCACCCGAACGGTCCTGATCCAGGTCTACGAACCGCTGGTCACCTTTGATCCCCAAACGGGCGGGCTGAAGCCTGAGCTGGCCGAACGCTGGGAGGTCTCGGAAGACGGCCTCACCTACACCTTCCATCTCCGGAAGGGCGTCCGCTTCCACCAGGTGCCCGGGGTGGTCTACGACGACCCCGAGGTGACCGCGGAGGACTGGATCTGGTCCTTCGAGATGTTCCTCAGCGGCGATACCGCCATCTCCGAACACCCCGAGTACCTGGAGGCGGTGAAGGGCGCCCGGGCCTTCACCGCGGGCGAGGCGGACCGGGTGGAGGGTGTGCGGGCCTTGGACCCCTACACCTTGGAAGTGACCCTGGAGGAGCCCAACCACCGCTTCCTCTTCGACCTGATCAACGTCTACGTGGTCCCCCGGGAGGCGTATGAGCAGCTGGGCAGCCGCTTCTCCCAGGTCCCGGTGGGCACCGGTCCCTTCCTCTTCCACGAGTGGCTCCGGGACGACCACATCACGCTGGTGAAGAACCCCGACTACTGGGAGCCCGGCCTGCCCAAGCTGGACAGCATCACCTACGTCAACGTCCCCGACGCCACCACCCAGCTCTTCCAGTACCGTCAGGATGCCCTCCACGTCCTCCTCGACTTCCCCACGGGCCAGGTGGCCGCGCTCCGGCAAGAGTTCGCGGATGAGTACGTGGAGATCCCCGGTCTCAACCTGCGCTACCTGGGCTTCAAGTGGACCTCCGGTCCCTTCAAGGACAACCGGGCCCTGAGGCTTGCGGTGGCCCACGCCCTCGATCAGGAGACCATTTGGAACGTGCTGATGGAAGGCGCCCGCTTCCCGGCCCACCAGGGGGTCTTGCCCCCAGCCATGCCCGCGGCCGACGTGGAGGGCTACCGCTACGACCCTGAGCTGGCCCGCCAGTACCTGGCGGAAGCGGGCTACCCCAACGGCCAGGGCCTGGAGCCCATCACCTACTACTACTTCGCCTCGGCCGCTGCCGAGCCGTACCACGCGGCCATCCAGGCCATGCTGGCCGAGGTGGGGATCCCCATCGTCCTCCGCTCCGAGGACAACACCACCTACTGGACCCGGGTGGGGGACGACGACGTCCACCTCTTCTTGAGCGGCTGGAGCGCGGACTTCCTCGACCCGAGCGAGGTCTTCAACTACCTCTTCTACCAGGGGCGGGACGATACCAACTACAGCAACCCTGAGGTGGACGCCCTCATCGCCCGGGCCACCGCCATCACCGACGATGCCGAACGGAACGCGCTCTACCGCCAGATTCACCAGATGATCTTGGAGGACGTACCGATGGTGCCCCTCTCCTACAGCAAGGTGATGGCGCTGGTCAAGCCGTACGTGAAGGACTTCTTCCTCTCCCCGGCCGGGGCGTACCGGGTGCCGATGAAGTACGTCGCTCTGGAACGCTGACCGTGGGGCGGGAGCCGGGCGAGAGGCCGGCTCCCGCCGCCCCACCCTGCTTCTGGGCAAGGCGAGGGTGGACGCTCGCGGGAAACCCACCGAGGATGGGAAGGTGAACCACCGTGACCCGCTACGTGATCCGCCGCCTGCTCTTGGCCATCCCCACCCTCCTGGGGGTCTTCACCATCATCTTCATCCTGGCCTACCTGATGCCGGGGGACCCGGTCCGGGCCGTCATGGGCGAGAGCTACCGCCGGGCCGATCCGGCCACCATTGAGCGGGTGCGGGAACGCTTGGGGCTCAACGATCCCTGGTTCGTCCAGTATGGCCGGTTTCTGGGCCGCCTGGTCCGGGGGGATCTGGGCACCTCCTACGTGCTGGACCAGCCGGTGGCCGAGGTGATCAGCTACCGCTTCCCCCGCACCCTCCAGCTGATGGCGGGGGCCATGGTGGCCGCGCTGCTGATAGGGCTTCCCGCCGGCATCCTGGCCGCGGAGCGCCAGTACACCTGGGTGGACCACACCCTCATGTTCTTCGCTCTGGTCGGGGTGGCCATGCCCGTCTTCTGGCAGGGGATCCTGGCCAAGATGTTCCTCACCCAGGACACCTACGGGATCGCCCTTTTCCCCGTGGCCGGCTACGGCGACGGCGCCCTGATCTACATGGTCCTTCCCTCCCTGGTGCTGGGGACCCACCTGTCGGCCACCATCGCCCGCATCACCCGCTCCTCCATGCTCGAGGTGAAACCCCAGCCGTACATGGTCACCGCGGTGGCCAAGGGGCTCCACCGCTGGCGGGTGGTGTTGGTCCACCAGCTGAAGAACGCGCTCATCCCGGTGGTGACCGTGGTCGGCCTGGACGTGGGGTACCTCTTGGGCGGCTCGGTGGTGACGGAGACCATCTTCAACTGGCCGGGCCTGGGCCGCGCAGTGGTGACGGCCATCAACCGCCGGGACACCCCGGTGATCCTAGGGACCTTGGTCTTCGGCGCGCTCATCTTCGTCACCGTCAACCTGGTGGTGGACCTGGTCTACGCGCTGATCAACCCCCGGATCCGGTATGAGTGACCCGAAGGAGCGGATTCCCGTGCAGAACATCCTGGTCCAGCAGGCCCGCACCTCCCAGGGCGACGAGCTCTCCGGACCCGCCAACGCCGCCCGGTTCTGGCGGACCTTCCGGCGCCACCGGCTGGGGCTGGTGGGCTTGGTCATCGTGGGCACCATGGTCCTCGCGGCGGTGGGCGCCCCCTACCTCGCGCCGGCCGATCCCCTGGCCCAGGACATCCTCCGGGCCCGCCTCCAGCCGCCCTCGGCCGCCCACCCCCTGGGGACCGATGAGCTGGGCCGGGATCTCCTGAGCCGGCTCATCTACGGAGCCCGCATCTCCCTCACCATCGGCCTCCTGGCCGAGGGGACCGCCCTCCTCATCGGGTCCGTCATCGGAGCTCTGGCCGGCTTCCTGGGCGGGCGGGTGGACGATCTGCTCATGCGGATCACCGAGATCTTCATGGCCATCCCCTCTCTGCTCTTCCTCATCGCGGTGGTGGCCATTCTGGAGCCCAACGTCGTCACCATCGCCCTCGCCCTGGGTGTCATCGGCTGGCCCAGCGAGGCCCGGGTCATGCGGAGCCAGGTTCTGGCGGTAAAGAACCTGGAGTACGTCACCGCCGCCCATGCCCTAGGCCTCCGCCCCTACCAGGTGCTCCTCCGCCACATCCTCCCCAACGCCCTCAGCCCCATGATCGTCGTTGGCACCCTGGGGATCGCCGGGGCCATCCTCACCGAGGCCACCTTAAGCTTCTTGGGGCTGGGCATCCAGCAGCCCATCCCCAGCTGGGGCACCATGGTGTACACGGGGCAGAACTACATCTTCACCGCCTGGTGGTACGCGGTCTTCCCCGGACTGGCCATCATGCTCACGGTCCTGGGCTTCAACTTTGTGGGGGATGCCCTCCGGGACGCCCTGGATCCCAACCGGGTGACCCAGCGGACGTAGGGGCGACGGGCGCCGCCGGGGCCAACCGGCCACCAACAAATTCCTGGGTGAGGCGCTCGGGAGCCAGGAACATAACCCTTGCCCGGGGAAGACAGGCTGGGCATGGGGGGACTCCTGGGCGGCCGCTCAGGGGATCACCGCCCAGCGCATCCAGGAGGGATGGCCGTGAAGTGGCTCAATCTAGACGACGCCGTTTTGGTCAACCTGGGACAGGTGACCTCCATTGAGGTCCTGCCGTCCCAAGAGGATGAGGAGGGCGAAGAAGAGGGCCTCCTTCAGATCGCTCTGAGCGAGACCGCCAGCGGGATCGACCTGGCTGTCGCCCATTTCCCCTCGTTCGAGGACGCCCAGGCGGAGTACGCCCGCATCAAGTCCTGGCTGGCTACGGATGAGGTGGTGCACACGGTCTCCGCGCCGGCGTGGGTGATGCCCTCACCCCACGATCACGAGGACGATCTGGACGAGTACGACGATGAGTATGACGACTACGATGACGAGTACGAGGAGGAGTACGACGAGGACTTCGACGAGGAGGAGGATTAGGCCCTCCCCTCGGGGTCCCTCGACGGCCGGGGCCGGAAGGCTCGTCCCACCAGCCCAACCCCACCGCTCCATCCGTCAGGGCTGCCTGGCCCTGGGTGCTGTTCTGCTGGTGGGTCCTGTCGTGGGCGAGCCTTATCCGGCCCCTGGCCCGCGCGCCCGTGCCTCACGGTCCTCGCCCATCGTGAAGCCCTTCGCCTCCTGACCCTCCCACGCCTCGCAGGCCAAGGTCCAGAGAGCTTGAGGCGTCCAGCCCACCAGCGAAGGAAGGACGGCCACCCCCTGGGGAAAGGCTTCCCCTTCGGTGACGGGGTTGGGCACCACGACACACCGCATGCCGGCGGCCAGGGCGGCCCGGGCCCCGTGGACCGAATCCTCCACCACCAGGGCCTGGGCAGGCTCGATCCCAAGGCGGCGGGCCGCTTCGAGGAAGAGGTCGGGCGCCGGTTTCACCTGGGCCACATCGTCCGCGGTGGCCCGAACGGGGATGGCGCCGGCCAGGCCCACCTGCTCTAGGCGGGCATCCACCCAGGCCCGGGGAGAGCTGGAGGCCACCGCCAGGAGAAGCTGCTCTGCTTGGGCCGCGTGGACCAGCTCCACCACCCCGGGGCGGGGTCCGAGCTGCCGCACCTCGTGGGCGGCCAGGGCGTCCGCCTCTGCCTCCACCTGAGCCCGGTCCACAGCCTGCCCCAGCTGGTGGGCCAGGTAGGCCACCGGATCGAACCGGGCCTGCGAGGAGCCCACCGCTTTCAGCCACTCCTCCTGGGGCAGCCGGGCGCCCCGCCGCCGGTAGACCTCCTCCCAGGCCCGGAAGATGGCCGTCTCCGTGTCCACGATGGTGCCGTCCAGGTCCAGGACCAAGGCGCGCAGCATGACCTCTCCTCCCACATCCGTTGCCGCAACGTCTGCTCCCAACTGGCCTTGGTCAGGTTCGCAGGGGGCCTGCAGGATCCCTCCTCCTGGGCCGATGCGCCTCACGAGGTGGGCTCGGGCCAGAGGCGGTAGGCGCCCCGGGGTGTCCGCAGCTCCAGACGGCCTTGCTGGAGGCGGTACTGGTCCTGGGTGGTCAAGGGGATCTCGAAGGTGGCTCCCGGCAGGCTGGCCTGGGGGGCGCCCGGCTCAGGCTCGACGGTGCCGGCCCCGTGGAGTTCGAGCACGTAGTGGCCCACGTAGTCGTCGATGCTCTCGTTCTTGACATACCGGACCCGGTCCAGCTCTAAGGTCACCTGGTCCCGGTTCCCCTGCTCCTCCTTCTCCACCCGGATGGTCCGCCCCCGCCAGCCTTGGAGCACCTGGTCCAGCTCCTTGATGGATAGGTCAGCCATGGGGTCACCTCCGTCGTCAGCATGCCTTCCGGGACGCCCCCTCATGAGCCGTCAAGGGCGTGGGCAGGAAGGCTTCTTGGAGACAAGAATGGTTCCCCTGGCAGGCCGGGCGGCCCGAGCACCCCGCGGGCGGCCGCCCTGGCTACAACCCGGAGGATCTGAGGATCAGGGATCTGAGCACCTAAGGAGGGAGTCTTCCGTTGCTGCACGGACGACGGAACCGGTTGGTGGGACTGCTTCTGGTCCTGGCCCTCTCCGTCGCCTTCCCTGCCGGGGTTCAAGCGGCTGAACTGGTCATCATGGCCACGACCGACATCCACGCCAACATCTACCCGTGGGACTACTACGCCAACCAACCCAGTGAGACCGTCGGCCTGGCCAAGATTTACACGCTGGTCAAAGAGATCCGGGCTGCTCACCCCAACACCTTGCTGGTGGACAACGGGGATCTCTTGCAGGGAACGCCCCTCGCCTCCTACCTGGTCAACGAAGGCCTGCCCCGCCCCGGCGACGTCCACCCCATCATCGACGTTCTCAACCGGATGGGGTACGACGCCGCCGCTTTCGGCAACCACGAGTTCAACTTTGGCCTTGAGTACGCGGAGAATGCTGTGGCTGGCGCCCAGTTTCCTTACCTCGCCGCCAACATCTACCGGCCGGGCACCCAGGAACCCTACTTCACCCCCTACGTGATCCTGGAGCGGACCATCGACGGCGAGCCCATCCGCATCGGGCTCATCGGCTTCGTCCCGCCCCAGATCATGGTCTGGGACCGGAGCCACCTCACCGGCAAGGTGGAGACGGGCACCATCCTCGACGCCGCCCGCCGCTTCATCCCCGAGATGGAGGCGCAGGGCGTCGACCTCATCATCGCCCTGGCCCACACGGGCGCCTCCCCCGACGCCTCCACGGAGAACGCTGCCTACGCGCTGGCCCAGGAGTTCCCCCAGATCGACGTCATCGTCGCCGGCCACTCCCACCTGGAGATCCCCGGTTCGGGCCTGCCGGGCCACCCTGACGGCCAGGTGAACGGCGTCCAGCTGGTCCAGCCGGGCTTCTGGGGCCAGTATCTGGGGGTTGTCACCCTGGAGCTGGAGCGGACCACGGGCGGCTGGCAGGTGACCCGCAAGGAGGCCAAACTCCTCCCCACCGAGCCGGTGGAGCCCGCACCCGAGGTGCTCGCCTGGGCCCGGGAGGTCCATGAGGCGACGGTCGCCTACGTGACCAGCCCCATCGGGCACACCCTGGTGCCCATCTCCAGCCGGGCGAGCCAGCTCACCGACACGGCGGTCACCCAGCTGATCAACGAGGTCCAGATGGCCTACGTGGAGGAGCTCATCCAGGGGACGGAGTACGAGGGCCTGCCCGTCCTCTCCGCGGCGGCCCCCTACAAGAGCGGCCGGGGCGGTGAGACCGACTTCACCGAGATCCCTGCCGGGCCCATCACCGTCGGGGATGTGGCCTCCATCTACATCTACGACAACACCCTGAAGGCGCTGTTGATCACCGGGGCGGAGCTGAAGGCGTGGCTCGAACACGCGGCCCAGAAGTTCCACCAGGTGACCCCCGGCCGGGGTGAAGAGCCGCTTCTGACCGACTTCCGGGGCTACAACTTCGACCAGATCGACGGCGTCCAGTACCGGATCGACATCACCCGGCCCCTGGGCGACCGGATCGTCGGCCTCACCTACCAGGGTGAGCCTGTCCGGCCCGATCAGGAGTTCATCCTGGCCACGAACAACTACCGGGCCGACGGCGGCGGCGGCTTCCCCGCTACCGGCGAGGAGGCCCGCATCATCCTCGATCCGGGTATCGCCAGCCGGGAGCTGATCGTCCAGTACATCGCCGAGCGGGGGACCATCAACCCGGCGCCGGACCACAACTGGTCCCTGGTGCCCAACTACCTGGATCATCCCCAGGCTCAGTACGTCTACCTCCTGGTGGAGCGGGGCGCGTACGTGGGAGACCTCGACGGCCGCCTGCGCCTGGACGCCACCCTCACCCGGGGCGTCTGGGCCGACATGGTCTCCCGGGCCCTGGGGCTGGACCTGGCGGTGGACGATCCCACCGCCCCGGTGACCGCCCGGGAAGCGGCCCAGGATCTGGCCGCCTACCTGCCCGCCCGGGCCCTGGAGGCGGCGGATGAGACGCCCCTCACCCAGGCGGACGGGGCCCAGCTGCTGGTGGGCGCCCTCGCCCCGCTGGAGGTCCTGGCCGGCTGGTAGCCTGGGTGCCTTTGGATCATCTCGAGACCGAAAAGGCCAGAGCCAGCCGTACGGCTGGCTCTGGCCTTTGCCCTTGGCGGAAGCGTCGTCCCTTGGACTCAACCCCTTGTCCGTCCGGTCTCCCGTCGCTACGGCTGCACCGTGACCCCGCCCTGGCGGGCCTTCCGCCGCTGCTGGATGATCGGCGCCACCAGCGAGAGCGCCGCCAAGATGAGCAGGATGAGGGAGATGGGCCGGGTGACGAAGACCCAGGCGCCCGCGTCGCCCGCGGCGGTGAGCGCCCGCCGGAAGTTGGACTCGGCCATGGGGCCCAGGAGCAACGCCAAGACCAGCGGGCCCAGGGGGTACCCGTACTGGCGCAAGACCAACCCCAAGATGCCGGCAAAGAACATGAACCAGACGTCCAGCGGGTTGTTGTTGATGGCGTACGAACCGACGGTGGAGAGGATCAGCACGGCCGTCCAGACCACTTCCTTGCGGACCATGAAGGCCCGGACCAGGACGCGCGAGGCGCCCAGCCCCACGATGAGGATGGCCACGTAGGCCAGCACCATCAGGGCGATGATCACATACGCCATGTCCGCATGATCGCGGAACAGAAGCGGCCCCGGCTGGAGCCCGTACATGATCAGGGAGCCCAAGAGAATCGCGGTCACCGAGTCACCGGGCAAGCCCAGAGTGAGCATGGTGGTGAGGGCGCCGCCGATCACGCCGTTGTTGGCCGTGCAGGTGGCCGCGAGCCCTTCAATGGAGCCCTTCCCGTACTCTTGGGGCTTCTTGGAGAGCCGCCGAGTCTGGTCCCAGCAGATGATGGAGGCGATATCGCCACCCGCGCCGGGAATGGCCCCGATAACGGCGCTGACCGCCGCGGAAAAGAGGGCCGCTGGACCCATCCGGGCCAACTCCTGCCGCGTCGGAAGCTGGCGGCCAATTCGCGGGATGATGCGTGTTTGCTCCTCACGACTCTTAAGGATCTGGTCCAAGACCTCCCCCACGCCGAAGAGGCCGATCATGACCGGGATAAAGGAGATCCCATCGAGGAGTTCAAAGCGGCCGAAGGTAAACCGCGGGTAGGAGAGCATGGGATCCAGCCCGACCATGGAGAGCAGCAACCCGAAAACGCCAACAATCAAGCCCTTCACGATGGACTTGCCCGACACGGAGACCATCATGCTCAGGCCAAAAATAGCCAAGGCGAAGTACTCGGCCGGGCCGAAACGGAGCGCGAACCGCGCGATGGGAAAGGCGAAGATAGCCAGCAGCAGGGTGCTGAAGAGGCCACCGAAGACCGAGTAGATGGTGTTGATGCCCAGGGCCAGGCCCGCCTCACCCCGTTGGGCGATGGCCGGCCCGTCGAAGGTGCTGGCGATGGATGCCGGTGTCCCCGGGGTGTTGATCAGGATGGCCGGAATGCCCCCGGCCCAGATGGCCGAGTTGTACACCCCCAGGAGCATGGCCAGCCCCTGGGCCGGCGGGGCCCAGAAGGTGAGGGGGGTCAGGATCGCGACGGCCATGGTCGCGGTCAGCCCTGGTAGGGCCCCGATCAAGACACCTGCCCCGACCCCAATGAGCAAGTAGAGTAGCGTGGTCGGTTCAAAGACCGCCTGGAGCGCTTCCGCCAAGAGTGCCACCGTTTGTCCCCCCTTGCACCTCAGAGCATCACGTGGAAGACACCGCGGAAGAGCCAGTAGAGCGTGACCGAAAGCCCGACGGCCGTCGCCAGGGCCACGGGCGCACGTAGCTTAAGCACCAGGCCGACGAGGAAGAGAAAGCCCGTCGACAAGACCGCCCAGTGGACCCGACCCCAAAGGAGGGTGTAGAGGAACAAGAGCCCGACCACCCCTCCCGCCCGGAGCAGCCGATCTTTGCCGAAGGCCCGCCAGTTGACGGCCTCCACCTGGCCGCGGCGGCCGCTCCGGAACAGGAAGACCGCCAGCACCAACCCGACGACGACCAACAGCCTGGGCACGTACCCTGGCCCCGGAACCCCCGCCGGACCCGGTGGGAAGTCGAGGGTCAGCCAGTAGGTCGCGCCCAGAAGCAGGGTCCAGAGCAGCGCCGCAACCACGTCGGCGTTGAGCATGCTCGCTCCCCCTTTCCGGATGGACCCAAAGGGCGGGCGGCCTCCCCATCGAGGAGACCGCCCGCGAGCCCTCTTACTGAACGATCCCGAGGGCCGGGATCAGCTCTGCGAACATCTCGTACTGCTCCTGAGCGAAGGCCGCGAACTCCTCGCCCGGCTTGTAGGCCACGGTCATCCCGCGGCTGGCCGCCATCTCGGCAAACTCTGGCGACTGGATGGCCTTGGCGATGGCGTCCGCGAGCTTGGCCCGCACATCGGCCGGAATGCCCTTGGGCGCCGCAAAGCCACCCCAGCCCGAAACGACCACACCCGGCACCCCCACCTCGGCCAGGGTGGGCACATCGGGAATAACCGGCGAGCGCTCCCGGTCCATCACCGCCAGGACCCGGACCTCACCCGCCTGCAGGGCCGGCAGGATCTCCGTGGGGCTCACCGTGACCATCTCGATGTGCCCACCGAGGAGGGAGGCGACGGCCGGAGAGGCCCCGTCAAAGGGGACGTGGGTAAACCGGACCCCAGTGGCCCGCTCCAAAGCCCCGGCGGCGATGTGCCAGATGGAACCCGGGCCCGCGTTGCCGACGCGGATCTTACCAGGATTGGCCTTGGCATAGTCGATGAGGTCCTGCAGGGTGGTCCAGGGCGAGTCGGCCCGGACCGTCACCGCCGCCGGCACCGAGACGGCCTGGGCGAGGAGGTCCAGGTTGTCCGGCCCCACATCGCCGTATCCCAGCGTCCGCACCATGCTCAGCTCCACCGGGACATACCCGAAGGTGTACCCATCGGGTGCCTGGCGGGAGAGGTAGGACATGGCCAGAGCCCCAGCGGCCCCAGGCCGGTTGACGGCGATGACGGGCACCCCCAGCTCCTTCTCCACCAAGCTGGCCACGGTGCGGGCCGTGATGTCGGAGACGCCGCCGGGGGCCGCCTGGATCACGACGGTGATCTGGCGGGTCGGATACTGGGCAGAGACAGAGCCAGCCAAGAAGACGGTCATGACCAGAGCCAACACCAGCGCTAACCCACGATGGATTCGCACAGTCTCTTCCTCCCCACGGTTCTGGATCGTTCACCGATGAAGCCCGTGTCTTGGCTCCGATGCTGATCCCGTCAGGATCCCTGAGAACGTCGCCCCGTTCTCCCTCCCATCACCTCCTAAGCCAGAAGCCCTTTCAGCTTCCGGGAGGCGGCGTCCACGTGGTCGGAGGCCACCTCCTGGAATGGCGCCCGCACCCACCCACCGGGCAATCCCATGGCGCGCATGAGGCCCTTGATGGTGGGCACATGGCCAAACCCTGCAACCTCACAAATGGTGCTCACCCGCCGCTGGAGCACGGCGGCCGTGCCGAAATCACCGGCTTCCAGGGCCGCAAAGAGGCTCACGTACACCGTCGGGGCCAACTGGGAGGGACCGCTCACCGCCCCGTCGCAGCCTTCCAGGTAGGCGGCCGCCAGGAGGCTGTCCCCACCCACCAGCACCGAGAAATCCTCGCGCGTCCGGCGGTAGGCCCGCAGCCGGTCAAGATCCCCCATGGAGTTCTTGATGCCGATCACGTTGGGGAAGGCCTGGGCGAGCCGGGCCACCGTGGCCGGCTTCAGGTCGTTGCCGGTGTGGGACGGGATGTTGTACAGGTAGATGGGCACGTCTTCCGGAACGCTGCGGGCAATGGCCTCGAAGTAGGCCACCAGCTCCTCATCGCTGTAGCGGAAGTAGTAGGGCGTCACCGCCGCGATGCCGTCCGCGCCGATCTGGACCGCGTGCCGGGCCAGAGCGACCGCGTCCGCCGTCGGAATGGCGCCCACCTGGACGAAGACGGGCACCCGCCCCTGGACCCGTTCCACCACCGCCTCGGCCACCTCTTGCCGTTCCCGGACGGTCATGAAGGCCGCTTCGCCCGTCGTGCCCAGCGGGTAGAGGGCATGGACACCCCCTGCCAGCAGGTAGTCCGTCAGATCCGCCAGAGCCTTCCAATCCACCTGACCGTCTCGGTTGAAAGGCGTCACCATGGGTGTGACGATGCCGTAGAGTCGCTTCACCTGGCCTTCCCCTCCTCCGCCGCCCCGCGGCAGCTCGCCTCCCGGGGCAGCCAGCTCGTTCCGTTGGGTTGTTCATCAATGCCGAACGCTGTTCCGTTTGTGGAGCTGAGAGGTGCTCCCCCAATCCGGGCCGGCCTACTCCACCTCCAGCAAGCCCCCCTGGGAGGCAATCTCCCCACACGCCCGCTGCACGATGGCCGCGTAGCGGGGGATCCGCTCGGGCGTCATGTGGAGCGGGGGACCCGATAGGCTGATGGCCCCCACCAGCTGCCCGCCGGCGCCCAGAATGGGGGCGGCCACGCAGTGCACCCCCGCGTTGTGCTCGCCCCGGTCGATGGCGTAGCCCCGCTGCCGGATCTCATCCAACTCGGCCATCAACTCGTCCCACGTGGTGATGGTGGTTGGGGTGAAGCGGGGCAGACCGTGCCGCTCAACGACGGCTTTCACCTCATCCAGCGGCATGTAGGCCAGCATCGCTTTCCCGCACCCTGTGCAGTGCATGGGACCCCGCCGGCCCACGATGGAGTACTGGATCAGGCGCTTGGTCGGGTAGAGGGCCTCGATGTACAGAACCTGACCCTCGCGGGGGATGGTGAGGTAGACGATCTCGTTGGTCGCCTGCAAGACCTCTTCCAGAATGGGCAAAACATGCTCTTGGACCTTCAAGGAGCTGCGGGCGACAAAGCCCAATTCAAAAACCCTGAGCCCCAAGCCGTAGCTCCCATCGGGAAACTGGCGCACGTAGCCGAAGGCTTCGAGGGTGGTCAGGATGTTGCTCACCGTGCTCTTGGGCAGATCCAACCGCCGGGCCAAATCGGTGAGGCGCCACTGGGGCTCGCTCTCGGTGAAACAATCCAACAAGCTGAGGGCCTTGCCCAACGACTTGATGAACCCCGTCCCGCTCCGGAGAGGGCCCTCTCTTCTTCCTGGCCCACGCGCCATCCTGGCCACCCCGCCCAACTGTTCATCTATGTAGAACACTGTACCATTGCTACGAACCGATTCGCCCGCCCGGCAAGAATTCCTTCTCACACCAGCCGCCCGGGAGGCCCCGGCAGGTCACCTCCGGCAGGTCCGAGGGAAAGGCCCCTCAGCTGGCCGCCTCCCCCCGGAGGATGAGGGCCATGATCTCGTCGATGTGGGTCTGGGCGGTGACGCGGGTGCCCACGTTCCGGCCGTGCTTCAGGACCATGATCCGGTCGCTCACATCGAAGACCTCTTCGATCCGGTGGTTGATGATGATCACCGACACACCCTTGGCCTTCAGGGTCCGCACCATCCCCATCACCTGCTGGGCGGCCGCCTGGGAGAGGTTGGCGGTGGGCTCATCCATGATCAGCACCTGGGGGGAGGCGGCATACGCGCGGGCGATGGCGACCGCCTGCTTCCTGCCGCCCGAGAGGAGGGCCACGGGCTGGCGGAGGGACGGCATCTCGATACCCAGCTCATCCAAGACCGCCCGGGCGGCCGCGTCCATGGCCCGGCGGTTGACGACGAACCAGCCGGGCCACCGGCCAAGGAAGATGTTCTGGGCCACGTCCATGTTCTCAGCCAGGGCAAAGTCTTGATAGACCATGGCGATCCCCAGGTCCCTCGCCTCCCGGGGGCTGGCCAGCCGGACGGGCTCTCCTCGGAAGAAGATCTGGCCCCCATCGGGCTGGAGGGCGCCGGCCAGGATCTTCATGAGGGTCGACTTGCCGGCCGAATTGTCCCCCACCAGGCCCAACACTTCACCCGGAGCGAGGGTGAGATGGACGTCCTGGAGCGCCTGAACGGCCCCAAAGCGCTTGGAGATTCCCCGCATCTCCACCAAGGGCACCCTGTCGGGCACGGAAACACCTCCTGGAAGGTGGGGAGCGGCCGGGCCGCTCCCCACCGCACCCGCTACTTCCCGGCAAACTGGTCCACGTTGGCCGGGGTGACGATGTCCGAGCCGGTGTCGAGGACGGTGAAGTCCAGCTCCTCGCCCTGATGCAGCCGGTGGAGCGCGTGGATGGCCTGGTAGCCCATCGCGTAGGGCCGCTGGCTCACCTGAGCAGTGGAGTAGCCCTGGCGCAAGAGCTCCACCTGCTGCTCAAGCAGGTCGAAGGAGACGACGACGAAGGTGCCCTCCCGCACCCGGTCGGCCCAGGGGCCCAGGGCCTCCACGTAGGCCTGGGGCGCGAACTGGGGCCAGCCGCCCGACATGAAGATACCGTCCAGGTCCGGATGGGCCGTCCGCAGATCCTCAATCACCTGGATCCCCCGCTGGACGTCATCCTCGGTGGGGAAGGGCGAGCCCGGGATCTCCCGGTAGGCGTCGCCAAACTTGGCCAGGACACTCCGGAAGCCGTCGATCCGGTCGTTCAGGTTCTGGGCGCCCAGGCCGCCGGTGATGATGGCGTACGTCCCTTCGGGCAGGGCCCTGATGAAAGCCTCGCCTGCCGAGACCCCGGCGGCAAAGTTGTCCGTGCCGATAAAGGCGATCCGGGCCGCCCCGCCGGCCGTGTCCGAATCGAAGGTGACCACCGGGATCCCCGCCGCTCGGGCCCGTTCCACCACCGGGATGACACTCTGGGCATCGACGGGCGAGAGGGCGATACCGTCCACGCCCCGGAGGATCAGGTCCTCCAAAATGGCGATCTGCTGGGCGATGTCGTGGGTCTGGGGACCGACAAACTGCATCCGGACCCCCAGCTCCGCGGCCGCCGCCTTGGCGCCCTCCTCCACATCAATGAAGAAGGGGTTGTCCACCGACTTGGGCACCACCGCATAGGTCTGGGCCAGGGCCACCGGTGCCGCCACCACAAGGAGGGCCAAGAGGCCCGCCAAGACCATACCGTTCCGAGCACTCCTGAACATGCTCCATCCCTCCCGTTGCTCTGCTGCTCTCCCCCGGCGTCAAACGGCCAGCCGCAGAAGCCAGCTCAACCCAAGCCTACGTGGGCCGTCCGATCCAGAGCCGCAGCCGGTCCAACAGGACGGCCAGGATGATGGTTGCCCCGATCACCACCTCCTGCCAGAAGGCGGACACCCCAAGCAAGACCATGGCATTTCGGATGACCGCCACCATGGCCGCCCCCACCACCACAAAGGGGACCGACCCCCGGCCCCCGGCCAGGCTGATGCCGCCGATGACCGCGGCGGAGATCACCTCCAGCTCGTCCCCCTGGCCGTTGGTGGCGTTCCCCACCGAAAGCCGGGCCGCCAGCAGCACGCCCGTCATGGCCGCCAGCCCGGCGCTGATCATGAAGGTGGCCATGCGCACCCGGTCGACCTTGATCCCCGTCACCCGGGCCGCCTCGATGTTGCCCCCGATGGCGTACACGCTGTACCCGAATTGAGTGAAGCGCATCACCCACCAGCCGATGAGGACCACCACGGCCATGTAGATGACGGGATAGGGCACCGGCCCCAAGTACCCGCTGCCCAGGTTGACGAAGGCCTCCCAAGTGGGGCCCCGGCCCGAGATGGGCCGCCCCCGGCTGATGACCAGGGCCAGGCCCCCGGCGATGGAGAGCATGCCGAGGGTAGGGATGAGGGGTGTCATGCGCGCCTTGGTGACCAGAAAGCCGTTCACCCACCCCACGGCCAGGCCCGTGGCCACCGCGGCGGCCACCGCCGCCCAGAGGGGCCAACCCCAGACCAGGAGCTGGGCGACCACCACCCCGCTCAGGCTGATGACGGAGCCCACCGAGAGATCGATGCCCCCGTTGCCGGCCAGCATGACGATGGCCTGCCCCACCGCGGTGGCCGCGGTGAAAGAGAACGAGCGGGCCACGTTCATCAGGTTGGTGCTGGTGAGAAACCGGGGCGAGACGGCCGCCACGACCGCCACCAGGACGAAGAAGGCGATGGTGATGCCCAACTCATAAGAGTTGGGCAAGCCGCGCCGCCGGGACGCCTCCCGAGCCGGCTCGGCCTGGGCTGGGAACAGAGCCACGGATCCGATCCCCCTCATCCCGCGAACCATTCGTGTTGTGCATGTCTTCGCACGATTCGCTGTCAAGTCCTTCTTTCCGTCACCTAAAGAGTCCCAGATGGGCACCACGCCCCGCCGGCCGCCGCTCCCGCCCCTGTTCGCGCCCTGCCGACGGCCTCTACCGCCCAGGCCCGGTGCCCACGCCTTCAGCCCACAAAAGAGCCCGCCGGCGGCGCCGGCGGGCTCCCGGGGCTTGTGGCCCGATCCATGCGGAAGGCTTCACAAAGGCTCGCTCATCGGCCGCATCACCACTTCGATGATGCGGGCCTTCTCCGGCTGGGTGACGGCAAAGGCGACCGCCTCGGCCACGTCCTCCGCGTCCATCATCTCGGCCAGCTTGGGATCCCCGGGCGTGCGGCCCGTGCCCAAGGCGAAGTGGGTGTTGACCCCGCCGGGCGCGATGGTGGTCACCTTCACCCCCACGGGCCGCAGTTCATAATCCAGGGCCTGCGCGAAGCCCACCTGGGCGTGCTTGCTCGCACAGTAAACCGCCTCGTGGGGGAGCCCCTTCTTCCCCGCCACCGAGGCGACCACCACCAGGTGGCCCCGCCGGCGCTCCTTCAGGTAGGGCACCGCGTGCCGGGCGAAGAGGAAGGTGGAGCGCATGTTGGTCTCCATGATCCAGTCGTAGTCGCTCGCGCTGAAGCTCTCCAGCGGCCCGTACTTCCCCACCCCGGCGTTGATCACCAGGATGTCCAGGCTCCCCAGCTTGTCGATGGTCTCCTGGATGGCCCGGACCACGTCCTCCTCCTTCCGGCCGTCCCCGGGGACGACCAGGGCCCGGCCGCCGGCCGCCTCCACCTCCTGGGCCACCTGCTCCAGATCGGAGACGGTGCGGGCGAAGAGGGCCACCTGGGCCCCTTCCCGGGCCAGGCGGAGGGCGACCGCCCGCCCAATCCCCCGGCTGGCACCGGTGATCAAAGCGCTCTGACCCGTCAGGACCTGTTCCGTTCCAGCTGCCACCCCTGCTCAACCTCCTCGGGCATAGGGTCCGACGCGGCGCGGCCGCCGGCCCCCTGGGCGCGACGGCCCCCACCACCCAGAGGATTACGGCACCCGTTCGGGCAAGCCTCTTTTCACCGGCGAGCTCTGGAAAACTCAGGGCAGGTTTGGACCTTTCCGCCGCCGAAGAAGGGGCCCATCCTGACGGCCCGAGGGGGAGAGGGTATGCAGCACCGCATTGTGCAACCGGGGCCACTTCTGACGGCGCAGGGAACGCTGGCCCAGAGAGGTTACGCCACCGAACCGCTCCTCACCTACAACCGGGAGCAGATCCGGGTTGCCCCGTGGCGGATCAAGGAGTGGGATTTCTACCAGGTCTCCAACGACGCCTACTGCCTCCAACTCACCATCGGCCACGTCTCCTACGCGGGCGAGGTCTCCTTCCGGTTCTTCGAGTTCGCCACAGGCCGGCGGTATGATCTGGCCAAGATCCTCCTCCTGCCCTTCGACCGGATGAAGATGCCCCGCACCGCCGAACGGGGCGATCTGGCCTACCGGACCAGGGATTTGGTGATGGAGTTCCACGTCTTCGAAGGGGGCCGGCGGCTCATCTGCCGGACCAGCGGGCGGAGGCATCCCAAGATTGATGTGGACGTCCACCTCGCCCAGCCTGACCGGACCTCCATCGTCATGGCCACTCCTTTCGATGAGGATGAGCGTTTCTTCTACTACAACCAGAAGATCAACTGCATGCCCGCCCAAGGCCACGTGGAGATCGACGGCCAGCGGTACCTGTTCACGCCCGATTCGGCCTTTGGGCTGCTGGATTGGGGCCGGGGCGTCTGGCCTTTCAAGCACGAGTGGTACTGGGGCAACGGGAGCGGCTACATCGATGGGAAGCGCTTCGGGTTCAACATCGGCTTCGGGTTCGGCAACACCTCGGCGGCGACGGAGAACATCCTCTTCTACGACGGCACCGCCCACAAGCTGGGCCACGTCCACTTCGACCTGGCCGGCTCGGGGGGCTACATGGCCAAGAAGCGCTTCACCAGCGACGACGGCCGGTTTGAGATGGAGTTCACCCCCATCTACGACCGCTACACGGAGACCAAGCTCCTCTTCGTCCACACCCGGTGCCACCAAGTCTTCGGCCGGTTCACCGGCCGGGCGGTGTTGGACGACGGGCGGGTGCTGGAGGTGAAGGATCTGGTCGCCTTCGCGGAGCACGCGGTCAACCGGTGGTAACGTCGCCGGAGGCCCCATCCCGGGAGAGGCCCTCCTCGCCGGTCCCCTGGCACCGCTCCAGGTGAGCCCGGCCCCAGCGACAGAGCTCCATCAAGGCCGGGGAGAGACTCCGCCCGTACTCGGTGAGGGAGTAGGTGGTGCTCGGCGGGACCGACCGGTGGATCTCCCGGGCGACCAGGCCGTCCCGCTCTAGCTCCCGCAACTGCTGGATGAGCATCTTCTCGCTCACCCCCGGGATCAGCCGGCGGAGGACGCCGTAGCGGCGCGGCCTCTCCGCCAGATGCCACAGGATGATGAGTTTCCACTTGCCCCCAAGCACCCGCAGCGCGGCCTCGATGTGCTGAACCGAGGGCGGAAAGGCGCGAGCCCCCACAGACCGAACCCCCATACCAACAAAAAAGTAAGTACTGGTCTCCTTGTACGAATCATCCTATCCTACCTCCGACGTGGTTGCCAGGAGGAGGAAAGAAGAGATGATGATCCCACCTTCCAAGGTTGCCCTGGTCACCGGAGCCAACCGGGGCATCGGTTTCGAGATCGCCCGCCTTCTCGGCGAGCGGGGGATGGAGGTCCTCGTAGGGGCCCGGGATCCCGCCCGGGGTGAGGAGGCGGCCGCCCGGCTGCAAGCGTTGGGCATTGCCGCCACGCCCCTCCACCTCGACGTGACCGACGCCCAGACCATCGAAGCGGCCGCGCTCGCCATCGCGAGCCGCTATCAGAAGCTGGACGTCTTGGTGAACAACGGGGCCATCTCCATCGATGGCGGTCACCCACCGAGCGAGCTGCCCCTGGAGCGGCTTCGCACGACCTACGAGACCAATGTGTTCGGGGTGGTGGCCGTCATCCAGGCGATGCTCCCCCTCCTCCGGCGGTCCGAAGCGGGGCGCATCGTCAACATGTCGAGCGCCATGGGGACTTTCGGGGTCTGGAGCCACCCCTACATGGGCTTCGGCGCCGCCCCGCCGCTGGCGTACGGCACCTCCAAGGCCGCCCTTAACGCCATCACCGTCTTCTTCGCCCGGGAGCTGCGGGAGACGCCCATCAAGGTGAACGCTGCCGAGCCAGGCCCCGTCGCCACCGAGATGAACCCGGCCGGGACGCGGACCCCAGCCCAGGGGGCTCAGATCGCCGTCTATCTTGCCACCCTCCCACCCGACGGGCCGACGGGCGGCTTCTTCTCCGAAACGGGTGTCGTCCCTTGGTAGGTCCCGCCCGGGGCTAGGGATGCCTGCCCCGGGCGGCCCTTCCCGTGCGAGGGCCGCTCCCCTGCCGCCGAAGCACGGGGATCCAGGGCATCCCGCAGGCCGTCGCCCAGGAGATTGAACCCCATGGCCGTGATCAGGATGGCGGCGCCCGGGAAGGTGGCGTACCACCACTGGTCGAGGAGGTAGGCCCGGCCGCTATTCACCATGGCCCCCCACTCGGCTGCCGGCGCCCGCACCCCCAAGCCCAGGAAGCTCAAGGTGGCCGTGAGGAGTATGGCGTTCCCCACGTCAAGCGTGGCCTGAACCACCACCGGCCCCAAGCTGTTGGGGAGAAGGTGATCTTTGAGAATCCGACGGCCCGGCGCGCCCAGCGCGACCGCCGCCTCCACAAACTCCCGCTCCCGCAAGGCGAGGACCTGGGCCCGCACCAGCCGCACGTAGACGGGAATCCGGACAAAGGCGACGGCGAGCACCGTACTCGTCAGCCCCGGCCCCAGCGCGGCCGCCACGGCCATGGCCAGCACCAAGCCGGGGAAGGCCAGGATCACGTCCATCACCCGCATGAGGAGCAGATCCACGAGACCCCCGTACCACCCGCTGAGGCCCCCCAGAACCATCCCGAAGGCCAAGGCGATGGCCACCACCGCCACGCCCGACCCGATGGACCGCCGGCCCCCATCGAGCACCCGGGAGAAGAGGTCCCGCCCCACCTCATCGGTGCCGAACCAGTGCCGGGCCGAGGGTGGCTGAAGGCGCCGGGAGAGGTCCACCCCGTTCGGATCGTACGGCGCCAGCCAAGGCGCGAGGAGGGAGGCGAGGAGCATGACGGCCACCACCCCACCCGCGAAGGCGGCCAGGCTGTTCCGCCGGGCGAGGCGCCTCCAGCGCCCGCCCACCCCCACCGCCACCCCCTCATCACGCCTGGGCGCGCCGCTCGGCCGCCGGCCCAGGAGCGCCGGTATCCTGTTCCTTTCGGTCGCACTGGTTACCCCATGGCCCGGATCCTCGGATCCAAGAGAAGCGTCACCAAGTCCACCACCAGGTTGACCACCGTGTACCCCGTGGCCACCACCAGAGTGAAGCCCATGATCGCCGGAAAGTCGAGGAAGGCGATGGAGTCCACCACATAGCTCCCCATCCCCGGCCAGGCAAAGATGGTCTCCGTCACCACCGCGCCGGCCAGGAGATCCCCGAGGGCCAGCCCCACCACGGTCACCGTGGGGATGAGGGCATTTCGGAGCGCATGGCGGTAGAGGAGGCGCCGGGGCGGCACACCGTAGGCCCGGGCCGTCCGGATGTACTCTTGCGCCAGCACCTCCAGGAGGCTGGCCCGGACCTGCCGGGCCACCAAGCCCACATGGACGAAGGCTAGGCAGCTGGCGGGCAACGCCAGGTGCTTCAGCGCGTCGGCCGCCACCCCCCACTCCCCAGCCAGCAGCGCATCCAGGATGAGAAAGCCCGTGACGCTCCGGGGCGGCAGCCCGTAGGGGGAGAGCCGCCCCCCGCCGGGCAGCCACCCCAGCCTCCCGTAGAAGAAGACCAGGGCCATCACCCCCAGCCAGAAGAGGGGCACGGAGACGCCCGCCACCGAGAGGCTTTGGCCAGGGTGAAAAGGAAGGGCGCAAAGGGCTGGCTCAAGGTGAACTGAACGGTCCAGGGGCCTACGGCCTCGATCCTCTCCAGGGTCATGGTGACGGCCGGGTCCAGGTTGTCCACATCACCCGATAGGCCGATCACCAGCACGTTGGGTGGCGTGGCTGCCTCCACTGGCCACCGTCCCCAGAAAAGCGCCACCCCTAGGAGCGTCACCCAAGCCAGGACACCCAGCATACCCCGGCGGCAACGGGGCCCGCCCATCCTCATCGCCTCCCGTGCAGGCTCACCCTTGGCCGACTGTTGGTAGGATTCACAGCATTGTAGCCAGTTCCTTCTGAATATTCGTTCGCTAGCTCCGGACAAGCTGAACCGGCAAGAGCCCAAAGACTTGAGACAGGTTCGGACCTTTCCCCCGGCGAAGGAGAAGAAAGACGAGGCTTGAGCACCAAAGGGGAGAGCCTTCGCCCGTCCCGGAAACCAGTACAGGTCAGGAAGGGGTTGGTACCATGCTGGAGGCTCTGCGCCAGGCAGTCTGGGAGGCGAACATCCGCCTGCCCAAGGAAGGGCTGGTCACCATGACCAGCGGCAACGCCTCAGGCCGGGATCCTGAGACGGGCCTCGTGGTCATCAAGCCAAGTGGAGTCCTCTACGACCAGATGACGCCCGAAGATCTGGTGATTGTGGACCTGGACGGGAACGTGGTCGAAGGGCACCTCCGGCCGTCGGTCGACACGGCCACCCACCTCTACATTTACCGGCACCGGTCCGACGTGGGCGGCATTATCCACACCCACTCGCCCTACGCCACTAGCTTCGCCGCCTTGGGCGAGCCCATCCCCGTGGTCCTCACCGCCATCGCCGACGAGTTTGGCGGCCCCATCCCCTGCGCACCCTACGCCCCTGTAGGCGGGGACGCCATCGGCAAGGCGGTGGTGGAACACATCGGCCCGTCGCCCGCCGTTCTGTTGAAGAGCCACGGTGTGTTCGCCATCGGGCCCGATGTCCACGCGGCCTTGAAGGCCGCGGTCATGGTGGAGGATGTGGCCAAGACCGTCCATCTGGCCATGTTGCGGGGCCGTCCTGAGCCCTTGCCCGACGAGGAGGTCGCCCGGGCGCACCGCGCCTATAAGGAGAAGTACGGCCAGCGCTGAAAGAGACCGACAGAAAGGGGCCCATCTCCATGCGGTTGGTGGAAGGCTTGACCGGCATCGAGGAGCCGCGGCCGGCGGACTTGGCTGGCCGGACGTTGGATTGCCCATGCGGCCGACGCCACCAGGTGCCCATCGAGGCCCTGGTCACCGATCCCGGCGGCGTCCAGGAGGTGGGCCCTTTCCTCGCCCGAAAAGGTCACCGGCGGGTCTGGCTCATCGCCGACGAGCGCACCTTCGCCGCCGGTGGCTCCCAAGCTGAGGCCAGTTGCCGCGAGGCAGGGGTGGTCGTGAAAAAGACCATCCTCCCCGGTGAACCCATGCCCCATGCCGATAAAGAGGCTCTCGGTCGGCTCGCGTTCGACCTGGAGCCTGAGGCGCTACCGCTGATTGCGGTCGGGTCGGGAACTGTTTCGGATCTGGCGCGGTTTCTGGCGTATCGGACAGGAACCTTCTTCGTCACCGTCCCCACGGCTCCCAGCATGGATGGTTACACCTCTTCGGTGGCGGCCATGCTGGTCGACGGGGTCCGCATAACCTTTCCTGCCGCCCCGCCCAGGGCCATCTTCGCCGACCCCGACATCTACAGCCGTGCGCCCCGGGAACTCATCGCCGCGGGGTACGCGGAGATGCTGGGCAAGCTCACCGCTCTGGCGGACTGGCGCCTTTCGGCGGTCCTGAACGGCGAGTACCACTGCCCCCTGGCTGAAGAGCTGGTCACCGATGCGGCACGGCCGATCCTAGAGGATCCCGGTTCACCGGCCGTCTTGATGGAAGGGCTTCTCTGGGTGGGCCTGGCGATGCTCATGGTGGGCACCTCCCGTCCTGCCTCGGGCTCGGAGCATCACGTCGCCCACTATTGGGAGATGCGCGCGCTCTGGGAGGGCCGGGAGCCGTACGGACACGGCGAGCGGGTAGGCATCGCGACGGTGCTCATCCAGCACCTCTACGAGGAGCTGTTCGACCGGCATCGGGACCAGCTCGCGGAGCTCGCCGCCCGGGCCCAGGGGTCGGCCCACGGAACCGAGACCCAAATCCGCACCTGGTACGGGCCGGTGGCCGACGGGCTCCTGAAAGAACAAAGCTCGTGGGGCAGCAAGGCCTATGGCCCCCGTCCCTTGACCGCTGAGGGCCTGGAGGCGGCAGCCCAGGCGGTCCAGCCCTTCCGCCTCAGCCCCGACACTGCCTTGGCCTTCTTGGCCCGGGCCGGAGCTCCCCAGCATCCCTACGAGATCGACGTCTCGCCCGAACTGGTGGAGATCACCCTGCAGGCAGCCAAAGAGGTGCGGAACCGGTTCACCATCCTCCATCTCTTGAACGAGCTGGGGCTCTTGGAAGAGCTGAGCCAGGTGGTGGCGGGGAACGTGGCGACGGACCGGCGCCCAGGGGAGGCTTGAGTCGCTGAAGCCCCCACCCATGGCGCCAGGGATCGGCGGGCCGGGGTCCCGACCATGAGCTGGGCCACACGATGGCGTTCAACAAGAAGGGGAGGCGCCCCGCGCCTCCCCTCTGACCTCTCCCCTTGTCCCCGGTCTGGCGGGTCTCCCGGGTCTCAGCCCTGGTGCCGGTACACTTCCCACCCCAGGTACCGCTCCATCGCTTCCTGCACCGCGTCGGCCACCAGCGCCATGTTGATGGCAACGTGATGCTCGAAACCGTGCATGCAGATGTGGTGGAGCAATCCTTGGAAGTTGGGGATCTTCACCACGCCATACCCACCGAACGTGGAGAGGGGATCTCGGGTGAGCTCGCCCTCGCCGACGTAGGTGCGGATCGCTCCCGCCACATCGTCGGTGGCCACCCGCAGGTAGGTGAAGGGACCGGGCTTGATCCGGCCCACGATGGTCCCGTAGGTGTTTTCCTTGCCCACCGTGCCCGCGATAATGGCCTGGTAATCCATCGAGGCGTCCTCTTCGAAGATCTCCTTGGGCAGGTTGCTGCAGTGGAAGATGACGCCCTTGTCGGGATCGTCCCCGTAGTTGTTGTTCCAGTCGACAATGGCGCTCGGCCGCCCACTGGCCAGCTGGAGGACGTACATGCCCACCAGACCCGCCACGTCCACCTCGCACGCGGAAGGGAGGAACCCGTTGCTCATCATGCTCATGAGGGTGCAGGGAACCACGCCGAAGAACTGCTGCAAGGCGGTCCAGCACTGGATGGCCGTCCCGGTGAGCTCGTTCTCCGCCATCCACCGGTCCAGCACCACACCGAAGCGGGCCATCTTGGTGAGGGCTTCGGACGGAATCCCTTGGGTGGGGATGTACGCCTTGATGGCCTCCAGCTTTTCCTGGACGGTGGGGTCGTTGTCAGGCACCTGCTCCACCAACCCCAGAACCTCGCCCAGGTCGATGGGGACCACCGTAATGCCGGCCGCCTCCAGGATCTTCTCGCTGTAGCGGACGGTGTTGAAGGCGGCTGGCCGGGTGCCCACCGCACCCAACCGCACACCCCGGACACCGCGAACGACCCGGCAGACGGCGGCGAAACGGCGCAGGTCCTCCCGGAAGGAGGGGTCGTCGGGGCTGACGGTGTGCTTGGTGGTCAGGGAGAAGGGGATGCCGTACTGCCTCAGGTTGTTGCAGACGGACATCTTCCCGCAGAAGCTGTCACGACGGAACTCCACCGACATCTTGCTCACTTCGTCGGGAAACGCGTGGACCAAGACCGGGACATTCAGCCCCGAGAGCCGAATGGCGTCGGCCACGCTCCGTTCATCGCCAAAGTTGGGCAGGGTCACCAGAATGCCGTCGATCCGGTCCCGGTTGGCCTTGAAGACTTCCGCGCACTTCTTGGCGTCGGACCACTTCTCCACGGCCCCGAAGACCCGGGTCTCCTCCGGGTCGAGAATGACGGCGTCGATCCCTTCCTCTTCCAGGGCCTTCAGGATCTCCGCACGCCCCGTCTCACACAGGTGCGCCGGGAAAAAGTCGCGGTTGCCCACGATGACGCCCAAGGTCGTCCGACGGTTCATCTTCCTCTCCCCCCAGTTGGTCAAGGTTCACCGGCGACTGGATGCACCAAGCCGGCCTCGGTCAGCAGGCGGCTGGCTCGCCGCCCCGAATCCGGGCGCGCATGGCCTTGAGCCGCTTCATCACGTCGTTGGCGCCTCGGCCGAAGTGGTCGTGCAGCTGGACGTACTCCCGGTAGAGCTCCTCGTAGACCGCCTGCCGCTCCCGGTCGGGACGATAGACCACGTCCTTCAGCCCGGCCATCCGCTCGGCAGCCTCGGTAATGGTCCGGTACCCACCGGCCTCCGGCCCCGCCGCCACCGCGCCGAACATGGCCGCGCCCAGGGCCGGCGCCTGGCTGGACCGGGCCACCTTGATGGTCCGCCCCGTCACGTCCGCGTAGATCTGCATCAGGAGCTGGTTCCGCTCCGGAAGGCCGCCGCAGGCGTAGAGCTCCTCGATGGCCAAACCCCGGGCCTCGAACGCGTCGATGATCACCCGGGTGCCGAAGGCGGTCGCCTCGATGAGCGCCCGGTAGATCTCCTCGGGCGTCGTCGAGAGGGTCAGCCCCACCATCAGCCCCGTCAGGTCCGCATCGACCAGCACCGACCGGTTTCCGTTCCACCAGTCGAGGGCGAGGAGCCCACTCTCCCCGGGCTGGAGGCGGCTCGCCTTCTCCTCCAGGAGCTGGTGGACGCTGATTCCCCGACGTCGGGCCTCCTCGGTGGCGCTCGCAGGGACCCCCTGCGCCACATACCAGCCGAAGATGTCGCCCACCGCCGACTGCCCCGCCTCATAGCCGTAGAAGCCGGGCAGGATCCCGTCCTCCACCACCCCGCACATGCCCTCCACCTCCACCTGTGCCTCGCCCAGGACCAGGTGGCAAATGGAGGTGCCCATCACCATCACCATCTTGTTGGGGGTGACCACTGTCGTGGCCGGCACGGCTGCGTGGGCGTCCACATTCCCCACCGCCACCGCCGTGCCCGGTTTGAGCCCCAACTTCTCCGCCATGGCCGGGGTGAGCCCCCCCGCCCGGCTCCCTTGGGGCAGGATAGTGCGGGACATCTTCTCATCGACGATGTCCGCCAGGCGGGGATCCAACGCCGCAAAGAACTCCCGGCTCGGAAAGCCCTCCCGCTTGCTCCAGATGGCCTTGTACCCCGCCGTGCACGCGTTGCGGGTCTCCACCCCCGTCAGCTGCCAGATCACCCAGTCCGCCGCCTCGATCAGCCGGTCCGCCGCCTCGTAGATCGCCGGCGCCCCATCCCCGCTCTGCCCGGCCTTGGGGTAGAACCACTCGCAGGCGATCGTCACGCCGTAGCGGCCTCGGCAGTGCTCACCCC
>PIUA01000027.1 GCA_017577405.1 Bacillota bacterium
TGATCCAGAGCGCTTTGGAGGCTCTCGGTGAGCTGATCCTGGAGATGGGTGAGGACCGCTGCCTGAAAGACCTCCTGCCACGTCGACGCGAGGCGATGGGCCTCGTCCGCGGTCTTGGCCCTCACCGTCACCGTCAAGAGGCCGGTGTTCCCATCGAGGCTGGCCGTGAACCGACGGCGAAGGCTGGCGGCCGTCGCCTCCGGTACCAGTTGGGGTGGACTCGGCCTACTCGTACCTGAGGGCCTCAATGGGATCCAGCCGGGAAGCCCGCCACGCGGGGTAGACGCCGAAGAAGAGGCCCACGGCTAAGGCGAAGCCCAGGGCCAGGGCGATGGTGACCGGTTCGACGGCGAAGGCCCACTGGCCCGCCCGGGCCAGGTACCAGCCGGCGGCCACCCCCAGGAGCACCCCGACGATGCCGCCCAGGCCGCTCAGGGTGATGGACTCCACCAGGAACTGGAGGAGGACGTGGCGGCTCTTAGCCCCCACGGCTTTGCGGATGCCGATCTCCCGGGTCCGCTCGGTGACCGAGACCATCATGATGTTCATGATACCGATGCCGCCCACGAGCAGGGAGATGCCGGTGATCCCCGCCAGGAGCAGGGTGAGGGTGCCCGTGGTCTGGGCCATGGTCTCCAGGAGCTCCTGCTGGCTGGTGATGACGAAGCGGTCCGCGCTCCCCAGGCGTTGGGTGAGGAAGTTGGTCAGGGCCTGCTGGGCGAGCGGCGTCCACTCAGGGCCCAGGCTGGAGACCTGGATGCTGTTCACCCGGTCCCGGCCGAAGAGGCGCTTCTGCGCGGTGGTGATGGGGACCAGCACCTGATCACCCATGGAGAAGAAGCCCTGGGTCCGGGGGGTCATCACCCCCACCACGGTGAAGGGGACGCTGCCGATGCGGATGGTCTGGCCGATGGGGGAGCGGCCCGACTCGCCGAAGAGGTCCTCCATGGCCACGTCGCCCAGCACCGCCACCCGGGCGAGGCTGGCCACCTCGTCGGCGGTGAAGAAGCGCCCTTCCGCCACGGCCCAGTTGAGCTGCTCGATGTACTCAGGCGTCGTCCCCACCACCCGGGTGGAGGTGGCCTCCCGCCCCCACGCGACGGTGAAGCTGCCGCTGGCCTCCGCGGAGAGGCTCCGGATGCCGGGGAGCTGGGCCTCCTGGAGCTCCCGCAGGTGGTCCAGGGTGAGGAGGTCCACGCTGCCTCGGGCCATGGGGGTGCCGGGGGTGCGGCGGATCCGGCCGGGGGAGATGGTGATCAGGTCGGTGCCGAGGCTGGCGATCTGCTCGGTCACCGAGCGGCTCGCCCCCTGGCCGATGGAGACCAGCCCCACCACCGCCGCCACGCCGATGATGACCCCCAGCATCGTAAGGAACGAGCGAAGCTTGTTGGCGGTGAGGCTGGCCAAGGCCATCCGGATGCTCTCCAGGAGACTCACTCGCGGACCCTCCTCTCCGACGGCGATTGGGGCGGCGACTGGCGGGCCATGAGGCCCATCAGAACCGGATGACGGGCATGGGCCCCCGGCCGCCGGGGCCGCTCCGGCCGGGTCCAGCCCCGGGCAGGCCCCCCGCCTGGATGACCACCGTGTCCTCGGCCGTCAGGCCGGCGATGATCTCCGCGTAGCGGCCGTCGGTCAGGCCCACCTGGATGGGAACGGCTCGGGTGCTCCCATCGGGTTGAGCCACCAGCACCATATCCTGGTTCCCCTGGCGGAAGATGGCCTCCAAGGGGAGGCGGAGGGCGTCGGGCTTCTCCTCCACCACGATGGCCACGTCGACGGTCATGCCGGGGCGGAGGAGGTTGGCCTCGTTCTCCAGCTCCACCGTGACGTCGAAGGTGACGATGCCGCTCTGGGTGGTGCCGACGGTGGCCACCGAGGTGACCGTCCCCTCAAAGATCCGGCCCGGGGCGGCGTCCGCCTCCACCCGAGCGGGCAGCCCCCGGCGGACCCGGTTCACATCGATCTCGTGGACGGGCACCGTCACCCGCATCCGGTCCAGGCGGCCCACAGTGGCCACCACCGCGCCCTCCTGGATGGTCTCGCCCGCCTCCACCTGCACCGAAAGGACCGTCCCGGTGAGGGGCGAGCGGATCTCGGCCCACTTCAGCTCCTCCTCGGCCAGGGCCAGGTTGGCCTCAGCCTCGGCCACCTGGGCCTGGGCCACCTCCACGTCGGCCGGGTCGGGGCCGGCGGTCAGCTCGGCCAGCTCCTGCTCCGCCAGCTGCAGCTGCCGCCGGGCCAGGGCCAGATCCTGCTCCAGCTGGGCCAGCTCTGCCGGGGCGACAGCCCCCTGGGCGGCCAGCCGCTGGGTCTGCTCCACCTCCCGGGCGAGCCGTTCCACCTGGAGCCGAGCCTGCGCCACCGCGTGCTCCTGGCGCAAGAGCTCCGCCTCCGACGGGCCGGCCAGGAGCTTGCGCAGGTTGGCCTGGGCGGAGGTGAGGCTGGCCCGGGCCCGGGTGACGGCCAGCCGCAGGTCTGTGGGATCCAGCGCGACCAAGAGCTGGCCCGCCTCCACGGCCTCCCCTTCCTGGACGGCCACCTGGCTCACGGGCCCCGCCGCCCGGCTGACCACCTCAATCTGAATCAGGGGCTCCAGACTGCCCACCGCGGTGAGGACGTCCTCCATGGGGCCGATGTTGGGCTGGATGCGGACGATCTGCCCTTGGGCGACCGCGGTGGGATCCGGGACCGGACGGGCCCAGGTCCAGTAGCCCCAACCGGCGAGGCCCAGCACCAGAACGGCTGCCCCGAGCCAGAGAAGCCTGCGTCGCATCAGCTGCCACCTGCCTTGGGAGGATCAGACCCTCACCGCGGGTCTGCCCGGAATGGTTCAGACCACCATGGTAGCACCCAATTATGATCAATCTGTGACGGTCCCTGCTAGGCCGTCCAGCTGGGCCGCCTGAAGGAACCGGGCCAGACTGATCCGGTAGTCGAAGAGCGCGTTGAGGACGCTCACCTGGGCTTCGAAGGCCTTCTGCTGGGCCTCGGTCACGTCGAGGGAGGTGATGGTCCCCGCCTCGAACCGGAGCTGGGTGATGCGGAGCTGCTCGGCCGCCAGCTCCGCGGCCGCCTCCCGCAGGGGCACCTGGGCTGCCGCGGCCTGGAGGGCATCGTAGGCGTTCCGCACCTCCAGCTCCACCCGGAGGCGGGCCTGCTCCAGGGCCTGCTCCGCCTGCTTCAGCTGCAGCTCTGCCCGGGCCTGGTCCAGCCGGGGGGTGAAGGGGTTTTGGGCCAGCTCCAGGGTGATCCGGGCCGTCTCCACCCGGTCCTGGGCCTGGAGGATCTCCAGCCGCTGGGCCAAGGCGGAGGCGAGGGCCGTCTCCAGATCCACCGGCACCGGCTCGAAGAGGAGCTCCGTTTCCGCGGGGAGGACCGGCTCATCCAACGGCCGGCCCAGGAGCTGGTTGAGGGCCCGCTGGGCCGCGACCAGGGCCCGCTGGTCCGCCTCCAGCTGCATCTCCGCCTGCCGGAGCTGCTGGCGGGTCTGCTTCAGGTCCAGATCGGCCAGGGCGCCCGCGGCGTGCCGGACCTGGGCCGCCTCCAGCTGGCGCTGGACCTGCTCCAGGTTCCCCTGGCTCAGCTCCACCTGCTGGAGGCTGCGGATCAGGTCGTAGTACGCCTCGGCCACCTGGAGGGTGAGGCTGGCCAAGCTCGCCTCATGCTCCAGCTGGGCGTTCCGCCAGGCGCTCTCCGCCTCCCGCCCGCTCACCGGCGAGGGGCTCACCAGGAGGTTGGCCTTGGCCTGCTCGTACTCCAGCCGGGCCAGCTCCAGGGCCAGGTCGGCGGCCTGCCGGTCCGGCCCCTGGCGGAGGGCGATCTCGATGGCCTCATCAAGGCTGAGGCGGGCCGCCTCCGCCCCAGCTTCTTGGCCGGCGGCCTGGCCAGCCCAGAGGCCAGCGGTGAGAAGCGCGGCGGTGAGACACAGGGCCAGGGCCGGAAGGCGGCCCGCCCGGGACCGGCGCCGCGAGCCCCCGGGCGGCTGGAAGCGCGCCCTGGGCGGCTCCGGCCGGTGGGATGGGGGCGTCGGAAGGGTGAGGCGTGCATCCCGTGCCAACGGTCATCATCCTTTCACTGGCCCCGCCAGGAGGCGGGGAAGAGTCTACTCGTAGCGCAGGGCCTCGATGGGGTCCAACTGGGCTGCCCGCCGGGCGGGCCAGATCCCGAAGAAGAGCCCCACCGCCGCCGCAAAGCTAAAGGCCAGGGCCACGGTGGACCCTTCGATGACGAAGGGCCAGTCGCCCACCTGGGCCACCGCCCAGGTGACGAGGGCGCCGAGCCCGATTCCCAGGAGCCCGCCCAGGCCGCTCAAGGTGACGGACTCCACCACGAACTGGGTCAAGACGTAGCTGTTCTTGGCCCCCAGGGCCTTCCGGATGCCGATCTCCCGAGTCCGCTCGGTGACCGAGACCAGCATGATGTTCATGATGCCGATGCCACCCACCAGGAGCGAGATCCCCGTGATCCCCGCCAGGAGGATGGTGAGGATGCCGGTGACCTGGCCCACCATGTCCAGGATCTGCTGCTGGGATTCAAGGCGGAAGGCCTCGGGATCGTTCATCAGCTGGGTCAGGTAGTTGCGCAGGCTCCCCTCGGCCAGCTGGGTCTGATCCGTCGCCGCGGCCACGATGATCTCCGTCAGGGGGCGGTGACCCATCACCCGGGCCCGGGCCGTGGTCAGGGGAATGACCACCAGCCGGTCGAACCCGCCGGTCACCATGCCATCTTTGGGGGCCATCCGGCCCACCACGGTGAACTGGTCGGTGCCGATGGTCACCACCTGCCCCACGGGGTCGAAGTCGGGATCCCCGAAGAGCTGCTCGATGGCCTGCGGCCCCATCACCGCCACGGGCCGGGCCTCCACCACGTCCTCCTGGCTGATGAAGCGCCCCCGGTCCACCCTCCAGTTCATCACTTGGGCCCACTCGGCGGTGGCGCCCATGACGGGCAGGGGGGTGGTCCGGTTCCCCGCCCGGATGGAGGCGGTCCCTTGCATGTCGGCCGCCACCTGGAGCACCCCGGGCAGGCGGGCCGCCTGGAGGGCCTCCAGGTGGCTCAGCTGCAGCTCCCCGGCCCGCTGCCAAATCCCGGGGGCCACCTGGCGGTACCCGGGGCCGACGAAGATGACGTTGGCCCCGAAGCCCGAGATCTCGTCGGTCACCGCCCGGGTCGCCCCGTGGCCGATGGAGACCAGGGCCACCACCGACATGACGCCGATGATCACCCCCAGCATGGTGAGGAAGGAGCGCATCTTGTTGGCCAGCAGGCTGCTGAAGGCCATCCGGACGGCCTCCACCAGGGTGAAGATCACGACCCCTCACCTGCCTGCTCAGCCCCGTCCTGCCGGGCCTCGCCCGCGCGCGGCCCCGCCGGCCCCTCCTGGCCCGCCGCCTCCTCCACCGGGAGGCTTTCGGGGGCGGGCGGCAGGGCTGCCAGCCGCTCGGCGGCATTCAGGGGCTCAGGCACATCCTCCACCCGCACCAGGCGCCCGTCCCGGAAGTGGAAGATCCGGTCGGCGTGGAGGGCCACCTCCCGGTCGTGGGTGACCAGAACCAGGGTGTTCCCCTCCCGGTGGATCTCCTGGAAGAGCGCCATGATCTCCATCCCGGAGCGGGTGTCCAGGTTGCCCGTGGGCTCGTCGGCCAGCAGGATGGCCGGCCGGTTGACCAGGGCCCGGGCGATGGCCACCCGCTGGCGCTGGCCGCCCGAGAGCTGGGAGGGGAGGTGGTGAGCCCGCTGGGCCAAGCCCACCCGGGCCAGGGCCTCTTCCGCCGCCTGGCGGCGGGCCCGGTGGCTCTTCCCCGCGTAGATCATGGGCAGCTCCACGTTCTGCAGGGCCGTGAGCCGGGGCAGGAGGTTGAAGCTTTGGAAGACGAAGCCCACTTTCCGGTTCCGGATCTCGGCCAGGCGGTTCTCCGAGAGGGTGCCCACCTCTTGGCCGTCAAGCCAGTACTGGCCCGCGGTGGGCCGGTCCAGGCAGCCCAAGAGGTTCATCAGGGTGGACTTGCCCGACCCCGACGGGCCCATGATGGCCACGAAGCTCCCCTCGGGCACCTCCAGGGTGACGTCCACCAGGGCGGGGACCTGGACATCTCCCATCCGGTAGATCTTGGTCAGGCCCTGGGTGCGGATCACCGCCCGGGGTCCTGTGGCGACGGCGGCTGCGCGGTTCACTCCATCGCCTCCTCCTGGCCGTTGGCCTGGGCCCGCCCCGCCTCCACCAGTTCCAGGTACCGCTGGGGCGTCATGGTGGCGGGCAGGATGATGAGGGTCTCGTCACCGGTTAGGCCCGCCTGCACCTCGGCCATCTGATCGTTCCGGAGCCCCAGGGTGACGGGGACCACCTCGGTCACCCCATCGGGCCGGCGGGCCACCACCACGTCCTGATCTCCCTGGCGGACGACGGCCTCCAAGGGCACCTGGAGGACATCCTCCAGACGCTCCAGCAGGATCTCGACGGTGGCCGTCATCCCCGGCCGGAGTCGCTGGTCGGGGTTGGCCAGGCTGATGGTCACGTCAAAGGTGGCCACGTTCGCCTCCCGGCTCCCCTGGGGGGCGACGGCGATGACCTCCCCTTCGAAGGTCTGGCCCCGCACCGCGTCGGTCCGCACCCGGACCGGCTGGCCCACCTGGATGCTGGGCACATCCATCTCATTGACCGGCGCCACCACCTCCAGGTGGTCGGTGCGGCCCAGGCGGGCCACCACCTTTCCCGCCTCCACCGGCTGGCCCAGCCGGGTGTTGAGGACCAGGACCGCGCCGTCCATGGGGGCGGTGATCCGGGCCCGGCGGAGGTTCTCCTGAGCCCGGGCTACATCGGCTTCCGCCTGGGCCACCTGGGCCCGGGCCCGCTCCAGCTCGTATTCGGTGGGGCCCCGTTCCAGCTCGGCCAGGTGCTCCTGAGCCAGCTGCAGGGACCGCCGGGCGGCGGCGAGGCTCTGCTCCTTCTGCCGGAGCTCCTGGGGCGGGAGGGCGCCGGCCCGGGCCAGGCTCCGGGCGGAAGCCACCTCCACCTCCAGCCGGGCCACCTCCGCCTCGGCCGCGGCCACGTTGTTCCGCGCTTCCAGCCGCTGGACCGGGGTGGGCCGGTTGGCCAGGGCCGCCAGATCGGCCTGGGCCATCCGCAAAGCGGCCTCCGCCTGCTGAAGGTCGAGGCTCAGATCGCTGGGATCCAGGGCCAGGAGCAGGTCCCCCCGGCGGACCCGATCCCCCTCCCGTACGGGGAGCTCCTCCACGATCCCGGAGACCCGGGCGACCACCTCAGCCTCTTCCAGGGGCTCCAGGGTGCCCACCACCCGGGTGACCCGCTCCAGGGGCCCCCGGGAGACGGCCACCTCCCGGACCTGGCTCAAGAGCGCGGCGCTGGCCAGGCTGGCGGAGCGGTTGGCCAGAACGTAAAGGCCCCCGCCGACCAGGCCCACCACGATGAGAACCCAAAGGCCGATCTTGGCCAGCCGTCTCATCGGATCTCACTCCTCCTCCTGAGAAACGAATGACTCCCAACCCAAGACCCGTCCCTGCTCATCCACCACCGGCAGGCCGGCCGCCCGCTGCAGGGCCGCGGCCGCGCGGAGGAGGTCGTAGCGGGCCGTCGTGGCGCCGCTCAACGCCGCCTGGTACGCCGCCTGGGCTTCGGCCAGCTGGCGGGGGGTGATGACGCCGGCATCGAACCGGATCCTTTCCGCCTCCAGGCGGATGCGGGCCGCCTCCAGCTGGAGCTCCCTCGCCGGCAACGCCTCCAGGGCCAAGAGGTACGCCTCATGGGCCTGGCGGACTTCCTCGGCCACCGTCGTCTCCAGCTCGGCCAGCTGGCTTTCCAGCCGCTCCAGGGTGAGCCGGTGCTGCTCCAGGGCGATCTGGCGGCTGCCGCCGTCGAGGAGCGGCAGGCCCACGCTGATGCCGGCGGACCAACCGGTGAACTGGTTCGGCTCGTTGGGGCCCGACACGGGCCCCGACCGGTAGAGGCGGGCCTGCCCCGAAAGGCTCAGCTCCCAGGTGTCCAAGGGCAGGGTGACCTCCACGCTGCCGTCCTGGCCCCTGTAGCCCCCGTTCAGTGCCAGGGTGGGCTCGAAGGGCCGCTTCAGCTCGGTCCAGGTGATCTGGGCCTGCTGAAGGGCCTCGCGCGCGGTGAGGAGGTCGGCCCGGTGCTCCAGGGCGTGGGCGATGAGCCGCTCCACCGAGGGGAGAGCCGACGCCTGGCTGGCCGCCGGCTCCAGACCCGCGAGGTCCAGGCCGGCCAGCTCCAGCTCGGCCCGCAAGGGGAGGCCCAGCTGCCGGTTGAGGGCGGTCTGGGCCCGGGTGGCATCGAGCTGGGCTTGGGCCAGGTTCTGGCGGGCGGCGAGGGCCTCCGCCCGGGCCTCCAAGAGGTCGGCTTGGGAGGCAGCCCCCTGGCTGGCCCGCAGTTCCGTCTGGGCCAAGACCGCCTCGGCTTGGCGCAGGGCCTCGGTGCTCCGCGCCACGGCGGCCCGGGCCTCCAGGAGCTTGAGGTAGCCGTCCAGAACCGACTGGGCCACATCCTGGCGGGCTTCGGCCAGCGACCGCTCCGCCTCCCGGAGGGCCTGCTCGGCCTGGCGGATCGTCTCCGGGGCGGCGCCTCCCAGGAGGGGCTGGAGGGCCAGGCTTTGATCGAGGGTCAGGCTGACGGTCCAGGCGCCCTCTTGGCCCTCCCGGACGGTGTACCCGCTGGTCAGCCCCGCTTGGGTCCGGTAGGGCACGCCCGCCTGGCGCCAGGCAAGCTCCGCTTCCGCTAGGGCCCGCCGCTCTGCGGCCAGGGTCGGCCCCTGCTCCCACGCAAGGCGGATCGCCTCGGGCAGGGTGAGCTGCCGGGCCTCGTCGGTCTGGGCCGAGGCCGCCCAGCCGGGCGGTCCCCACCAGAGACTGGTGAGGCTGGCGAGGAGCAACAAGGCCAGGGTTGGTCTGATCCGCGCGGCCACATCATCGCCTCCCAAATCCTAAAACAGCAGTGCACTAGAAGAGTAGTACACCCATGCTCGCCTGTCAAGGGTTGAGATCGGCCTCCCGCCCCTGGAGGGAGAGGCGTCCAGAGGAGGGGATCCAGCCCATTCTCGCGCGCAAAAGTAACGACTTTGTGACGAACGGCAACATCTTTGGGTGGAGATGGTTTCCAAGGGAGTCTTCGGGGATGGACGGGGCGGGGACGAGGGGGCATGGGCACCCGGGACCGCGCGGAGGAGATGCCTCCCAGGAGTGGAAGGATAGGAGCGGTCGGGTACAGCCTTCCTCAGCCGTGAACAACCGGAAGGAGGAGTCGGCATGGAAGCCAATGCGGATCGGGCCCAGGGCGCGGCCCTGCTCGATGATCGTCAGGCATGCCAGGCGCTGGACCCTAGCGACATGGCCGGTGCCATCCACGGCCTGCCGGAGCAGTGCGAGGAGGCGTGGCGGGGGGCCCAGAGCGCCGACCTCCCCCCGTGGGAGCGGCCCCGGCAGGTGGTGGTCTTGGGGATGGGCGGGTCGGCCATCGGCGCCGAGCTGGTGGCCGGGCTCCTGGAAGGGTCGGCGCCGGTACCCATTGCGGTCCACCGGGGCTACGGGGTTCCCGGTTACGTAGGCCCCGAAACCCTGGTCATCGCCTCCAGCTACTCGGGGAACACCGAGGAGACCCTCTCGGGCTACGATGCAGCCAAGAGCCGCGGGGCCCAGCTGGTGGCCGTCACCACCGGCGGGGCGCTGGCCGAGCGGGCTGAGCGGGATGGGGTCCCCTGGGTGCGCATCCCCTCCGGGTTGCAGCCTCGGGCGGCCATCGGCCACTCCCTGGTGCCCCAGCTGGCCATCCTCCACCGGGCTGGGCTCATGGAGAACCCTGAGCCCAGCGTCCAGGAGGCGATCCGGGTCCTCAAGGGCCTCCGGGAACGGCTGGAACCGGCGGTGCCGGCAGCGCAGAATGAAGCGAAGCAGATCGCCCTCGACTTCCACCAGCGCTTGCCCGTCATCTACGGCACCCAGGGGTGGAAGGGCGTCGTCGCCTACCGCTGGAAGACCCAGATCAACGAGAACGCCAAGGCCCAGGCCATGGCCAACCAGTTCCCCGAGCTGAACCACAACGAGACTGTCGGCTGGGAGGTGCCGCCGGCCATCAACCGCCTCTGCCAGGTGGTCCTCCTGCGGGAGCCGGACGATCCCGCGCTCATCCGGCGGCGGATCGAGGTGACCGCGGAGCTCATGCGGCCCCACGTGGCGGGCATCCGGGAGGTCTGGGCTGAGGGCGACTCGGCGCTGGCAAGGCTCTTCTCCCTGCTCTATCTGGGGGATTATGTCAGCCTCTACCTGGCGTACCTCTACCGGGTGGATCCGACGCCGGTGAAGGCCATCGACCGGCTGAAGAGGGAGCTGGCCCGCCTCCAGGCCGAGGGTGGGGAGCGTGGTGGCGATGGCTCCGGCTCCTGACGGGGCATCCGCCCTCGCCCTGGGCATCGACCTGGGCGGCACCAAGATTGCCGCCGGGGTGGTCGATGCCTCCGGGCGGATCCTGGGCCGGGGCCACCGGCTCACCCAGCCCCAGGAGGGGTGGGAGGCGGTGGTGGACCGGATGGTGGCCGCGGGGGAGGAGGCCCTGGCCCAGGCGGGGGTGACGGCGGAGGCGCTCGCGGGCGTCGGCATCGGCTCGCCGGGCCCCGTCAACCCCGAGACGGGGGTGGTGGTGGAGGCGGCCAACCTCTTCTTCAAGAACGTGCCCCTGGCCGAGGCGGTCGCCGCCCGGTTCGACCGGCCCACCTACCTGGACCACGATGCCCGGGTGGCCGCCCTGGGCGAGTACCGCTTCGGGGCAGGCCAGGGGGCGACCCACCTGGTCTTCGTCACCGTGTCGACGGGGATCGGGGCGGGCATCATCGTGAAGGGGCGGCCCCACCAGGGCGCACACTTCGCGGCAGGCGAGCTGGGCCACACGGTGGTGATGCCCAACGGCCCCCGGTGCACCTGCGGCCTCAACGGCTGCCTGGAAGCCGTCGCCTCGGGCACGGCCATCGCCAAGCTGGCCCGGGAGGCGATGGCCCGGGGCGAGGCTCCCATTCTGGCCCAGCTGGCCGGGCATGATCCCGAGCGGGTCGATGCGCGGCTGGTGGCGGAAGGGGTCCGCCGGGGCGATCCGGCCTGCCGGCAGGTGCTGGACCAGGCCACCTTCTACCTGGGCCTGGCCCTGGCGGGGGTGATCAACCTCATCGACTGTGACCGGATCGTCCTCGGCGGCGGCGTGGCCAAGATGGGCGAGCTCCTCTTCGAGCCCGTCCGCCGGACGGTGGCCGCGTCGGTGGTGGCCACCGGCCGGCAGGTGCCCATCGTTCCCGCGGCCCTGGGCTCCGATGCCGGGATCCTGGGGGCGGCCTCTCTGGCCCTGGCGCCCCTCACTCCAGGGTCTTGATGAAGGCGATGAGGGCTTCGATGGTCCCCGGCTGGGCCAGCTGGTTCCGGTAGGGGGCGATGGTGGCCGTCATCACGCCGGCCGCGTACCCCCGGACGATCTTGGCGTCGGGGTTCTCGATGGACTCCCGCAGGTAGGCCTCATCGGCCACCACCCGTTCACCCGTGGTGAGTTCCACCTCCCGGCCGTACAGCCCGGCCCAGGTGGGGCCCACCATGGGGGTCCCGTCCAGGGAGTGGCACGCAGAGCAGCCGAGCTGGGTATAGAAGCGCTGGCCCATGGCGACCAGCTCCGCCTCGGTGAAGGTGGGGGCTTCGGCGCCCGGAACCTCCTCGGCGTGCTGGGCCACCTGGGCGGGGTCGCCGACAGCCACTTGGGGCTGGGTGAACTGGCCGTACAAGAGGATGGTGATGGCGGTCACGGCCATCAGCGTCACATAAAACCAAGCCTGCTTGAACACGGCGTCTCCTCCTCAGGCAAGGTGAACGATGGCTGGTCGTGGCGACCGTCCTCTGCAGGGGCGCGCAGGCACAGGCCGTGCCCCAGATGTGTTCGCAAGAATGATCACGATTCCTGCTCTTGACCTATGAAGAGGGCCCGCCAGTGGCGGGCCTCAAATGTTCGAGGCAAACCCTCTTCAGCCAGCGGAAAACCCTTGAGCCGGCCGGTTGGCTCATTTACCGGCTGGCCCCAAAGGAAGCCTCTCGCCGGAGAAGGCCGCCCCCGAGGTTAGGGGCCCTGTTCCACCCGGACCACCACCCCGTCCCGGAAGAGGACGGTCCGCCGGACCTCCTCCCAGAAGCGGGGCGTGCCCGTGAAGAAATCGTACTGCCCCACCGTCTCGATGTACCGCCAGCGGAGGACGGGCCCCAGCTGGGGGTCGGTCACCTCCAGGATCTCATCGGGCGCACCCCAGGCGGCGGCCACCATGGCAGGGCTCATGCCGGGAACTACCCGGCCCTGGCTGACCAGGCGGAGCTGCTCCACGCTCCAGTCGGGGTAGTGGGTCTCAGCCAGGGCCAGGGAGACCTCCCCCTGGGCGACCAGCTCCACCAGCTCGGGAGGCCAGCCGGGATGGGCCTCCTGCAGGGCAGCCCGCTCCTGCTCGGCCAACGACGGGCCGAAGAAGAGCTGGAGGCCCAGGCTGAGGCTGGTCGCCTCCGACCGGGTCCAACCCGAAGCCGGGCGGGCGAAGCTGGTGGCCCCCTGCACCAGGAGCTGGAGGCCGTCCTTCAGGCCAAGCTCAGCGCCGTAGGTGAGGCGGAGGACGGGGCGGCCGCTCCCTTCCCACTCGTATCCGGCTCCGGCCCGGGCGTAGACCCGGACGGGCCCCCGGGTCAGGTGGGGACCGGCGGAGATCACCAGCCGGGTGGGGTCGCCCTCCCCACCGGGCATAAGGCTGGCGGCGGCCGAGTACCAGGCGAAGTGGCGGACGGCGCCCACCTCCACCGGCCGGCCGCCCAGGCCCCCGATGACGAACGCGCCCAGTCCCTCGGGCGGGAGGCCGGGCAGGGTCTGGGCTGCTGTCGACCCGCCCAGGAGGAGCAGGAAGCTGAGGAGCCAGAAGATGAGGTGTGCCCCTCCTCGCCGCTCCCAGCCCGCCAGGAAGGACCGCCCCCGGAGCTTTCCCCCGACGGGGCGTGTGCCACCCCAACCGCCCGAGATCCTCGCCATGCCCTCGCCTCCTCGCACCCGAGTGGCCCATCGCTCCCAGGGCCGGACCAGGCCCCGGGGCCGCGCGCGGGCCCCTCTCAGGTTATCGAGCGAGGGAGGGCCGATCTAGAGCCACATGGCCTCCACCTCGTAGATGGTGGGCTGGCGGAGCTGCTGGTGTTGGGGATCCCAGATGCCGCAGAGGACCCCGTAGCGGGTGGGTTTGGCCGCCAGGGCCGCGGGCAGGCTGCAGAGGGTTCCCTCGGGGCCCTGAGGGAGCTGGCAGCCCAGGGGATACTCGGGTGGGCGGGTGCCGGTCAAGACGCCGCACTCCCCGCCCCCGACCAGGCGGAGGAACCAGGGGGAGGGGTTGGCCCGGTCGGGCGGGTTGGTCCAGGCGTCGGGCGGCTGGGGGAGGGGATCGGTCAGCTCCAGGACCACACCCTGGTTCTGGGCCGGATCCCCCTGGGGGCAGGCGACGGTGCCGCCGGCGGTCAGGAAGCACGGGTCGTAGATGACGTTCTCGGAGGCGCAGCGGAAGGCTCCCTCCCGGGGGGCGGCCAGCGACCCGGTCCAGCAGGAGCCGGGCCGGGTTTCGACGGCCGTAAAGCCTTCGGGATCATAGATGACGATGGCCGTCCCCTGGGCGGTGCCGGACCACCATCCGGTCGACCATCCGGCCACGACCAAGGCCAGTGCCAGGAGTAGGAGGACGCCTCCCAGCCACCGCCGTGAGACCACCAGCACCCGTTTGGCCACCAGGGCTCCCGCCTTTCTCGAGGTTGACCCCGCCTGAGGGGGGCGAGCGCCCCGGCCGAGCCCAGCTCCCCCGGCCGAGACCAGCTCGCGCGGCTTGCGGACCGGTGTCGGATGGGGGTTGGAACCCTGCACCCGGGGGGCGATCGCGCCAGCGACGCCGCCCCTGGAGACCTATGTGCCCCCGAGCCGGGAAAGACGCGGAGACTTGGTGGTGAGCTTTTCCAGCGGCAGGGAAGGATCCTGCCGGGGCCGAAGCTTCCCGGACAGGCTTCTCTCCAGGGGCCTGCAGGTGACGGTTTGGGGGGCGGTCTGGATGAGGAAGCATCCTGGGCAGGCCGGCTTCCAGGGGTGGTGCCGGCATTGCATCCCCGGCCAGCTGACGCCAGCCTGGTGGCGACCCATCCTTCTGGGGCTCATCCTGCTCCTGGTGGGCTTTGGGTGGGGCCCCGGCCCCGCGTGGTGGGGATCGGCCCAGGAAGTCCCACAGGCAGAGACCCTCGCTCTTCCCCACCCCCCTACCGTCACCGTTGTACCGGAGCTGTCAGGGCCCATCCCGGCCGGGCGGCTCTGGCTGGCCGTCCAGATCCAGGCGCCTGCCGGCGTCCAAGAGGTGGTCTTCTGGCTGGAGGATCCCACGGGCCAGCGGGAGCGTCTCGTCCCTGAGGTCGGGGGGCCGTCGGAAGAGGAGCAGACGGCCTGGTTTGAGGTGCCCGGGGTGACTGAGGGCACCTACCGGTTGACCGTCCAGGTGGTGGATGGGGCCGGGCAGGAGACTGAAGCTGTCTGGACCTTCCCTGTGGTGGGGGACCTCACCGTGGAGCCGGAGCTGGCCGAGTTGGAGGCGGGGCTCTGGGTCCGGGAGCCCAGCGCGCAGGAGGCGGTGGACCGGATGGCCCAGACCGGGGAGCTGTGGCGCCTCCTGGAGCGGCGGTACGGGTGGCGGCGCGGCACCGACCCGGTCCGGATCCAGGTGAGCTGGGAGGGCACCTTGGGCCGTTTGACCCACCCCCTGCTGATGAAGGCGTTGGTGGAGGATCAGCCGGCAGGCTTTCTGGCCCGGGGGGTGCGGGCCTACGAGGCCGTCCGGGGCGCTCCCTACTGGTGGGAGGCTCGGGGGCCGGAGCCAGGGGTGAGCGAGGCCTTCCCGGGCGGCTCAACCCAGCCTCCGGACGCCACGGTCCTCTACGGCGCCGGGGCGTATGCTCCCGAGCGGGAGGCCGTGGGGTGGACCTCCTTTCTGGCCGCCTACCACCGCCACCCGGCGGCGGACGATGCCGCCTACCGCCTGGGCCGCTCCCATGAGCTTCTGGCCGCCCGATTCGCCCCCGGCCGCTCCGAGCGGGTGGCCCACCTGCTGGCCGCGGCGTGGGCCTACCTGGCCGCGCTGGAGCTGCCCGACGGGGACATGGCGTGGGATGCCCGCAACCGCCTCATCTACCTGCTGGATGCAGTGGCCCGCCCCGAAGACCTCCAGCGGATGACCGGCCGCCTCGAAGAGGGGGCCTCCCCGGAGGCGGGGCTGGTGGAGCGTTTTGTCCGGCCCCAGCTGGGCCGGGACTTGGCCGTGGCCGCCCAGTATGCCCTGGCCCTCCGCCATCTGCGGGCCGGCGAGTACGAGGCCGCCGCCCAGGGCCTGGCCGCCGTCCTGGCTGCCTTGCCGGAGGAAGGGCCCTGGGATCCCCTGGCCCTGAGAACCTCCCAGACCCGGGCGGCCGTGGAACGGCAGCAGGCGACGGCGCAGCAGCTGGCGGAGCTGCGGGCCGGCCGGGAGGGCCGGGGGGCCGAGGCGGCCGCGGCCGCCTACCAGGAGGCGGCCCTCATCTACCGGGATCCCCACCTCTTCGCCTTGGCCCTCTGGCACGGGCAGCGGGCCCAGTACCTGGCCTTCGGCCATCTCTTCGAGGCGGCGGCCCACGAGCTGGACGGGGCCATCCTGGCCGAGGACGCCGCCGGGCAGATCACCTACATCCGAGCCCTCGCCCTCTTCGAGGAGCTCCTGGCCGCCCAGCCCCCCGAGCCGTGGCGGGAGCGGGCCCTCTTCTCCAAGGGGATGAGCCTCTACCACCTGCTCCACTACGGGCAGGAGGTGGAGGCGTGGCGCCCCCGCCCAGCCCTGACCCAGGAGCTGGTGGCCACCTTCCGCACCTTCGCGGACGAGTACCCGGCCAGCCCCTGGGCCGACGATGCGTTGCTCATGGTGGGCGTCTACGGAGAGGAGCCCCGGGTCTTGCAGGCCCTCATCGAACGGTATCCCGATGGCGACAAGCGGCCCATCGCGGAGGCGCTCCTGGAGGAGAAGCCTCACCCCGGCTGGTGAGGCGGGCGGCCCTCGGGAGGCTCAATGGGTTCCTGGCTGGGATGCCCGGGCCGGGGCCGCTCCCCCAGGGGCACCAAGCCCAGCCGCAGGGCGAGGACCGCGGCCTGGGTCCGGTCTTCCACGTTCAGCTTGGTGAGGATGCGGGAGACGTGGGCCTTCACTGTGCGCACGGTGGCGCGGAGGGTGGCGGCAATCTCCTTGTTGCTCCGGCCCTGGGCGATGAGGGCCAGGACCATCTGCTCCCGGGGCGTGAGCGCGATGTCGCCCGGAGCGCTGGCCCGGGTGCGGGCCAGCGCCTGGACCAGTTGGAGAGCGGCCGCGGGCGAGAGGTAGGTCTGCCCCCGGGCGACGGTCCGGATCGCCTCCTCCAGGTGGAGGGTGACCTGCTCCTTGTGGAGGAAGCCCGCCGCGCCGGCCCGGAGGGCTTCCACGGCATAGGGGTTCTCGGGAAGCACGCTCACCACCAGGATGTGGCGGGCCAGCCCCTCCGCCAGCAGGCGCCGGGTGAGGTCGAGGCCGCAGTGGCTCCCCAGCTGGATGTCCATGAGGACCACATCGGGCCGGAGCTCCCGGGCCGCCCGTAAGGCTTCTTCGGGGCCGGAGGCCTCCCCCGCGACGGTCACCCCGGCCATGATCTCGACCAGCCGACGCAGGGCGCCGCGGGAGAGGGGATCATCGTCCACCACGAGGAGGGTGATCCGGTCTGCGTCCATGGTCCACCTCGTTGGGCGTCGCTCCGGCCCGGCCACGGCTCGGCTGGGCTGGCGGGCGGGCCCATGGGCGGGCTTCACGTCTCCTGGGGCCGGTGCAGGGGCAGGTGGATCAAGGCCTCGGCGCCGCCCTCTTCCCGGTTGCGCAGGGTCAGGGTGCCATCGTGGGCTTCGATGACGGCCCGGGCAATGGGGAGGCCCAAGCCCAGGCCGTTCTCGCGGGTGGAGTGAAAGGGCAAGGCGGGGTCGAAGCCGGGGACCTCGGGGAATCCGGGACCGGTGTCGCGGATGGCGATCTCCACCGTCTCACCGTCACATCTCAGGTGGAGGCCGATGGTGCCGCCCCGGGTTCCCAGCGCGTGCAGGCTGTTGAAGGCCAGATTGAGCAGGGCCGCCTCCAGGAGCGCGCGGTCGCCTTCCACGGTGCCCCGGGGCCCGGCGTACTGCTCGGTCACCTCCACCGGATGCCCCGCCGCTGCGCAGGCTCGGGCCGCGACCCGCACCAGATCCGCCACGGCCCCCATGAGCTCCACCAGGTTGACCGCCTCCCGCCGGGGGGGCCGGACCCCACCGTAGGCGAGAGCCCCTTCCAGGAGGGCCGAGGCCCGCCGGAGGGCGGTTCGGGCCGTCTCCAGGTCGGCGAGGGAGGGGAGGCGGCCCGCGCTGACGGAACGCTGGGTCGTGGAGAGAACCACTTCAATGACGCTCAGGGCAGTCTTCGCTTCGTGGGCCACGTAGAGCATGCCCTCCTGCAAGGGAGAGCGCTGCTCCCGGGTTCCTTCAAGAGGGAGCACCGGCCAACGGAGCGACGGCGCCACCAGCGGCTGGGAAGAGGTGGACGAAGTCACGTAACGATCCCCCTTTGGAGCACCTGGTCCTCGCTTCTCCCCAAGATCGCGCCGGCCACCGCCAACGAGCCCGGGATGGAGGCCGCCCCAGCGGCGCTCGGGATCCGCCCTGCCCCCGGACGGGACTCGGGCAGGCGCGGGTCGCAGCCCATCATCTTGGCCGGTTGTATTTCTGAAGATTCCATCATAAGCCTGGGCTTCCTTTTATAAAGTAAGGCCCGGCCATCGACATCCGGCCATCCCATTCTCCGAGACCCGGTCCCCGAGCCCTGGGGACCGGCCCCCGTCCCGGCAGATGACCACCCGGCAGATTACCAACCGAGCTCGAGACCGACCCGGTAGCGCGGGTCGCTTTCATAGCCCCACTCCAAACGCAGGTGCCCGAGGCTGACGCCCAGGGTGCCGCCCCACCCAGCGCGCTCGCCCGTCTCCAGATCCATCTGGTACCCCAGGGCGAGCCTCAGGGTGGGGCCCACGGGGAGCCGGAGGCCCACCCGACCCATCAAGCCTCCCTCATCATCCAGATCCGCATCGGCCACCCCCAGGGCGAGCTGGGCCCCTTCCAAGAGGGTCCCCTGCAGGGGGGTGGCGGTGACGGTGATGCCGGCCAGGCCCCGCCCCGGAAGGGCCTCCCCCGATCGGAGGGGCAGGTCCAGGCCGCTGACACCCAGACTGACCCACGGTGTCGGGTGCCAGGCCAGGCCGGCGTCCAAGGTCCAGCGGCCGCTCCCATCGGCCGTCCGGGTCCAGACGGGGCGGATCCCCAGGGCGGCCGCTCCCAGACGGCCCGCGACCGCGTAGGAGAGGCTCACCGATTCCCCCGCAGCCCGGGGCTGGGCGGTCACCACCAAGCCACCGGCCAGGGTGATGCCCGGGTCCAGGAGGGTCAGGCCGTACAGGGGCCCCGAGCCCACCCCTTCCTGGGGGAGGCTGACCCAGAGGCCCACGGCTGCCTGGCCCAGCTCGGTGGCCGCGGCCGGGTTGAGGAACACGGCTTGGCTTTCGCCGGAAGCGCCGGTCACGTCGGGGAAGGGGGCGAGGGCCAGATCCCCCGGCTGGGCCAGGCTGGCCGCCGGCACGAGGAGCCAGGCCGCCAGCAGGAGGGCGGGCACCGCCCAGGGGGTGCTGCGCCGCCGGCCTGCCCGGAGCCGATCTCGATCGAGCCTAGGAGCTGGGGTGTCTCGCCGCATGCCAGGGCCTCCTCCTTACGGGGTCAACAGCCGGGGCGTGATGATCACCAGCACCTCGGACGCGGTCCGCCGTTCCTTGGTGGACGAGAAGAGGAAGCGGAGGAGGGGCAGATCCCCCAAGACCGGCACCCGGGTCGTCACCTGTTCCTCGCTCTCCTGGACCAGACCGCCCAGGGCCAGGGTCTCGCCATCCCGCAACCGCCGGGCTCGTTCTTGAGCTGCCAGTCGAGCCCCAGCTCTTTGCGCCCTTCTTCGGAGACTTCGGTGACGATGGCCTCGATGGCCACCTGGGGGAGAGGCTGATCCACTTGGGCCAGGTCGGCCTCGATCCGCTCCAGGAGGTCCGGCGGCGCGGTGATGAGGGCCGTGTTGGTCTCGGGATCGAAGCGGACGTAGTTGGCGTAGTACTCCGAGACCAGCCGGCGGGCCTGGTCGGCGGTGGCGTGGTTGAGGCGGACGAGCCGGGTCTGGGTAAGCTGGCTGAAGATGGGGCTGCTCCGGTCCGCCTTGCCCACCAGGTAGGTGGTCTCATCCAGCTTCACGTAGGTGAAGCCGCCCGGGGCCAGGATCATCTGGAGGGCCTGTTCAAAGGGCACCTCGTTCAACTCGAGGGTGACGAAGCCCTGGACGCCCGGGTCGGTCAGGACGTTCACCCCCGCCTGCATGGCGATGTCCTGCAGGGCCTGGGTGATGAAGGTCTCGACGAAAATGTTGGAGACGCGCGGTGGCTCCGCGACCGCAGGGCTTTGGGGAGGGGCCAGGCCCACGTCCTCGGGGAGGCCCGCGAGGAACGACGGATCTCTCCCTTGGGCCGCCCCCGGGGAGGGGCATGCGGTGGCGATCACCAGAGCGACCAATACTGCTCCCCACCGCTGCCAGCCATGGTCCTTCCAGCGCATACCTGCAGCACCTCCGTCGATCCAGCTCCGGTGCCGGTGGGGGACCGGCAGCCCGGGTTCACGGCCCAAGTCAGCTCCCCTCCGATACCGGACCCTCTCCGGGCGAGGCCCCCTGGGCCAGGGTGATGATCCTTTCCTGGACCAGCGGGGGTCCATCGGGATAGCGGACGGTCACCCGAATTGGATCCGCTGCCAGATCTTCACGCTCTGGCCGTAGTGGAGCTCATTGGAGTTGGGAATGACCAGGGGCTCCTGGTTGAGGTCGGCGGCCCGGACCCAACCCCGGGCGTTGGCTTCATCAAAGGTGTCGCCGTAGCTGTACCAGGTCTCGATGGTGTCCTGGGTGCCCTCGGGAACGTCGGGGCCCAGGTACTGGAGGTCGCCGAAGTCAGCGAAGAAGACCACGACGTCGTTGTTGCTCTTGATGGTGAAGCCGAGGGAGTCGGAGGCGTACTCACCGGGCTTGAGGATGCGCCAGTCCTTGCGGGTTCCCGTCAGGCTCCACTCGAGCCACTGGGCGAGGGAGGCATGGCTGGTGAAGGTGAAGTCCCAATAGGCCTTATTGCAGCTGCCTTGGGTGGGCAAGGAGTTCCACGACCGGGCCCGCTGGGTGGCATTGCTCAGGCCGATGGACTGCCACTCGGCTCCGTCGTCCGGCTCGCCCGTGGTCGTGAGGGGCCGGTAGTAGACCTCGACCTCCTGAGCGCCAGGCGGCAATGCTTCGCCGTTGGGGTTGTAGGCCGCGACGCTCCCCGCCAGAGCGAGGCAGAGAGCGCCCGTCAGCACGAAGGCCACCTTGCTCCGCATGGCTTCACGAGCTCCTTTCCAATGAGTGATGATGCTCACGGTTGTGAGGCCGTCGCCTCGGTCGTGCTGTGGTCTCGGTCGTGCCGTTTCAACGCATGAAGAGGACCTTCAGCACCGGGTTCGTAGCGGCTCCACCGCCGGATGGTCTGCCGGTCTCCCCTCCGCTGCCGGCTGCCCGCCGGCCAGGCTGGACCAGGGGCAGGGAGTGGGGCCGGTCACCATCGCCGGGCTTGCGGACCCGCCAGTCTTTCCGGGTGAAGGGCACCTCGACCCGGAGCCAGTGCCTCTCCGGAACGCGTACCGGGATGCAGGGGTGGGCGAAGCTGCCCCCCTTCCACCAGACGGTGAGGGCGGAGTCGAGACAGTACTGGCCTGGCTCGTGGTACTGTTGCTTCCCAGCGGGGTTGCGTCCGGTGCGGAGACGGAAGGTGAGGCTGGCCGATGCCCCACTGGGCAGGTCGCCGACGGACCAGAGGACCTGAGTGGCCCCCCGGCCTTGGCCGAGCCGGCGGACGTCCACGTGGCCCCGGGACCCCATGACGGACCGGGGGTCGATCTCCAACTCGGCCCCGTAGTTGTTCCGCAGGGCGACCTGCCGGACCGCGGCCAGGGAGGTGTTGGTCACCGTCCAGACGACCTGCCACTCCACCTCTTCACCGAGGGGGACCAGCCAGAAGCCGTCAGCGTCTCGGACCACGCCGTCGGTGACCGCCTCGATCTCGTAGGTGACGACCAGGGGATGGGAGGCGGCCCCGGCCGGCACGGTGAGGAGGAGGCAAAGGAACGCGGCCCCCACCATGCCCAGGAGGTGTCCTGGAATCCTGCGTCCCTTGCCAGCCATGCGGCTCACCCTCTCCCCGTGCTCCCAGCCGTGGGCAAGTATAGGGAAAGGGCGCCGGAGGCGACAATCGGCCAGGGGAGCACACCCCCTGGTCCCAGGGCCCTTGGCCGCCAGGACAACAAACTGACGTTCGATTGGGAGGCGATCGAGGGGGTCTAGGAGAGCTGGGGCTTGAGGAGCCCGCAGCGGACCGCCAGGAGGGCGGCTTGGGTCCGGTCCTCCACGCCCAGCTTCTGGAGGATCCGGGAGACGTGGGCTTTGGCGGTGCGGGTGGAACAGTGGAGGGCGGCGGCGATCTCCTTGTTGCTCAGTCCCTGGGTGAGAAGGGCCAGGGTTTCCAGCTCCCTGGGGGTCAGGGCCGTCCGGGGCCCTGTCGGCCGGGGCACCCAGGCCTGGAGGAGGGAGGAGACCAGGTGGGGGGCGGCGGCGGGGTGGAGGTAGGTCTCCCCCCGGCCGACGGCCCTGATGGCCCGTTCCAACTCGTGGGCGACGTGGTCTTTCCGCAGGTACCCCCTGGCCCCGGCCTCCAGAGCCCGCAGGGCGTAGGGCTCGTCGGGCAGGACGCTGACCACCAGAACCCCGCCGGTGAACCCCCGGTGGATGAGGCCCCGGGTCAGGTCGAGGCCGTCGGCGGTCCCCAGCTGGAGGTCGACCAGCACCACCCGGGGCTGGAGGGCGAAGGCGTGCTCCAGGGCGGCTTCGGGCGAGGCGGCCTCGCCCACCAGGCGGATGCTGGGAGCCAAGCTCTCCAGGAGGCTCCGGTAGGCGTGGCGGGCCAGGGGATCGTCCTCCACAAGGAGGACGGTGGTGGGCAGGCTGGTGGCCACAACGGTCACCTCCCAGGCACGGGGCCGCCAGCCCAGCCGGGTGAGCCGCGGCCGCCTGAGCCGCGCCCGGGCCCCTGGACCTCCCGGGCGGCGAGAAGCGGGGTGTGCCCCAAACTGAGCACAACGTGGCCCCGAAATCGTTTCAGTCTTCGGATGAATCCCGTATTGGGAGTCTACGCCGGGACCCCGGGCCCCTCCTCCTCCGGCGGACGTTTCTGGGAGAGGCGGGCTGGGGGACGGAAAGGCCAGCGGAGAAGGGCGGGCCCGCCAGGGCCCGCCCCGCCTCAACCTGGAACGCCTCGGGCTAGAAGCCGATGGCCAGGCCGCCGTAGAAGCCCGAACGGGTCACATCCCGGCTGATGGCGCCCTGGAAGGCCACGGCCCGGAGGGTGTCGGCCCGGTAGCCTGCCTGGAGGGAGATGGTGGGGGAGAGGAAGTACCGGGCCTGGAGGTCGTAGCCCAGGAAGAAGAGCCGGTGGGGGTCCATGGCGTTCATGGTCTCGTCGGTCCACCGGGCCCAGGGTGTGGCCCGCAGGCTGGCCCCCACCGCCAGCTGGTTGGTGACAGCCAGGCGGGTCTCCAACCCCAGCCCCCAGCCGGCCGCCTCAAAGGGGATCTGCTCGTCGGCCCCGTCGGTGGCCCACTGCCAGGAGACCGCCTGGTGGATCAGGCCCAGGGCGACGGGCCAGGGGCTCAGGCCGGCCCACGCCTCGGCCCGGAGCAGGTGGCTGGCGGGCCGGGACGGATCCCGGTCGGCGGGAATCCGGTTGGCCTCGGTGACCAGGCGGAACTCGGTGCCCGGGGCGAGGCTCAGGGCGGTGGTGATGGCGGTCGTCTCCAGGGGGACATCGAAGGACGCGGTCATGCCGTCCACGTTGGAGCGGTAGCTGTCCACCAGCCGGTCTTGGCCCCGGTTCACCTCCATGAAGGAGCTGACCGCGCCAGCCTGGGGCGTTGCCGCGGCGAGGAGCCCGGCCACCAGCAGGCAGACGGTGAGGATGTGGAGCCCAGGCCCGGGCTGGCCGGTCCGGGGCAGGCTCCTGGTTTCGGGCGCCGTGGTGCGCATGGGTCACCCAACCTCCTTTGGGCTTTCGGCCTCAGAATTGGTAGGCCAGGCCGAGGGTGTACCCGCTCTGCTGGTACCCCCGCTCCTGGAGGCCCTCAGCCGGGTTGGGAATCTCGGTCTGCTCCTGGCGGTACCCGGCGTGGGCCTCCAGCCCCCGCCAGAGGTTGAGGCTGGCGCCTACCTGGAACTGGGTGTAGGTACCCTGCCGGGTCTGGCCCGCCTCCAGCACCTCCGCCTGGGGCACGTGACGGACGGAACCCTCGAGGCGGACCCGCTTCGAGAGGTTCACCCCACCGGCCACCAGGCCACCCAAGCCGGTCACCGTCACCGGCGAGTCCTCCCCTTCGGGAAGGACCGAGTAGACATAGGTGGGCCCGACGGCGGCCCCCAGGAGGGGCAGGCGGTAGGTGGCCTCCACCCGGTAGCCGGGCACGGGCCAGGTCGCCGCGCCGTCGGCCAGCCCGTCGACGGTCTGGGCCACCTGGTCGGGGGTGGTGGCCAGTTCACCGGCCACCGTCAGCCGGGGGGTGAGCTCCAGGCCGAACTGGGCCAGGAGCTGGGGCGCGGCCTCGCTGGTCCGGGTGATCTGGCTGCCCGCCCGGTCCTCCCGGGCCAGGCGGGACAGCCAGTATTCCATGGAAAGCTCTGGGCTGACGGCGAGGACTGCGGGTGCCCGCAGGCTGTAGGCCAGCGCCAGGGCCATGAGGGCGAAGAGAAGACGGCGGATACGTTGGAACACCTGGTACACCCCTTCTGCGGCATAGATCTGTTCCATGTGGTCGCTCGACTTCAGGTGCGACGTGGGGGTACCGGGACGGGAGCCGCCTGCGGGCAGCCCCCCGGTACGCATGTGCAACCGAAGGCACAGACGCCTTCTCTTGGCATGGAAGGGCCTCCTGCCGGGGAGTCCTGGTGAGGCAGGGAAGACCTGGATGAGGGCGAAGCAGGCCCTGGAGGCGCCCAGCGGTCCGGAGCGCGGTTTGGCCGGGGAAGGAGGGCGGGCGCGGTGGAGCGACCGGTGATCGGGCTCAGCTGCGGACGGCGGGAGGACCAGAGCCAGGCCTTTCTTCATGTGGCCTACCTGGAGGCGGTGGCGGCGGCCGGCGGCCTGCCCGTGGTGCTCCCGCCCTTGGAGCCCGGGGGGCTGGACCTGGCCCAGGTGGCCGCCGCCCTCCTGGCCCGGGTGGATGGGCTGCTCTTGACGGGCGGCGATGACCTGGATCCCCGGCACTACGGCCAAGAGCCCGACCCCCGGCTGGGCTGGGTGGATCCGGATCGGGACGCGCTGGAGCTGGCCTTGGCCCAGGAGGCCCTCCGGCGCCGGACGCCGCTCCTGGCCATCTGCCGGGGTGTTCAGGTGCTCAACGTGGCCGCTGGGGGCGACCTCCACCAGGATCTGGGCGAGGTCGCCCGCCTCCAGCACAGCCAGCGGGCGCCCCGCTGGCACCGGAGCCACCCCGTTCGGGTCCACCCCGGCTCCCGGCTGGCCCAGCTCTTGGACACGCCGGGCGGTGAGGTGGTTGTCAACAGCTTCCATCACCAGGCGGTCCGCCAGGTGGCCCCCGGGTTCCGGGCGGTGGCCCACGCCAGCGACGGGGTGGTGGAGGCCATCGAGCGGGCTGGGGAGGACCACTTCTGCGTGGGGGTCCAGTGGCACCCGGAGCACCTGGTGGGCCGGTGGCCCGAGCAGCGGGGGCTCTTCCGGGGGCTGGTGGAGGCGGCCCGGGTTGCGGCGGCACCGCACCGCGGTGAGAGGGGCATCATTCCGTAAGAGGAAGGGGGTTCCGGGTGGAGCGTTGGACGTGGCGAAGCACCAGCCCTGAGGAGACCCTGGCCCTGGGCCGGTGGCTGGGCGAGCGGGCCCAAGCGGGGGATGTCTTCCTGATGGAGGGGGATCTGGGGGCGGGCAAGACCCTGATGACCAAGGGGATCGCCCTCGGCTTGGGGATCGACCCAGAGCAGGTGACCAGCCCCAGCTTCACCCTGATGCAGGTCCACCACGGGCGGCTCCCCCTGTACCACATGGACCTCTACCGCCTGGAGCGGGCGGCCGACGTGGAGGCCCTGGGGCTGGAGGAGTTTTTGGAGGGGGACGGGGTGGCCGTCGTCGAGTGGGCGGCCCGCCTGCCTGAGGGCCTCCGGCCCGAAGAGGGGCTGGTGGTGCGCCTGGACGTGGTGGACGAGCAGGTCCGGGCGGTGGAGCTGGTGGCCCGGGGCCGCCGCATGGAAGGGCTCCTGGGCCAGCTGGCCATGGGTGAGGGGGTTCAGCAGGGACCGGATGACGAGCAGCGAAAGGAATAATCTTCCAAGGAGCCGGCCCCGCCGGTACGTGCTGGGGCTGGAGAGCTCAGGGCGCCTGGGCGGCGCGGCGGTGGCCGAGGTGGTGGAGGAGGGGATCGTCCTCCGGGCCGAGCAGTTGGCCGGTGTGGAAGCGACCCACTCGGAGCGGCTGATGCCCGCCCTCCAGGCGGTGATGGCGGCGGCGGGGGTGGAGCCCCATCAGGTGGCCGCGGTGGCCGTCAGCCAGGGCCCCGGTTCCTACACAGGGATCCGCATCGGCGTCATGACGGCCAAGGCCTTGGGCTTCGCCTGGGAGGTGCCGGTGGTGCCCGTCCTCAGCCTGGAGGCCCTCGCCTGGCAGGCCCGGGCGGTGCCCGCGGCGTGGTTGCTGCCCGTCCTGCCCGCCCGGCGGGGCGCCTACTTCGGGGCCCTGTACCGGCCTGGGGACGGGGAGCCCGCCCAGTGGGAGCAGCCCGTGCCGCCGGGCCGCTGGACGCCCCAGGAGCTCCTGGCTCCCCTGGTGGAGCGACCGGGCCGTGTCTGCCTGGTGGGGGAGGGGGCCGAGGGCTTCCACCAATGGCTCGCCTCGGAGGCAGGGGCAGCCTTCCGGGACCGGGTGATCCCCGCCCACTGGAGCCTGGACCACCTCCGTCCGGGGGCGGTCGCCCTCTTGGGGGCGCGGCGCTGGCGGGCGGGCCAGGCCCAGGATCCCATGGAGGTCCTGCCCCGGTACTTGCGGGAGACGGAGGCGGAGCGCCGGGCGGCCGGCGGGGACGACGAGGGGCGGAAAGGCGCAGGCTGAGGGGACGTCCCGAGGAAGGAGGAGCCCGGCCAGGGCTTGGGGCTGGCCGGCACAAGGATGGCGACAGAAGCCAGAGAGTCCTTCGAGGTCGTTGTTGAACCCATGCGCCTGCGGGACCTGGGGGATGTGCTGACCATTGAGCGGCTCTCCTTTCCCACCCCCTGGTCCCGGTACGCCTTCCTCTCGGAGCTCTTGGAGAATGACCGGGCCTACTACCTGGTGGCCCGGCTGGTGCCTCCCGTGCCGCCCCGGCCCCGGCGGGCCCGGCCTGCGGGGTACGTGGGGGTTTGGCTGGTCCTGGACGAGGGGCACGTGACCAACGTGGCCGTCCACCCCGATTACCGGGGGCTGGGCATCGGCCGGAAGCTGATGCTGGCCGTGGAGGACCTGGTGCGGCAGAAGGGCGGCAAGCGGATGACCCTGGAGGTCCGCCGGAGCAACCTGATCGCCCAGAACCTCTACCGGAGCCTGGGCTACCGGAGCGCTGGCGTCCGCCGGGGATACTACCGGGACAACAACGAAGACGCCTTTATCATGTGGAAGGACTTGTGAATGGCGAAGGACCGGCGAGTCGGCCGCACGCCAAGCCGGCCGGCGGGAGGACGTGAGGGAGCGGTATGGCGGGGCTTGCACGAGACGGATTGATCCTGGGCATCGAGACCAGCTGTGACGAGACGGGGGCGGCGGTGGTGGCGGGGGGGACCCGCCTCTTGAGCAACGTGGTCGCCTCCCAGGTGGAGATCCACCGGCGCTTCGGCGGGGTGGTGCCCGAGATCGCCTCCCGGCGCCACGTGGAGACCCTCCTGCCCGTGGTCCGCCAGGCCCTGGATCAGGCGGGCCTCGCCTTGAGCGATCTGGACGCGGTGGCGGTCACCCAGGGGCCGGGCCTGGTGGGGGCCCTGCTGGTGGGGATCGCCGGCGCGAAAGCCTTGGCCTACGGGGCGGGGCTTCCCTTGGTGGCGGTCAACCATATCGAAGGCCACATCTACGCCAACCGGCTGGATTTCCCCGAGCTGGAGCCGCCCTTCCTCTGCCTCATCGCCTCCGGGGGCCACACGGAACTCCTGGAGGTGGTGGACTGGGGCGTCTACCGCCGCCTGGGCAAGACTCGGGACGATGCGGCGGGGGAGGCCATCGACAAGATCGGCCGGGCCATGGGGCTCGCCTACCCGGCGGGGGCCGAGCTGGACCGCCTGGCCCGGGAGGGCGACCCCGAGGCCTTCAGCTTCCCCCGGGCCCTCAGGGAGGGGTTCGATTTCAGCTTCAGCGGGCTGAAGACGGCCGCGCTCACCCTCTGGCGCCAGCTCCAGGACCGAGAGGAGGTGCCCCTGGCCGACTTTGCCGCCAGCTTCCAGGAGGCGGTGGTGGGGGTGCTGGCCGAGAAGACCCTGGCCGCCGCCCGGGAGGTGGGCGCCCAGGCCATCGCGGTGGCGGGCGGGGTGGCGGCCAACAGCCGCCTCCGCCAGCTCCTGAGTGAGGGGGCGGCGGCCCTCGGCGTGCCCTTCTACGTCCCCCGGCCCGCCTTCTGCACCGACAACGGGGCCATGATCGCGGCGGCCGGCTACGTGCGCTGGCAGCGGGGGGAGCGGGCAGGCCTCGACCTGAATGCCGTGCCCAACCTCAGCTTGGACGGGTAGGGGGAAGGGTCTGGCGGCGGGCGGGGCGCTGGCGGGCGGCGCGACCCGCGGCCGGGGCGGCCCCCAGCCGGTGGCGCCGGCGTCCCTTCCAGCGCCAGAAGAGGCTGCCGTCGGCCCGACGGAGGAGCTGGAGGGGACCCAACTGCACCAGGGGCCGGTAGAACGGGAGCATCCGGGCCCCGAGCCTGACGGGCAAGCGTGGGAGGCGCCCCTTGGGCTTCCGATCGGTGGGCAGGGAGGAGACCTTGGACTGCACGGCGCGTGCCCCCTTCGCAAGGCGTGGCGGGCGTGCCTGATGTGGGCCTCATTATAGCAACGCGCGGCGCTGTCCGTCAATTCGGACAAAGGGTGACCAGGCTCGGGAAGGCCGGGCAGAGATCCGGGTCAAAAGGGCCGGCGCGACGGGGAGGGACGGCTGGGTTCCATCTCAGCATGCGGGGAGGGTCGCGCAGGTGCGACGAGCGGCGCGGATGCAGGTGGTGGGAACGGAGACGGCCTTCGAAGTGCTGGCCCGGGTGGCGGAAGCCGAGCGGCAAGGGCGGAGCATCGTCAGCTTCTGCATCGGCGAGCCCGACTTTCCCACCCCTGAGGCGGTGAAGGAGGCGGGGATCGAGGCGATCCGGCGGAACGAGACCCATTACAGTCCCTCCGCCGGGATCTGGCCCCTGCGGGAGGCGGTGGCGGTCCACGTCACCCAGACCCGGGGCGTGCCCGTGGCGCCGGAAGAGGTGGTGATCACCCCGGGCGCCAAACCCATCATCTTCCACAGCCTCCTGGCCGTCGCCGGCCCTGGTGACGAGGTGGTCTACCCCAATCCGGGCTTCCCCATCTACGAGTCGGTCATCCGGCTGGTGGGTGCCACACCCGTCCCCCTGCCCTTGCGGGAGGAGGCAGGCTTCTCCTTCACCCCTGAGGACCTGGAGGCCCGGGTGGGGCCGCGCACGGCGATGGTCATCATCAACTCGCCCCATAACCCCACGGGGAGCGTGGTCTCCCAGGAGGCCCTGGAGGCCCTGGTCCGCCTGGCCCAGCGGTACGATTTCTGGATCCTGAGCGACGAGATCTACAGCCGCATCGTTTACGACGAACCCCACCACTCGCCCTATGCCCTGCCGGGGGCCAAGGAGCGGACTATCCTCTTGGACGGCTTTTCGAAGGCCTACGCCATGACGGGCTGGCGGATCGGCTACGGCGTCATGCCCCAGGCCCTGGCCGAGGACGTGGCCCGGTTGGTGACCAATGCCGAGTCGTGTACGGCCACCTTCACCCAGCACGCCGCCCTGGCCGCCCTCACGGGGGACCAGGAGCCCGTCCGGCAGATGGTGGAGGCCTTCCGGGCCCGGCGGGACCGGATGGTCCAGGGCTTGAACCGGATCCCGGGGATCCGCTGTCCTGTGCCCCAGGGCGCCTTCTACGTCTTTCCCAACGTGACGGAACTGGTTCGGGCCAAGGGGTTGAAGTCGGCCCGGGATCTCCAAGAGGCGCTCCTGGCCGAGGCGGGGGTGGCCGTCCTCAGCCGGAGCGCCTTCGGCACGCCCGCCCCCGAGGAGGACCAGGAGTACCTTCGGTTGAGTTACGCGACGTCGATGGAGCAGATTGAGGAGGGGTTGCTCCGCTTGGAGGCCTACGCCCGCTCGGACGGCTGAGGTCGGGCGGCGGGCCGGCCGGGGAGGTGAGGCCGGGGGTTGATGGCTCGGCGGGGCGAGGGAGGAAGCAGGCAGCCGGGGCCTGGGGCCCCGGCTGCGGGGAGGGGCGACCCTCCTCCCAGGAGGCGCGGGGAGGGGCTAGCGGGCGAAGAGGTGGTTGCCGATCTGGGTGGTGGTGGGTCGGCTCCACATCCAGGGGTTGACGGGCACCGAGGGGTTCCAGAAGAAGAGCGCGCCGTAGGTGGGGTCCCAGCCGTTGGCCGCATCCTGGGCGGCCTTGTAGGCCGTCGCGGAGGGCTGGCGGCGCCAGATCAAGCCGTTGGAGACCGATTCGAAGGCGCCCCGCTCGTAGACCACCCCGGGGATGGTCTTGGGGAACCGGCCGTCCTCCACCCGGTTGAAGACCACAGCGGCCACGCCCACCATGCCCGCATAGGGCTCACCCTGGGCCTCGGCCTCGATCAGGCGGGCCAGGAGGTCGTGGTCACTGGCACTCATGCGGGCGGTGCCGCCGGAGCCTGGGATGGTGAGGGTCTGGCCCGGGTAGATCCAGGTGGTCCAGACGTTGCTCGCCCGCTGGATCTCCGCCACGGTGGTGCCGTGACGCTGGGCGATGAGCCAGAGGGTGTCGCCCGGCCGGACGGTGTAGGTGGCCGCCGCCGCCGGAAGGCTGGCGACCAAGGCGAGCAACGCGCCGAAGGCGATGGAGCGCACAAGGTTCATCAGGTCATCTCCTTCTGCGTCTGTGCATGCTGCCTGGCAGCATGAACGGTGCAAAAGATGCCAGCCCTGCCCAGAGATGGGCGGGCTTGTCCCCAGCATAGTTGAGCCCGGGTGGGCCGTCCCCGCTGGAAATCCTCTCTGGAGCGGGTGAGGCTGGCTGGGAGGCCCTGAGACGGCGAGAACTGAAAAGGGTCCCAAACGGATCCCAGGATTCGCAGGCGGAGGGTGTGCTGGGCGAGATTCCCGGCAGAGGGTCGCCTGGGCAAGATGGCCGCCGGATTCGGAAAGGAGCGAGGAGCATGGTCCGGGTGATCACCGTGGCCAACCAGAAGGGCGGCGTGGCCAAGACCACCACCGTCCTCAACGTGGCGGCCGCCTTGGCCGAGGGCGGGGCCCGGGTGCTGATGGTCGACCTGGACCCCCAAGGCTCCCTTACCCTCGCCTCGGGGTTCGCCCCCGACGCGCTGGAGGTCAGCCTCTACGATGGGCTGCTGAAGGAGGTGCCGGCCGAGGCGTTTCTCCTCCCCACCGCCTTCGGCCCCGACCTCCTCCCCAGCAACGTGGACCTCTCCCTCGCCGAGATGGAGCTGATCAACCTGGTCGCTCGGGAGCGGCGGGTGGCGGCCCTGCTTGCCCCGCTCCGGGACCGGTACGACTGGGTCCTCATCGACTCCCAGCCCAGCCTGGGCCTCCTGACCATCAACGCCCTGGCCGCGTGCGACCAGGTCCTCATCCCCGTCGCCTGCGAGTACCTCTCCCTGCGGGGCGTGGAGGTGCTCCTGCGGATGATGGGCAAGGTCCGGGTGCGGCTCAACAGCCGGCTCCGGGTGGTGGGGATCCTCCCCACCCTGTACGACACCCGCACTCGCCACGCCCGGGAGAGCCTGGAGGCGATCCACCGCCACTTCGGCGGCGAGTATCCCGTCTTCCCCCAGGTGGTCCCCCGGAGCATCCGCTTCTCCGAGGCGGCCCAGGCCGGCCAGCCCATTCTCGCCTTCGCGCCGGGCAACCCGGGGACGGAGGTCTACCGGGAGGTGGCGGCGGAGCTGGCCCGGCGGGCCCCGGGGACCCCCGAAGAGGGCAGCCCACCGGGCGCCCTGCGCCGCCTGGGCCCCCTTCCGGAGCCGACGGCCGAGAGCGATGCCGGCGCCCGGTGGAAGGCCCGGGTCTGGGGGACGGCGGGTCCCATGCGGAATCTCCCGCCGAAGCAGCTGAAGCCGGGGCCGGATGGGTGAAGGAGGCGGACATGGTGAGGGTGGAGGTAGCCTTCCGAACGGAGGAGGCGGGCCCGCCCAACCCCGATGGGGTGGCGGTGGTCATCGATGTCCTGCGGGCGACCACCTGGGTGGCAACCGCGCTGGAGCGGGGCGCCTGGGGCGTCCGGCCCGTGCGGGAGGTGGAGGCGGCCCGGGCATTGGCCCAGAGCCTCCGGGAGGCGGGCCAGGGGGTGCTCCTGGCCGGCGAGCGGGGGGGCCTGCCGCCCCAGGGGTTCGATCTGGGGAACTCGCCCGCGGAGCTGATGGGCCTGGAGCTTCGGGGCCGGCGGCTGGTCTTGACCACCACCAACGGCACCCGGGCCCTGGAGGCGGTGGCGGGGAGCGGGGAGGTGTTGGTCACCTCCTTGCGCCACGGGGAGGCGACGGCCCGGTACTTGGCCCGGCGAGGCCGGCCCGTCCGGCTGGTCTGCGCCGGGACGGAAGGCCGCCTCTCCCTGGAAGATCTCCTCGCGGCCGGGTGGGTCGTCCGTCACCTCCAGAGGCTGGGGGTCCAGCTCCAGCTGGCCGACACCGCCCGGGTGGCGGAGGCGCTGGCGGTGGCCTGGGAGGGGCGGGAGCTGGAAGCCCTGCGGGCCGCGGAGCACGGCCAGTACCTCGTCGGGTTGGGCTTCGCCCAGGATTTGGCTCTGGCGGCTCAGCGGGACGTGTGGCCGGGGGTGATCCGCCTGGAAGATGGCTGGCTGCGGCCGGCTCGGGAACCGATTTGAACCTTCCGGGGGGCCTGTCCGTATCCCCTGATGGGGAGGAGTGCCGGTGCGAGGTCCCGACCGGTCAACCTGGTGGCCCGCGAGTGGTGCTGCTCCTCCGGAGATGAGGAAAGGCTACCCGAAGGAGGCGACCAGGTGATCCGCGTCGTGACCGACAGCGCGTCGGACCTGCCCCCTGAGTTGGCCGACGCCGAGGGGATTGAAGTGGTCCCCCTCTACGTCACCTTTGGAGGGGAGACCTACCGGGACGGGGTGGATCTGAAGCCCCAGGAGTTTTTCGCCCGCTTGCGGGCCAGCGACGAGCTGCCCACCACCGCTCAGCCCACACCGGGGGACTTCGTGCGGGCCTTCGAGCGGCTCGCCTCCCAGGGGGCGACGGGCATTGTGGTCCTCACCCTGAGCAGCGGGATCAGCGGCACGTTCAACTCGGCCCTCCAGGCCGCCCGGATGTGGAAGGAGCGGGCGGTGGAGGTGATCGACAGCCGGACGGCCCTTATGGCCCAAGGGTTTGGCGCCCTCGCCGCCGCCCGGCTCGCCCGGGCCCAGGCCTCCCTGGAAGAGGTGGCCAACGAGGCCCGGCGGGTGCTGAAGCGGACCCGGCTCCTGGCCGCGGTGCCCACCCTGGAGTACCTGCGGCGGGGCGGGCGTATCGGCCGGGCGGCCGCGCTGGTGGGCAACCTTCTCCAGATCAAGCCGGTGGTGGGCGATCAGGACGGAGTGGTGACCCCGGTGGCCCGCCTGCGGACCTGGAAGCGGGCCCTGGGCTACATCATGAACCGGGCGGTGGAGGAGCTCACCCCCGGCCAGGGCCGATTGGCGGTGATGCATGCCGACGCCCTGGAGGATGCCCAGAGGGTGCTGGAGCAGCTGGTGGAGCGGGTGAAGCCGGTGGAGACCATCCTCACCGACTTCTCCCCGGTCTTGGGCACCCACTCGGGCCCTGGGGCCATCTGTGTGGTCTATTACCAGTAGGGGACGGCCGGGGCACGCCTTGGCCCGGGTCCGGATTGGGGGGGTCTGGTCCGGACCGGTCCGGCGCTCGGAGAGTGCCGGACCGAGGCTGTGCCCATCCAGGTTGGGTCTAGATCCAGTCGGTGTCAGAGACGACCATGGCCAGACGCTCCAGCAGGCCCATCAGGAGCTGGCGGGTCTTCCGGGAGACGCCGTCCAGGAGCGCGAGGCGGATGGCATCAGCCACAACCATGAAAGCCTCCACCTCACCCACCAAGGTGAGCCCCTCGCTGGTCCGCAAGGCGGCGGCCACCATGCGCGCCCCCTCCGGGGCCATGCCCGGCATGAGGGCAACCAGGGCCTGGAGCTCGTCCTCGGTGACCACCAGCCAGAAGGAGGCCTCCTCCGGCAGGGGCCGCTGGGGGAGGCGGAGGTCCCAGGGGGTGCCGTGCCAGTCGCGGATGACGCCCTGGTCACCGCACTCGATGCACTCCCAGCGGATTTCCCGGGGAATGTCGAGCCGGACGATATCCAGATACCCGGGGCACCGCCGGCGGTTGGGCCGGCGCCGGCAACGGATGGCTGAGGGGATGATGGGGCCGGCCGGGTAGGCCTGGGCAGCGGCCACGATCCGGCCCAGGTAGGCGGCAAACCGGGCTAAGGGCCCCATCTCCGTGGACCCGCTTTCGTCCACGTACTCCCGAAGGCTGATCACCGTCATGCTCCCCACCACCGTTACCGCCGGGAGAGGCCCGCGCCGAGCGCCCTCGCCCCTTGGCACGTGTTGCAGTGTAGCCGATTCGCCACGAAGGGCGGCTCCCCTTCCCGAAGTTGGCAACGGCCCGGTGGTGGCCGCCCAGGTGGCAAGGCCCTTTCCGCCTGGCCCCGCCGGCCGCCAGCCGATTGCCCCCCTCCTTTCCCTGTGCTAGAATGGGGACAACCTTCGTGGGGGGTCCGCCTTGGATTCGGATATCAGGGAGATTCTGGTCGACGAGCAGCAGATCGCCCGCCGGGTGAAGGAGCTGGGGGAGGAGATCAGCCGGGATTACGCTGGCCGTCCCCTGGTCCTGGTCTGCATCTTGCGCGGGGCCGTGGTCTTCATGGCCGATCTGTTGCGCGCCATCACCATTCCGGTCACCATCGACTTCATGGCCATTTCCAGTTACGGGAACAACGTTCGCAGCAGCGGCGTGGTCCGGATCCTGAAGGACCTGGATGGGAGCATCGAGGGGAAGGATGTCCTGATCGTCGAGGACATCATCGACTCGGGGCTCACCTTGGCCTACCTCCTGGAGAACCTCCGCTCCCGCCGGCCCAACTCCTTGGAGGTCTGCGTCCTCCTGGACAAGCAGGTGCCCCGGAAGGCGTCCCTGCCCATCCGCTATACAGGCTTCACCATTCCCGATGCCTTCGTGGTGGGGTACGGCCTGGACTACGCGGAGAAGTACCGGAACCTGCCCTACGTGGGCATCCTCAAGCCTGAGGTCTACTCGGAGGTTCAGTCCTGATGGGTCCTGCCTGTGGGGAGGCGGCCGCGGCCCGGGCGGAGCGGGTCCTGGTTCTGGACGTGGGGGGGCGGGCGGCCTCCCTCATCGCCCGCCGGGTCCGGCAGGCCCAGGTCTACTCCCAGGTGGTGCCGGCCAGCACACCGGCGGCGGAGCTCCTGGCCCTTCAGCCCAAGGGGCTGATCCTGGCCGGCGAGGCCGGGCTGGAACCCGACTCCGACACGGTCCGTCTCGACCCCGAGCTCCTGAGCTCGGGTCTTCCTCTTTTGGCCATCGGGGCCGGGCTTCTGGCCGTGCTCCGGGAGCTGGGCGGCGGGCTGGAGGCGGCCGGCGGACTGGACGGGCCGCAGCCTGTGCGGATCCTCCATGGGTCCGACCTCCTCCACGGCCTGGAGCCCGACGAACCGTGGACCGTTCCCGTGATGCCCGCTGGCCAGCGGATTGTGCCGCCCCCGGGGTTGGAGGTGATCGCCACCGCCGGGGACCGACCCGTCGCGTTCCGCCACCGGGAGCGGCCCTTCTTTGGGCTGGCCGTCCACCCTGGAAGGCTCGCTGAGCCCCCAGGGGAGAGCCTCCTCCGCAACTTCCTCTTCCGGGTCTGCGGCCTTCAGGGCCGCTGGCAGATGCGGGCCTACCTGGAGGAGCAGGTGGCCGCCCTGCGGGCGCGCATCGGGGGGGAACGGGTCATCCTCGGCCTGAGCGGCGGGGTGGACTCGACGGTCACCGCCGCGCTCCTCCACCGGGCGGTGGGGGACCAGCTCACCTGCATCTTCGTGGATCACGGCCTCCTCCGGGAAGGGGAGGTGGAGGCGGTCCGGGAGGCCTTCCGGTTCCTGGGGGACCGGCTGGTGGTGGTGGACGCGGCCCAGCGGTTCCTGGCCCGCCTCGCGGGGGTGACCGATCCCGAAGAGAAGCGCCGCCGGATCGGCAACGAGTTTATCCGGGTCTTTGAAGAGGAAGCGCGGAAGCTGGGGCCCGTCCGGTTCCTCGCCCAAGGGACCATCTACCCGGATGTCATCGAAAGCGGCGGGCCCGGCGGGAAGGACGGCCCGGTCATCAAGAGCCACCACAATGTGGGCGGCCTGCCGGAGCGCTTGGCCATGGAGCTGGTGGAGCCCCTGCGGGAGCTCTTCAAGGATGAGGTGCGGGAGCTGGGCCGGGAGCTGGGCCTGCCCCCGGCGCTGATCGACCGCCACCCCTTCCCCGGTCCGGGGTTGGCGGTGCGGATCGTGGGGCCGGTGGAGCCCCAGGCGCTGGCCATTGTCCGCCGGGCCGACGCCATCGTGCGGGAGGAGCTGGAGAGGGCCGGCCTCCTCCAGGACGTGTGGCAGGCCTTCGCCGTGTTGACCCCCATCCGGACGGTGGGGATGCGGGACGGCCAGCGGACCTACGGCTCCCTGGTGGCGGTCCGGGTTGTCCACAGCGTCGATGCCATGACGGCGACCTGGGTGCCCCTACCCCACGAGGTGCTGGCCCGGATCTCGAGCCGGATCACCGACGAGATCCCGGAGGTCAACCGGGTGGTGTACGACATCACCTCCAAGCCGCCCGGGACCATCGAGTGGGAGTAAACAAGGATCGAGTGGGAGCAACTGGTGAGCACGGAGGCCCCATCCTTCAATCGCCCGCGCATGCCCCGGGGCGTGCGCGACCTCCTTCCCGGCGAGCTCCGGGAGCTGAAGGCCCTGGAAGAACGGCTCCTCGAGGTCTTCAGCCTCTGGGGCTACCAGCCGGTCCGGACCCCTTCCTATGAATTTGAGGAAGCGCTGCTCCGGGCGGCTCCCCAGGACGACCTGTCGGGCTGGCACCAGCGCCTCTTCCGCTTCTCCGACCGGGAAGGGAACGGGCTCGCCCTGCGACCGGACATGACCACACCCATCGCCCGCCTGGTGGCCGGACGGCTGCGGCGGGCGCCCTTGCCTCTGCGCCTCTGTTACGCCGAGAACGTCTTCCGCTACGAAGAACCCCAAGCTGGCCGGAGCCGGGAGTTCCGCCAGGCGGGGGTGGAGCTGATCGGCAGCCCCTACCCCGAGGCCGACGCGGAGGTGGTGGCCTTGGCCAGCCGCCTGCTGGAGGGGCTGGGGCTCCGGAACTTCCGCCTGGAGATTGGCCACGTGGGCTTCGTCCAGGGAGTGCTGGAAGGGCTGGGCCTGGGCCCGGAGATGGAACGGCTCCTCCGGCGGACCCTGCAGCTCCGGGATTACGTCGCCTACCAACGGCTCGTCACCTCCGCCCCCCTGCCCGACGGTCTGCGGGAGGGGCTCCTCCGGCTCCCCTCCCTCCGGGGCGGAGGCGAGGTGCTGGACCGGGCCCGGGAACTGGCCCGGACGCCCCAGGCCCAGGCCGCCCTGGCCAACCTGGAGGAGATCTGGCAGCTCTCGCGGGCCCACGGCGTGGGGGCGCACGTCAAGCTTGATCTGGCCCTGGTCCGGGATGTGAGCTACTACACGGGCATGGTGCTGGAGGGCCTGGTGGAGGATGTGGGCTACCTCTTGGTGACCGGGGGGCGGTACGACGACCTGGTGGCCCGGTTCGGCCGGCCCTTGCCCGCCACCGGTTTTGCCGTCGGGTTGGAGCGGCTCCTGCTGGCGCTGGAGCGCCAGGGTGTCTGGGGCCTGCCCCCCGCCTCAGGCCCCCTCTTCATCACCTTTGACCCCGCCCGGCGGGAGGAGGCGCTGGCGGCGGCCGCCCGGCTCCGGGAGGGGGGCTGTCCCGTCGAAGTCGAGGTCTCCCGCCGGGACGAGGTGGCCCAGCGAGGCTACGCCCGCCAGAGGCGGGTGCGGCTCTGGGCCCGCTTCCTGGAGGGTGAGCGGGGCATGGTCCGCGTGGAGCCGCTGGATGACGAGGCTGGCTCGAGGGTGAAACCCGTGGCCGAGTGGGTGGCCGAGGTGCTCCGAGCCCGGGAGGAGGGGGTGACCGCCGGTGGACGGGCGCGCTGAACCCCCAGCGCCGGGCCCGGCGCCCAGGGGCCGGCCCATCACCCTCGCCCTGCCCAAGGGTCGCCTCCTGGAGGAGGCGGCGCCCCTCCTCGCCCAGGCGGGCTTGCCCGCGCCGGACGACCCGGGCCGGCAACTCCGGGTGGAGAAGGACGGCTGGGTCTACCTCCTGGTCCGCCCCGCGGACGTGCCCACCTACGTGGAGTACGGCGCCGCGGACCTGGGGCTGGTGGGGAAAGACGTCCTCCTGGAGCAGGAGCCGGCGGTGGCCGAGGTGGCCGACCTGGGCTTCGGCGCCTGCCGGTTGGTGGTGGCCGTCCCGGAAGGATCGGCCATCACGGAGATCGACGAGCTGGACTTCCACTCCCGGGTGGCCACCAAGTACCCCCGCATCGCGGCCCAGTTTTTCGAGGAACAGGGTTTGGCTGTTGAACTGATTACCCTGAAAGGATCCATCGAGCTGGCGCCGGCCATGGGGCTGGCCGATGCCATCCTGGACCTGACCCAGACGGGCCGGACCCTGGAGGCCAACCGGCTCCGGGTGATCGCCCAGGTGGCCGAGAGCACCGCCCGACTCATCGCCAATCCGGTCCGCCTCCGGCTGCGGGAGGCGGAGCTGGCCCCCTGGCTGGCCCGGATCGAGGCGGCCGCCCGCGGAGGAGGGGAGCAGCCGTGAGCCTTTTGGAACGGTGGGAGAGCTGGAACACGTCTTGGGATCGCCTGGTGGCCGCCCTTCGGCGGCCGCCTTTGGAGGCGCTGGCCCGCCAGCCCCTGCCCGGCGGGGAGGAGCTGTTCGGCCGGGCGGTCACCACCCAGGAGGGGGTCCGGGCCATCCTGGATGAGGTGCGAGACGAAGGGCTGCCCGCCCTCCTCCGCTGGACGGAGCGGTTGGACGGGGCCCGGCTGGGGCCTGAGGCCGTATGGGTCTCGCCGGACGAGCTGGAGGCGGCCCGGCGCCAGGTCTCCCCGGCCCTGCTCGCCCGCATCAGGCTGGCCAAGGAACGGATCGAGGCCTTCCACCGGGCCGAGCCGGTGGCCCGCTCCTGGCACCAGGTGGATGAGACGGGGCTCCTCTTGGGCCAGCAGGTCCGGCCTGTCCGGCGGGCGGGGCTCTACGTGCCGGGTGGCCGGGCGCCTCTTTTCTCCAGCCTCCTCATGGGGGCGGTCCCCGCCCGGGTGGCGGGGGTGGAGGAGATCATCGTCGCCACCCCGCCCCGGCCCGACGGGAGCATCCACCCGGCCATCCTGGCCGCGGCTGCGGAAGCGGGGGTCACCCAGATCCTCCGGGCAGGCGGGGCCCAAGGGGTGGGCGCGCTGGCCTATGGCCTGCCCGGGGTGCTGGAGCCGGTGGAGCTGATCGTGGGGCCGGGCAACCTCTTCGTCACCCTGGCCAAGCGGGAGGTCTTCGGCCAGGTGGGCATCGACGGGCTCCCCGGTCCCAGCGAGGTGCTGGTGGTGGCCGACGACGGGGCCAACCCCCACTGGGTGGCCGCCGATCTTCTTGCCCAGGCGGAGCACGATCCCCAGGCCTCCGCGGTTCTCATCACCCCCAGTGCGCCCCTCCTGGAGGCGGTGGAGGGCGCCCTTCGCCGGCAGCTGGCGGAACTCCCCGCCCCCAACGGGGCGGTGGCCCGGGAGGCCCTCCAGCGCTGGGGGAAGGCCCTCCTCTGCCGGGACCTGGAGGAGGCCGTCACCTGGGCGGGGCGCCTCGCGCCCGAGCACCTGGAGCTGGCCGTTGCCGACCCCTGGCGCTGGGTGGGGATGGTGGAGTCGGCGGGGGCCATCTTCCTAGGCCACTGGTCGAGCGAGCCCCTAGGCGACTACCTGGCGGGGCCGGACCATATCCTGCCCACCAACGGCGCGGCCCGGTTCAGCTCGGGCCTGAGCGTCCAGACCTTCCTCAAGCGGACCAGCCTGGTGGCCTACACCCGGGAGGCCCTCCGGCGGGATGGGCCCCCGGTGGTCCAGCTGGCCCGGGCCGAGGGGCTGGAGGCTCACGCCCGGGCAGTGGCCCTCCGCCTGGAGGCCCAGGGGGTGGCGGGCGAGGCCCAGGAAAAGGAGGCGGAAGGATGAGGGAGACCGGGCGGGAGCCGGCCCGCCAGGCGGCCTACCAGCGGGCGACCCGGGAGACCCAGATCCGGGTGGTCCTCAACCTGGACGGCAAGGGTAAGGCGGCCGTCACCACCGGGGTGGGCTTCTTCGACCACATGCTGGAGAGCTTCGCCCGGCACGGGCTCTTTGACCTGACGGTGGAGGCCCAGGGGGACCTCCACGTGGACGCGCACCACACCGTGGAGGATGTGGGCCTCTGCCTTGGGGAGGCCTTCCGCCGGGCCGTGGGGGAGGGCCGGGGGATCCGGCGGTTCGGCGAGGCGACCATCCCCATGGATGAGGCCCTGGTCCGGGCGGTGGTGGACCTGTCGGGCCGGCCGTACCTGGTCTGCCGCCTGGCCTTGCAGGGGCCCCGGCTGGGGACCATGGAGACCCAGCTGGTGCCCGAGTTCTTCCGGGCCCTGGCCACCCGGGGCGGCTTCGCCCTCCACATCCACCAGCTGGAGGGGGAGAACGACCACCACGTGGTGGAGGCGGCCTTCAAGGCCGTCGCCCGGGCCTTGGACCAGGCGACAGGCTTGGACCCTCGGGTGGAAGGGGTGCCCTCCACCAAGGGGCGCCTGGTGGACGACGAGGAGGCGGGTGGCCTTCCAGGCCCGGCCCCAGCCGCTGGTTCCCAACCGGCACCGGAGTCCCATCCCGGGGCGGGGGGTGGGGGCCCGTGGAGCTGATCCCCGCCATCGACCTGCGGGAGGGCCGGGTGGTCCGGCTGGTCCAGGGGGCGTTCCACCAGGAGCACCGCTACCCCCTGGACCCGGTGGAGGCGGCCCGCCAGTGGGTGGCCGCGGGGGCCCAGCGCCTCCACCTGGTGGACCTGGACGGCGCCCGCTCAGGCGCGGCTCCCGGCGCCACGCCCAACGGCCAGGCGGTCGCCCGGGTCTGCCAGGCGGTGGCGGTGCCCGTCCAGCTGGGCGGGGGCATCCGGAGCCTGGAGGCGGCCCAGGCGGCCCTGGCCCTGGGGGTGGAGCGGGTCATCTTGGGGACGGTGGTGGTCCGGGCGCCCGAAAGGGCGGCCCGGATCCTTGAGGCCCTGGGCGGCCGGGCGTGGGTCTCCCTCGACCTGCGGGAGGGCCGGCTGGCGGTGGCCGGCTGGGAGGAGGAGGGGGAGCAGGACGGCCTGGCCATCGCCCGCTGGGCGCGCGAGGCGGGGGCCGGGGGCCTGGTGGTGACCGCGGTGGGGCGGGATGGGACCCTGGCCGGGCCCGATCTGGAGACCTTGAGGCCGTTTTTGGGTTTGGGGCTGCCTGTTGTGGCGGCGGGTGGGGTGGGCCGGTTGGAGCACCTCCGCCAGCTGAAAGCCCTCGAACCTATGGGCCTCACCGGTGTCATTGTGGGGCGGGCGCTTTACGAGGGCTGCTTGACCTTGGAGGAGGCCCTGGAGGTGGTGGCCGGTGCGGGTTAAGCGGGTCATCCCCTGCCTCGATGTGGCGGGCGGCCGAGTGATGAAGGGGGTCCACTTCGCCAACCTGCGGGATGCCGGGGACCCGGTGGAGCTCGCCCTGCGCTACGACCAGGCGGGCGCGGACGAGCTGGTCTTCCTCGACATCTCCGCCACCCCGGAGGGCCGGGCCACCCGCCTCGACTGGGTCCGGGCGGTGGCTCAGAAGCTCTCCATCCCCTTCACCGTGGGCGGCGGCATCAGCAGCTTGGAGGCCATCGAGGCGGTGCTCCAGGCGGGCGCCGACAAGGTGGTCCTCAACACCGCGGCGGTGGCCCAGCCGGTTCTGGTCCGGGAGGCGGCTGAGCGCTTCGGCAGCGCCCGGATCGTCGTCGCCATTGACGCCCGGCGGGTGGCCGGCGGGGATCGGGACGGGACGCCCCGGTGGGAAGTGGTCACCCACGGGGGACGGGAGGCTGCGGGGCTGGAGCCCGTCGCCTGGGCCCGGGTGGTGGAGGCGCTGGGCGCGGGCGAGATCCTCCTCACCAGCATGGATGCCGACGGGACCCAGGCCGGCTACGACCTGGAGCTGACCCGGGCGGTGGCCCGGGCGGTCCGGATCCCTGTCATTGCCTCGGGTGGGGCGGGGACCTTGGAGCACCTCCGGGCGGCCCTTCAAGAGGGGGAGGCGGACGGGGTCCTGGCCGCCTCCATCTTCCACGACGGACGGCACACGGTGGCCGAGGCCAAGGCGTACCTGGCCCAGGCGGGGGTGCCCGTTCGTCACGGGATCCCTTCAACGGAGGAAGGGTTGGCCGGCGGGCTCCGCTTCGGGCCCGACGGGTTGATCCCGGTGGTGGTCCAGTCGGCTGGCGAGGACCAGGCGGTCTTGATGCTGGCCTACATGAACCGGGAAGCCCTCCAGAAGACCCTGGCCACGGGCACCACCTGGTTTTGGAGCCGCTCCCGCCAGGAGCTCTGGCCCAAGGGGGCGACCTCAGGCAACCGCCAGCGGGTGGTGGAGGTGCGGGCCGATTGCGACCGGGACGCCCTTCTGGTCCGGGTGGCCCAGGAGGGCACCGGCGCCTGCCACACCGGGGCGTGGAGCTGCTTCCACCAGCCCCTCCCGACCCCAGCGCAAGAGGGGGAGGCCGGTCCCGAGGAGGCCAGGGGGGCTGGGGACCCAGGGACGGCTGGCGTCGGAACTCCCGACGGGGCTCGGGGCGCGGCCGAAGGCCCCTTGGCTTCCGGGCCCGTCACCCTGCCGCGGCTTCTGGAGGTGGTCCGGGACCGCCAGGCCCGGCCCCGCCCCGGCTCCTACACCACCTACCTCTTCGAGCAAGGCCTGGACAAGATCCTGAAGAAGGTGGGCGAGGAGGCGACGGAGGTGGTGGTCGCCGCCAAGAACGGCGACCGGGACGGGCTGGTGGGCGAGATCGGCGACCTCCTCTACCACCTGGCCGTCCTCATGGTGGAGCGGGGGGTGGGCCTGGAACAGGTGGAGGCGGAGCTTACCCGCCGCCACGGCCCAGACCGGCCACCGCGGCCGCCCCGGCCCCGCTGAGCCTCCCGCCTGCTCCAGCGCCCACGGGATCGGTCAGGTCCACCCGTAGGTAGAGGGTGGGGCTGCCGGCGGGCTCGATGGAGGAGGCCACGCCCACCCCCAGGGTCAGGGGGGTGGCGTACCCCAGGTACGTGGTCAGGGTGAGCTCGGCGCCCGCTCCCCAACGCCTTTGGAGGGCAGCCTCGGTGTCGCTCCAGACGGCTCCTCCCTCCAGGTAGAGCCGCCCGCCCAGGTCGTCGAAGAAGAGGGGCCAGGTGCCCACCCCCCGGCTGAACCGGTACAGCTGGCTCTCCAGGCCGAGGGTGACCCGGAGGGCGTGGCGCCCTGTCAGGGTGGGCCCGTGGGCCTGGAGGGTCCAGAGGCTTCGATCCACGGCCCGGGAGGCCGTAGGATCCCCGACGGCCAGGGCCTCCTCCAGGCTGGCCGTTCCCACCACCCCGTCCAGCACCAGCCGCTGCCGGCCCAGGTTCCAGCTGAAAGCGGCCTGTTCCCGCCAGGTGGCGACCACGCCCTGCCGGCTCCCATCGGCGCCTTCCCGGAAGCCCGTGAGGGAGAGGCCGCTGGCCAGGGTGAAGGAGCGTCCATCCACCGGCCAAGCCTGTTCCCGGCCCACCCCCAGGGTGACCGCCTGGCCGGGCCCGGCCAGGCCCGATCCATCCCCGACGGGCTCATCGTCCCAGAGCTTGGCGGTGGCTGCCACCGAGGTGGCCGCCAGCACCCCCGGCCAGGTGTAGGCCAGGCCCAGCTGAAGCTCCCGCTCCAGCCGGCCGGCCTTCTTCCCGTCTTCCAAGAGGGTCTCTTGCCGGACCCCCAGGGCCCAGGTGGCCTGAGGGTGGCCGAAGAGGGGCCCCTGGTACTCGAAGGCGACCCAGGGGCGCCCGCTGACCAGGCCCAAGCCGCCGGTCAGGGCGTAGACCCGCTCCCGGTAGGCATCGTAGCCCAGGGTGAGGGCGCCCACCACCGGGCCTGCCTCATCCTCGAGGATCAAGGGCAAGGCGAACCGGGGCCGCAGAGAGTCCCAGGGGCGGTAGGGGCGGACGGCGCTGTGCGACCCAACCCCCTGCCCGGGACTTGGGGACCCACCCTGGGGCTTGGGGGCCACCGGGGCTGCCGGGTCCGGCTCGTCAGGGTCCAGGAGTGGGGCAGCGACGCCGGGCACCTCCGCCGGATCCCGGGCCGTGACCGGCGGGTCCACCCGCGTCCAGAGGGCCGGCGAGAAGGGCAGGAGGCTGAGGCGGTAGCCCCTGGCCGTGTACTCCATGGCCACCAGCCGGGGCCCCTCGTCGGTCTGGATCACGGTGGGGTCGAAGAGACCTGTAAGGGTGCGGGCGACCTGGACGATCTGGCCGGACGCCAGCTCGTAGGCGTAGAGGGTGGGGATCCCCGTCTGGTCCGAGTCGAAGAGGATCCAGCGCCCGTCGGGGGTGAACTGGGCGTTCTGGTGGACCACCCCGGGGCCGCCCCGGGCCCGGCTCCCCACCACCAGGGGCTCCAGGCGGCCCGTGGCCCGGTCCAGGCGGAGGAGGTCCATGCCCCCGCCGGGCTCGTGGCTGGCCACCAGGATGCCGTCACCTCCGGGGAACCAGCCGAAAGCCAGCACCTGGCGCTCCCCGCGGGCCGGGAGGAGCTCCCGGAGCCGGGAACTGTCGGGCTCCACCGGCCAGGGGCCGGCCAAGTCCACCTCCAGGAGCCGGGTGGTGGGCCCCTCCCGGCTGGAGAAGACCAACCGCCGGCCGTCAGGGGAGGGGGCGGGGCCGAAGGCCCGCAGGCCCCGGGTGAGCCGCTCCTCCCGGCCGGTGGCCAGATGGTAGGCGTAGAGGTCGGTGAAGGTTCGGCCGCCATCCGCCTCCACCTTGGCGTAGTAGAGGCTCTGCCCGTCGGGCGACCAGGCGATGGGGCCCATGAGGAGCCCCGCCACCAGCTGCCGATCCCGCACGGTCTCCCCGTCCCACGCCATCAGCCGGAGGGCCGGCGCCACAGGCCCGTGGACGGTGACGTAGGCCAGGCGCCGGCCGTCGGGGGAGGCGACGGGCGACTCGGGCACATACCCCTGCCCCCCGAGGGGCTGGGTGGGGGTGAGGCCTTCAGCCCGGAGCCGTTCGATCTCCGGCTCGTACACCCGCCGCAGGTGAGCCTGCCACTCTTGGTAGAAGGCCTCCGGAGTGGTTCCGAGGGCCTCCTGGAAGGCCTGGTCCAAGGACGTGGTCCGGGCGAAAGCCCGGTTGAAGGCCTCCAAGGCCTCCTCGCCGGAGCGGCTCGCCATGAACGCCCACAAACTGTAGCCGTACAGGTAGACGATCCCGCCCGGCTTCCACCGCTCCAAGGGGTAATGGCCCAAGATCTGGTCCAGCCGGAGGAGATCGTCCTCCAAGACCATGGCCCGCAGGAACATGTGGTAGTAGGGATCGTGGCCCCGGCCGCCCAGATCGGCCACCGTCTCCTGGTAGGTGGCGAACCCCTCGATGAAGGCGAAGCTCTGCAGCATCATGGGGTTGGTGAGGATGGGGACCCGCCCGAAGAGGAGGGCCATCACCCGCCCTGGGCCGTCGTTCATGTCCAGGTGGAGCACGTGGGCGTACTCGTGGAGGATGACCAGGCGGAGCCACTCGCGCATGCGGGGGCTGATCCCCGACCCATAGGGGCTGAAGAACGTGGGCGACGCAGGGAAGAGGGTGATCTTGGGGTAGAGGAGGGGGTCGGCCGTGCCGTTGGCCAGGTCGGTGGTGTCGGCCAGGACCAGGTGGGTCTTCTCCGACGGCACGTGGCCGACCCGGGGCGCCAGCTCCCGGTGGACCTCCTCGGCGATGCGGGCCACCTCGTGGGCCAGCGCCTCATACCCGCCATCAAAGTGGACGAGGAAGTGCTCCGTCTCCAGGGTGAAGCGGCGGGCGGCGCCGGCCCCCCCTGGTGCCAGGACAGCGGTGAGCACGATCGCCAAGAGGAGTGCCACCGCCCGAGGCGCCCGGGCGGCGAAAGCTTCGCGACGGCCAGACTCGACAGGTTGGGGCGGGATGGACGGGAGCAACGGGCCCACGGGGGATCCTCCTCTGCCGTTTTGTGCCTCTCTTTCCCCATGGCGGAGGGTTCCCCTTTTTCCTCCTGCCCCCACGGGCGAGGCGCTGGAAACCCGCAGAACGGCGGCTTCTGGCCGCCCCGGAGGCGCCAGGACGGGGAAAGGCCGGCGACGGATCACCCGTCGCCGGCCTGAAGCTGGGCCCCTGGCAAGAGGCCTGGCCTCGCCTGCCCCTCAGACCAGGAAGAGGCTGAGAATCCAGACGGAGAGGATCCCCACCACGCCGGCGATGCCGCTGGCCACCGTCTGGAGCCGGTAGGCTTGCGCCACGTTCATCCCCGAGAACTGGGAGACAACCCAGAAGTAGGAGTCGTTGGCGTGGGAGACGGTCATGGAGCCGGCGCCGATGGCGAGCACCGCCAGGACGGGCCCCAGCCCTCCGCCCAGCCCCAGAGCGGGGAGAAGCGGCGAGACGATGGCCGAGGTGGTGATGATGGCCACCGTCGACGAGCCCTGGGCCGTCTTCAGGGCGGCGGCGATGAGGAAGGGGAGGAAGATGCCCAGGTTGAAGGCAGCCAGGCTCGTTCCCAGGTAATCGGCGATGGGCGTTGTCTGGAGGACCTTCCCCAAGGCGCCACCCGCGCCGGTGATCAGGATGATGTTCCCCGCACTCCTCAAGCCCGTCTCCACCCAGTCCCGGATGACCGTCTCATCCCACCGGGCCGTGGCCCAGAAGGCCAGGAAGACGCCGAGCAGCAGGGCCGTCACCGGATTGCCCAGGAAGCTGAAGAAGTCGGCGACGAAGCCCGTCCCCAAAGGCCGGGTGGGGTAGTCGGCGACGGACTTGAGGGCGATGAGGATGACGGGGACCAGGATGGGGGCGAAGGAGGCCGCGACAGAGGGCCGCCGCTCCGGCGCCTCCGACCCCTCGCCGGCCGTCGCCGCGGGGGGATCGATCTGGATCCGCCGCCCCATCACGGTGGCGTACCAGTAGGTCGCCGCCACCACCGGAATGGAGACCACCAGGCCCAGGAGGATGACCAGGCCCAGGTCGGCGCCCAGGGTGCCCGCGGCCGCGATGGGGCCCGGCGTGGGCGGGACGAAGACGTGGGTGGCGTAGAGCCCCATGCTGAGGGCCACCGCGTAGAGGGCCATGGACTTGCCCGACCGGGCGGCGAGGGACCGGTTCAGGGGCGAGAGAATGACGAAGCCCGAGTCGCAGAAGACGGGGATGGAGACCACCGCGCCGGTGACCGCCATGGCCAGCGCGGAGCGGGCCTCACCCAGCACCTTGAGCACCGCGTCGGCCATCACCCGGGCGCCGCCGTTCCGCTCCAGGATGAAGCCGATGATGGTCCCCGCGGCGATGACGATGCCGATGCTGCTCAAGGTGCCGCCGAAGCCGGACGTGATGGCTCCGATCACATCGTTGGCCGGCAACCCGGCCACCAACCCGACGCCGTAGGCGGCCAGCAAGAGGACGAGGAACGCATGAAGCCGAAGCTTGGCGGTCCCCCAGATGATGAAGACGATGGCCGCCAGGAGGATGACCAGTAACCAACCGCCTTGAACCACAGGCCGCACCTCCCTTGGTGGGTAGGTTATCCTTGAGCCTTCAAAGCCAGCCCGATGCCAACGAGCCGGGCCAAGCGCTCACCAGTCCGTTCCAGACGCTTCCGGGTCTCGTCGGGATTCATCGCCTCGTCCAGGGTGCAGGGGCTCTCCACCACGGGAATGATGGCCGCCAAGCCCGCGGCCCGGAGGGCGTCCAGCTCCTCCGGGGTGAGGCTGCCCACACACCCGGCCACGGCCACCACGGGGACGCCGAAGGCGGCCGCCCGCCGGGCCACCCCGAAGGGGACCTTGCCGTGGAGGGTCTGGCGGTCGATCCGGCCCTCGCCCGTGATGACCAGGGAGGCCCAGGCGAAGTGCCGGTCGGCCTGGAGGGTCTCGAGAGCCAGCTCGATGCCCCGCTGCAGGCGGGCCCCGGCGAAGGCCATGAGGCCGAAGCCCAAGCCACCGGCCGCGCCCGCCCCGGGCAGCTCCCGGAAGGAGCGGCCGATCACCCCTTCCACCACGTCGGCGAAGTGGGCCAAGGCCGCGTCCAGCTCCTGGACCATCTCGGGGGTGGCCCCCTTCTGGGGGCCGTAGACCGCCGCGGCGCCCCGCTCGCCTGTGAGGGGGTTGTCCACATCGCAGGCGACCACCACCTCGGTCTGGGCCAGGCGGGGGTCGAGGCCGCTCAGGTCGACCCGGGCCAGACGGGCCAGCGCCGCCCCGCCGGGGGGCAGCTCGGCCCCCGCCTCATCCAGAAAGCGGACCCCCAGGGCTTGGGCCATGCCCGCTCCTCCGTCGTTGGTGGCGCTCCCGCCGATGCCCACCAGCAAGCGCCGGGCTCCCTGATCCAGGGCATCCCGGATCAGCTCGCCCGTCCCCCGGGTGGTGGTCACCCGGGGATCCCGCCGGTCCGGCGGCACCAGGGTGAGCCCCGAGGCGGCCGCCATCTCGATGACGGCCACTTCCTCACCGTCCTGCTGGAAGAGGCCGTACTGGGCCTCCACCGGCTCGCCCAGGGGGCCCGTCACCTGGCGGGTCACCAAGCGGCCGCCGGTGGCCCGCACCAGAGTCTCCACCCAGCCCTCGCCCCCGTCGGCGACGGGCAGGAGCTCCACCTGGGCCGCGGGCCAGGCCCGGCGGACCCCCCGGGCCAAGGCTTCCGCCACCTCCACCGCACTTAGGCTGCCTTTGAACGAATCGGGCGCGATGACGACTCGCATGCCCCTACCCCCAGTCTCATCCAGTGCCGATAACACTTTCGAACTTCGTCGCCCGATGACCTTCCTATTAGAATTGCGGCAGGGACTCGGAAGTATGCGTACGAATGGGAACTCTAAAGCGGCCGTGATCGGACGGAAGGCTCTTGGCATTCGCAACAGTCTCAGAAGCGGCACGCGAGGGTGGCTGGTGGGGAGGCAGCGCGGGTGAGGTGGCTCCTGGTCAAGCATGCCCGGCCAGGGATGGTCCTGGCCCGGCCCGTCTCCGCCGAGGGGCGGACGCTTTTGGCGCCGGGGGTGGTCCTCACCGCCCGGGTCTTGCACCGGCTGGAGGAGTTGGGGATCAGCACCCTCTACGTCCGGGAGCCGGGCGACGTGGACCCCAAGGTGGTGGCGGAGGCCACCGAGGTGGTTTCGGAGCGGACCCGCGGGCAGGCGTACCAGGCGGTCCAGCAGTACATGACCCGGCTCAAGGCGGGCCTGGTCAACCCGGTCCAGGAGGGCCGGCGCCTCAGCCTGGTGGTCAGGCAGATTGTGGATGAGGTCCTGGCCAACAGGGATGTGATCCTCCAACTGGCCGACATCCGGGCGGTGGAGGGGTACCTCTTCAGCCACTCGGTGGGGGTGGCGGTGACCGCCTCCTTCATGGGTATCCATCTGGGGCTGGATCACCGGTCGCTGGTGGGCCTCTGCTTGGGGGCCCTCCTCCACGATGTGGGGAAGGTGCGGATCGCCGACGCCTTGTGGAACAAGCCCACCCAGCTCAGCCCGGGGGAGTTCCAAGAGATTCAGCGCCACACAGTGTACGGTTTTGACATCCTGCGCCGCAACCCCGCCTTCGACCGGCGGGCGGCCCATGTGGCCTACCAGCACCATGAGCGGTGGGACGGAAGCGGCTACCCCCGGGGTCTGACCGGGGAGAAGATTCACCTGTGGGCCCGGGTGGTGGCGGTGGTGGACGTCTTCGACGCGCTCACCACCGACCGGGTCTACCGGCCAGCCCGGCCTGTCCACCAGGTGTTGGGCTACATCGAGGCGGAGGCGGGCCGCAGCTTCGATCCCACAGTGGTCCGCACCTTCCTGGCCCGGGTGGCCCCCTACCCGGTGGGCAGCCGGGTCCGCCTCAATACCGGCCAGGTGGGCCGGGTGGTCCGGCTGAACGACGGGGTCCCCGCCCGTCCGGTGGTCCAGCTGGCGACCGGGGAGGAGGTAAACCTGAAGACCGACCTGGCCCGACGGATCGTGGGCCTGGCCGAGGAGGAGCCGCCCGGAGGCAGGCTCCTGCCGGGGTCGCGGGACGAGGCCCGGCCCTTCGGCCCGGCCGATCGGTCTGGACCCTCGGCAGAACCGCGCTCCCTGGGGTCCTCGCCGGAGGGGCCCCGGGACGCGTGACATCCCGCTGGGGGCCGTCTATAATGGAACCCGTGCCGGGACTTGCCAGGAGGCGTGACGGTGACCGATTGGCTCGAAGGGTTGAACCCGCGGCAGCGGGAGGCGGTGGAGCATCGCGATGGCCCCCTCTTGGTCATCGCCGGGGCCGGGTCGGGGAAGACCCGGGTCCTCACCTACCGGATTGCCTACTTGATTGAGGCCAGGGGCGTGCCGGCCCATGCCATTCTGGCCGTGACCTTCACCAACAAGGCGGCCGCCGAGATGCGCCAGCGGATCGAGCGGCTCATCGGACCCAAGGCCGAGCAGGCATGGATTGGCACCTTCCACGCCACCTGCGTCCGGATGCTCCGCCAGTCCGGGCCGAGCATCGGGCTGCGGCCCGATTTCTCCATCTTCGATGGCTCCGACCAGTTGAGTTTGGTCCGCCGGGTGATGAAGGAGCTGAACATCGACCCCAAGCGGTACGAACCCCGCTCCATCCTGGCCGCCATCAGCACGGCCAAGAACGAGCTCATCTCGCCCGAGGCCTATGCCGACCGGGCGGTGGACGCCTGGGAGCGGACCGTGGCCCGGGTCTACCGGCTCTACCAGGAGGGCCTGGCCGAGGCCAACGCCCTGGACTTCGACGACCTCTTGATCCAGGCCAACCGCATGCTGGCCGAAGCGCCCGAGGTCCTCAAGAAGTACCAGAACCGCTTCCAGCACATCTTGGTGGATGAGTACCAGGATACCAACCACGCTCAGTACCTCTTGATCAACCGGCTGGCCGCCGCCCACCGGAACCTGTGCGTGGTGGGCGACGCGGACCAGTCCATCTACGGCTGGCGGGGGGCGGACATCCGGAACATCCTTGACTTCGAGCGGGATTATCCCGATGCCCATGTGGTCCTGATGGAGCAGAACTACCGCTCCACAGGCCACATCCTGGAGGCGGCCAACCACGTCATCGCCAACAACCCGGGCCGGCCGCCCAAGCGGCTCTGGACGGACGGGCCCAAGGGGGATCCCGTCTACGTCTACCAGGCGGTGGACGAACGGCAGGAGGCGGCCTTCGTCGCCAACGTCATCGAGCTCCTCCACCGGCAGGGGCGGAGCTACGGCGACTTCACCCTTCTCTACCGGACCCACGCCCAGTCCCGGGCCTTCGAGGAGGAGTTCGTCCGGCGGGGGCTGCCCTACCAGATCGTCGCGGGCTTGCGCTTTTACGACCGGAAAGAGATCAAAGACCTGTTGGCCTACCTGCGGGTGCTGGCCAACCCCCGGGACCGGGTGAGCCTGGAGCGGATCCTCAACGTGCCCCGGCGGGGGATCGGCCCGGCCACCCTGGCCAAGGTGGAGGCCTACGCGCGCCAGCAGCTCGACGAGACGGGCCGACCTCTCAGCCTCTACGCCGCGATGGGACACGCCGGGCGGGTGGAAGGTCTTTCGGTCCAGTACCGCCGCCGGCTGGCCGAGTTCTACGCCCTGATGGAGGGGCTCCGGGAGAAGGCGGCGCAGCTGACGGTGACCGAGCTGGTGGAGCGAGTCCTCCACGAGTCGGGGTACCTGGCCGAGCTCCAGGCGGAGCCGGGCCCCGACGGGGAGAGCCGCCTCCAAAACGTCCAGGAGTTCCTCACCGTCACCCAACAATTCGACGACCAGACGGGCGGCCAGCCCGGCCAGTTGGCCGCCTTCCTGGAGCAGGTGGCCCTCGTCTCCGACGCAGACGCCTACGACGAGGAGACGGGCAAGATCACCATGATGACCCTCCATGCCGCCAAAGGGCTGGAGTTCCCCGTGGTCTTCCTGGTGGGGATGGAGGAGGGGGTCTTTCCCCACAGCCGGGCCGTCTGGGAGCCGGGCGAGATTGAGGAGGAGCGGCGGCTGGCCTACGTGGGCATGACCCGGGCGGAAGAGCTCCTTTTCCTCACCTGCGCCCGGCAGCGGACCCTCTACGGTTCCACCAACCTCAACGCCATGAGCCGCTTCATTGAAGAGATCCCCGAGCACCTGCGAAAAGACCTCACCTTTGTGGGGGTCCGGGGCCTGCTGGACGAGGGGGCGGGGGACGCCTCCGAGACGGCGGAGGCTGAGCCGGCCCAAGGTCTGCCGGGGGGCTTCCGGCCGGGGCAGCGGGTGCGCCACAAGCACTTCGGCGTGGGGACGGTGGTCCGGGTGGAGCCCTCGGGCCGGGACGAGAAGGTGACCGTCGCCTTCCCCGACCAGGGGATCCGGACCTTCATCCGCTCCCTGGCCCCGCTGGAGCCGGCGGGATAAGCTCACGCCCCCAGGCCCAGGAACCGCCGCCACCAGGCAGGCCGCCCCACCGAGGCGGCCGCCTCCAGGGGGAGGGTCCGGACCAGCTGGTCTCCCAGGAGCAGGTCCACCTGGCCCAGGGGCTCGAAGCGGCGGACCGGCAGGGTGACGGGGGCCAGCCGGATCCGCAGGTGGACGTCGTGGACTTGGTCGTGCCGGACCAGGATCTGGACGGGCTGGGGCGAGGCCAGGGGGATGGGCTCGTCGGTGCCGGGCGCCGCCGCCTCCACCAACGGCTCGTGAGCTTGGGCCAGCTCCAGGCGCCGGAAGGTGGTGAAGCCCCACTCGAGCAGCCGGGTGGACTCGGACCAGCGGTCGGGGCTGGCCAGGACGACGCTCAACAGCTCCAAGCCGTCCCGGTTGGCGGCGCTCACCAGGCAATGGCCGGCGTCGCTGGTGGTCCCCGTCTTGACGCCCACCGTCCCCTCGTAGCTCCAGAGGAGACGGTTGGTGTTGCTCCAGTGGCCCCCTTCCGTCCGGTGCTCCCGGGTGCGGACGATCTGGGCGAAGACCGGGTAGGTCATGGCCGTCCGGGTGATGAGCGCCAGATCGTAGGCGGTGCTGTAGTGGCCGGCCGCGTCCAGCCCGTGGGGGTTCTGGAAGAGGCTGTTGCGGGCGCCGAGCTCTCGAACCCGCTGGTTCATCAGCCGGGCGAAGGCGGGGACGGACCCGGCCAGGTGTTCCGCCACCGCGACGGCCGCGTCGTTCCCCGAGGGGAGCATCATGGCGTGGAGCAGGTCCAGCAGGGAGAGGGTCTGGCCCGCCCGGAGGTGGGCGCTGGACCCCCGGGTGCCGGCCGCCTGGGGGCTCACCTGGACCGGCTCGTCCAGGCCGCCCCGCTCCACCGCCAGGAGCGCGGTGACGATCTTGGTGGTGCTGGCGGGCGCCCGTCGCTGGTGCTCGTTCCGGGCATAGAGGATGGTTCCGGTGGAAACCTCCAGGAGGATGGCGGCCCGGGCGCCCAGCCGCGGGCCTTCCTCCCGGGCGCCGGGCCAGTAGACCACCTCCGGCGGCGGCGCGGCGGGCACCCAGGCGGGCCGGTTGCCCCCCAGGAGGCGGCGGGCCGCCGCCACGGTGGGCGCCGCCACCAGGACGGCCAGGGCAGAGCGCAGGAGCTGGCGCCGGGTGATGACCACGGAGCGTGCCTCCCCTTCCAGGCCGGACCACCGCAAAGCTATGATGGAGACCAGAGGCTCAGACCTGGCAACGGCAGGAAGGGTGGGCCCGGCAGGGAATCTGGGTGACTGCGGAGGTGACGGCCGTGACCACCCACACCGCTCGCGACGCCGCCCGCCAGCGGCTGGAGGAGCTGCGCCGCCTGATCGAGCATCACAACTACCGCTACTACGTCCTCGACGATCCGGAGATCACCGACGCGGAGTACGACCAGCTCATGGAGGAGCTGCGGGAGCTGGAGGCCCAGTACCCCGAGTGGGTCACGCCCGACTCGCCCACCCAGCGGGTGGGGGCGCCGCCCGCGGCAGGGTTCACCCCGGTGGAGCACCGGATCCCGCTCCTCTCCCTGGACAACGCCTTTGACACCGAAGATTTGGCCGCCTGGGAGGCCCGCATCACCCGGATGTTGGGCCACAAGCCCAGCGGGTACGTGGTGGAGCTGAAGATCGACGGCCTGGCCGTCGCCCTCACCTACCGGGAGGGCCTCCTGGTCCGGGGGGCCACCCGGGGCGACGGGCGCACGGGGGAGGATGTGACGGCCAACCTCAAGACCATCCGGGCCATCCCCCTGCGGCTCCGCCGGCCCGTCAACCTGGAGGTGCGGGGCGAGGTCTACATGGTCCGCTCCGCCTTCGAACAGCTCAACCAGGAGCGGGAGGCAACGGGCGAGCCCCTCTTCGCCAACCCCCGCAACGCCGCGGCCGGCTCGGTCCGCCAGCTGGATCCCAGCATCACCGCCCGGCGGCCCTTGAGCATCTTCACCTACACGGTGGCGGACGTGGAAGGGGCGCCCCGGCCGGCCACCCAGTGGGAGAGCCTTCAGCTCCTGCGGGAGCTGGGCCTCCGGACCAACCCCCACGTGCGGCGGTGTGCCACCCTGGACGAGGTGGTGGAGACCATCACCCAGTGGACCGACCTCCGCCACCAGCTGGATTACGAGACGGACGGCATCGTCATCAAGGTGGACCGGCTGGACGAGCAGGCCCAGCTGGGAGCCACCTCCCATGCGCCCCGGTGGGCCATCGCCTACAAGTTCCCGGCGGAGCAGGCCGTCACCCGCCTCCTGGACATTCGGGTCAACGTGGGCCGCACCGGGGCGGTGACCCCCTACGCGGTGCTGGAGCCGGTGCGGGTGGCGGGCTCCACCGTCTCCCGGGCCACCCTCCACAACGAGGACTACATCCGGGAGAAGGATATCCGTATTGGTGACATGGTCGTCATCCAGAAGGCGGGCGACGTGATCCCCGAGCTGGTCCGGGTCTTGCCCGAGCGGCGGACGGGGGAGGAGCGCCTCTTCCAGATGCCCGACCACTGCCCCGTCTGCGGCGCCAAGGTTTACCGGCCCCCGGGGGAGGCCATCGCCCGCTGCATGGGCTCCGCCTGCCCCGCCCAGCTGGTGGAGGGGCTGATCCACTTCGGCTCCCGGAACGCCATGGACATCGACGGTCTCGGCCCGGCGGTGATCCGGCAGCTGGTGGAGCGGGGCTGGGTGAAGGACGCGGCCGACCTCTACCAACTCCGAGCCGAGGAGCTGGCCCAGCTGGAGCGGATGGGGGCCAAGTCGGCGGCCAACCTGGTGGCTGCCATTGAGCGGAGCAAGGGACGGGGGTTGGAGCGGCTCCTCTTCGCCCTGGGGATCCGCCTGGTGGGGCAGCGGGCCGCGCAGACCCTGGCCCAGCACTTCGGGAGCATGGAGCGGCTCCGCCAGGCCACCCGGGAGGAGCTTCTGGCCGTCGAGGACGTGGGGGAGAAGATGGCCGAGGCCATCCTCCAGTGGTTCGGCGAGGAGCAGAACCGGCGCCTGGTGGATCGGCTGGCGGCCGCCGGCGTGGTGATGACCGCGGCCTCCCAGGCCCGGGAGGGGACCCCCTTGCCCTGGCAGGGGTGGACCTTCGTCCTGACCGGCACCCTGGAGGGCTGGACCCGGGCGGAGGCGACCAAGCTCATTGAGAGCCTGGGCGGGCAGGTGGTGGGATCGGTCAGCCGGAAGACCGATTACGTGGTGGTGGGCACCGATCCCGGTTCCAAGTTGGAGAAAGCGCGGCAGTTGGGCCGGCCCGTGGTGGATGAGGCCACCTTCCGGGCCATGGTGGAGGAGGCCCAGCGCCAGGTTGGGAGCGAGGTGACCCCGAGATGAGCCAGGAACTTCGGCTGACCCGGGAAGATGTGGAGCGGGTGGCAAGGCTCGCCCACCTGGGGCTGACCGATGAGGAGAAGGAGCACCTCCAGCGGGATCTCTCCCTGATCCTGGAGGCCTTTGACCGGTTGCGGGAGGTGCTTACCGAGGGCGTGGAGCCCACCACCCACCTGGTGCCTCAGGAGAGCGTGCTCCGGCCCGATACGGTCCGGCCCTCCTTGCCCCAGGGGCAGGTGCTGGCCAACGCCCCCGAGACCCGCGATGGGTTCTTCCGAGTTCCCCGGATTCTGGAGGAGTCGTGATGGAGATCCTGCAGCATGCCCACGAACTGGCGGAGCGGCTCGAGCGGCGGGAGATCTCGGCTGAAGAGGTGACCCAAGCCTACTTGGACCGGATGGAGCGGCTGGAGCCCCATGTGCACGCCTTCCTCGCCCGGACCCCTGAGCAGGCCCTGGCGACGGCCCGGGAGGTGGACCGGCGCCGGGCCCAGGGGGAGCCCGTCCACCCCCTGGCGGGGATCCCCGTGGCGGTGAAGGACAACCTCTGTACCGAAGGGGTGCCCACCACCGCCGGCTCCCGGGCGCTGGAGAACTTCCGGCCGCCCTACAGCGCCACCGCGGTGGCCCGGCTCCATGAGGCAGGCCTGCCCTTGGTGGGGAAGACCAACCTGGATGAGTTTGCTATGGGCGCCTCCACCGAGGCGTCGGCCTTCGGCCCCACCCGGAACCCCTGGGACCGGGAGCGGGTGCCCGGGGGCTCCAGCGGCGGCTCGGCCGCGGCGGTGGCGGCTGGCCAGGTGCCCTGGGCCCTGGGGAGCGACACGGGGGGCAGCATCCGCCAGCCCGCGGCCTTCTGCGGGGTGGTGGGCCTGAAGCCCAGCTACGGGCGTGTCTCCCGGTACGGGCTCATCCCCTTCGCGTCCTCTTTGGACCAGGTGGGGATCCTCACCCGGGACGTGACCGACGCGGCCCACCTCCTGGAGGTGCTTGCCGGCCACGATCTGGCCGACTCCACCTCGGTGGACGCGCCGGTGCCCGCCTACCGGAAGGCACTCCAGGCTGAGCCCCGGGGCCTGCGGATCGGCCTGCCCGTCCAGTTCTTCGGGGATCAGATCGACCCGGCGGTGCGGCAGGCGGTCCGCCAGGCGGTGGACCGGATGGCCGAAGCGGGGGCCGAGGTGGTGGAGCTCTCCCTCCCCACGGTGGAGCACGCCCTGGCCTGCTACTTGGTTCTCGCCCCGGCAGAGGCCAGTTCCAACCTGGGCCGCTACGACGGGGTCCGGTACGGGTTCCGGGCCCAGCCCGACGGCCGGCCGGCCAAGGACGTGACTGAGATGTTCCTGGCCACCCGGGGGGAGGGCCTGGGCCTCGAGGTGAAGCGGCGGATCCTTTTGGGCACCTACGTGCTTTCGGCCGGCGCCTACCAGACGTACTACCTCCAGGCCCTCAAGGTCCGGACCCTGATCCGCCAGGACTTCGAACGGGCGTTCGAGCAGGTGGACGTGCTGGCGACGCCCACCACGCCCACCACCGCCTTCCGCCTCGGGGAGCGGCTGGAACGTCCCATGCGCATGTACCAGAGCGACCTGTGCACGGTGCCCGTCAACCTGGCGGGCCTGCCGGCCATCTCCCTGCCCTGCGGTCAGGACGCCGGCGGGCTGCCGGTGGGCCTCCAGCTTATCGGCCGCTATCTGGATGAGGCGGGGCTCTTGCGGGCGGCCTACGCCTTCGAGCAGGTGGCAGGCTGCCGGGCGGCGGTGCCGCCTCTGGCCCACCTGGGGACCGGCGCAGGGGAGGTGACCATCCATGGCTGAGGCTCAGCTGGAGATGTTGGATCTGGGGGATCTGGAGGCGGTCATCGGCCTGGAAGTCCACGTGGAGCTGGCCACCCAGTCCAAGCTCTTCTGCGGCTGCGCCACCACCTTCGGGGCGCCCCCCAACACCCAGGTCTGCCCCGTCTGCCTGGGCTTGCCGGGGACCCTCCCCGTCTTGAACGCGCGGGCGGTGGAGTACGCGGTGAAGGCGGGGCTCGCCCTGGGCTGCCAGATCACCGAGCGGAGCCTCTTCGCCCGGAAGAACTACTTCTACCCGGACCTGCCCAAGGCGTATCAAATCTCCCAGCACGAGCGGCCCCTCTGCCGGAACGGGGCGGTTACCATCACGACACCCGAGGGGCTCCGCAGGATCGGCATCGTCCGGGTCCACCTGGAGGAGGAGGCGGGCAAGCTGGTCCACTCGGGGGACAGCATCATCGGCTCGGAAGCGACTCATGTGGACTACAACCGGGCGGGCATCCCCCTCATCGAGATCGTCACCGCCCCTGACCTGCGGAGTCCCGAGGAGGCCCGCCTCTTCCTGGAGGAGCTCCGGACCATCCTGCGGTACATCGGCGTCTCCGACGTGCGCATGGAAGAGGGCTCCCTCCGTTGCGACGCCAACATCTCCCTCCGCCCCAAGGGTTCAACGGCGCTGGGGACCAAGACGGAAGTGAAGAACATGAACTCCTTCCGGGCGGTGGTCCGGGCCCTCACCTACGAGGCCCAGCGCCAGGCGGAGGTGATCCGCAGCGGGGAGGCGGTTCGGCCTGAGACCCGGGCCTGGGATGAAGCCCGGCAGGTGACGGTGGCCATGCGGGCCAAGGAGGAGGCCGACGACTACCGGTACTTCACCGAGCCCGACCTGGTCCCCCTGGTCCTCACCCAGGAGCGAATCGAGGGCTGGCGGGCCGAACTGCCCGAGCTCCCCGCCGCCCGGCGGGAGCGGTTCGTCGCCAGCTACGGCCTGCCCGAGTACGACGCCTCGGTGCTCACCAGCTCCCGGCTGGTGGCCGACTTCTTCGAGGCGGTTGCCCAGGAGGTGGGTGACGCCAAGCTGGCCAGCAACTGGGTGATGGGCGAGGTCCTCCGCTGGGCCAAGACCGAGGGGGGCGAGGTGGTGGAGCTCCCCGTTTCGGTCCAAGGGCTGGCGGAGCTCTTGGGCCTCCTGCGGCAAGGGGTGATCAACCAAGCGGCGGCCAAGTCGGTCCTGGAGGAGATGGTCGCCTCGGGGCGGGGCGCCCGGGAGATCGTGGCTGAGCGGGGCCTGGAGCAGATCAGCGACCGGAGCGAGCTGGAAGCCCTCGTCGACCGGGTGATCGCCGAGAACCCCAAGCCCGTCGAGGACATCCGGGCCGGGCAGACCAAGGCCATCGGCTTCCTCATGGGCCAGGTGATGCGCCTCAGCCAGGGGAAGGCCAACCCCCAGCAGGTGCGGGAGCTCTTGCACGAGCGGCTCGGGGTCGGAGGGTAGGGATGGTGGTCCGGCGGGCTGGCCCCTCCTCGTGGCAGGCGGAGCTCCTGCTCCTGGGGGTGGCCGCGGTCTGGGGCGGGACCTTCCCGGTCATCAAGGCCCTGGTCGGCCAGGTGCCACCCCACACCCTCCTCACCCTGCGCTTCACCGCGGCGGCCATCCTCCTCCTGCTGCCCGCCTGGACCCGGGGAGGCCGGCTGGACCGTCCTGCCTTCCGGAGCCTGCTCCGGCACGGCCTCCTCTTGGGCGTGAGCCTCTGGGCCGGGTACTTCTTCCAGACCGCGGGCCTGCGGCTCACCACCGCCTCCAAGGCGGCCTTCCTCACCGCCTTGGGCGTGGTCTTCGTCCCTTTGCTGGGCGCCCTCTTCTTCCACCGGCGGCCGGCCCCGGCCGTCTGGGCGGGGGTGGCGGTGGCCACCGGAGGGCTGGCCTGCCTCAGCCTGCCCGGCGGCGAGGGGTGGCTGCCGGCCCCGGGGGACCTCCTGGTGCTCCTGGGCGCGGCGGCCTTCGCCCTCCAGATCCTCCTCGTGGACCGGTGGGGCGCCCAGCACGACCCGCTCCTCCTCGCCGGGGTGGAGCTGGCCACCGTGGCGCTCCTCAGCCTGCCCGCGGCCATCGCCTTCGAGGGGCTGCCCCTCCGCCACCCGCCCCGTCTCTGGCTGGGCCTGGCCTACCTGGCCGTCCCGGCCACCGCGGTCGCCCTCTGGGTTCAGATCCGCTACCAGCACCGGACCGATCCCACCCGGGTGGGCATCATCCTGGGCACCGAGCCCCTCTTTGGGGCCCTGTTGGCCTGGCTCTTCCTGGGTGAGCGGATGACGGAGGCGGGTCTGCTGGGCGGGGTTCTGGTCCTGGCGGGGCTCCTCTTGACCGAGCTGGGCGGGCGGGCACCCCAGGCGGAGGGGGCCCCCCGGGAGCGCAGGGCGGGCTCCACCCTGCCCATCCGAGGGCAGGCCCGCCGGGCCCGCGGGAGGGATGGACGGTGAGCGAGGTTCTGGTCCAGATTGGGCCCCTGCCCGTCTACACCTTCGGCCTCACCCTGGCGCTGGGCTTCCTGCTGGCGGCGCTGGTCGCCATCCGGGAGGGCCGGCGGCGGGGGATCCCGGCCGAGCGGATGGGGGACTTCCTGGCGGTGGGCATCGTTGTCGGCCTGGTGGGGGCCCGGGCCGGTTTCGTCCTGCTCAACCGCCAGTACTACCGGACCTTCCCCTGGGAGATCCTCCTCTTGCAGGATGGGGGCCTCACCTTCTACGGGGCTGTTCCCGCGCTGCTCCTCCTGGCCTGGGTCTGGCAGCGGGAACGGGGCGCCTTCTACCGCCTGCTGGATGCCCTGGCCCCCGGAGTGGCCTTAGGCAGCGCGGTGGCCCTGGTGGGCTCCGATCTCTTCGGGCGCCGGACGGGGCTGCCCTGGAGCGTCACCTCACCGGCGGGGGTGCAGGTCCACCCCCTCCAGGTCTACTGGCTGGTGGCTCTCTACCTTCTCTTTGTGTTCCTGTGGCGGCGCCGCCGCCGGATCCGGTTCGACGGGGAGCAGTTCCTCTTCTGGCTGGTGGGTGACGGGCTCATCCGGTTCGGGGCCGGCTTTCTGCGGGAAGGGGAGCGGTTCTGGAGGTTGGGGTACGACCAGTGGGGGGCCCTTCTGGCCGTAGGTCTGGGGCTCCTCTGGCTCCGGGGGCGCCTCCAGGGAGACGACTTGCCCTGGGAGGGGGATGTGCGGTACGCTACCAGGGGTAAGCCCCAACTTCTGGAAGTCTTTTGGTGGGGCTTGGGCCTTCTGATGCTGGTCGGGGGTTTCTACCTGCGCCTCGGGGCGCTGTAAAGGGGGCCGACAGATGAGCGACCCCATCGAGTACGTCCGGGAGCGGCTGGCCCAGCAGGACCAACGGTTGACCCCCCAGCGGGAGACGGTGCTCCGGGTGCTTCTGGATCACGCCGACACCCACCTCACCGCCGAAGAAGTCTACTTGGAGGCCCGCAACCGCGCGCCGGAGCTGGGCCTGGCCACCGTCTACCGCACCCTTGACCTCTTCGCCCGCCTGGGCGTGGTCCGCCGGCTGGACGCCGGCGAGGGGGTGGCCCGGTACGAGTTCCACCCCGAAGGCGCGGGCCACTACCACCACCACCTCATCTGCCTGGAGTGCGGCCAGATTCTCGAGTTCGAACAGGACCTCCTCGACCGGGTGGAACGGGCGGTGGAGCGGGAGACGGGCTTCCGGGTGGTGGACCACTCCCTCCTCCTCTTCGGCCTCTGTCCCAACTGCCAGAAACCGTCGGACGGCGACGGGGACCGTCCCCGATCGGACCGGGAAGCCTCCGGCCCGGCGTGACCCGCCTGCCTTCTCGCCTTTTTCCAGCCGTGGGTTGACGACCCCTAAGACCCATGGTAGATTTATTCGTAGAGAAAACCAACCGATCTACTCGGGTTTCACCGGCGAGCGCTTGACGGTCGCGTGGGCCCTGGGTACAATCGCTATAGATAACCAATATTTATAGGTGTGAGATCCCATGAACCACCGAGTCCAAGCATTCCGGGAGCTGCTGGCGGCGCGGGGCTACCGGGTGACGCCCCAGCGGGTGGGGATCTACGAGTACTTGGTCACCACCGATGAGCACCCCAGCGCGGAGGAGATCTACCGGGCCCTTCAGGATCGCTACCCGACCATGAGTCCCGCGACCGTCTACAAGACCTTGGACTTGCTGGTGGAGCTGGGACTGGTGGGCGAGCTGGCCTTCGGCGGTGAGGTGACCCGGTACGATGGCCAGCCCGACCTCCACCTCAACATGGTCTGCCTCCAGTGCCGGCGGATCCTGGACCTGCCGGTGGAGGGCTTGGAGCGGGTGGCCCAGGTGGCCCGGGAGAAGGCCGGCTTCCAGGTTCTCCGGGAGCGCCATGAGGTGTACGGGATCTGCCCCTCCTGCCAGAGGGTGAACCGAGCCGATCCTGCCGCCGACGATCAAGCACACCACGAAGCTGAGCCCTCCAGGCCTCTGGAGGAGCATCGCCCGCAGGAGGTGGGTTGAGATGCGTGCCGTTGCCGAGGAGCCGTCCGTAGCCCGGGAGGCCCGCTCCTCCCGAGGAGCCGCCGAGGAGCTGTCGGTGGGCGAAGACCTGCTCCAGACCTACCTGACCGACATGGGCCAGGTCCCGCTCCTCACGCCGGAGGAGGAGGTGGAGCTGGCCAAGGCGGCCGAGCAGGGGGATGAGGACGCCCGCCGCCGGCTGATCGAGGCCAACCTCCGGCTGGTGGTGAGCATTGCCAAGCGGTACGCCCATCGGGGAGTTCCGCTCCTGGACCTGATCCAGGAGGGGAACCTGGGGTTGATCCGGGCGGTCGAGAAGTTCGACTGGCGCCGGGGCAACCGGTTCAGCACCTACGCCACCTGGTGGATCACCCAGCGGATCCGGCGGGCGGTTCTGGACCAGTCCTCAGGGATCCGCCTGCCCGTGAACAAGTTTGATGTGGTCCGCAAGATCCTCAGCCTGCGGGAGACCTACCTCCGGGAGGAGGGCCGGGAGCCGACGGACTACGAGCTAGCCGAAGCCCTGGAGATGGATGTGGAGCAGATCCGCCAGGTGCGCCAGGCCACCTATGAGCCCCTCTCCCTGGAGAACCCCATCAACGAGGACGGGTTCAGCCTGGGCGACATCATCGAGGATGAGGACGCGGCCAACCCCGATGAGCAGGTGCCCCAGAGCAGCCTCCAGGAGGAGCTGAACGAGCTGCTCTCCATCCTCAACGAGAAGGAGCTCCAGGTCCTCCGGCGCCGGTTCGGCCTGGACGGGGGCCAGCCCATGACCCTGGCCGAGGTAGGCCGGGAGATCGACGTCTCCAAGGAACGGGTCCGCCAGATCCAGGCTCAGGCCCTGCGCAAGCTGCGGCGGGAAGGCCTCGCTCACCAGCTGGAAGCGTACCTCACCTGAGACTGGACCCGGCGGCGCGGGGAGGCGGGGCCCGAGGCCTCGCCCCCCGGGCTCCTGGCCCGCCGTCTTCAGCCCAACCCACCTCCCTCCCGGCGAGGGCCTGAGGGCAGACCGGCGCGGGGACTCCTCGCTTGTCTTTGTTCGACAATATGGTAGAATGTGCACGTGCCAGAAGCTTAGTAGACGGGAGCGGGTTGGACCCTGCAGCGCGGCGCCCCCGAGGGCCAGAGGCCCCAATCGATGTCGGGTGATTTCCAGGCGCTGCTGAACGATGTGGAGAAGACCTTGACCCGTCTTCGCCACGAGATCGGGCGCCTGCAACACCTGATCCTGACCGATGAGCTGACCGGGCTCTACAACCGCCGGTACCTGGAAGTCCGGCTCGTCGAGGAGCTGAACCGGGCCCAGCGGTACCACCGGTCGTTCAGTCTTTTGTTTCTCGATTTGGACGATTTCAAATCGGTGAATGAGCGCTTCGGTCATCCGGCGGGGGACCGGTTGCTGGCCGAGTTCGGCCAGGTGCTGCGGGAGAACGCCCGGGCCATGGACGTGGTCTTCCGCTACGGGGGCGAGGAGTTCCTTCTCCTCTTGCCCGAGACGGGCCTGGAAGCCGCCCTGGAGGTGGGCCAGCGCCTCCAGCGCCAGGTGGCCCAGCGGGCGTTCCTCGACGGCTGCCTCACCATCACCTTCAGCGGCGGCGCGGTCAGCTTCCCAGCCGACGGGAGCGATCCGGAGACTCTGGTGCAACGGGCCGATATCGCCCTGCGGGTGGCGAAGGCCCAAGGGAAGAACCGGATCCTCGCCGCCGCCCGCCTGGGGCCGGAGGCGGCTGAGGTGGCGGCCGCCTGCCACCGGCCGCCGGAACCGCGCTGGGAGCCCCCGGAGCCGGTCGTCCGGCGTCTGGCCGTTCCGGGCTTCCGCCAGGGGAACCTCCTGCCCGCCTCATTCTGGAGTGGCGAGGAGCTTTTCCGCGTCCGGGCCCTGGTGGCCCACGAGCCGGCGGAGCCCGATGGGGCGGAGCGGTTTCTCTTCGAGACGGATCAGGGCCTCCAGCGCTTTGAGCGCCGGGATGGCCAGTGGTACTGGCTGGGCCCCGCGTCGAACGCCCAAGAGGCCAGGTCCCAGTCGGCTCCCCAGGCCGACGCCCCCCCGCCATGACCCGGTTCCCCCAGCGGATGGGGCCGGGCTTGACACCCCGAGGAGGCGGTCGGTAGAATATCGCTAACCTGGGAGAGCGGAGAAAGCGAGGACGGGGAGGAGTAGGCGCCGGAAGCGCCCCTAGAGAGGGAGGCTCGTAGGCTGGAAGGCCTCCTGGGTGGTCGGTGCCGAAGGTCGCCCCTGAGCTGCCGGGTCGAAGCGCGGCGGTAGGCCCGGCCGGTCGCGCCGTTACAGCGATCTGAGCGCCCGCCCAGCGGGGCGGGAAGCAAGGTGGTACCGCGGAAGGTTGCCCCTTTCGTCCTTGGACGGAAGGGCTTTTTTCTTGTGAGGAGTGGATGGTATGGCGACGCACGGTGCCCAATCCAAGACGACCAGCGGTGAGGAGCCGCTGGCCGCGAACCAGACCGAGGCCGGTCCGGCGGCCATGCCCCACCGGTACGACCCCCGCCAGGCGGAGGAGCGCTGGACCCGCTGGTGGGAGGAGAACCGGGTCTTCCATGCCCGGGTCGACAGCGACAAGCCCCGGTTCTCCATGGTCATCCCCCCGCCCAACGTGACGGGGGTGCTCCACGTGGGCCACGCCCTGGACCAGACCCTGCAGGACATCTTCGCCCGGTGGCACCGGATGCAGGGGAAGGAGACCCTATGGCTGCCGGGGACGGACCACGCGGGCATCGCCACCCAGGTGCGGGTGGAGGAGGAGCTGGCCAAGGAAGGGCTCAGCCGGCATGATCTGGGCCGGGAGGCCTTTGTGGAGCGGGTCTGGCAGTGGAAGCACCACTACGGCGGGCGGATCCTCGAGCAGTTGAAGGGCCTGGGCGCCTCGTGCGACTGGGAGCGGGAGCGCTTCACCATGGATGAGGGCTGCTCCCGGGCGGTGCGCCACGTCTTCGTCCACCTTTACCGGAAGGGCTTGATCTACCAGGGGGACTACATCGTCCACTGGTGCCCCCGGTGCCAGACCACCCTCTCGGACATCGAGGTGGAGCACGAGGAGGAAGAGGGGCGCCTCTGGACCCTCCGCTACCCGGCGGCCGAAGGGGAGGGGGAGATCCGGGTGGCGACCACCCGGCCCGAGACCATGCTGGGCGATACCGCGGTGGCCGTCCACCCCGAGGATGAGCGGTACCGCGCCTGGATCGGCCGGCGGGTGCGGCTGCCCTTGATGGACCGGGAGATCCCGGTGGTGGCCGACGAGGCGGTGGATCCCGCTTTCGGGACGGGCGCGGTCAAGGTGACGCCGGCCCACGACCCGACGGACTTTGAGATCGGCCAGCGGCACAACCTGCCCCAGATCCAGGTGATCGGCCAGGATGCCCGCATGACCGCCGAGGCGGGCCGCTTCCAAGGCCTTACCCGGGAGGAGGCCCGGCAGGCGGTGCTGGAGGCCCTGCGGGCGGGCGGCTTCCTGGTGGGCGAGGAGCCCCTCCGCCATGCCCCAGGCCGCTGCTACCGGTGCGGCACGGTGGTGGAGCCGCTGGTCTCCCGCCAGTGGTTCGTCCGCATGAAGCCCCTGGCCGAGCCGGCCATCCGGGCGGTGGAGGAAGGCCGGGTCCGCTTCGTGCCCGAGCACTTTACCCGCATGTACCTCCACTGGATGCGGAACGTCCGGGATTGGTGCATCTCCCGCCAGCTGTGGTGGGGCCACCGCATCCCTGTGTGGACCTGCCAGGCCTGTGGCACCCAGAGCGCGTCCGAGGAGGATCTGGTCCGCTGCCCCGAGTGTGGGTCGGAGCGGCTGGAGCAGGATCCGGACGTGCTGGACACCTGGTTCAGCTCGGCCCTCTGGCCCTTCGCCACCCTGGGCTGGCCCGACGACACCCCGGACCTGCGCCGCTTCTACCCGACGGACCTCTTGGTGACGGGCTACGAGATCATCTTCTTCTGGGTGGCCCGGATGATCATGATGGGGATCGAGTTCATGGGCGAGCCTCCCTTCCCCACCGTGCTCATCCACGGCATCGTCCGGGACAGCCTGGGCCGGAAGATGAGCAAGTCCCTGGGGAACGGTGTGGACCCCATGGAGGTCATCGCCGAGTACGGGGCCGACGCGCTCCGGTTCAGCCTGGTCCAGGGGGTGGGGCCCGGTAACGACCTCCGCTTCCGCACCGATCGGGTGGAGTCGGCCCGGAACTTCGCCAACAAGGTCTGGAACGCGTCGCGCTTTGCCATCTTGAACCTGGCCGATGCCGACCGGGCGGCCCTGGAAGCCCTGGCCGGGTCGCCTGACGGCCTGCAGGCCTGGAAGGAGCGGGAGGCCCTCACCTTGGCCGACCGCTGGATTCTGTCCCGGTACCAGTGGGCGGCTTCCGAGGTCCACCGGCTCTTGGAGCGGTTCGACCCGGGTGAGGCGGCCCAGGTCCTCTACGAGTTTATCTGGAGCGACCTGTGCGATGCCTACATTGAGCTGGTCAAGCCCCGGCTCTACCAGGGGGGCGATGATCCGGAGAGCGAGGCGGCCCGCCAGCGCCGGGCTGCCCAGGCCACCCTCTTCGCGGTCCTGGACGGAAGCCTCCGCCTCCTCCACCCCTTCATGCCCTACCTGACCGAGGAGATCTGGCAGCGCCTGCCTGTCCATGGCCCCACCTTGGCCCGGGCGGCCTGGCCCCGGCCCCAGGGCCTGGAGGATCCCGAGGCGGAGAAGCAGGTGGGCCGGGTGCTGGAGGTGATCCGGGCCATCCGGAACCTCCGGGCAGAGCGGGGCGTGGAGCCTTCCCGGAGAGTGACGGCCGTCCTTCGGGCGGAGCCCGCCCTTCTGGAGGCCCTTCAGGCTATGGAGCGGGAGATCCGCGCCTTGGCCCGGCTGGAGCGGCTGGAGCTGGTGGCGCCCGGCGGCGCGGTGCCCGAGCGGGAGGCGGCGGTCACCGCGGTGGCGGGCGGGGTGGAGATCTACCTCCCCCTGGCGGGTCTGGTCGATCTGGAGAAGGAGCGGGCCCGCCTGGAGAAGGAGCTGGCCGCCGCCCGGGAGGAGGCCGCCCGGGCCCGGGCCCTCTTGGAGCGACCCGGCTTCAAGGAGAAGGCGCCGGCCCACGTGGTCCAGCAGCAGGAGGCCCGCCTGGCCGAGGCGGAGGCCAAGGAGGCCAAGCTGCTTGACCAGCTGGCCGCCCTGGAGCGGGCGGGCGCGGGTGGGAACGGCGCCCATGGGGCATGAACCGGTGGCGGAGACCGGGCCGGCGGCCCAGGCCTTGGCCTACCTGGCCGACCTGGCCCGGTTCGGTTCCCGGCCGGGGCTGGAGCGGATCGCCTTCCTGGCCCAGGGCCTGGGCGAGCCCCAGCGGGCCTTCCGGAGCATCCATGTGGCGGGGACCAACGGCAAGGGCTCGACGGCTGCGGCCATCGCGGCCGCCTTGCAGGCCGCGGGCTTCCGGGTGGGGCTGTACACCTCGCCCCACCTGGTCCGCTTCCACGAACGGATCCGGGTGAACGGCCAGCCCATCAGCGATGAGGCGCTGGCCGAGGGGGTGGAGCGGGTCCGCCCCCTGGCCGAGCGAGCGGCCGCCACCCCGGAGGTGGGCCGACCCACCCAGTTTGAGGTGGCGACGGCCATCGCCTTCGACCACTTCGCCCGCCAGGGGGTGGCGTGGGCGGTCCTGGAGACGGGCTTGGGCGGCCGCTGGGACGCCACCAACCTGGTGGTGCCGGAGCTGGCCGTGATCACCCCCATCGGCCACGATCACATGGAGGTCCTCGGGGGCAGCCTGGCCGCCATCGCGGGGGAGAAGGCGGGGATCATCAAGGCGGACCGGCCGGTGGTTCTGGCCCCCCAGCCGCCCGAGGCCTTGGAGGTGCTCCTCGCCCAGGCGGAGGCGGTGGGCGCGCCGGTGGTCCGGGTGGTGGAGGGCCGCGGGCCCGGCGCCTTCGCCTACCAGGTGGACGACGTGGAGCTGGGGCGGGTCCGCTTCCGCGTGGCGACCCCCTGGGGCAGCACCCACCAGCTCCAGCTGCCCCTGGGTGGGGCCCACCAGGCCCTCAACGGCGCGGTGGCCGCCGCCGCGGTGCTCACCCTGGCCGCCCGGCGGGGGGACCCCGAGGGTGGGCAGTCGGTGGCCTGGGAGCGGGAGGCGGTCCGCTGGCTGGAGGAGGGCTGGCGGGGCTTGCGCTGGCCCGGGCGGTTCGAGATCGTCCCGGGACGGCTCATCCTCGACGGGGCCCACAACCCTGAAGGGGCCCGGGCGCTGGCCCAGGCCCTGGCTCCCTGCTTCGGCCCCGGGGCCGGGGAGGGGGAGAGGCCTTCCCTCTACCTGGTCTTCAGCTGCATGGAAGACAAGCCGGTGGATGCCATGCTGGCGGCCTTGGCCCCCCTGGCCGCGGGGGTGGTGGTCACCCAAACGGGGCAGGGCCGCCTGCCTCCGCTGGCGCCCGAACGGATCGCCGCGGCCGCCCGGGCTCACTGTTCCCAGGTCTGGACCGTCGCCGATCCCGTGGCTGCGCTCCGCCAGGCCCACCGGGTGCGGGGGCCCCGCGACTGGATTTGCCTTTGCGGCTCCCTCTATCTGGTGGGCGAGGTGAAGGCCCGGCTGGCCTCGGGGGAAAGATGGTTCCACGGCAGGAGCGCCTGACCGGCTAGGGAAGTAAGAGGCGGGGGGAACAGGCATGAGAGGTGAACGCGACGGGGCGACCCGGCGGGTGCGGCGGCCCAAACGTCGGGGGATTCCCTTCCGCCTGCAGGTGGCCTTGGTCGGTTTGGTGGCCTTGGCCATCGGATACGGCCTGGGCTACTACCTGATCTCGCTGTTGACCATGCCCCAGCCGTCGGTGGGGGAGACCCTGGTCTCTTCACCGCCGCCGCCATCCTCGGTGGCCGTCAGCAGTCCGGCCACCACGCCCGCGGCCCGGACTCAGGAGCGGCCCGCCTCAACCACCTCTTCCTCGAGTGCCCCGTCGTCGAGCGCCCCGGCCCCGGCGCCGGCCTCGTCGGCGCCGTCCAGCGGGAGCGGAGAGAGCTCCGGCGGCCTCTACCGGGTGCAGGTCGGGGCTTTCATGGATCGGGACCGGGCCCAAGCGCTGGTGGAGCAGCTGCAGGCCCAGGGCTTCGAGGCCAGCATCACATCGGGCCCGCCCTACCGGGTCCAGGCGGGCGCCTTCCGCAGCGAGGCGGGGGCGGCCGCCCGTCTGGAGGCCCTGCGCGCGGCGGGCTACCCGGACGCGTTCATCCAGCGATCGCCATGAGCCGCCTGGCCAACACCACCGTCCGCCTGCGAGCGGCCGCCCGCCGGGCCTCCCGGTCGGTCTACGGGTGGGTGGCCCTGGCCGGCCTCCTGCTGGGCCTGGGGCTGGCCGTCTTCACCGCGCTCTGGCCGCCCCTGCCACCCTTGGAGGGACCGCCGGTCGCCCTCTGGCGGAGCGACCTGGGCCAGGTGGAGGCCATCCCCCTGGAGCTTTACGTGGCCGGGGTGGTGGCCGCGGAGATGCCCGTCACCTTCCATCCTGAGGCGCTGAAGGCCCAGGCCGTCGCCGCCCGGACCCTGGCGGTGCGGAGCCTCGTCCAACCCAGGGCCACCGACGGGACGGCCCTGACCGACCAGGCCTCCCGGGACCAGGCGTGGAGCTCCCAGGAGGCGTTGCGGCGCCGCTGGGGCTGGTGGCGGTATCCCTTCGCCTGGCGGAAGATCGCCGAGGCGGTCCTGGCGACCGAGGGCGAGATCCTCACCTACCAGGGCGAGCCCATCTTTGCCGCGTACCACTCCACCAGCGGCGGCCAGACCGAGGCGTCGGAGAACGTCTGGCGGGAGGCGCTGCCGTACCTGGTCAGCCTTTACGACCCCTACGGCGCCCGGGGCCCCTACGCCCAGACGGAGCGGTTCATCGATCGGGCCCAACTGGCGGGCCGCCTGGGTCCCTTGGAGTGGCGGGGCGAGGAGCCGCCGCTCTTCGTGCTGAGCCGGTACCCCTCGGGCCGGGTGGAACGGGTCCAGTACGGCTCTCGGATCTACACGGGACGCCAGATCCGGGAGGCCCTGGGCTTGCCCTCGACGTGGTTCGAGGTGATCTGGGAGGGGAACGGCGCCCGATTCCTGCTGCGGGGCTACGGGCACGGCGTGGGCATGTCCCAGTACGGGGCGGACGGGCTGGCCCGGGCCGGCCGGACCTATCGGGAGATCCTGGCCCACTACTATCCGGGAACGGTGCTCACCACCTGGCCGGGCGACGGAGGGGGCCGGTGACGGGGGTCCATTGACGGGCCGGGGGACCGGCCGTATGATGGACAAGAGCATGGAAGACGGGCGCGGGGTGCCGCCCTCCGGGGCGGAGAATAGGGAATCGGGTGGGAATCCCGAGCGGCCCCGCCACTGTGACCGGGGAGCCCCCCTCGACAGACCACCTGGCTGGAGCTGGGGAAGGTGAGGGCTGGCGATGATCCGGGAGCCAGGAGACCTGCCACGCGCCCATCAGACGACGCCCTCCGAGGGATGGGGGAACCGTCTGAGCCGGATCCCGTCGGGCCCTGGTTCCTTCCCCCGGCTTGCAGGCCGGGTTTTCTCTTGAGGGCGCGCGGAAAGAGGGATCCCGGTGCGCCAGACCTTCCAGGACCAACGCCTCACGCCCGACCGGCCGCTCGTGGCCATCCGCCGGCTGACCGCCGGGTACGGCGGCACCACCGTCTTACACGACCTCTCCCTGGTCGTCCAGCGGGGCGAGTTGGTGGCCCTCATCGGTCCCAACGGTTCAGGCAAGTCCACCCTCTTGCGGGCCATCACCGGGCGCCTCCCCTCCTGGGGTGGCGAGATCCACCTGTGGGGCCGGCCCTTGGCCCAGTGGTCCGTTCCCGCGCTGGCCCGCCGGGTGGCGGTGGTCGCCCAGGAAGAGCCGGCGCCGTTCGCCCTTCCGGTGGAACAGGTGGTCGCCATGGGCCGGACGCCCCACCTGGGGCGCTTCCAGCGGGAAGGGCCCGCCGATCGCCGGAAGGTCCGGGAGGCGATGGGCCGGGCGGGGGTAGTCCACCTGGCGGGACGGCCCTTCAACCAGCTCTCCGCGGGCGAGCGCCAGCGGGTGGTCCTGGCCCGGGCCCTGGCCCAGGAGCCCCAGCTCCTCCTCCTGGATGAGCCCACGAGCCACTTGGACATCGGCCACCAGGTGGAGGTTTTGGACCTCTTGGCCCGCCTCTGCCGGGAGGAAGGGGTGACGGTGGTGGCCGTCCTCCACGACCTGAACCTGGCCAGCCTTTACGCCCCCCGCCTGGTCCTCCTGGCCGGGGGCCGGGTGGTGGCCGATGGCCCGCCGGCCCAGGTGCTGGCCGTTCCCATCCTGGAAGCAGTCTACGGAACCCGGGTGATGTTGGGCCGTCATCCGGCGGTGGAGACCCCGGCCGTCCACCTCCTCCCGCTGGAAGGCGGCGAGGCGGGCGGCACCGTCCAGGCCCCTGGGGCCGCCCAGGAGGGAACGGCGTGACACCGGCCGATCTTCAGCCGCGCCCCAGGCTCAGCCCCAGCCCCGCCGTCGCCGTTGCCTTGGCCCTGGCCATCCTGGCCGGCGCCGCCATCACCGCGCTGGCTTTGGGGCCTGCCGCCATCGGCCCGGGCACCCTGGCCCAGATGACCCTGCGGCGCCTGGGGTGGCTCCGGCTCGAGCCCACGTGGCCAGCCAGCTACGAGGTGATCTTCTTCCAGGTCCGCCTGCCGCGGGTGGTCTTGGGTGTCCTCATCGGAGGCGCCCTGGGGGTGGCGGGCACCACCCTGCAGGGGCTCTTCCGCAACCCCATGGCCGACCCCTACATCCTGGGCGTTTCGGGCGGCGCGTCCGTGGGGGCCGTCCTGGCCGTCACCCTTGCCCCGGCCGTGCCCTGGCTGAGCGACCACACGGTGCCCGCCGTCGCCCTCCTCTTCGCCCTGGCGGCGGTGGTGACCGTCTACCGCCTGGCCCGGGTGGGCGACCGGGCCCCCCTCACGGCCCTCCTCCTGGCGGGCGTGGCCGTCTCCGCCTTCTGTTCGGCCATCGTCTCCCTCCTCCTCACCCTCCACCGGGAGAGTGCGGACAAGGCCCTCTTCTGGCTCCTGGGGAGCCTGGCCAGCGCGGGCTGGCGGGAGGTGGGGCAGGTGGCTCCCTACGTCGCCGGCGGGCTCCTCCTCGCCCTCGCCCACGCGCGGGAGCTGAACGTGCTCTTGTTGGGCGAGGACGCGGCCTACCACCTGGGGGTGGAGCCCGAGCGGGTTCAGCGGCGGTTGCTCTTCACCGCGTCGGTGATGGCCGCGGCCGCCGTCTCCGCCGCGGGCGTCATCGGCTTTGTGGGGCTGATCGTGCCCCACGCGGTCCGGCTGGTGACCGGCCCCGACCACCGGCTCCTCATTCCGTTGGCCGGCCTCCTGGGCGCCGCGCTCCTGGTGGCCAGCGACACCCTGGCCCGCATGCTCCTCAGCCCCGTCGAGCTCCCCGTGGGCGTGGTCACCGCCCTGGCCGGCGTCCCCTTCTTCCTCTGGCTCCTCCGGCGGTACCGGGCTGGGCTGGGGTAGGGGGCGGGCCGACCGGTCTCCGGAGCCAGGGTGTCGCGACACGGTCCCTCTGGGGCTGGGTCTCCTCGCCCAGCGACCTCAAGGGCCGGCAGAGTCGGGAAGGTGGAGCCAGCGCCCGCTGGCGAGGAGCCCCAGCCCCATGGGAAAGGCGCGGCAGCCAGCCATCCGAGAGCGCCTCGTCCTTGGCAAGGATCCCAGGAACCATTAGAATGGGAACGGCCGGCCGAGGCTGTAGGGAGGGGTTTCGTTGGTCGATCTGGAGGCGGTACGGAAGGCGGTTGGGGAGCTGCGGGAGCCTGAGCTGCGGCGCCCCTTGAGCGACCTGGGCATGGTGGGCCGGGTGGAGGCCGACGGCGACCGGGTCATCGTAGAGATCAAGCTGACCACCATGAACTGCCCGCTCCAGGCGGTGATCGAGGGCATGGTGAAGGAGCGCCTGGCGGGGATGCCCGGTGTGGGCGAGGTGGTGGTCGAGCTGGTGGAGATGGATCCCCAGGAGCGGGCCAACCTCTTCAACAACACCGTGGAACGGGCGCCCGTCCTGGCCCCCGAGTCCCAGACCCAGATCATCGCGGTGGCTAGCGGCAAGGGCGGGGTGGGCAAGTCCACCATCACCGCCAACCTGGCCGTCACCCTGGCCAGGCTGGGCTATGAGGTGGGCCTCCTCGACGCGGACATTTATGGGTTCAGCATCTCGCGTATGTTTGGCCTTTCGGGCCGGCAGCCCACCGTCGTCGACGGCAAGATCATCCCCATGGTCGCCCACGATGTGAAGGTCATCTCCATGGGCAACTTCGTCGATGAGGGAACCCCCATCATTTGGCGGGGGCCCATGCTGGGGAAGGTCCTGAACCAGTTCGTTGCCGACGTTCTCTGGGGCGAGCCCCACTACCTCCTGGTCGACCTGCCGCCGGGCACGGGCGACATGGCTCTGGACGTGGCCCGGCTCATGCCCAAGGCCGGCTTGGTCATTGTGACCACGCCCCAGACGGTCGCCTCCGGGGTGGCGAGCCGGGCGGCCCACATGGCCCGGAAGGCGGAGCAGCGGGTGCTGGGCGTGGTGGAGAACATGTCCACCTTTATCTGCCCGCACTGCGGCGAGCCGACGGCCTTCTTCGGAGAAGGGGGCGGCCAGCGGCTGGCGGAGGAGCTGGCGGTGCCGCTTCTGGCCAAGATCCCCATGACCCTCAGCGTGCGGGAAGGGGGCGACGTCGGCACGCCGGCGGCCCTGACCGATCCGGTCATCGGGGAGGTCTTCGCGGACCTGGGCCGGAAACTGGTGGAAGCGCTGCCGAGCCCGGGCCGGGTCGAAGCGGCTCAAGGGTGAGGCCCGCGGGGCTGGATGGGGCTGGGCAGGGGCGCCCAGCCCTTTTTGTGGCAACGACGAGGAGACAAGGAGATCCACGCAAGATGGTGGAATATAACGCCCTGGCTACGGGGACAGAAGGCGCTCGGCACGGGGAGCAGCCCCGGATCATCCTGGCCTCTGTCTCTCCCCGCCGGAAGCTGCTGCTGGAGAAGTTGGGCGTCCCTTTCCAGGTGATCCCCGCCAACGTCGCTGAAGATGAGGTGGCTCCCGAGGCGCCGCCCGAGATCCGGGTGGAACGCTTGGCCCTGGCCAAGGCGGAGGCCGTCTTCCGGGACCATCCTGAGAGCCTGGTCATCGGCGCCGACACCGTTGTGGACGTGGACGGCCGGAGCCTGGGCAAGCCCCGGGACCGGGACGAGGCCGTGGCCATGCTCCGGCTGTTGAGCGGGCGGCACCACTGGGTGCACACCGGGCTGGCCTTGGTCGGGCCCGGGGTGCGGCGGACGGGCCACGAGAGCACCCGGGTCTGGTTCCGCCCCTTGGATGACCGGGAGATCGAGGCGTACGTGGCCACGGGGGCGCCCATGGACAAGGCGGGCGCGTACGGCATCCAGGAGCAGGCGGCCTCCTTTGTCAGCCGGGTTGAGGGCTGCTTCTTCAGTGTCATGGGGTTGCCCCTGGCCCGCCTGGCGGAGGAGCTCCGGGCGGCCCAGGCGGAGCTGGCCAGGGGGGCCCGGTGAGCCTCGCAGGGGGAGCGTGAAGGAGGAAACGCTCTTGCCTGCCACGAGGCGGCGTCTGACCATCCGGGAGTTGCCTGAAGCCTTGCGCCCCCGGGAACGGCTGCAGCGGCTGGGGGCCGAGGCCCTGAGCGACCAGGAGCTCTTGGCCATCCTCTTGGGGACGGGGAGCCAGGCCGAGTCGGCCTTGGAGCTGGCCCGGCGCCTTCTGGTCCAGTTCGGGGACGGGCGGTCCCTGGCCGAGGCCAGCGTGGAAGAGCTGCGGGCGGTCCCCGGCATTGGGCTGGCCAAGGCGGCTCAGGTGCGGGCGGCGGTGGAGCTGGGCCGCCGCCTGGCGGGGCAGGTGCCCCACCGGATCACCTTGGACCGTCCTGAACGGGTGGCGGCTTTCTTGCGGGTGGAGATGGCCCACCTGGACCGGGAGCAGTTCCGGGTTCTGCTCTTGGATGCCCGGAACCGGCTGATCCACCAGCATGTGGTGGCCGTCGGGGGGCTGGACTCAGCGCCGGTCCACCCCCGGGAGGTCTTCAAAGAGGCCATCAAGCGGAGCGCGGCGTCGGTGATCCTGGCCCACAATCATCCCAGTGGCGATCCCGAACCGAGTGCTCCCGATCTTGGGGTGACCCGCCGGCTCTGCCGGGCCGGTGAGATCCTGGGGATCGAGGTGGTCGATCACATCATCGTCGCCCAGGGAGGCTTCGTGAGCTTTCGGGCGAAGGGACTCCTCGAGCGGTAGAGGGAAGGGGCCGGAAGATGCTGGGCAGGTACAGAGATATGGGTGTCGACCTGGGGACGGCCAACACCCTGGTCTACATCAAGAACCGGGGCGTGGTGGTGCACGAGCCATCGGTGGTCGCCCTGGACACCCACACCCGCAGTGTGTTGGCGGTGGGGGAAGAGGCCAAGCGGATGGTGGGCCGCACCCCGGGCAACATTGTGGCGGTCCGCCCCCTGAAGGACGGGGTCATCGCCGATTTTGAGACAACGGAGAAGATGCTCCGCCACTTTATCCGGCGGGCCATGCAGGGCGGGGGCCTGTTCCGTCCCCGGGTGGTCATCGGTGTGCCCTCGGGCGTGACCGAGGTGGAGAAGCGGGCGGTCATCGATGCGGCCCTCTCCGCGGGGGCCCGGGATGCCCGGGTTCTCGAGGAGCCCATGGCGGCCGCCATCGGCGCGGGCCTGCCCGTGCAGGAGCCCACCGGGAACATGATTGTGGACATCGGCGGCGGCACCACCGAGGTGGCGGTCATCTCCCTGGGTGGCATCGTCGCCCACCGCTCCATCCGGGTGGCGGGGGATGAGCTGGACGAGGCCATCATCCAGCACGTCCGCCGGACCTACAACGTCCTTTTGGGCGAGCGGACGGCGGAGCAGGTGAAGCAGACCATCGGCACCGCCTTCCCTCCCGAAGAAGAGATGACCATGGAGGTCCGGGGGCGGGACCTGGTGACGGGGCTGCCCAAGACCATCACCCTTACCTCCCAGGAGATCCGGGAAGCCATTGCCGAGCCCGTGGCCACCATCGTGGAGGCGGTCCGTCAGACCTTGGAGCGGACGCCGCCCGAGCTCGCGGCCGACGTGATGGAGAAGGGGATCGTGATGGCCGGGGGCGGCGCCCTGCTCAAGGGCTTGGACCGGCTGATCGCGGAGGAGACCAAGATGCCCGTCCACGTCACCGAGAACCCCACCACCGCGGTGGCCATCGGAACGGGCGTGGCCCTGGAGCATTTCGACCTCCTCAGCCGGGTGACCACCGGACCGCGACGTGCCGAAGGGTAAAGAGGGAGGTCTTCTCCCACAGCGTTACCGGTCCCTGGGGACCCGGCCCGTGAGGTGAGGGGGAGCCGTGCGGTTCAGCTGGCGGGTGGCGGCCTTCATTCTGGTGCTCCTGGCCGTGAGCGCTTCCATTTACGCGACCGCCTACGACCGGATCCGGTTCAGCCCGGTGGAGTGGGTGGTCCGGGAGGGGCTGGCCCCCTTCCAGACGGCGCTGGCCCGGACCGCCCACTGGCTGGAGGCCAGTTGGGAGCGGGTGCAGGGCTGGCGGCGGCTGGAGGAGACCAACCGGCACCTGCAGGAGCAGCTGGCCGCCTTAGAGCAGGATCTTCTCCGGCTCCACCAGCTGGAGCGGGAGAATGAGCGGCTCCGGGCGGCCCTCTCCCTGGCCCGGGAGCGCCCGGGCGAGTGGGTGGCGGCCGAGGTGATCGCCCGCTCGCCCAACAACTGGCTGAAGGTGGTCACCATCAACCGGGGCCGGGTCCACGGGCTTCAGGAGGGCCAGCCCGTCGTCAGCGCCGAGGGCTTGGTGGGCCGGGTGGGCCTCACCACCGCCCGGACGGCGGACGTGATCCTCATCACCCACACTTCCAGCGCGGTGGGGGCCCGGACCGAGCCCGGCGGGGAGCTGGTCCTGGTGGAGGGGACAGGCTCCTACGAGGAAGAGCTCCGGGTGCGGCCCCTGGACGCGCACGCGAGCTTGAGCGCCGGGGAGATCCTGGTCACCTCGGGCCTCTCCTCCATCTACGCGCCGGGGATTCCCATCGGCCGCCTCACCCGGGTGGAGTCCGAGGCGTATGGCCTCAGCCAGACGGGCTACGCGGTCCCCTTCGCCGATCTCAAGCGCCTGGATGTGGTGCTGGTGCTGGTGGAGCCGCCGCCGGAGGCCGAAGAAGGGGAGGGGTGACCGGTGGACGGGGACCACCGCAGCCTGATGGTGGCCGGGGGCATGCTCCTCGCCGCAGTGCTCCTGCAGTCCGCCTTCTTCCCCACCTTCACCCTCTTTGGGGCCCGGCCCGACCTGGTCACCGTCCTCGCCGTCCTCTTCGGCCTCTACGGAGGCCCCCGGACCGGGGCGGTCTTGGGGGGTGTGGGCGGGCTCCTGGTCGATCTTCTGGCGGGGCGTCTGGTGGGCTTGGGGTTGCTCTCCCGGGGCGTGGTGGGCTGGGTCAGCGGCCTGCTGGGCCGGCGGATCTTCAGCGAGAACTGGCTGGTTCCGGTCGTGGCGGTCCTTCTCGGGACGATCCTGGAGCAGGGGCTCTACGTGGCCGGGGCCTCCGTCTACGGCCTGGCGGCACCGTGGCAGGAGGGTTTTCTTCTTTCAGCGCTGGCCACCGGGTGGTACGGGGCCCTGCTCGCCGTTCCCTTGGTGCCAGCGGTCTTGGCCCTGATCCGGCGGATGGGGCCCATTTTGGATGAAGGTCGCCGGTTGCGGCCCGAAGAGTAGGGGCCCTCGCCCGCACCGGCAGGGACCGAGGGGGCGGACGGAGTGGCGCGGGCACGGGAAGAGACCAGGCCGGTGCGGACCCTTTTCTGGGTGGCGGCCATCGTCTTCGTCGTTCTCAGCCTCCGGCTCTGGTACCTCCAGGTGGTCCGGGGGCCCCACTTCCAGGAGCTCGCCGTCAGCAACCGCCTCCGCCAGCTCCCCATCCCCGCCCCCCGGGGCGAGATCCTGGACCGGCACGGCCGGCCCCTGGCTACCATCCGGAGCAGCTTCACCGCTTCCGTTCTCCCCGGCCGGTTCGATCCCACCGATCAGGACCTCCTCCAACGCTTCGGCGAGCTGATCCACATGACGCCCGAGGAGATCCTGGAAGCCCTGCGGACCGCCGATGGGTACGCCTACGAGCCCATCCGGATCAAGCGGGACCTCACCCGGGCCGAGGTGATCAGCTTAGAAGAGCACCGGGACGAGCTGCCCGGCGTGCTGGTGGAGCAGGAGCCGGCCAGGACCTACCCCAAGCCCGAAGGGGCCCTGGCCAGCCACGTGTTGGGGTACTTAGGCCCCGTGACGCCCGAGCAGCTCCGCCAGGATCCCACCTACCGGCCGACGGACCTGGTGGGGCAGACGGGGCTGGAGGCGACCTATGAAGCCTTCCTCCGGGGCCGGCCGGGCCGGCAGGCCTTGGAGGTGAACGCGCTGGGGCGGCCCGTCCAGGTGTTGGGCCGGGAGCTCCCCATCCCAGGGCACAACCTGGTGCTCACCCTGGATGCCCGGCTCCAGGCCGCGGTGGAGCAGGCCCTCCACGCCCAGGTGGCGGAGCGGGCGGCCTCCAGCCGGTACCCCGATGCCGGGGGCGGGGCGGCCATCGTCATGGATCCCCGCACCGGGGAGATTCTGGCCATGGTGAGCGAGCCGGGGTTTGACCCCGAACGGATGAGCGGCAGGAGCCGGGCCGAGTACTACGCCGCCCTCGCCCAGGATCGGCGCCTGCCGCTCCTCAACCGGGTGACCCAGGCCACCTACCAGCCCGGGTCTGCCTTCAAGCCCATCACGGCCCTGGCCATCCTTCGGTCCGGGGCGGCCACCCCCCGGACCCCCTTCTACGCTGACGGCTACGCCCGGACTGGGGGCCTGGTGAAGACCGACTGGTGGGTGCCCCTGGGCATCCCCTCCCCGGGGACCATCTCCCTGACGGAAGCCATCACCCAGTCCATCAACGACTACTTCTGGGAGCTGGGCGCTCAGGCGGGCATCGAGGCCATCGCCCGGGAGGCCCGGGCCTTCGGCTTCGGCCGCTCGACGGGGATCCAGCTCCACCCGGGAGACCGGCCGGGGCTGGTGCCCGATCCCGCCTGGAAGGCCCAGCGGTTCGCCGACCGGCCGCCGGGGGATCGCCGCTGGTTTGAGTCGGAGACGATGGATGTCGCCATCGGCCAGGGGTTCCTCACGGTGACCCCCCTCCAGATGGCCCAAGCCTTCGCCGCCCTGGCCAACCGGGGCGCGTACTACCGTCCCCAGCTGGTGCGGGAGATCCGGGCCCCAGGGGGCGAGGTGGTCCAGACCATCGAGCCGGAGCTGGCGGGCCGGGTGGAGGCGCCCAGGGCCTGGTGGGAGGCCATCATCGACGGGATGGAGGGCGTGGTGCGGGGCCCCCGGGGAACGGCCCGGAACGCCTTCGCCGGGTTCCCCCGGGAGTACCGGGTGGCGGGCAAGACGGGGTCGGTGGAGGTGCCGGGCAAGGAGGTCCACGGTTGGTTTGCCGGGTTTGCCCCCGCGGACCGGCCGGAAGTGGTGGTGGTGGTCTTTATCGAACACGGGGGCGGGGGCGGCTCCACCGCCGCGCCCGTGGCGCGGGCCATCTTTGAGGCGTACTTCGCTTTGCAGGAAGGGCGAAGAGCGCTGCCCTAGGGAAGGATCTGGCAGGGAAGGCGCCGAAGGGTGGACGAGCATTCCGCTGGAGACGAGGGCGGCAGGGCGAGGTGACGGGAGACGGCACAAGCTGAGGGGCAGGCCGTGCGCTTCAAAGGCGGCAAAGACGGAGTGTACATCCTGTTCGACCAGACGGTCGATTTCCTGGAGGCCCTGGACGAGCTGCGGCGGCGCTTGGAGGGGTACCAGCGCTTCTTCGAGGGCGGCCGGGTCTGGATCGACACGCGCGGGCGGAGCCTCAGCCCCATGGAGTGGCGCTTGGTGGAAGAGGTCGCCTCCCAGTTCGGCATGGAGGTGGCCGAGGTTGGCTGCCGGGAGCCCCGGGGGAAGCGGCCCCCGACGGTCACGCCCTTGCGCCCTCGCCCGGCCAGCCACCCGGTTGATCCGGAGGCGACCCGCCTGGTGCGGGGGACCATCCGGTCGGGCCAGGTGGTGGAGCATCGGGGACATGTGGTGATCTTGGGCGATCTGAACCCAGGCGCCATCGTCCGGGCGACGGGGGACGTGATCGTCTTGGGCCACCTGCGCGGGGTGGTCCACGCGGGAGCCAGCGGGAACCGGAGCGCGCAGGTGTGGGCCCTGAGGCTTGAGCCCACCCAGCTCCGCATCGCGGACCTGATCGCCCGCTCGCCCGACGACGAGCACGTGCCGACGGGGCCGGAGGTGGCCCGCATCGTCGATGGCTGGATCCAAGTGGAGGCGTACGAGCCTGGGGCCCAAGGAGGAGGTTAAGCGATGCCGGGTCGTGTGGTAGTCATCACCAGCGGAAAGGGCGGCGTGGGCAAGACGACCACCACCGCCAACCTGGGTGCAGGGCTCGCCTTGGAAGGCTACCGGGTCTGCCTGATCGACGCGGATATCGGCCTCAGAAACCTGGACGTGGTCATGGGGCTGGAGAACCGGATCGTCTACGATCTGGTGGACGTGGTGGAGGGACGGGCCCGGCTGCGGCAGGCCCTCATCCACGACAAGCGGGTGGAGAACCTTTACCTCTTGCCGGCGGCCCAGACGCGGGAGAAGGATGCGGTCAACCCCGAGCAGATGAAGGAGCTGACGGCCGCGCTGGCCGAAGAGTTCGACTTCGTCCTGGTCGACTCGCCGGCGGGCATCGAGCACGGCTTCCGCAACGCGGTGGCGGGTGCCGACGAGGCCTTGGTGGTCACCACCCCGGAGGTGGCGGCGGTCCGGGACGCGGACCGGATCATCGGGATGCTGGAGGCCCGGGACCTGCGGAATCCCCGCCTCATCATCAACCGGATCCGGACCGATATGGTCCGCCGGGGCGACATGATGGACATTGATGACATCATCGAGATTTTGGCCATCGAGCTGCTGGGCGTCATCCCCGATGACGAGGCGGTTATCGTCGCCACCAACCGGGGCGAGCCGGTGGTCCTCCAAAGCCGCGGGCGGTGTGCTGAGGCGTACCGGAACCTGGTCGACCGCTTCCTGGGCAAGGACGTGCCCATTGTCGCCCTGGACGGCCACAGCAAGCTCTTGGAGCGGCTGCGCAGCTGGATGGCTCTGGGCCGCCGGCCGGTGAGCGGGTAACCCTCGAGGGAGGCGTCAGGATGTTTGATCTGCGCAGATGGGGCGCCCGGACGGGGGGCAGCAAGGACGCGGCCAAGGATCGCCTCAGGCTCGTCCTCATGTATGACCGGAAGGCCCTCTCGCCCGAGCTCCTCAACCGGATCAAGGACGAGATGGTGGGGGTCATCTCCAAGTACATGGAGATCGACGAGGAAGGGGTCCAGGTGGATCTGGATCAGAACCAGGATCAGGCCATGCTGGTGGCCAACGTGCCCGTCCGCCAGGTCCGGCGCGGGGCCGGGGGGGTCTCCCGCTGAGCCGGAAGGGGGAGCCCGGTGCTCGAACGGCGGTACCTCAAGTACGCTGACTGGCCTTTGGTCGTCGTCGCCCTGCTCCTGTCGGGGGTAGGGCTGGCGGTGGTCTACAGTGCCACCCACAACCTGCCGGGCGCCTCCAGCCCCTATGAGTACGTCATCCGCCAGGCGGTCTGGCTGGGGGTGGGGCTGGCCGCCATGGTCTTGGCCACCCTGTGGGATTACCGGGTGATCGTCGCCTGGGCCCCCTACCTGCTGGGCTTCTCCCTGCTTCTCTTGGTGGCCGTCCTCGTGGCGGGCCCCGTCATCTCGGGCGCCCGGCGCTGGCTGGTCATCGGGCCCGTCAACTTCCAGCCCTCGGAGCTGGCCAAGGTGACGACGGTCGTCGCCTTGGCCTGGCTTTTGGGGCGCCGGGACGACTGGGACACCTTCCTGGCCATCGGGGTCGCCCTGGGCCTGGCCGCCCTCCCCACGGTCCTGGTCCTGCTGGAGCCGGACCTGGGCACCTCCCTCACCTTCGTCGCCATCGCCTTCGTGATGCTCTACGGCGCGGGCGCCTCCGCGTGGCGCCTGGGGCTCCTGGCAGGCCTGGGGCTCCTCGCCCTGGTGGCCGCGGTGGTGGTGAGCCGGCTGGGTTGGGTAGAGATCCTGAAGGATTACCAGATTGAGCGGCTGGTCGTTTTCCTCAACCCGGCGGCGGCGAAGTACGGGGCCGGGTGGAACGTGATCCAATCCATGATCGCCATCGGGTCGGGGGAATTCTTCGGCAAGGGGTACCTGGCCGGGACCCAAACCCAGCTCGCCTTCCTGCCCGCCCGCCACACCGACTTCGTCTTCTCGGTCATTGGTGAGGAGGGGGGCTTCCTGGGCGCGAGCCTCGTGCTCTTCCTCTACTTTCTCCTCCTCTGGCGCCTCCTGGTCATCGCCGAGCAGGCCAAGGACCGGGAGGGACGCCTCCTGGCCCTGGGCGTCTTTGGCCTCGTCTTCTTCCACACGGTGGTCAACATCGGCATGGCCGTCGGCCTGCTCCCGGTGACAGGGCTGCCCCTCCCCTTCATCAGCACAGGGGGGACCAACCTGATCACCATGTTCGCCGGCCTAGGGCTGGCCCTCAACGTCTCCCTGCGTCGCAAGAAGCTGCTCTTCGACGAGTAAGGCCCGGCGGCGCGGCCCCATACCCTGCAGTAAGGGGGGGCGGCCGTGGGGGCGGGAGGAGCTCGGGCCCGATGGGGCTGGCGCTGGCCGGTGATCCATCCCAGCTTGGTCTTGGTGGCGGGACTGGCGGTGGTGTCCGGCCGGGCGGGAGAGGTGGTCGTGCTCTTCGGGAGCGTCCTGGCCCACGAGCTGGGCCACAGTCTGGTGGGCAGGCTTTTCGGGCTGCGGCTCCAGCGGATCACCCTCTACCCCTTCGGGGGCGTGGCGGAGCTGGCGGGTCTGGAGCGGGCCTCCCCCCCGGCGGGGCCGGCCACCCTGGTCGCGGGGCCCTTGGGCAGCCTCCTGCCCTTCCTGGCCGGCGGCTGGCCGGCCGGCCCAAGGGTCCCATTCTCTGTCTCGTCGGCCCGCCGGGGGTGGGCAAGACGTCGTTGGGCCGGTCCATCGCCAAGGCGCTGGGCAGGGAGTTCGCCCGGGTCGCGCTGGGCGGCGTCCGGGATGAGGCGGAGATCCGGGGACACCGCCGGACCTACGTGGGGGCGATGCCGGGCCGGATCATCCAGGCCATGCGGCAGGTGGGGAGTAAAAACCCCGTCCTCTTGCTGGACGAGATCGACAAGATGACCAGCGATTTCCGGGGGGACCCCGCGGCGGCGCTCTTGGAGGTATTGGACCCCGAGCAAAACCACAGCTTCTCGGACCATTACCTGGAAGTGCCCTACGACCTGTCCGAGGT
>PIUA01000028.1 GCA_017577405.1 Bacillota bacterium
GGCGGGAGGATGAGCGGGCGGGGGGCGCCGGAGCGGCTGGGGCAGCCCAATCGGGCCGCCATGCACGCGAGCCTCTGGGAAGGGGTCTGGAGCAACGGGTCCGAGAACATGATGGTCCCCTTCATCCCCATGTACGCCTTGAACCTGGGGGCCAGCCCCGCGCTCATCGGCCTGGTGTCCGCCATCCCCACCCTGCTGGGCAATCTGGTCCAGATTCCGGCGGCCCGGCTGGCCGAGCGGCTCGGCCACCGGCGCCTCTACCGCTTGGGGAACGCTGGGCGGCTCCTCTGGCTCCTGCCCGGGCTCCTGCCTTTCCTCGGCCTGCCCACGGAGGCGGCCGTCGGGCTCCTCATCGGCTTGCTCGCGCTGCGGACGACCATGATCAGCATGGCCGCGCCCGCCTGGACGGCCCTCATGGCCCAGGCGGTTCCCATGCGCCTCCGGGGGCGGTACTTCGCCAACCGGAACATGCTCTCGAGCTTGGCCGCCCTCATCGGTTCGGCCCTCGGGGGCTGGCTCGTCCGCCTGGGCGGCTACCCCGCCGGTTACACCGCCCTCTTTGGCCTGGCGGCCCTGGCGGGACTCTTCTCCTTCATCAACGCCTCCCGCATGCCCGAGATCCCCCTGCCGGCGTCCCCGCCCGCGGCCGGCTCGGGTACCGGGGACCGCCCGCCGGCGACCCCGTCCGTCTCCCCTGGGGCCCAGTTGGGGTGGCGGGAGCGGCTCCGGGGGGCGGCCCGGTTCTTCGGCCCCGAGCAGCCCTTCCGCCGGTATGTCCTCACCTCGTTCCTCTGGACCTTCTCCGTCAACCTGCCGGCGCCGCTCTTTGCCGTCCACTTCAAGCAGGTCTTGGGCGGCGATGAGGCCATCTGGGGGCTGGTCACCGCCAGCGCCATGGCCATGCAGATGGTGGGGCAGCGGTACTGGGGCCACCGGACCATCACCGTGGGCGACCGGAACATCATGGTCCTGGCGGGCATCGGGGCGGCCTCCGTCCCCCTCCTCTGGGCCCTGGCCCCCGCCCCGGGCTGGGCCTTCGGCGTAGAGATGGCCGGCGGCCTGGCCTGGGCGGGGTACAACCTGGCTGCCTTCACCCTCCTCTTGCGCCTCCTCCCCCCCGGCCAGCAGGCGGGGCCCGTCGCCTTTTACAACACCATGGTGGGCGTCGCCCAGGGCCTGGCGCCCATGCTGGGCGGCGTCCTCGTCGGCTTCCTGGGCACCCGGGGCATGTTCGTCCTCTCGGGCGTCCTGCGCTTCTTGGCCCTCACCCTCTTCGCCCGGTCCGTCCGGGTGCCCGACACCCCGGCGGTGGAGCTGAAGCACCTGCGGCCCTACTGGCTCCGGCGGCGCCGGTCCAGGCTGGGTGACCGGCACCCCCCGTCCTCAGCCCACTCCTCCTAAGGGGCGAAGGCGGCAGGAGCCTGCCTTGGACTGGCGTAAGTATTAGGTTCAACTCCAACGGCCGCGGGCCGCCCCGGCCCGCCCGGCGGCCCCACCCAAGGGAAACAGGAGGCCCCATCGGTGAACGATCCCCGCGACCGCTGGCTCCAACCCTCGGTCGGGCCCAGCGCCCGCCCCGTCCGCTGGCGCCCCCAGGACCGGCCCTTGCGCCGGGATGTCCGCCTGGTGGGCCAGCTCCTCATGGAGGTGCTGGCCCAAGAGGTCTCTCCGACTCTGGCCCAGCAGGTGGAGTCCCTCCGGCGCGCCTGCAAAGCTCTACGGGATGGGGCCGATCCCGAAAAGGAGGCGGCGCTGGAGGCCTTCATCGCCTGCCTCCCCCACCAGGAGGCCCGCCACCTGATCCGGGCCTTCTCCCTGTACTTTCAGCTGGTCAACTTGGCTGAGGAACGGCACCGGGCCCGGCGCCGGCTCCAGGTCCGCCTGGAGCGCCCCGAAGGCCAGGAGGGCTCGCCCGCCTACCTGGCCGCCCAGCTCCGCCAGGCAGGCTTCCCGGCTCAGGCGGTGCAGGCCGTGTTGGACCGCCTCCGGATCACCTTGGTCCTCACCGCCCACCCGACCCAGACCCTCCGCCGGACGGTGATCGACCACCACCAGCGGCTGGCCGCCTTCCTGGAAGGGCTGGATGATCCCCGGCTGGTGCCCGCGGACCGCCAGCGCCTCCTGGATGAGATGCGGGAGGAGATCCGGCTCCTTTGGCAGACCGACGAGTTGCGGGAGCGGCGTCCGACGGTCCTGGACGAAATCCGGGAGGGGCTCTTCTACTTCGACCGGACCCTCCTGGAGGTGGCGCCCCGCTTGCTCGCGGAGCTGGAGGAGGCCCTCCAGGCCACCTACCCCGACGCCCCCATCCGGGTGCCCAGTCTTCTCCGCTTCGGCACCTGGATCGGGGGCGACCGGGACGGCAACCCCCACGTAACGCCTGAGGTGACCCGGCAGGCCCTCCTGGCCCAGAAGCGGCTGGTCCTCGGCCGCTACCTCCACCACGTGGACCGGCTGGGGAGCCGCATGAGCCAGTCGGTCCGGATGGGGGTGGCCGCCCGCCTCTTGGAGCCCCTGCTGGAGCGGTACCGGGCCGACTTCCCCCAGGTGCACCGGTGGGCGACGGTTCGCTTTCCCGGCGAGCCCTTCCGGGAGGCATGGGCCTATGTCCGCTGGCGGTTGGAGCTGGCCCGGCCCGCGCCCGATCCCGACGGGGTGGCCGATCTGGATGCCTTCAGCCCCTTCCGGGGCAGCCCGGCGGGCCCCGCCGATCCCCGGGCCTACCCTCACTCGGCCGCGTTCCTCGAGGACCTCCGCCTGATCCGGGAGGCCCTGGCCGCCAGCTCCCCGGCCGGGCCCCGGCTGGCCGAGCTGGACGGGTTCCTCCGGCAGGTGGAGCTCTTCGGTTTCCACCTCGCGGCCATGGACGTGCGGGAGGACGGCCGGCGGGTGGAGTGGGCGGCGGAGCGGCTCCTGGAGGCGGCCGGCCTCCCCAAGCCCCCGACACCCGCCGACTGGAACCGCCTGCTGGCGGGGCCGCCCCTCCTAAAGACACGCCCGCAGACGCCCCTCGACCCCGAGCTGGTCGAGGTTCTGGAGAGTCTCCAGGTGATCGGCTGGGCCCAGGAGGCCATCGATCCCCAGGCCGCGGGCGCCTACCTGATCAGCCAGGTCCATGAGGCTGAGGCCCTCTGGAAGGCGCTCCTCCTTGCCCGGGAGGCGGGTCTCTTCCGCTGGGAGCCGCCCCATCCGGCCCAGAGCCGGGTGGACCTGGTCCCCCTGGTGGAGTCCATCGACGACCTCCGCCGGGCGGCGGCGATCCTGGAGGAGGCCTGGAACCTCCCCGCCTACCGGGCCCAGGTGGTGGCCCGCGGCGACCACCAGGAAGTGATGCTGGGCTACTCGGACAGCACCAAGGATGGCGGCTACCTGACCAGCAACTGGGAGATCTACCAGGCCCAGCGGCGGCTCCTGGAGGCGGGCCGGCGGGCGGGGGTGGAGGTGACCTTCTTCCACGGACGGGGCGGCGCCATCGGCCGGGGCGGCGGCCCGACGGCCCGGGCCCTGATGGGGCTCCCCCCGGGCTCCCTGCCCGCCCGGGTCCGGATCACCGAGCAGGGGGAAGTCCTCTCCTCCCGGTACCTGCAGCCGGAGCTGGCCCACCGGAACCTGGAGCAGCTCCTCACCGCGGCCATCTGGTCCAGCCTGCCCGGACGGGGGGCGGCCGCCCCGAAAGAGCCGGCCGCGTGGGAGGCGGCGGCCGAGCGGCTCTCCAGCCTGGCCCTGGCCGCCTACCAGGAGCTTCTCCAGCAGCCCGGCTTCGAAGCCTACTTCCGCCAGGCCACCCCCATCGACTACGTCCGCCGGCTGAAGATCGGCTCCCGCCCCAGCGCCCGGCCGGGCACCCGGGACCTGGCGGGGCTCCGGGCCATCCCTTGGGTCTTCGCCTGGACCCAGAGCCGCCACCTGATCCCCGGCTGGTACGGGGTGGGGACGGCCCTGGAGCGATTCGCCCACGAGGCCCCGGGGAACCTGGAGCTTCTCCGGGAGATCGCCCGGGGCTGGAGCTGGTGGCAGCCGCTGATGGACAACTTGGAGATGGCCATGAGCAAGGCCGATCTCCATGTGGCCCGCCTGTACGCGCGTCTCGCCCCCAACGGCGACCAGGTCTTCGCCCGGATCGAGGCCGAGTTCCTCCGGACCCGGGAGTGGGTGTTGAAGCTGGCAGGCCGCCGGGAGCTCTTGGACGGGCAGCCGGTCCTCCAGCGGTCCATCCGGCTGCGGAACCCCTACGTGGATCCCCTCAGCTACCTGCAGGTGGAACTGATCCGCCGGCACCGGGCCGCCCGAGACCCAGCCGAACGGGAGCTCTTGGAGGATGCCATCTTGCGGAGCATCAACGGGGTGGTCGCGGGCCTGCGCAACTCGGGCTAGACACGGGAAAGGAGAGACCTATGGACGGAGCAGCCATCGAAGCCAACGATCCCATCACCCTGGAGGGCGTCCAGCGGGTGGTGGTGAAGGTGGGTTCCAGCAGCCTGAGCCTGCCCGCCGGCGGCCTGGACCGGGACCGGATGGCCCGGCTGGTCCAGCGGCTGGTGCGGTTGCGGGAGCGGTACCAGGTGGTCCTGGTCTCCTCGGGAGCCGTCTCCGCCGGCCGGGGCGTCCTGGGACACCAGGCCCCCGCCAACCTGCGGGAGAAGCAGGCCCTGGCCGCGGTGGGGCAGGGCCGGCTCATCCAGGCCTACGAGGAGCTCTTCGCCCCGGCGGGGGTGCATGTGGCCCAAGTCCTCCTCACCCGGGCCGACGTGCGGGACCGGCGGCGCTACCTGAACACCCGCCTCACCCTCACCACCCTGTTGGAGTGGGATGTGTTGCCCATCATCAACGAGAACGACACGGTGGCGGTGGAGGAGATCCGCTGGGGCGACAACGACACCCTCTCGGCGCTGGTGGCCATCCTGGTCGATGCGGACCTGTTGGTGATGCTTTCCGACGTGGATGGGCTGTACGACGCGGACCCCCGGACCAATCCCGCGGCCCGGCGCATCCGGGTGGTCCCCCACATCAGCCCCCAGCTTCTCGAGGCCGCGGGACCGGCGGGGCCGCTGGGCTCGGGCGGCATCGCCACCAAGCTGGAGGCGGCCCGCATGGCCACCCGCTCCGGCGTGGCGGCGGTGTTGGCCCATGCCGAAGCGTCCGAGACCTGGGAGGAGCTCCTGGCCGGCCGGCCGCCGGGCACTTACTTCCCTGCCAAGCGGGGCCTCCCCGCCCGGAAACGGTGGATCGCCCTCCACGACCGGCCTCGGGGCTGGGTCAGGATCGACGCGGGCGCCTGCGAGGCCATCCTCCACCGGGGCGGCAGCCTGCTGCCCGTAGGCGTCACCGAGGCGGGCGGTTCCTTCGGCCCCGGCGCCTTGGTCTCGGTCTTGGAGCCTGGGGGGCGGGAGATCGCCCGGGGACTCATCACCATCGGCAGCCAGGAGCTGGCCCAGTTCCTGGCCAGTACGGGTGAGGCCCGCCGGGAGGCCATCGCCGGCCTCCCCCACCCTGAACTGATCCACCGGGACAACCTGGTGCTCCTGGAGGGGGATAACTGATGGACGAACGGGATGGGATGGCGACCATGGTCGAGACGGTCCGGGAGCTGGCCGCGGGCGCCCGTCAGGCAGCCCGGTGGCTCGCGGGCACCAGCAGCCGGGAGCGGGACGAGCTCCTGGGGGCCATGGCCGATGAGCTTCTGGGGGCGACGGAGGCCATCTTGGCCGCCAACAGCCAGGATCTGGCCGAGGCGGCCGACCGGCCCGCCGCGTTCCGGGACCGGCTCACCCTCACCCCTGAGCGGGTCGCCCAGATGGCCGGCGCACTCCGCCAGGTGGCCGATCTTCCGGATCCGTTGGGCCGGGGCGAGAGCTGGACCCGCCCCAACGGCCTCCGGATCCACCGGGTGCGGGTGCCTCTGGGCGTGGTGGGCCTCATCTACGAAGCCCGGCCCAACGTCACCGCGGAGGCGACCGCCCTGGCCCTCAAGGCGGGCAACGCCATCCTCCTGCGGGGCGGCAGCGAGGCCTTCCGCTCCAACCAGGCCATCGTCGCGGCCCTCCGCCAAGGCGCCCGCGCGGCCGGGGCGCCGGCGGAGCTGGTCAGCCTCCTGCCCGCCGGGCGGGAGAGCGCCCGGGCCCTGATGACCACGCCCGGGGTGGTGGATGTCCTCATCCCCCGGGGCGGGCCCGCCCTCATCCGTTCCGTGGTGGAGGAGGCCCGGGTGCCCGTCATCGAGACCGGCGCGGGCAACTGCCACACCTACGTCCACCAGGACGCCGACCTGGAGATGGCCCTCCGCATCGCGGTCAACGCCAAGGTCCAGCGACCCGGCGTCTGCAACGCCATGGAGACCCTGCTGGTCCACCGGGAGGTGGCCGCCGCCTTCCTGCCCCGGGTGGGCGAGGCCCTCCGGGCCCACGGGGTCACCCTGCGGGGCTGCCCCCGAACCCGGGAGCTCCTCCCCTGGGCCGAACCTGCCACCGACGAGGACTGGGCCACCGAGTACCTCGACCTGATCCTGGCCGTCCGGGTGGTGGACGACCTGGACGAGGCCCTGGACCACATCCGCCGGTACACCACGGGCCACTCGGAGGCGATCGTCACCCGCTCCCTGGAGGCGGCCCGCCGCTTCCAGGAGGAGGTGGACGCGGCTGCGGTCTACGTCAACGCCTCCACCCGGTTCACCGACGGCGGCGAGTTCGGCTTCGGCGCCGAGGTGGGGATCAGCACCCAGAAGCTCCACGCCCGGGGCCCCATGGGACTGGAGGCCTTGACCACCACCCGCTACGTGGTGGAGGGCGACGGCCAGATCCGCTGAGCCTCGGCCCGGCGGGAACCCCAACCGGGGCGGGGCCGGCCCGCCCCGGGCCTTGCTGGCCTGCCTTGGCCGTGGAGGGGCCAGAAGCCGGCCCCAGGGCGTCAGGACGGGCACCAAGAAGCCGGAGGCGGCACGCCTCCGGCTCCACGCGAAGAAGCCCGGGCCGTTCGCGGCCCGGGAATCAGAACGTCTTCACCACCCGACCTGGCTGCTCAGCTGGCCTGATCGGAGCTGCCGGCCTGGTCGCCGCTGCCCGACGAGGGTTGGCTGCTGGCGGTCTCGGCGCCGCCGCCCGACAGGGCTTCCTTGAAGTCGCGCATCCCCTTGCCGATGGCCCGGCCCACCTCAGGCAGCTTCCCCGGCCCAAAGATGATCAGGGCGATCACCAAGATGATGACCAGTTCCATGGGTCCGACACGCATAGGCACACCCCTTCCGGCTTCCCCTGATCCCCTTCGGGGCCGGGGGGCCCGATACCTGCCGGAGATGGCTGGTGCCTACGCCGAGGGTTGGGACCTCAGCCGGCCGCGCCCACCGCCACCGGTTCCAGGGAGCGGAGGACCGCATCCACGGTGGTCTCCGCCAGCGCGATGGACTCGTCGGAGGCGCCGTAGTAGATCCTCAGGGTCCCGTCGGGCTCCACCACCGTGCCGCAGGTGAAGACCGCGTTGTGGAAGAACCCGCTGGTCTCATACGACTCCTCGGGCGTGAGCAGCGGCTCCTGGGAGCGGGCCAAGACCACGTGGGGCTTCTCCCCGTCCAGCAGCACGCCGCCCAGGGAGTACTTCTGGCCGTCGGCCCCGTGGTAGATGGCGAGCCACCCTTCGGGGGTGAGGAAGGGGACGCCGCCCGCGCCGATCCGCACCCCGTCCCACATCCCCCGCCGGGGGCCCATCACCTGCCGGTGGTCCCCCCAGTGCCGCAGGTCGGTGGAGTAGGCCAGCCAGATGTTGGGGCTGCCCAGTCCATGGGACATGGGCCGGTGCATGGCCACGTAACGGCCGCCCACTTGGGCCGGGAAGATGGCCACGTTCTTGTTCTCGGGCGGGAAGATGACCCCCAGCCGCTCAAAGGTGGTGAAGTCCGGCGTCTCGATGAGGGAGACGGTCACACCCCGGCGGGAGACGGAGGTGTAGACGATGAGGTACCGGCCCTCCAGATAGGTGACCCGGGGATCCTCAATACCGTACTCCTCGTACCGCCCACTGGGCAGGATGGTGGGGGCGGGGTCGATGTGGAAGCGGACCCCGTCCCGGCTCCGGGCCACCCGCAGGTGGGAGATGGAGGTCAGGTACAGATCCCCCCGGTACCGGACCGAACGGGGATCGGACAGGTCGATCTCCGGCGAGTCCCGGTGCACCCGAAGGATCTCCACCCCCTCGCCGTCTTCCCGAGCGACGGGGAAGGCCACGTAGTTGGGATCATCGCTCACCGGGCGTTCGGCCACCCGCAGCAGGAGCAGGATCTCATCGCCCACCTTCACCGCGCCCGCGTTGAAGGCGCCGATGACCTCCATCTCCGGGCTGGACGGAGGCACATCCGCCGGTGTAATGATCGGGTTGTGAGGATTCCGTCGGATCATTCGTCTGAGAACCCCTTCTGCCCACGCCGGTGGCGACCAACCGGGAACGGCCCTAGAAGTGCCCTCCGTTTGCGCCCCAAGCTAGGTTTAATAAAGTGACGATCGGCTTCAATCCTCACATAGAAAGGTGGGAGGGTCAACGGCCACTCCTTGGGAGAAGACACGCTCTCTCCCTCGGTTGCGGAAACCTGGTGAACCGGCGGGTCCAAGCTCCCCCAAGCGCGCCCTCGCGCCCCTGGGGCCGCCCCTCCCGACACCTCGTTCTTCATTCCGTTCTCATGAATCCCTTCGGAAGCGGCCAGCCTTCCGTTGAGGGGATGGGCTCCGGCTGCCTTCCTCCCCAGAGTATAATAAGATCCGAGACGCGCGTGCGTCCCTGGCCGGCTCCGTTCTCCGCATCACAAGGCACGGGGTCGGCCGCCCACGGCGGACCAGAGGAGGGTGGCCATGGATCTGGAGCTGAAGGGCCGGGTGGCGATGGTGACGGGGGCGAGCCGCGGCTTGGGCCTGGCCATCGCCCGGGCGCTGGCCGAAGAGGGGGCGAGCCTGGCCATCGGCGCCCGGGGCGCGGAGGCCCTGGAGAAGGCGGCCGCCGAGCTGCGGGAGCTGGGGGTACCGGTCTTCGCCCGGCCGGTGGACATCACCGTGGCCAGCGAGGCGGAAGCCTTTGTCCGGGAGACCACCGAGCGCTTGGGACCGCCCGAGATCCTGGTTCTCAACGCCGGGGGCACGCCGCCCGCGGAGGACGAGATCGGCTCCCTGCAGGCCTCCTTCGAGCTGAACGCCACGGCCAACCTGCGCCTGGCCCGCCTGGTGGTGCCGGGCATGAAGCAGCAAGGGTACGGGAGCATCCTCTTCATCGCCTCCATCTGGGGCCGGGAGGCGGGGGGTCGGCTGGTCTACAACGCCGCCAAAGCCGCGGAGATCAGCCTGGCCAAGGGCCTAGCCCGGGAGCTGGCCCCTCAGGGGATCCGGGTCAACTGCCTGGCGCCCGGGAGCATCCTCTTCCCCGGCGGCTCCTGGGACCGGCGCCTGAAGGCCGATCCCGAAGGGATCCAGACCTTTGTCGAGCAGGAGATCCCCTCGGGACGGTTCGGCCGGCCCGAGGAGGTGGGCTGGGTGGCCGCCTTCCTCGTCTCGCCCAAGGCCAACTGGGTCCGGGGCGCGTGCCTCACCGTCGACGGCGGCCAGTCGCGGGCGTTCTAGGAGCATCCAGACACCAGGGGGAGTGGAGTCGATGGCAAAGGATCCTTTCCAGTGGGCCGCCGAAGGCCCCTCCGGGGCCCAGACCACCGTGGAGGTGCCCGACCGGGCCAGCATTCCCGAAGAGGACCGCTGGCGCCTGGAAGACATCTTCCCCAACGATGAGGCGTGGGAGGCGGCCTTTCACGAGCTGGAAGGCCTGATCGACAAGCTGGCGGCCTTCCGGGGCACCTTGGGTCAGTCGGGCGAGCAGCTCCTGGCCTTCCTCCAGTTGAACGACGAGGTGGGCCAGCGGGCCGAGGCCCTTTGGGGCTACGCGCACATGCGCCTGGATGAGGACACCACCCACCCCGAGAGCCAGGGCCGCCAGGCCCGGGCCCTGAACCTCCTGGTCCGCCTGGAGAGCGCGGTCGCCTTTGCGACGCCGGAGATCCTGGCCATTCCGCCGGAGCAGCTGGAGCGCTTCCTTCAGGAGACGCCCGGCCTGGAAGGGTACCGCCATGCCCTGGATGAGATCCAGCGGCGCCGGCCCCACACCCTCTCCGAGGCCGAGGAACGGCTCCTGGCCATGGCGGGCGAGGTGGGCCAGAGCCCCGCCCAGATCTTCCAGATGATCAACGAGGCGGACATCCGCTTCCCCACCGTCCGCGACGAGGCGGGGCGGGAGGTGGAGATCACCCACGCCCGGTTTCTCAAGCTGATGGAGAGCCGGGACCGCCGGGTCCGCCGGGAGACCTTCCAAGGGCTCTACGCCACCTACCAGAAGCAGCGGAACACCCTGGCCGCGACCCTGGCCGCCCAGGTCCAGAAGAACATCTTCTTCGCCCGGGCCCGCCGCTTCGGGTCCGCTTTGGAGGCGGCCCTCTTCCCCAGCAACATCCCCGTCAGTGTCTACACCAACTTGATCGAGACCGTCCGCCAGGGGCTGCCCGCCCTCCACCGGTACATGGCCCTCCGGAAGCGGGCCCTCGGGCTGGACGAGCACCACATGTACGACATCTACACGCCCATCGTCCCCGAGGTGACCGTTCGCATCCCGTGGCAGGAGGCCCAGGAGCTGGCGGCGGCGGCCCTGGCGCCTTTGGGCGAGGAGTACGTCCGGGTGCTGCGGGAAGGCTTCCGGAGCCGCTGGATCGACGTCTACGAGAACCGGGGGAAGCGGAGCGGCGCGTACTCCACCGGGGTCTACGGCGTTCACCCCTATGTGCTCCTCAACTACCAGGAGACCCTCGACGACCTCTTCACCCTGGTGCACGAGATGGGCCACGCGCTCCACACCTACTTCAGCAACCGGGCCCAGCCCTACGTCTACGCCAACTACAGCATCTTCGTGGCGGAGGTGGCCTCCACCCTGAATGAGGCCCTCTTGGCCCACCACCTCTTGGAGCGGTGGGACGACCGGGCTCGGCGGCTCTACGTGCTGAACCACCAGCTGGACACCTTCCGGACCACCCTCTTCCGCCAGACCATGTTCGCCGAGTTCGAGCAGCAGATCCACCAAGAGGCGGAAGCGGGCCGGCCCTTGACGGCCGAGCGGCTCGCGGAGCTGTACGGCGAGCTCAACGCGGCCTACCACGGACCAGCCGTGGTCAACGACGAGGAGATCCGGCTGGAGTGGGCCCGGATCCCCCACTTCTACATGAACTTCTACGTCTACCAGTACGCCACGGGCTTCTCGGCCGCCCAGGCTCTGGCCCGGCGGATCCTGGAGGAAGGCCAGCCGGCTGTGGAGGCCTACCTGGCCTTCTTGAGCAGCGGCTCCTCCGACTACCCCCTGGCCGTCCTCCAACGGGCAGGGGTGGACATGACCAGCCCGGAGCCCGTCCGCCAGGCGATCCAAGCCTTCCACGAGCTGGTCCAGGAGCTGGAGCGGCTGCTGGAACCGTGACGGGACGGTAGGAGGAGTCACGGGTCCTTCGGAGCTGAGGTGAGGCGGCCGGGGGTGAGGGCTAGGTGGCCCGCACCACCGGCCGCAAGGTATCCCCCCGCAGGCCCACCCGCAGGGCTTCCAGGGCCAAGAGCTCTCCCGGGGGCACGTTCCCCAGGTTGACGTTGGGGCCGAACCGCTCGATCAGGGCCTGTTGCTGCCCCTTCTGGGGCGCTTCCCACAGGAGGCGTTCGGGCCCCCCGGCGGCGGCCACCAGCCCTTCCACCAACGCCGGATCCAGGGATCCATCCTCCCGGTACACCCCCACCCCTTGGCCGGTCTCTCGCCCTTCGATGATCACCCACGCCGCGCCTGCCTCCAGGTCGGCCCGGACCAGCTCAGCCATCAGCGCCGGTGAGGGGCGGTCTGCGGGGTGCTTCTTCCCCACCTCGGTGATGACGGTGAACCCCGCCTCCGTCAACCGGGCCACCACCTGAGCCCGGCGGGAGAGAGGCAAGGGGATGGTGCCGTCGGAGACCTCCGCGACGGCCAAGTCCACGGCCAAGGCCCGCTCAATCCACGCCTCCAGCCGATCCTGGTAGACGGCCACCTCCAGGAGGGTGCCACCGGGGTAGACCTCCACCCCATACCGGCGGGCCAGGCTGACCCGCCGGGCCAGGGCCTCCTGGCTGAGGAGGGCCGAGGTGCCGAAACCCAGCTTCCAGAGATCAACAAAGGGGGCGGCCATGGCCAGCCACCCCTCCAAGGCGGCGAGGGGCGTCCCCTTGTCCAGCACCATGGTGAGCCCCACCTGCCGAGGCTTGGCCAGCCTGCCCGGCAGGGGCGCTTCCACCACCCCGTCCCACGCCCACCGGGCACCGCCCGGCCCCGCTTCCCCACCCCTGGCCAGCCCGTTGGCCTTCTGCCGTTCCACCCAGGCATCCCACCCGTCCGTCGGTACCAGGTCGCCCTACGACCCAGCCTGCGACAGTCTATGGGCGGGACCAAGGGGGTGACCTCAGAAGGGTCATCAGAAGCTCCACTGGAGCCCAAACCACGGGCGGCCGGCCACCGCCGCTTTGCCGGCCAGGTGACCCACCGCCGGGGGATGGAAACCCTTTCCACGGGTTCCGCCGGCTCGCCGTCCGAGGCTTCCCGTCGGCCTCCGGCCCTTGAGGCTGATTGCGTGGCGGAAACGGAAGGTGTACAATCGGACCGGCACCTGATTCGTCATGAACGCCTGTGGCACCGGAGGGGGTGAGGGCACCATGGAACAGGGACCGAGTCCGAGACGGGGCGAGCCGTTCAGGCGGTCGTTCCCGACCTTGGAACCTTCACGCGGACGTCGGATGATCATGCGCGGCCGCCCGGCCCCTGGAGCCTGCTGCGCCCTTGCCCACCGGCCTCTTCGAGCCGGGAGGCGGTTCGTGGCCTAATCCCTCCAGGTCGGCCGGCCGGCCGCTCGAGGAGGGTGTGCCATGAGCCCCATCTCCCAAGACCTGCTCCAACTGGTCGCTGACCGGGCCTTTCCCCAGATCAAGAGCCACCTGCAGGGCCTCTCCACCCACGACGCCGCGGATCTCTTGGAGGAGCTCCCTCCCACCAGCCGGGCGGTGGTCTTCCGCCTCCTGGAGAAGGACCGGGCCATCGAGGTCTTCGAGTACCTGGAAGGGGACAAGCAGCAAGAACTTCTGGCCAGCCTGCACGATCACGAAGTGGTCCAGATCCTGGAGGACATGTCCCCCGACGACCGGACCCGGCTCCTGGATGAGATGCCGGCCAAGGTGGCCAAGCGCTTCCTCGCCCAACTCTCACCCGAGGAGCGGGAGATCGCCACCCTCCTCCTGGGCTACGCGCCCAACTCGGCGGGCCGGTTGATGACGCCCGAGTACGTCAGCATCCAGGAGAACTTGACGGCCGGCCAGGCCCTGGAGAAGATCCGCCGGGTGGGGTTGGGGAAGGAGACCATCTACAACATCTACATCACCGACTCAGGTCGCCATCTGCGGGGCGTCGTCTCCCTGCGGGACCTGGTGCTGGCCGATCCCCACCGGCCGGTGGGGGAGCTGGCCGTCCACGACGTGATCAGCGTCCGGACCGATACGGACCGGGAAGAAGCAGCCCGCATCATCTCCGAGTACGACCTGCTGGCCCTGCCCGTGGTCGACCGGGAGGGGCGGCTGGTGGGCGTCATTACCGTGGACGACGCCATGGACGTGCTGGAGGAGGAGGCGGCCGAGGACTTCCACCGCTTCGCGGCCATGACCCCCGAGAGCGGCTCCCGGGCCGACCGCTACTACGGCCTGAGGCCCTTCCAGCGGGTGGCCCGGCGGCTCCCGTGGCTCTTGGGGCTCTTGCTCTTCAACTCTGTTTCGGGGCTGATCATCGCCAGCTTTGAGAGCACCCTGCAGGCGGCCATCGCCCTCACCTTCTTCATTCCCGTGATCATGGCCACCGGCGGGAACACCGGCGCCCAGACGGCCACGGTGACGGTGCGGGCCCTGGCCACGGGCGAGCTGTCGGGTCGGGAGGTCTGGCGGGCCCTGCGAGGCGAGCTGGTCACGGGGCTCATCTTGGGCGTGGCCTTGGGCCTGGTGGCCTGGGTGATGGCCTACCTGCGGACGGGCGAGAGCTTCCTGGGGCTGGCGGTGGCCATGGCCCTGGCGGCGACGGTGGTCGCCTCGGGGCTGGTGGGCGCGGCGCTGCCCTTCGTCCTCCGGCTCCTCCGGATCGACCCGGCCGTCGCCTCCGCGCCCTTCATCACCTCCGTCGGCGACGTGATCAGCCTGCTCCTCTACTTCTTCACCGCCCGGGCCCTGCTCCAGCTCTGAGCCCTCCCACGCCGGCGCGCTCCGCCTCAGGCGCGGTCACCCTCCAGGAAGGGGGAGAGCGCGTAGGCACAGGCCAGCTCCCAGGTCTGCCGGCGGGTGACGTAGCCCCGGGTGAGGAGGGCGACCGTCCCCCCTTCTCGGCCGATCTGGGGGTTGCCGCTCCGTTCGGCCATCACCTGGCCCAGCTCCCGGCCTTGCCGGAGCCAGGCCGTCACGTCCGGGGGGAGGGGGATCACCAGCCCGCAGCCAGCCCCCTCCCGTCCGGCCCCATCCAGGGCGACACACCACCCCACGAGAAAGGCCCTCGCCCCTTCCAGAGCCACGCCCGCCTCCATCCCAAGACCGATGGCGGCGTCCGTCGCCTCCAGCGCCCGGCGGGCCCGATTCCGGGCCCCTGCCACCGTCTCCCCCTGGCTCAGGGGCTGGTTGCGGACCCCGCTGGCCACTTCCACCGGCAGGACCTCCGCCCCGGGGAAGTAGGCCCGGACCACGGCCCGGGCCGCCTCCACCTTGGTGGGGTTGGTGGACCCGACGGCGATTCGAAGGGGTTGCGCCACACCGCCAGCCTCCTCACTGAAAGAGATCGATCCCCGTCACCAGGGCCAGCCGGGCCTCGGTGGCGGCCTCCTCGCCCCGGCGGAAGATCAGGTCCGCGTTGAGCTCCACGGGGATGGTGAAGCGGTGGCCCCGGAACCAGCTCATCTGCGTCCCCAGGGTGAGCCGGACCGCCAGCCCCGATTCGATGCCCTGCCGCAGGGGCGCCACCAAGCCCACCCCCGTGCCGAAGTAACCGCTGCTGCTCCGCTGCATGGCCTCCAACATCACCGTCAGGTCCTGGCTGGGCCGGGCGTCCAGATCGAGGGTGACGCGGCCGCCGCCCAAGAGGGAGCTGAAGAAGCCGGTCAGGAAGGTGAGGGGGTTCTCCAGCCCCCGGCTGAGGTCGACCCGTTGGGCGGTGGTCTGGAAGGCGGCGCTGGGGGTAAGCCGCAGACCGAAGACCAACGGGTTCTCCGCCTGCCCGGCCGTGCCCGCCACCGTCGCCCCGCCCCGAAAACCCAGGGTGGGCGCCAGCACCTGCACGGTGACCGAGGCGGCCCCGGCCGTGGTGGGCCGGCCTAAGGCCTGGACCTGGACCGTCGCCTCGCCAGGCGCCAAGGCGGTCACCACGCCGTCGGAGGAGACGGCGACCCGACCTTCATCCCCCGACTGGAAGACCAGGGTGACGTTGGGCAGGAGGGTCCCGTCCTGGTCAAAGGCGAGGACGTTCAGCTTGTGGCTCTGGCCGATGGGTAGCCGGAGGGCCGAAGGCAGGACCACCAGCCGCTCCACGGCGCGGGGCACCACCTCCGTCTCGGGCGGGTAGAGCTGGCGGAGCAGGTCGGCTGCCTTCTCCAGCATGGCCGGGGCCTTGTCGGCCACCGCCACGGCCGAGCCGACCAGCTGAGCGGTGGGCGCCGGCCTGCGGCTCAGCTGGTACCGTTCCACCACCGCCACCAAGCCGCCTTGCACCGCCATCAGCCGCCCCAGCACCGCCTCCTGGACCTGGCCCTGCTCCAAGAGACCTTCCGCCGCCTCCTGGAGCCAGGCCCGCATTCCTTCCGCGGTGGCGTCGCCGTCGGCGGCTGGGATCCCCGCGGCCCCCAGATGGCGTTGGAGCCGGACACCGGTCAGGGGGCGGAACTGCCCCGACTGGACCAACCGGGCGGCCAGCGCGTCGGGCAAAGCCTCGGCTAAGAGCCGAAGGTCCTCCGAGTCGGCCGGGGTCTGATTGAGCACCTGCAGCGGGAAGAGGGCGACCACCGGGCCTTCGACGGTCCTGCTCCCCTCGGAGAGGAGCCCGTCCACCTGCGCCGCGGCCGGCAGTGCCACCAAGAGCCCCAACAGCACCCCCAGCACCGCTTGCCGCCAGCGGCCAGCCCATGCGGCCTGCCGAAGCCCCGGGCCCCCCTTGGCCTCAGGTCGCTGTACCATGGGATCGCCCCCTCCCGGTGCCAGAAGGCTTCTCCCCTTCCGAGGCCTCGCCCTGACACCTGGCTCCACTCGTGCCAGTGGTTTCACCTGGGAACGACCGCCCCCTGCCGGAAAGGGTTTCCGGCGCCGGGGCCGACCAGGTGACCAGTCGGTGCCGTCCCGGACCAAAAGGGTGAGGCCCGGCAGTCAGGCCGGGCCTCCATCCGTCTTGGAAGGTCGGTTGGGCACGGGCTGGGCGGCAGGTCCTCCCGCCACCCCGGGCCCACCCGCCCGGCGTCACCGGTCGCCCGGGCGATACCCCCGGACGGGCGCGGTCCAATCCACGATCTCCACCTGCTCCCGGGGCACGCCGAAGATGGGCCCGGGGGCCGTCTCCAGCACGGCCGGATCGCCCAGCAGGACCACCGCGAAGCGCTCGGGGTCCAGATGAGCCCGGATGGCCCCGTTCACGTCAGCCAGGGTCAGGGCGGCCACCTGCTCCGGCACGTCGGTGATGGGGTCCAGGCTGCCGTGATCCAGGATGGCGTCGGTGACCAAGGCGGCGGTCCCCGCCAGGGTCTCCAGCTGGAGGGGGAACCGGCCCAAGAGCTGGCTCTTGGCCTTGGCCAGCTCCTCCTCGGTGACGCCCTCCTCGGCAAAGCGGCGCAGTTCCGTGTGGATCGCCTCCAGGGTGGCCCAGAGGCTCTCGTTCCGGGTGAAGGTGGCCAGCTCCCAGGCCCCGGGGAAGCGGTAGGTGGTGTACTGGCTCCAGATCCCGTAGGTTTGGCCCAGGTCGCTCCGGATGGCCTGCATCAGCCGGGAGGCGAAGCCGCCGCTGCCCAGGATCTGGTTGGCCACCTGGAGGGCGACCCACTCCTCCGCGGTCCGGGCGGGCCCGTTCTGCCGGAGGCGGACCTGCACCTGGGTCTGGCCCGGCCGGGCCACCCAGCGGACCCGGCTGGCCTCCAGCCGGGGCACGGGCTGGATCTCCGGCGGGGGCGCGGCCGGTCCCTGCCAGCTCCCGAAGAGCCGCTCCACCTCCTGCACCACCCACTGGGGATCCAGATCGCCCACGGCCAGGAAGATGGCCTCCCGGGGACCATAGTGATCCCGGTGGAAGGCGACGATGTCGTCCCGGGTCATGGCGGTGTAGGACTCTTCCGTCTCCGGCCGGCCCAGCCGGTGGCCTGCCCCGTAGAAGAAGGCGGCCGCATGGACGCTGGCCAGGGCCAAGGGATCATCCTTCTGCTGGCGGACGGCGCCGATGAACTGTTGGCGGAGAAGGGCCACCTCCGCCTCGGGAAAGGTGGGGTTGAGGACCACGTCGGCCATCAGCTCCAGGGCGAGGGCCGCGTCCTTGGCCACCACCTGAGCCGAGATCACCGTGTTCTCCGTCCCGGCCGAGCTGGTGAGGCTCCCCCCCACGAACTCAATGGCCTCCGCAATCTCCTCCGCCGTCCGGCTCGTCGTCCCCTGCTTGAGGAGGGCGGCGGTGAAGGCGGCCAGCCCCTCCTTGCCCGGTGGGTCGGCCAGCTTCCCCCGGGGCAGGACCAGGGTGAAGAGGGCGATGGGCTGCTCGTGCCGCTCCACCACCCAGACCTGGAGCCCGTTGGCCAAGGTCTCGTGGGTGACGGGTGGGACGGCGATGGGCTGGGGTTCGGTGATGAGCGGAACCTGGATCGCCCCGGCAGCCCAGACGCTGGGGGCGGCCAGGAGCAGCGCCAGGATTCCAGCCAGGGCGGCGGGCAGGCACCGGAGGGCGATCGGGCGCTGGCGGGTCATCAGCTGGCCCCTCCTTCCTCAAGAGCGGCGGGCGGCGCGGGCACCACATCCACCAGGGTGAGCCGGTCCGGCGTCAGGTAGGTCTGGGTCACCCGGACGATGTCGTCGGAGGTGAGGGCAAGGTAGGGGTCCAAACCCCGGGTGAACTTCTCCAGGCCGCCTTCCAGGACCACTGCCGAGCCGATGGCGTTGGCCACCCCATCCAACGTGTCCAGCGCGAAGACGTAGGTGGCCACCAGCTGGTTCTTCACCCGCTGGAGCTCCTCGTCGCTGACGCCCTCGGCCAGGCGCTCCACCTCCGCCACCAGCGCGGCCGCCACCGCCTCCGACTGGACCGGCGGCAGGTAGAGCCCCGCGAGCAGGAAGAGCCCCGCCTCCTCATACTGCTGGGCGAGGCCCAGGGCGGCCAACACCACCTGCTGCTCCCGCACCAGGGACCGGTACATCCGGGCGCTCTCGCCGCCCGAAAGGATCAGCCCCGTGGCCTGGAGGGCTTCCATGTCGGCGGAGCGCACGCCGGGGATCACGTAGCCGCCCAGGACCACGGGCAGCTGCACGGGGAAGGTGATGGTCTCCCGCCGGGTCTCCCCCGCCGGCTGGGGCGTCACCGGGGCCCGCTCCGGCACCGGGCCCGGCGGGATGGGCCCGAAGTGCTTCTCCGCCAGGCGGCGGACGGTGGCCAGGTCGGTGTCGCCGGCCACCACCAAGACAGCATTGTTGGGCACGTAGTACGTCCGGTAGAACGCCTCCAGGTCTTGGACGGTGATGGCGTCCAGCTCCTCCAGGAAGCCGTGGGGGGTCCAGGCGTAGGGCGTCCCCGCGAGGGCCACCGCCTGGAACCGCTCGAAGGCCAGGCTCAGGGGGTTGTTCTCCAGGCCCAGGCGGAACTCTTCCTTGACGACCTCCCGCTCCGTCTGGAGGTGCGCCTCGGTGAGGACCAGGTTGGCCATCCGCTCGGCTTCCAGCTCGAAGACCAGCTCCAGGTAGGGCGCGGGAACCTTGTTCCAGTAGACCGTCGCGTCCGCGGAGGTGAAGGCGTTCATCTCGCCCCCCACCTGGTCGATGATCCGGGCGTGCTCTTCCGGCCCCACCCGCTGGGAGCCTTTGAACATCATGTGCTCCAAGAGGTGGGCCATGCCCCGGCGCCCGATGGGCTCGTCCCGGGAGCCCACCCGGTACCAGAGGTTGACAGAGACCACGGGGGCGGTATGGTCTTCATAGACGTAGAGCTCGAGACCGTTGGGGAGGCGGTCGCTGGCCACCTCCACCACCGGCCCGGTCCCGTCCAGGGCGGCGACCGCGGCTGGCCAGAGCCCGCTCACCACGAGCGCGAGAGCCAGCCAGCGCCGGCATCGACGCATCGCGAGGGAGTCTCCTTTCCCTTGTGGGCGAAAGCCCTTGGTGGATGAGCAGATGGTGAACTTACGTGAGTCTTTTCACCACTTGGGAGACGCCTCCTCCCGTGGCGCGGAAGGTGGTTCTCGGGAGGAAGCACAAGCCGAGGCCAGGCCCGAGGAGGGTGGCATGAGCGATGTCCGTCGACCGATCCAGTCCCAATCCGCCGGCAACGGGCGGATCAGCGGCTCCCGCGGAGGGCCTGGAGCTTTTCCACCCCATCGTGCAGGACTGGTTCCGCCGCCGCTACGGCCGGCCCTCCCCGCCCCAGCGGGCCGCGTGGCCCGTCATCGCCCGGGGTGAGCACACCCTCCTTCTGGCCCCCACCGGGTCGGGCAAGACCCTGGCCGCCTTCTTCGTCTTCCTCGACCGGCTCTTCCGCCGGATGTGGGAGCCGCCGGGCTCGGGAGCCTCCGAGGGGCGCCCCGTCGAGACCGGGGTCCACCTGCTCTACGTCTCGCCCCTGAAAGCTCTGGACAACGACATCCACCGGAACCTGGAGGAGCCCTTGGAGGGGATCGCCGCCCTGGCCCGGGCCCAGGGACTGCCTGCCCAGGCCCCCACCCGGGCCGTCCGCACCGGCGACACCCCGCCGTCGGCCCGCCGGGCCATGGTCCGCCGCCCGCCCCAGATCCTCATCACCACCCCCGAATCCCTCCTGCTCCTCCTGCTCGCGCCCCGGGCCCGGGAGATGCTCAAGACCGTCCGGGCCGTCATCGTCGACGAGATCCACCAGCTGGCGGGGAGCAAGCGGGGGGTCCAGCTGGCCCTCACCCTGGAGTGGCTGGAAGCTTGGGCCGGTCACTCCATCCAACGGGTCGGCCTTTCGGCCACCCAGCGGCCCCTGGAGCGGATCGCCGCCTTCTTGGGTGGGGACCGGCCCGTCACCATCGTGGATGCTGGGCCGCCGGCCGGGGCGGGCTCAGGAAAGGGGCTGGACCTCCTGGTGGAGGCGCCGGCGGATCCCTTCCGCCGGTCCCAGGAGGCCCTGGGCCGGCCCCCCACCTGGCCGGTGCTGGCGGCGCGCATCGTGGAGCTGATCCGGAGCCACCGCTCCACCATCGTCTTCGTCCAGAACCGGGGCCAGGCGGAGCGGCTCACCCGGGAGCTGAACGAGCTGGCGGGCGAGCCCCTGGTCCGGAGCCACCACGGGAGCCTCTCCCGGGAGGTCCGGGAGCAGGTGGAGGCCGATCTCAAGGCGGGCCGCCTCCGGGGCCTGGTGGCCACCAGCACCCTCGAGCTGGGGATCGACGTGGGGGCGGTGGATCTGGTCATCCAGGTGGAGTCGCCCAAGAGCGTCGCCGCCACCCTCCAGCGGGTGGGCCGGGCGGGCCACCTCCTCACCCAGACCTCCAAGGGACGAATCCTGGCCAAGACCCCCCTGGATTTGGTGGAGGCGGTGGCCGTCGCCCAGGCGGCCCGGGAGGGGGCGGTGGAGGAGACCCGGGTCCCAGAGAACTGCCTCGACGTCCTGGCCCAGCAGGTGGCCGCCATGGCTGCCGCCGGCCCCGAGGAGGGCTGGGAGGAAGAGCGCCTCTTCCGCCTCATCCGCCGGGCCTACCCCTACCGGCACCTGAGCCGGGCCGCCTTCCGCTCGGTGTTGAAGCTTCTCGCCGGCGGCTACAGCCACCCCGTGCTGGGCCGGCTCAAGCCCCGGATCGAGTGGAATCGGATCGAAGGGCGGATCGAGGGGCTCCCCGGCACCCGTATGGCGGTGGCCACCCAGGGGGGCACCATCCCCGACCGGGGGCTCTACCAGGCGGTCACCCACGACCGGCGCCTGGTGGGCGAGCTGGATGAGGAGTTCGTCTTCGAAAGCCGGGTGGGGGATGTCTTCGTCCTGGGGAACACCACCTGGCAGGTGGACCAGATCGGCCCCGACCGGGTGGTGGTCTCCCCCGCCCCGGGCCGGGTCCCCCGGCTCCCCTTCTGGCGGGGGGATCCGGTGGGCCGGAGCCGGGAGACGGGCGAGCAGGTGGGCCAGCTCCTGGAGGCCCTCGCCCGGCGGCTGGAAGGGACGGCTCACCTGCCGGGGCCGGAGGCGGAACGGGCAGCCGTCGCCTGGCTCCAGGAGCACTACCCCGCCGACGAGCAGGCGGCCCGCCTCCTGGTGGCCTTGGCCCGGCGGCAGCGGGCGGCCACAGGCTTCCTCCCCACCCACCAGCGCCTTCTCCTGGAGTTTTTCCCCGACGAGGTGGGCGACTGGCGGGCGGTCCTCCACGCGCCTTTCGGCGCCCGGCTCAACCGGGCCTGGCTCCTCGCCTTCCAGGCCCGGGCCCGGGAGGTTCTGGGCCTGCAGGTGGAGGGGGTGGTGGCCGACGAGGGCCTCCTCCTCCGGTTCCCCGGCTGGGGTGAGGCGCCCCTGGCCCTGGCGGACCTCGACCTCCTCCCCGACCTGGAGGCCCTCATCAGCGAGGAGGCGACGGGCAGCCCGCTCTTTGCCGTCCTCTTCCGCCACGCCGCCGCCCGGGCCCTCCTCATTCCCCGCTCCACCGCCCTCCGCCGCCGGCCCCTGTGGCAGCAGCGGCTCCGGGCGAGCGACCTCCTGGAGGCCTTCCGCGCCGAGCCCGACTTCCCCCTGGTGGTGGAGGCTTTGCGGGAGCTCTGGCACGAGGCGCTGGACGTGCCCGGCCTCAGGAGCGTCCTGGAGGATGTGAAGGCGGGCCGGCGGCGTCTGGAGGTGGTCCAGCGCCCCGCGCCCTCGCCCTTCGCCGCCGGCCTGGTCTTCCGTTTCCTGGGAGACTACGTCTACCACACCGACAGCCCCCGGGCGGAACGGCGGGCCCAGCTTCTCCAGCTCTCCCAGCAGGCCCTCCGGGAGGCCCTGGGCTCCCAGGTGCTGCGGGAGCTCTTGGACCGGGAGGTGATCGAGCAGATCCGGGCCGAGCTCCAGGGGACGGCGCCGGGCCGCCGGGCCACCACCCCCTCCCAGCTTCTGGACCTGCTGGAACGGCTGGGCGCCCTCACCCTCGCCGAGGCCCAGGCCCGCTGCGAAAGCGATGCCGGCCGCTTCCTGGCTCAACTGGAAGAGGCGGGGCTCGCCCGGCCCCTACCGCCGGAGCTGGCCCCCTGGGTTCCCGGGCGGGCCCAGGCCTGGGTGCCGGCGGCCTTGTTGGAGAGGCTGCCCGCCACCAACCCGGGCCCGGCCCTGCGGCGGGTGCTGGCGGAACGGTACGCCGCCCACCAGGGCCCCTTCACCTTGGAGGAGGCCGCCGCGCACCTGGGCCAGGGGGCCTGGCTGGCCGAGCTTCTGGCGGACCTGGAGGGGGAGGGCACGCTGGTGCGGGGCGCTTTCCGGGAAGGGATCGAGGGCGAGGAGTGGTGCGCGGCCCAGCTCCTCCGGCGGATCCACTGGGAGAGCCTAGCCGCGGCCCGCCGGGCCGTGGAACCCGTGCCCCTCGAGCAGGTTCAGGTCCTGGCCCTCCGGTGGCAAGGGGTGGGGCCCGGCGAGGAAGGGTCTCGAAGGACAGCCTCCCTTGCTGAGGCCTCGCCCGCGGCCCTGGAGGAGGATCTCGAGGCCGCCCTGGTCCCCCTCCGAGGGTGGCTTCTCTCCCCATCCCTCTGGGAGGCGGTCCTCGGGGCCCGCCTGCCGGCCTTTCCCCCGGGCCTCCTCCGGGCCGGGCTGGAGTACCTCCTCCGCTCGGGGCACTGGCTCTGGGTGGGCGGTGAGGTGGGCGGCCTGCCCGCCTGCGCCCTCTTCGAGCGGGATCGCTGGCGGGAGGTGGCGGGGGTCTGGGCCTGGCCGGCCCCGCCTGCCGGCGGCCTGGAAGGCCAGGTACTGGCTCTCCTCGAGGCCCGGGGGGCCCTCTTTTGGGATGAGTTCCTGGAACGCCTGCCGGGGACCAGTCCCGAGCGGCTGGAGGCGGCCCTTTGGACCCTGGCCCGCCAGGGCTGGGTGACCCACGACAGCCTGGAAGCCCTCCGGCTCTGGGAGGAGGCGCCGCCGGGCCAGGAGGGGCCGGCCCCCGCAGCGCCACCGGCGCCCGCCTCGGGGCTGCCCTCCCCCTGGCCCGGCCTCCCGGGCCGGCGTTCCGCCCGGCTGGCGGCCCGCCGCCGCATCCGGCAACGGCTGGGCCGGGACCAGCGCCGCCGGCGGGCCCTGGCCGCGGGCCGCTGGAGCCTGCTGCCGGGGGCGCCAGTGGCGGGCCCGGAAAGGATGCCCCCAGGCGGGACCCTGGGGACCCCCTTCGCTGTCCCACCCTCCCCGTCGGGAGGGGCCGAGGACGAAAGCCCGCGCCCCCAAGCCCTGACCGTGGCCCGGCTCCTCCTGGAGCGGTACGGGCTGGTCACCCGGGAGCTCTTCGACCTGGCCCCCCTGGGCCGCTGGGACGAGGTGGTGGAGGCGCTCCTCTACCTGGAGGCGGTAGGCGAGGTCCGCCGGGGCCTCTTCGTCCGGGGGCTGAGCGGGCTCCAGTTCGGGCTGCCCGAAGGGGTGGAGCTCTTGCGGGATCGGCCCGACCCGGAGACAGCCGGCACGTTCCGGCTCCTGGCCGCCCTCGACCCGGCCAACCTCTGGCCCGCCCTGCGCCGTTCCAGTGGGGATCCTCACCCCTCCCACCCGCCGGCCATTCCCCGCCGGCCGGGAGTCTGGGTGCTCTTCCAGGGCCCTCGTCCCGTCCTGGTCCTGGAGGTGGGCCCCCAGCGGCTCACCCCTCTGGAGGCCTGGGAGGGGCTGGGCGAGGCCGGGCAGCGGGACGCCTTGGGCGCCCTGGTCGCCCAGCTCCCCCGGGTGGGGCTGCAGCGGGTGCGGGTCGGGTGGTGGGGCGACGCCCCCATCCTGGACCAGCCGGTGGCCGCCGTCCTCCAGCAGGCGGGCTTCCAGCGGGAGCCCAACGGCCTGGTCTGGATGCGCCTCCCATGACGCCTTCCCGGCCCTGATCCCGGCCTATGGACGCCTCGATTCCAGCCATTCCCGCGGGAGGCCCCGCCAGGTGGGAGTCACCCTACGGGGCGGAAGGGAGAGGTGGTCGTGGGCCGCCGAGACCAACCGCGCGTCGCCTTTTTCTGCATGGAGTACGGTTTGAGCTCCCGTTTCCCCATCTACTCGGGGGGCCTGGGGGTCCTGGCGGGGGATATCCTCAAGACCGCCCGGGATCTGGACCTGCCTCTGGTGGGCATCGGGATCCTCTGGCGCCAAGGGTACACCCGCCAACGGCTGGATGAGCACGGCTGGCCCCACGATGACTTCCCCCACTACACCCCCGACTTCTGCACCGACACCGGGGTGCGGGTGGAGGTGGCGATCCGGGGGGAGACGGTCCCCCTGAAGGTGTGGAAGACCGAGGCCTTCGAGAACGCCCCCCTCTACCTCCTGGATGCGGGTGCGCCCGACGAGCCCCACGGCTGGATCACCGGCCGGCTCTACAACGGCCACGGTCCGGCCCGGATCGCCCAGGAGATCGTCCTCGGCATCGGGGGCGTGCGGGCCCTGCGGGCCCTGGGCGAGGAGGTTCAGCTCTACCACTTCAACGAGGGGCATACGGTCCTGGCGGGGACGGAGCTCATCCGGGAGAAGCGGCAGCGGGGGCTCTCTTTCCAGGCCGCCTGGGAGGCGACCCGGGACGAGGTGATCTTCACCACCCACACCCCTGTCATGGCGGGGAACGAGTCCCACCCCCTCCACCTCCTCCAGGAGATGGGCGCCTTCAACAGCCTGGCCTGGCACGAGATGGTGGCCCTGGGCGGGGACCCCTTCAACATGACGGTGGCCGGCCTGCGGCTCTCCAGCTTCGCCAACGGTGTCTCCAAGATGCACGGGGCGACGGCCCGGAAGATGTGGGAGGACGTGGAGGGGACGGCCCCCATCCTCTCCATCACCAACGGCGTCCACGTCCGGACCTGGCAGGATCCCCGGATCCGGCGGGCCTACGAGGCTGGGCAGGATCTGTGGGCCCCCCACATGCAGGCCAAGCGGGAGCTGATCGACGAGATCCGCCGCCGGACGGGCCAGACCTTCAACCCCGAGCGGCTCCTCATCGGCTTCTCTCGCCGGGCCGTCCCCTACAAGCGGCCCACCCTCATCTTCCAGCGGCCCGATGTGATCGAACCCCTCCTGGAAGACCAGACCATCCAGCTGGTCTTCGCGGGCAAGGCTCACCCTGAGGATCACGCGGGCAAGCAGCTGGTCCAGCACCTGTGGCGGATGAGCCGGCGCTTCCCCCAGGCGGTCGCCTTCCTGCCCGATTACGACATGGACCTGGGCGCCCTCCTCACCCGGGGGTGCGACGTCTGGCTGAACACGCCCCAGCGCCCCCTGGAGGCCTCGGGCACGTCGGGGATGAAGGCGGCCTTGAACGGCGTCCTCAACGTGAGCGTCTTGGACGGGTGGTGGCCGGAAGGGGTCCGGCACGGGGTGAATGGGTGGCAGATCGGCAGCGGGTACGAGGGCCCGGGGCAAGATGAGCAGGACCTGGTGAGCCTGATCGAGGTTCTGGTCGACGAGGTGATCCCCACCTTCTACGAGAACCCGACCCGCTGGCGGCAGATGATGCGGGAGAGCATCCGCTTGGCCGATGGGCGGTTCACCAGCGACCGGATGCTGGCCGAGTACCTCAACCTGATGTACCGGCCGGCGGCGGCCATCGTCCAGCGCTCGCCCCTCTTCCGGACCTGACGGAACCCGACGGATCCGATCCGACTCCGGAGATCCAACCCCGAAGGGCTCACAGGCGCGGCAAGCCGCTTGGACAGCCCATTGCCGCCCTCCCGCCTTCTTTCGCGCTGGGCGCATGGTAGAATACTTTTGAGGGAAGACCTTCATGCGCCAGGCGCCCCGGGGCGTCACGCGGCGCGCAGCCAAGCATCCCGAAAGGGGCTGAGACCGTGGGCTGGTTCCTTCTGCTCACGCTGCTGGGAGTGGGGATGACCTACTTCGGCCTGCGAGCCGGCCCCAGCGTCAGCCGCCGGCAGAAGCGGCAGTTCCTCTCCTATGGGCTCATCGTGGCCTGCATCGGCGCCATCGGCTTCTTGCTCACCCTCATCTTCTAGCGCGCCTTTTGAACCCACCGGGGCGGCCCTCACCGGGGCTTGAGCTGGGCCGAGTACCGGGCCAGCCGGCGCAGGGCGTGGAGCCGCTCGCTCCGGTCCACCCGAGCCTCTGCCAGAACCTGCTCCATCACCGTGATGGTCTCGTCGTACAGCTCCCGGTCCACCGGCCGGGGCGTCCCGTCTTTGCCGCCGTGGGCGAAGGTGTACCGCACCGGATCCCGGTAGCTGGGGGCGGCCCCGTAGGTGACCTCGGCCACCAAGGCCAGGGCCCGGAGGGTCTTGGGCCCCACCCCCGGCCGGCCCAAGAGCTCTTCGAAGCTTTCGGGCGGGGCCTGGTACAGCTCCAACAGGGCCCGCTCCAGGTAGGCGGCCCGGGGCACCTGGTGGGCCATGGGCAGCTGAAGGTGGCGGCCCGTCTCCACGATGCGGCGCAGCTCCCGCACCACCCGCTCCGGCGGCTCCTGAACCAGGGCGGTGGTGGTCTCCCGGCAGGCGGCGCTTTCGGCTGCCACCAGGTTGACGGGCCGGACCGTCCGGTCGCAGCAGACGGCCGCATGGGGCTCTTCAGTGAAGCGCTCCACCTCTTCGGAGAGCCAGTGGTAGCGGCGGGCCCACCGGCCCGCGGGTTCCATCCCCTGCTGGACCACCGCCCAGGCGCCGCTGGCGGTGAAGAAGAAGACGTGGTGGTAGAGCTGGAAGCCGTCCTGGAGGGCGGTGTTGTCCACCTTGGCCGCCAGGCGGCTGGCCCGCACCAGCTGGGGCCCGTCCACCGTCAGCCCGTCCTGCTCCACGTAGCTTTCGATCTCCTGAGGCGTCTTGCGGGAGGCGCCTCCTTTGCCGCCGGCCACATACAGCCCCAGCTCCCGCTGGAGCGGCCGGAGGCCCTCCTTCAGGGCCCCGCAGACGGTGGTGGTCACCCCTGAGGAGTGCCAGTCGAAGCCGAGAACGCACCCCAAGGCCTGAAACCAGTAGGGATCGGCCAGGCGCCGGAGGACCTCCTCGGCGCCGAACTCGTGGACCATCACCTCCACGATGGCCGCCCCCAACCGCTTCATCCGCTCGAAGAGCCAGCGGGGGCACCGGCCGCCGTGCAGGGGCAAGGTCGCCGCGGCGCGGGCCATCTCGTCACCCCCCGTGGATGAGGTCCCCCGAGGGGGACCCCGAACACCGATTCCCCGCGTCCGGCTCCGTTCCTGCCGGGCTGGCTGCACCAGACAGGAAAACGGCCATCAACTGGGCTTTGCCTTTCCGCCGCGCTCCACTCACAATTCTGGAAGCAGGAGTTTTTTAGAATTTGAGCGAAGATCGTCCCCAGCTTGGGCTTCTCATCCTCAGAGCCCTGGGGGCTCCGTGCAGGAGGTTGATCGGCTTGGTCCGCCTGTTGGCAACCCTGCTGGTCCTCGGCTTGGGCCTGCTGGCGCCCGCCAGCTCGGCCCAAGAGGGGATCGGGGTGGGTATCATCACGTCCCAGACGGGGCGGTTCGCCACCTTCGGGAGGATGCAGATGGCTGGCTACCAGGTGGCCTTGGACGAGATCAACGCCGCCGGCGGTGTCAAAGGCCAGCCCCTCCGCTTGATCATCGAGGATGATACCTCCAACCAGAATGCGGCCTTGGCCGCGGCCGAACGGCTGATCAACGCCGGCGTGCCCATGATCCTGGGTACCTACTCCAGCAGCATCAGCAAGCCCTTGGCCGCCTACGCGACCCGGCAGCGCATCCCCCTCATCGTCTCCGGCTCGGCCGCGGACGAGATCAACCGGCCCGGGTCGCCTTGGGTCTTCCGGGCCAAGACCAACGCTACCTCCTATGCTGTCTCCCTGCTCAACCTGGCTGACCATCTGGGCGGCATGGAGACCATCGCCATCCTCCACGGCAGCGGCGCCTTCGAGACCTCGGTGGCCGACGCTGCCGAGCGGATCGCCCGGGAGCGGGGCTACCGGGTGGTGGGGCGGGATGTCTACGATCGGGGCCTGACGGACTTCCGGCCCATCCTCAACCGGTTCCGGGCCCTGCAGCCCGACATCGTCTTCATGGTCTCCTACGAGGAAGACTCGGTGGCCATCATGCGGCAGGCGAAGGAGGTCAACCTGACGCCCAAGATGTTCGCCGGGGGCGCGGCGGGCTTCGCCCTCGACACCTTCATCCAGGGCGCGGGCGATGCCGCCGAGTTCGTCTTCAGCGCCACCTCCTGGACGCCCTCGGTCGCCTACCCGGGCGCTCAGGAGCTCTACCGGAAACTGGTGGAGGCCCTGGGCGGCGAGGAGCCCTCCTACCACGCGGCTGAAGCCTACATGGCTCTCATCGTCGCCGCCGACGCGCTCAACCGGGCCGCGTCCCTGGCCCCCGACGCCGTCCGGGAAGCCCTGAAGGCGACCAACCTCATGACGGCCGCGGGGCCCGTCACCTTCGCAGACTACGACGGGTTCATGAACCAAAACCCCCTCGAGATGGTGGTGGAGCAGGTGCAGGACGGCCGCTTCGTCACCGTCTACCCCTTTGAGATCGCAGCCGGTGCCGCGCGCTTCCCCACACCGGCGTGGGACCAGCGGTAGCCAGTCCGGCCCCTGGGGGTCGGAGCGCCGGGCGCGGGCGGCGCCGCAGGCGCCGCCCGCCGCCTTGACGTTGCCGGTGGGGGGCGGCCCGCCACCGGTCCTGGAAATGCGGAGAGAGGTTGGGTTGGTGGTGGAGGGCGTCATCAGTCTGGTCCAATCCCTGGTCAACGGCCTGCTGACCGGCGGCATCTACGCCATGGTGGGCATCGGCCTCAGCCTGGTCTTTGGTGTCATGCGGGTGATCAACTTCGCCCACGGGGAGTTCCTGGCCCTCGGCATGTACCTCACCCTCTGGCTCTTCCGGGCGACGGGGCTCGACCCGTTCTTGGCCATCCCCATCGTGGTGCTGGCCGGGGGCGCCTTGGGCTGGGTGACCAACCGCGTGCTGGTAGGGCCCATGGCCAGCGGGCCGGAGAAGGGCTACATCCTCATGACGGTGGGCATCGGCCTGGTGATCAGCAACGGCCTGCTCCTGGGATTCGGCGCCCATCCCCAGAGCATCTACACGAGCTACTCCACCGCCACGTTCCAGCTGGCGGGCGTCAGCTTCAGCCTGCCCCTCACCCTCTCCTTTGCCATCACGGTGGTGGTCATCGCGGCGCTCTACGGGATGCTCAACCGGACCGAGCTGGGACGGGCCATCCGGGCCACCGCCCAGAATCCAGCGGCCGCCGAACTGCAGGGGATCGACACCCAGCGGGTGCGGAATGCGGTCTTCGCCATCGGCGTGGCCCTCGCGTCCCTGGCGGGGGTCCTGCTCCTGCCCGTCCTTTACGTGATCCCCACGGTGGGCTCCGTCTTCACCCGGAAGGCTTTCGTGGTGACGGTTCTCGGCGGGATGGGCAACGTGCTCGGGGCCATCGGCGGGGGGCTCCTCCTGGGCGTCGCCGAGTCGCTGGGCGCCACCTACCTCTCCAGCGGGTACCGGGACGCCTTCGGCCTCATCGCCTTCCTGCTCGTGCTCCTCCTCCGCCCGGCCGGCCTCTTCGGGCGCTCCCAGGCATAATGCCGCGTCATGCCCAGTGAAGGAGGGACGGCATGGAGTCGCGCCTTCGCAGCCTGCTCAGCATCGGCGTCATCCTGCTTCTCATCGGGCTCTACCCGGCTGCCTTCCCCCGGCACCTGAACCTGGGGATCAGCATCGTCCTCTTCGGCGCCCTGGCCCTGGCCTGGGACATCGTGGGTGGGTGGGCGGGCCAGCTCTCGTTGGGCCACGCAGCCTTCATCGGGTTGGGGGCGTACGTGATGACCCTCCTGCTTCTCAACACGGGGCTCGCCCCCTGGTGGGGCTTCCTGGTGGCCTTGGCCACCGCGGTGGGGATAGCCTTGATCTGGGGCTGGATCACCTTTCGCCTGCGGGGCCCCTACTTCACCCTCTCCACCATCGCGGTGGCGGAGATCCTCCGGCTGGTCGCCGTCAACTGGCGCCAGGTGACGGGGGGCGCGCAGGGCCTGTTCATTTACGACATGCCCCCCTTCCTGGGACTGGACCTCTTCGACCGTTGGGTGGAGTTCTACCTGGCCCTGGGGCTTCTGGCCATCGCCCTCCTCATCGTCTGGTGGCTCAGCTGGAGCCGCTTCGGCTACGCCCTGCAGGCCATCCGGGAGGATGAGGACGCGGCCATGGCCATGGGGATCAACCCCACCCGATACAAGCTGGCCGCCTTCGCCATCAGCGGCGGGCTGACGGCGGCGGGCGGCGTGCTCTACGCCATCTTTCTCTCCTTCTTCGAGCCGTACGGGGTGTTGGAGATGGAGCTCTCCATTGAGCTGGCCCTCATGGCCATCATCGGCGGGACGGGCACCCTCTACGGGCCCCTCCTCGGAGCGGTCCTCCTGGAGGGGGCGGGCGACTGGCTGCGGATCACCCTGGGCGAGGCCAACCTCTTGGTCTACGGCCTTCTGATGATCCTCATCATCCGCTTCGCCCCCACCGGCGTTATGGGGACGGCCCGCACCCTCCTGCGCCGGCAGAGGAGGTGGCTGGGCGTTGGCGCTCCTGCACGCCGCTAAGGTAACGGTCCGCTTCGGGGGGCTCACCGCGCTCAAGGATGTGGACCTGACCATGGAGGCAGGGGAGATCGTAGGCCTCATCGGCCCCAACGGCGCGGGCAAGACCACCTTCTTCAACGCCCTGAGCGGCTTCGTCCGGCCCTCCGCCGGCAGCCTCACCTTCCTGGGGGAGGAGGTGACGGGGCTCCCGCCCTATGAGCTGGCTCGCCGGGGGGTGGGGCGGACCTTCCAGATTGTCAAGCCCTTCCCCCAGCTCACCGTGCTGGAGAACGTCCTGGTGGGGGCCTACCTCCGCCACCCCGACCGGGCCGGGGCCCTCCGCTGGGCCCTGGAGGTGCTGGAACAGGTGGAGCTGGCCGACCGGCGGGATTCCCTCGCCTCCGACCTGACCCTGGCCGGTCGGAAACGCCTGGAGATCGCCCGGGCCCTGGCCACCCAGCCCCGCCTGCTGCTCCTGGACGAGGTGGTGGCCGGCCTCAACCCGGCGGAAGCGGCCCAGACGGTCGAGCTGATCCGACGCATCCGGGACCAGGGCATCACCATCCTCATGGTGGAGCACATCATGCAGGTCATCATGGGGATCTCCGACCGGATCGTGGTCCTCCACCACGGGGTGAAGATCGCGGAAGGAGCGCCGGCGGAGGTCGCCCGGGATCCGGCGGTGATCGAAGCGTACCTGGGCACGTGAGGCCCGAGGCCAGGAGGCCGGGCCCGGCGGCTCCCAAGCGGCGCTCCAAGCCCACCGGCGCACCACCAAGGAGGCAGCAGCCATGCTGGAGGTTCGCGAGATCGACGCCTTCTATGGCCCCGTCCAGGTCCTCTGGGAGGTCTCCTTCCGGGTGGAGGCGGGCGAGCTGGTCACCTTAGTGGGGGCCAACGGCGCCGGCAAGACCACCACCCTCCGGGTCTTGAGCGGGCTCCTCCACCCCCGGCGGGGCCAGGTTCTTTTCGAAGGGAAGCCCATCCACCACCTGCCCGCCCACCGGGTGACGGACCTGGGCCTGGCCCTCATCCCCGAGGGCCGCCAGCTCTTTCCCGACATGACCGTGGAGGAGAACCTCCTCACAGGCTCCTACCTGCCCCGGGCCCGCCGCTCCCGAGCGGAGAGCCTGGCCCGGGTCTATCAGGCCTTTCCCCGCTTGAAAGAACGCCGCCACCAGCTGGCCGGGTCCCTCTCGGGGGGCGAGCAGCAGATGCTGGCCATCGGGCGGGCCCTCATGAGCCAGCCCCGGCTCCTCATGCTGGATGAGCCCTCCTTGGGCCTCGCGCCCTTGCTGGTGAAGGAGGTCTTCCGGATCGTGGAGGAGATCCGCGCCCAAGGGGTGACGGTCCTCTTGGTGGAGCAGAACGTCACCCAGGCCCTGGCCGTGGCGGACCGGGCCTACGTCTTGGAGAACGGGCGCATCACCCTGGAGGGCTCGGGCCCGGAGCTCTTGGGCGACGAGCGGGTACGGGCGGCATACTTGGGGATCTAAGCCCGGGAACCGCCAGTCGCCTCCTCACACCCCAAGCCGCAACGGCGCCAGCAGCTCCTCGAGATTGTTCAGAGCCTCCAGGCGCTCCACCGCCCGGAAGAAGGCCCTGGCCCGCTCCTCCGGGAGGGAAGGCCCCGTGAGGCTCAGGAACTTGGCCTCCACGGCGTCCTGGTCCATGGGGTTGTGGTGGTGGCCCAGAGGCGCCTCGACCCGCTCGGTGTAGGTCCGGCCGGCGGCGGTCACCGCCACCTCCGTGGGAATCCAGTCCGGGTAGCGGGCGGTGAACTCGGGGGCCTCCACCACCTCGATCCGTTGGATGAGGGCGTGCAGCTCGGGATCCCGCACCCGTTCGGGAGTGAAGGTGGCCGGGGTGATGTCGCCATCGACCAGCGCCGCGGCGACCAGGTAGGGCATGGAGTGGTCCGCCGTCTCCCGGGTGGTGGGGTGCCACTTCTCGGGCTCGCCCCCGATGATCTCCACCGCCACCTTGAAGGTGCGGATGACGACCCGCTCCACGGCCCCCGCTTCAAGCCCATCGGCGGCCATCTGCTCCCGGACGGTCAGGGCCGCCTCGATGGCCGCCTGGGAGTGGTACTCGGCCGGGAAGTGCTTGATGTCCGTATCGAGGAGCTTGAAGCGGCCGCCCTCCCCGCCGAAGGGGGGTAGCTCCAGGGGCCCTGAGACCTGCCGGATGAACCCCCGGAAACCGTCGAAGACCTCCTCCGGCCCCGTCATCCCCGCCCGGGCCAGGTACGCGGCGAAGAGGCCGTTCCGGGCCGCGTTGGCAAAGGCGGCTCCCTTCCACATGGAGAGCTGACCCACCCGGGTCTGGCGGAGCGCGATGTTGGGCGTGGCCGCCAGGGCCAGGGCTTCCCGGGTGGTGGCGGCGTCCAGGCCCAGCACCCGGGCCGCCCCCGCCGCCGCAGAGATGGCGCCGTACGTGACGTGGTCCCAGCCCCGATCCCGGATGCAGGCGGCGTCGGCCAGCCGGGCCAGGATCTCGTAACTCACCACCAGACCCTCCAGAAGCTCCCGGCCCCCCTTCCCTTCGGCCTGGGCGGCGGCCAGGACCGCGGCCAGGTTGTCGCTGGGGTGGCACGCCTCCTTGGAGAGGTAGGTGTCGTTGGCGTCCAGGTACCGAATCATCGCCCCGTTGGCGAAGGCGGCCAGGTCCGCGGCGGTACGGAAGCCCTCCCCCACCACCTCGGCCTGGGGGTTGCCGCCCAACTCCCGGGCCACCCGCCGAGCCACCTGGCTGGTGTCGGCGTCGAAGGCGGCCACCGCACACCCCAGGCTGTCCAGGACCCGCAGCTTGGCCTGGGCAATCACCTCCTGGGGGATCTGGTCGAAGGTGAGCCCGGCCGTGTACTGGGCCAGGCACTGGGAAAGATCCGGCACAGCCCACCCACCTCCGAAATGGCCGAATTATCCATCTCCTCGTGCAAAGAAGAGTTCTCCGCCGCCGCGCGGGACCCTGCCGGGCGCCTGGGGGACAGGCGAGGCTGAGGAGGGGTGGAGGAACCTGGACGCCCGGGCCGGGCCGTGCTAGAATGGCTCCACCGTACGGTCGGAGAGGGACGCCATGACCGGGTACCGTCTTCCGTCATCGGCCTTCTTCCGGGGCGCGCTGCCCGTCTTGGCCGCCGCCACCCTCTGGGGCACCCTTGGCCTCTTCGGCAAGCGCCTCTACCAGGCGGGCCTCTCGCCGGTGGAGGTGGTGAGCGTCCGGGCGGCCGTCGCTTTCCTGGGCCTGGCCCTCTGGATGCTCCCCCGGGCGGGCCGCCTGCGGATCCGCTGGCGGGACCTACCCTTCTTCGCCGCCTACGGGCTGATCAGCATCGGCCTCTTCTACGTCTTGTACTTTGCCGCCATCGAGGCCGCCCCCGTCTCGGTGGCCGCCGCCCTCCTCTACACCGCGCCCGCCTGGGTGGTGCTCCTCACCTGGCTCTTGGGGGGCGCCCGTCCGGGCGTGGGGGAGCTGACGGCCTTGGGCCTCGCCCTCGTGGGCGTCTTCTTGGTGACCGGCGCGGGGCAGGCCCTCCTTGGCGGGGAGAGCCTCTCGGCCCGGGCGGTGGCCCTCGGCTTGGGTTCAGGCCTCACCTACGGGCTGTACAGCATCTTCGGCAAGCGAGCCCTGCGGCGCTACCCGCCGGAGACCGCAGTCTTCTACGCCTTCGCCTTCGGGGCTCTGGCCCTGGCGGTGGCGGCACCCCCCTGGCAAGCTCTGGCCCACCACCGGGAGGTCTGGGGGCTCCTGGTCCTGCTGGGGCTCGTCCCCACCCTGGGCGCCTACCTCCTCTACACCTGGGGACTCTCCGCCCTGCCCGCCCCCACCGCCAGCCTGCTGGCCACCATCGAGCCAGTGGCGGCCTCCACCCTGGGCGTGCTCTGCTTGGGCGAACCTCTTCAGGCCGATCGGATCCTGGGGGTCCTGCTGGTGGTGGGAGCGGCGGGGCTCCTGGCCGGTTCGGGCCGGCGGGCTCCGTCAGAAGAAGGTCCGGCCCGCCCAACCGGCGGCGACAAAGCCCACCAGATCCCCGAGCAGGCATAAGGGCAGGGCGTACCGGGAGCGCTTCACCCCCGCCGCCCCCAGGTAGACGGTGAGGACGTAAAAGGTGGTCTCGGAGCTCCCCTCCATGATGGAGGCGGTCCGGCCCACCAGGGAGTCGGGGCCGTGCTCCCGCAAGATATCGGCCACCAGCCCCATGGCCGCCCCGCCGGAGAAGGGCCGGATGAGCATCAGGGGGAAGAGCTCGACGGGCAGGCGCAGGAGCTGGGCCAGGGGCGCCAGGGTCTCGGCCACCAGATCCATCACACCGCCCGCCTGAAAGAGCCCCACCCCCACGTAGATGGCCATGATGAAGGGCAGGATGCGCAGGCCCATCTGGGCCCCTTCCAGGGCCCCGTCAACGAAGGCGTCCAGTAGGTCCACCCGCCGGGCCAGACCCACCAGCAGAATGGTGCTCACCAGAACAGGGATCACCCAGCCCGCCATAGGCGGCCTCCCCTCGGGGGCGGCAGGCTCGGCCGGCGGGGGTCCACCTGGCGGATCACCCAGTCGACCGCCAGGACCACGCCCAGGGGGATGGCGGTGGCCACAATGGAGGGGACCACAATATCACCGGGGTTGGCGGCGCCCGCCGCGGCCCGCAGGGCGATGGCCGTTGACGGCACCAGACCGATGGCCGCGCTGTTGAGGGCGAGGAAGGTGATCATGGCCTGGCTCGCCTCGCCTGGGCGGGGATTGAGGCGGCTCAGCTCCTGCATGGTCTTCAGCCCGAAGGGGGTGGCCGCGTTGGCCAGGCCGAGGAAGTTGGCCGCCAGGTTGAGGGCCATGGCGCTGAAGGCCGGGTGGCCCTTGGGCACCGTTGGGAAAAGGGGCCGCACCAAAGGCTGGATGCAGCGGGCCAGAAGCTCCAGCACCCCCGCCCGCTCGGCGATGCGGCTGAGGCCGAACCAGAGCATGATGTAGATGAGCACCTGCAGGCCTGTCTGGAAGCCCGCCGCGGCTTGGGAGAAGAAGCTCTGGGTGAGGGAGGTCCCAGCCCCCCGGACCAGGCCCATGGCAAACCCCGAGAGGATCATCGCCGCCCAGAGCCAGTTGACCACGGACCCGCCCCCTTCCGCGCCCCGATCTTATGCGGGGCGGGGGCGGGCCATGCCCCCGGACGGCCTAGGGACGAGCCGGTGACCCGGCGGGAGCATCGGCCGGCGGGTCGGAAGCCTCGGAGCCTTCCGGGTTCCATCCAAAGAAGGTGGCGCCGTGGGCCCTCAGGAGCTGCCGCCACTCCTCAGGGATGAGGGAGACGGGACGGGCGTAGTTCTGCTTCTCGAAAGTCTCCCAGTCGATGCGGGTGTCGGACGGGACGCCCACCAAGCGGGCCTCGGGCAGGCGGATGAGGGCGCCGCCCGAGTGGCCCGCCTCGATGGCCGCGTCCGTCTGAAGGAGGACCCGCCGGCCGCCCTCTAGGGTGAACCCCGAGAGGATCCCCCGGGTGAGGCTCAAGGGGATCCGGCCGGCGGTCTGGGCGATGGCGGGATAGCCCAGCACCATCACCTCATCCCCCAGGCGGACCCCGTCGGGCGAGAGATCGACGGGGATCCAGGGGAAGATGGGCCCCCGCACAGGCAGGCCGTTCAGGTCATGGGTGATCTGGAGGAGCGCCAGATCGTACTCGGGCAGGGTGCGGACCACCTCGGCCACGAAGTACTGGGTGGCCGCCCCCCGGGCCTCGTGGGCCAGCCCCACCACCAGCTCCACCGGCTCCCCCCGCTCGTCCCGGAGCAGGTCCCCCTCGCAGCCGAAGAGCTCGCCGGTGTAGCGGCACTCCCCCACCACGTGGTAGTTGGTCAGGATGAAGCCGTCGGGGGTGAGGAGGGTGCCTGAGGCGCTCCCTTCGGGGGTGGAGATCTGGACCGTCGCCCGGATGGCCCGCTCCAGGGGGTTCAAGGCGGCGATCACTTGGGGCAGAGGCGGCTTGTACTCGGGGTAGGGCGGGAGGGGCCGGTCGAAGGCCACCTCGATCTCGTACCCGATGGAGACGGGCTCCCAGTTGACCACCCCCACCAGCCACCGCCGGGGGCCACCGGCCTCCAGGACCACCTCCAGCCGCTCGTTCTCCCGGCCGGTCATGGCCTTGAAGGGGAAGTCCCCCACCCCCGGCTCCACGGGGTCCTCGGGGGTGGCCACCAAGTCCAGGGGCCCCGTGGCGTTGAAGAGGCCCACCTCGAAGCGGTCCTGCCCTTCAGGCAGCTCCACCAGCCAGAAGTGGATCAGCTCCGTCGCCCCCACCCGGCCCGACCGGCGGAGCCCCGGCTGGAGCGCCCCTTGGGTGGGCGGCGTCGCCGCGCCCCTCGGATTGGCGCTGGGGGCGGCCACCAGGCCCCGGGCGCTGGGCCCCTCGCCAGGGCCCCGGGCGGGTGGGCGGGGCAGGCTGGGGGTCGGCTGGCGCCCCTCCTCCCCACGCCAGCCCGGCTCGCTCCCGCTCCAGGCCTCTTCCAGGGTGAAGGCCAGCTGGTAGGTGCCCCGCTGCCAGCTCAAAGCGGTGTTGGCCAGCACCTGGTAGCGGCCGCTGGCCGGCGCGGTGAGGCGGATGCGGGCGTCGTAGGGGCCGGGGCCCGAGTCATCGTCCCGGGCCAAAAATTGGGCGTCGGGACCGAAAAGCCAAAGGTACGGGTCCACCTGGTCCGAGCGCATCTCCAGGATGATCACCTGGCCTTGGTCCGCCTCGAACCAGTAGGCGTGGAAGGGGGTGTCGTCGTCCAGCCGGGGGTCATGGACGGTCAGGGTCCGCTCCAGCCGCACCCCGGGCCAGAGGCGTTCCCCCCAGCCCACCCGCTCCAGTTCGGGCGAGGCGCCGGCGCCCAGAGCTTCGGCGGGCGGGGGCCCGGCATCGGGAGGAACGGGCGCGGCTTGCCCCGAGGCGACCCCCCCGGCCACGCCGGCCGCCAGCAGCCAGACGGCCAGCCCCGCCACCACCCATGGGCCGCCCCGTCCCCTCAGCCCGTCCCTTCGGTTCATCTGCGTCACCCCTACCGACGATCCGTCCCCTCCAGGTACCGCCGCTCGAGGGCCTCCACCTCAGGCAACCCCACGATCTGGTCCCGCTCGGTGAAGCCGGCCATCTCCCCCACGAGGGGGGTCGTCTCCCCCCGTTCCCGCAAGAGGCGGGCCGCCCGCTGCATCCCCCAGATGGCCGCCCGCTGCAGGTCCGAGGGGACGATCATCAACCGGTACCCCAACGCCTCCAGCCGGGCTTTGGGAACCAGGGGGGTCTTGCCCCCGTGGAACATGTTGACCAAGAGCGGGATCCCCGCCAGTTCCTGCCCGATCCGCTCCAGCTCCGCCTCGGAGCGGGGCGCCTCGATGAAGATTATCTCGGCCCCCGCCTCGAAGTAGAGCCGGCCCCGCCGGATGGCCTCCTCCAACCCCACGGCCGAGCGGGCGTCGGTCCGGGCGATGATCAGGAGGTTGGGGTCTTGCCGGGCGTCGAGGGCCGCCCGGATCTTCCGGACCATAGCCTCCGCCTCGATCAGCTGGTGGCCCTGGTAGTGGCCGCACTTCTTGGGCGTCACCTGGTCCTCCAGGTGGATGGCGGCGGCCCCGGCCCGCTCCAGGGTCCGGACGGTCCGGATGACGTTCAGCTCGTTCCCGTACCCTGTATCGGCATCGACCACCAGCGGCCCAGAGGTGACCGCCCGGATCTCCTCGACCCGTTTGGCCGTCTCGGTCAGGGAGACCAGCCCCACGTCGGGAAGGCCCATGCTGCGGGCCACCGCCCCGCCTGAGACGTAGAGCACCTCAAAGCCGGCCTGCTCGGCGATCCGGGCCGAGAGGCCGTCATAGACGCCGGGAGCGACCAGGAGCCGGCCCGCCGCCAGCAGCTCCCGCAGGCGGGCCGGCCCTGCCATCGGTTGGAGCACCCTTGGCCCTCCTCTGATCGGGCCCCGCCGGGCCCCGAATGGCACCGCCTCCCCCGGTCGTTGAGGAGGAGTTCGTGCCCCGGCGGGCGGGACCCTCCCGAGAGGGGAATGCTGCCTCTTATGGAAAAGGGTGACGGGAGGGAGACCCGTGAGCGTCGAGGAGCTGGACCTGGCCGCCCGGGAAGCCATGGATCGGGGGGAGCCGGAGGAGGCGGAGCGCCTGCTCCGGGAGGCCCTCACCCTCGATCCCGAGGCCCATCCCGTCCGGGTGAATCTGGCTGCCTGCCTGGGCCTGCAAAACCGCCTGGACGAGGCGGAAGCCGAGCTGCGCGCCGTCCTCCAGGCCGATCCCACCTACCTCTTCCCCCGGGCCCTGCTGGCCACCCTTCTGGCCCGCGCTGGGCGGGAGGAGGAGGCCCAGGCCGAAGCCACCCGCGCCCTGAGCCTGGCCCTCCAGGAGCCTCCCGCCCCCGAGGCGGCCGAGCAACTGGCGAGCGCGCTGGCCCTCCTGGACGATGACCGGGGGCTCCGCCAGCTGGCCGCCGTCCTGGAGCCCCTGGCTGGGGAGCTGGGTCCCGAGACCCTCCTCGCCTTCACCCTGGCCAGCCGCCGGGCGGGCGGGGCGGCGAGCCCCTTCGAAAGGGCCCTGCAGCGTCACCCGGCGGCAGCGTACGAGCCCTTCGCCACCGACCTGGCCCTCCTCGCCCAAGGGCGGGTGGAGGGGCTCGTCCACCTCCAGCGCCGGCTCCTGGCCGCTGAGCTCCTGGACGAGGCGGACCGCCTGGCCCACGGCGGCCGGCTACCCGAGGCGGAAGCGCGGTACCAGCGGATTCTGGCCCTCGTCCCCCAGGCGGTGGCCGCCCGGATCAACCTCTCCAACCTCTACCGCTCCGTGGGCCGCCTGGCCGACGCCCAGAGGCTCTTGGAAGAGGCGGCCCGTCTCGATGACCACCCTGCGGTGCAGCTCAACCTGGCGGGGGTGCTGGTGGAACGGGGGGAGCTGGCGGAGGCCGAGGGGCTCTTGGACCGGCTGGATCCCCAGGCCCTCCCGCCCCGTCTCCACGTCCTCTTCCACCTGGTCCGGGCCGAAGCCCGCAGCCGGGCGGGCGACCACACCGGCGCCCTGGCGGCTTGGGAGGAGGCGGCCCGCCTGGCCCCCGATGCGGCCGAGGTCCAGCGAACCCGGCGGGAGCTGGACCGGCGGCGGGAAGAGTTTGAGCTCCTCCAGTTCCTCCGATTCTACCAGGACCGCCGCCGGGAGCGGCTGGAGCGGGCCATCGTCCGGGCCCACGACCTCCCCGCGCCCCCAGTGCGGGAGTGCCTCCGGGTCCTGACCGCCGACAACCTCCGGGCCGTCTGGAAGGCCTACCGCACCGACCGCCCGCCCGAGCGCCGGGCGGAGGTGGTCCGCCTGCTGGCCGAGACGGTGGTCCAGCGGCTCCCTGAGACTCTGGCCAGCCTAGGCGAGGCGGAACAGGCGGTCTTGCAGGAGGTGGCCCGGACAGGCGGCCGCCTTCCCTTGGACGAGCTGGCCCAGCGGCACCCCACCTTCCGGCAGGACTCCTGGTTCTGGGACCGGATGGCCCCCGAAGGCCCCGTGGGCCGCCTCCGGTTCCTCCAGCTCCTGGGCTTCGGCCGCCTCCACCCCCAGGAGGAGCCCGTCGCCTTCCTCCCCTGGGAGGTTGCCACGGCCCTCTCGTAGGGCGGTCTTGGACAGGCGCCGTCCCTGCACCCGTGGTATGGTACCTTTGAGGTGATGGTTGATGCGCATCGCGCTCCTCGCGCCAGTGACCTGGCGGACGCCGCCCCGCCGGTACGGACCCTGGGAGCAGGTGGCCTCCCATTTGGCCGAGGGCCTGGTGGCCCGGGGCCACGACGTGACCCTCTTCGCCACCGGTGACTCGGTGACCCAGGCCCGGCTCGAGTGGGTGGTGCCCCGCCCTCTAGGCGAGGCGCCCGTGGAGGATCCCGATCTGGAACAGGCCCTCCACATCGTCCATGCCTTCCGGCACGCGGGCCGGTTCGACCTGATCCACAACCACCTCAACTGGCCGCCGCTCCTCTTCGCGGAGCTGGTGGAGACACCGGTGGTGACCACCCTCCACGGGGCGGCCATGCTGGAGCCGGCCGCCCGGCGGGCCTTCTTGCGCTTCGCCCAAAGGCCCTATGTGGCCATCAGCCAGGCCGAACGGGAGGCGGTGCCGGAGCTCAACTACGTGGCCACCGTCCCCAACGGCATCCAGCTGGACCAGTTCACCTTCCAGGACCGGCCGGGGGCGTACCTCCTCTTTCTGGCCCGGATGCACCCGGCCAAGGGGCCGGACCTGGCCATCGAGGTGGCCCGCCGGACGGGCCGGCCGCTGGTGATGGCGGCCCACATCCCGCCCGATCAGCAGGCATACTTTGAGCGGGAGATCCGGCCCAAGATCGACGGCGAGCAGATCCGCTTCGTCGGCGAGGCCGATCCAGCGGCCCGGGACCGGCTCATGGGGGGCGCGCTGGCCCTCCTCCACCTGGTGCGGGAGCCGGAACCCTTCGGCCTCACCCTGGCCGAGGCCCAGGCGTGCGGCACGCCGGTCATCGGCCTGGACCGGGGGTCCGTGCGGGAGGTGGTCGCCCACGGAGAGACGGGCTTCGTGGTCTCCACCCTGGACGAAGCCTGCGCCGCCGTCGACCAGGTGGCGAGCCTGGAGCGGGCCGCGTGCCGCCGCCGGGTGGAGCGGCACTTCACCGTGGACCGGATGGTGGAAGGGTACCTGGACGCCTACGAGCGGGTTCTGAGCGGGGTTGGGGGCTAGGGCGGGCCCGGGGGCGCGCCCGGCCCGGAGCTACCCCGCGAGCCGCGCCAGGAAAAGCAGGAGCAGGCCGAAGGCCGCCGTGTCCAGCAGGCTGCCTTCGGGCCCATCGGCGCCCCCGGAGAGGAGCCGGGGCCCTCGGGGCTGGCAGGTGATCAGGGTGGGAAAGTGGAAGAGGCTCCGCCGCTCCAGCCCGTAGAGGGGATAGCCTAGCACGGGCCACTGCATCACATTCCAACCCACATGGAGGCCGACGGCCAGCCCGAGGCCCCCCGTCAGGAGTCGGGCGGCCCCGAAGGCGGCCCCGGCCAAGGCGGCGTTGAAGATTGTGAGGGGGCGGACCCGGTTGCCCAGGTGCAGCAGCCCGAAGACCGCCGAGGTGACCACCAGGGTGCCCGTCGCGCCCACCCGGGGCAGGAGGAGGTCGAAGAGCCAGCCCCGGAAGAGCCATTCCTCCAAGGCGCTGACCGCCACCAGGATCGCCAGGTTGGTCCACCCCACGCGCCCGCCCGCCCGTTCGCCGGGCCCCACCACCACCCAGCCGCCCGCCCGCTGGACCAGGTGGACCAGGAGCATCAGGCCCATGCCCCCGGCCAGCCCCACGAGCAAGAGCCTCACCCGTCTCCGCCTCCCCTCAGCTTGTCCCGCCTCTCCTTCCCTGCCCGCAGTAAGCCCTCCTGCCGCTCCTTTCCGGAAGGGACGGGGAGGGTTCCGTCGAAAGAATGGCCCTACTCTTGCGCTCTGGAGGTCGCCCTGGAGGTGGCGCGGGTGCCCCTTCGAACCTTTGCCCGGCAGGAACTGATGGAAGGCCTCCTCCCCTTCCTGCTCCAGGTGTACACTGAGGCTTTCTCCCAGCCGCCCTACCGGGGGGTGGACCCCGCGGCCTTTGCCGACATCCTCCTCCGCCACGCGGACGGCCCCACCTTCCTCGGCCTGGTGGCCGAGGAGGGCGGCCAGGTGGTCGGATTCGCCTACGGGTACACGGGGGAACCGGGCGGGTGGTGGTACGATCGGGTGCGGGCCGGCCTGCCCGGGGAGACGGCCCAGACCTGGCTGGACCGTCCCTTCGAGTTGGCGGAGCTGGCCGTTGCCCCGCACGCCCAGGGGCGGGGTCTGGGCGCCCAGCTCCACGACCAGCTCCTCGCCCTGGCCAGCCGGCGCCACCGCCGGGCCGTCCTCTCCACCTTGGAGGCGGAAAGCCGGGCCATGCACCTCTACCGCCGGCGGGGCTGGCAGGTGCTGGCCCCCCGCTTCCGCTTCATGCCCGGCCCCACCTACCGGATCTTGGGCCGACGCCTGGCGCCCATCACCCCCGCGGAGGCGGCCCGCTGCCAGATCCGTCCCGCCACCTTCACCGATGTGGAGGCGATCCGGGCCATCGCCTGGGCCACCTGGACCGAAACCTACCGGGGCCTCATGGCGCCCAAGACCCAGGCGACCATTCTGGAGCGCTGGTACAGCCCCGAGGCCATCGAGGCCGCGCTGGGCCAGGGGGACCAGGTCTTTTTGGTGGCCGAGGAGGCGGGCGCGCCGTGCGGCTTCCTCCAGATGAGGCTGGTGGGCCCGGCGATGGCCGAGCTCTCCCGGATCTACATCCTGCCCACCTACCAGCGGGCGGGCCTGGGCGACCGCCTCTTCCACCAGGGCCTGGAGCTTCTGCGGGCCCGCCATCGGGTGAGGGCCGTCGAGCTGACGGTGGAGGCGGCCAACGGCCCCGCCCAAGCCTTCTACGAGAAGCACGGTTTCCGGAAACTGGGGCAGGCGACGGTCTCCCTCGCACCCGGGGAACCGCTGGCCACCTTCCGCTACCGCTTGGAGCTCACCTGACGGAGCCTAGCCCCGCCTCCACCACCGGCACCGCCGGCGGCCGCCCCGGCCCGGGCGGGAACCGGGGCCGAGCGGGGCCACCTCCACCAGCTGGGCCAGCTCCCGATCGAGGGCCACCGTGGTGGACCCCATCCGGACCACGGGCAAGGGCTGGGCCTGCACCAGGGAGAGCTCCACCCCCGGCAGGATGCCCATAGCCAGCAGCTTGGCCAGCGCGCCTTCCCGCGCCGTCACCTGGACCACCTGAGCCCGCTCCCCTTCCGCCAGCCGGCTCAGAGTGATCCGGGTCTTTTGCCGACCGTCCACCACCCTGTCACCGCCTTTTCCCGTCCACCCAGCCCGCTCCCGCTGAGGCTGTGGGGGCGCGGGCTGCTCGAACCCGCAATTGGGGCACCGCACCAGGCCGCACCGGGGGATCAACCCGCCCAGGGGACAGGCCCGGCAGACGGGCGACCCGTCGTCCGGATGGAAAGCGGCCCCACAGAGGGCGCAGCGGATCGGCTCCTGCGTCGTCGGTTGGATCAGAACACGCCCCCTACCCAGGTGATGGCGTGGTGGAGACTCCAGCCGGTGCCGAAGGCGACGAGGAGGACCACCCCCGTGATGGTGAGAGCCACCCGCGGCCCCCGCTCTTTCCACATCACCCCGAATTGGGCGATGCAGGGGAGGAAGAGGGTCAGGGTGACCGCGGCCACCACCAGCTGGGCCGGGGCCAAAAGCCCGGCGTCGGCCAGGTCGTAGAGGCCGGCGGCGCCGTAATCCCGCCGGAAGAAGCCGTAGAGGAAGATGACGGCCGCCTCAGCCGGGAGCCCCATGGCAGCCAGCACCGGCTCCAACGCGCCCGTCAGCAGCTCGAAGAGGCCCGTCAGGCGCCCCAGCCAGATGAGGACGCTGGCCAGGAGGAAGATGGGCAGGACCTCCAGGAAGTACCACTGCATCCGGGCGGCGGTCTTCACCAGCACGTTCTTCCCACGGGGCCAGCGCATGGGGGGAATGTGGCTGAAGAAGAGGGGCGGCTCCCCCGGCATGAGCCGGGCCGCGAGGAACCCGGCGGTGAGGAAGACCAGGGCCACCACCCCACCCCAGAGGACGAGCCCCCAGGGGAGCTGAGCCAGGAGGGCCATGGTCACCCCCAGCTGGGCTGAGCAGGGGATCCCCAGGGCCAGGAGGAAGGTGGCGATCACCCGCTCCCGCCGGGTCTCGAGGGTGCGGGTGACCACCGTGGCCATGGTGCCGCATCCCACTCCAAGCACCATGGGGATGACCGCCCGCCCCGACAGGCCCAGCCGCTTGCAGAGCCGGTCCAGGAGGAGGGCAAGGCGGGGGAGGTAGCCCGAATCCTCCAGAATGGAGAAGAACAGGAAGAAGGCCCCCACGATGGGCAGGACGATGGCGACGGCGTACCGCAGCCCCAGGGTGATGAGGCCGTAGTCGAAGGCGAAGAGCTCCTGCAGCCAGGGCCAGGGGATGAGCTCGGCCACCGCGGCGTTGACCCGAGGCGTCAGCCAGTTCTCAAAGAGGGTCTCCTCCAGCCAGTCCACCACCGTGCCGGCGGCGAAGAGGCCGACGAACTGGTAGAGGGCATAGAGCACCCCCGCCACCATGAGGAGCCCCACCCAAGGGTGCATGGCCCAGCGGCCCAGCCGCTCGCCCAAGGTGTCGTCCCGGGCCGCCCGCTCCTGGACCACCGCCGCGGCCACGCGCTGGGACCAGCGGTAGCGTTCCGCCGCCACCGCCAGGGCCACCGGCTGGCCCAGCTCCGCCTCCAGAGCCTGGGCGAGTTCCCGGGACCGTCGGACCACCTCCGGCTGGCGGGCCCCGACCCGCTGGACCGTCGCCTCATCCCCCTGCAGGAGCAAGAGCGCGATGCTCCGGGGCGCGAGGCCGTACCCGCCGTCGAGGGCCTGGGCCACCTCCTCGACAGCCTCTTCCAGAGGCTGGGTGTAGCGGAGTTCAAATGGCAGACTCAAGGAGCGAGCGCCCACCGTGGGCCACCTCCTGCTTCAATTGGTCGACGCCCTGGCCGGTGGCGGCCACGGTGGCGACCACCGGGATCCCCAAACGGGCTGACAGGGCGTCCACATCCACAGAAAGGCCCAGACGCTCGCACTCGTCCATCATGTTGAGCACCAAGATGACCGGGAAGCCCGCCTCCAGCAGCTGGAAGGTGAGGGGCAGCATCCGGTCCAGGGCGGCGGCCTCCACCACGTGGAGGATCAGGTCGGGCCGCTCCTCCACCAGGAGCCGGCGGGTCACCCGCTCCTCTTCGGTGACGGGCAAGAAGGAGTAGAAGCCGGGCGTGTCGATGACCTCCACCGTCTCGCCCTCCACGACTCCCTCCCCCCGGGTCACCTCCACGGTGGTGCCGGGGTAGTTGGAGACGGTCGCGTACGCCCCGGTCAGGTGGTTGAAGAGGGCGCTCTTTCCCACGTTGGGGCTTCCCACCAGGGCGACCCGGCGCGCGCCGGCCGGGGCCTGCCGGGCCCCCACCGCCCCGGGGCAGCCGCAGGACGTCCCCCCGCAGGCGCCCCCACCCGCCCGGCGTCCCCGCCGAGCCCACCGGGGCCGAGCCCAGGGCCTGGGGCGGCCCGCCTCCTCACGCAACCGGGAGTCGTTACGATTACGCATCTTCTGACACCTTCTCCCGCCGGGCCTAGAGACTGATTTTCAATGTCATGGTAGACCTGCGAAAGGCCGGTGTCAACGGACCTCGCCAAAGCAGAAGGTTTCAGAAGCCAGCCATCGGACCCAATCCGGAAAAGGAGGGAGATCCAATAAAGAAGGAGGGACCCAAAAAGAAAAGAGGCGGCGCCGGGAGTCGAACCACGGGATCACGGCCTTGCAGGGCCGCTGCCTTAACCGCTTGGCTACGCCGCCTCGAAAGGGTCCCCAGAAGGACCGGGGACCCTCGTTATTCTACTCAATCTCCGCCATCAAGGGAAGGGGACGGCACCAGCGGACGGCTCAGGCCAACACCCGGAGGGTGGCCTGGATCGCCTCCAGGTCGGGGAGGTTGGTGGGCACGTCAGAGACCCACTTGTAGCGGATGACCCCCTCCCGGTCGATGACGAAAGCGGCCCGCTTGGCTACCCCCTTCAGCCCGGCCAGCTCCTCGTAGTAGGCCCCGTAGGCGGGGGCGACCTCCTTGTTGAAGTCGGACAAGAGGGGGAAGGTGAGCTGCTCCGCCTCCGCAAAGGCCTTCAGGGTGTAGGGGCTGTCCACGCTGATGGCCAGCACCTGGGCGTCCAGTTCCTGGAACTGGCTCAGCCCATCCCGCACCCCGCAGAGCTCCTCGGTGCAGACGGGGCTGAAGGCAAAGGGAAAGAAGAGGAGGACCACGTTCTTCCCCCGGTAATCGCTGAGGCTCACCTGCTCGGGCCCCGTCGCCTTCAGGGTGAACCCGGGGGCCTGGGTACCAACCTCCGCCATGGGGCACTCCTCCTTCGACGGTCGATTCGCGGCTCCCCGGAGCCCGCCGGCTCCGGGGAGCGCGTCCGTGACATTATAGCCATGTCCTTCGGGCTGAAGAAGATTGCCTAGAGACGTTCGGAAACCACCTTGGTCTGGAGGAAGTTCAGCAGGTACTCAGGGCTGCCCGTCTTGGCGTCGGTCCCCGACAGGTTGAAGCCGCCGAAGGGGTGGACCCCCACCAGCGAGCCCGTGCACTTCCGGTTGAAGTAGAGGTTGCCCACGTGGAACTCCCGGCGGGCCCGCTCCAACCGGGCCCGATCCCGGGAGTAGACGGAGCCCGTCAGGCCGTAGACGGTGTCGTTGGCGATCCTCAGCGCCTCGTCGAAGTCTTTGGCCCGGATGCAAGCCAGGACCGGGCCGAAGATCTCCTCCTGCGCGATGCGGGCCCGAGACGGCACATCGGCGAAGATGGTCGGCTCGATGTAGTAGCCCCGCGGATCGCCCGGCCGGCCGCCGGTGAGCAACCGGCCCTCCCCCTTGCCGATCTCGATGAAGTTCAGGATCTTCTCGTAGGCGGCTTGGTCAATGACAGCAGCCATTTGGCTCTCGTAGGCCTCGGCCGGGCCCACCCGGAGGGCCTGGGTCCGCTGGACGATCCGCTCCAACATCTCGTCATAGACGGCCTCCACCAAGATGGCCCGGGAACACGCCGAACATTTCTGACCCTGGTAGCCAAAAGCCGAGGCGACGATGCCGTCCGCGGCCGCATCCAGGTCGGCCGTCTCGTCCACGATGATGGCGTCCTTGCCGCCCATCTCGGCCACCACCCGCTTGATCCAGATCTGGCCTTCCTGGGGCTTGGCCGCCAGCTCGTTGATCCTCAGGCCCACCTCCATGGAGCCGGTAAAGCTGATGAACCGGGTGCGGGGATGGGCGACCAGGAAGTCGCCGATCTCGCTGCCGCTCCCTGGGACGAAGTTGATCACCCCCGGCGGCAGGCCGGCTTCAGCCATCACTTCCATGAACTTGGCGCCGATGACGGGGGTGGCGCTGGCCGGCTTGAGCACCACCGTGTTGCCGGCGGCCACGGGTCCGGCCGCCATGCCGGTCAGGATCGCCAGGGGGAAGTTCCACGGCGGGATGACCACCCCGGCGCCCAAGGGGATGGAGAACGCCTCGTTGGCCTCGCCGGGGAAGGGGACCAGCGGGTGGGGCTGGGCCAGCCGGATCGCCTCCCGGCCGTAGTACTCCAGGAAGTCGATGGCCTCGTTGACGTCGCCCACGGCCTCATCCCAGGTCTTGGCCGCCTCCAGCACCACCCAGGCGACCAGCTCCAGCTTCCGCCGGCGCATGATGGCCGCGGCCTTGAAGAGGACGCTGGCCCGGGCCTGGGCTGGCAGCCCGCTCCAGGCGGGGAAGGCAGCCCAGGCCGCTTCCAAAGCCTGCTCCGCCTCCCGGCGGGAAGCTTTGGCCACCTGACCCACCACCTCCGAGGTCTCCGACGGGTTGATGGACCGGAGGCGTTCCTGGGTCCAGATGGGTTGGCCACCGATGATGAGCGGGTACTCCCGGCCCAGCTCTCCCCGGACCCGGGTGATGGCCGCTTCCATGGCCTGGCGCGCCTCGGGCACGGAGAAGTCGATCATGGGCTCGTTTTGAAAGTTGGGTACCACGGCACCTCTCCCCTGTCTTGGTGGTCCCCAACCCCGTTCCGGCGGTGGCCTATGGGCTCAGACCAGCTCTTGGAGTGCTTCCAGGACTTGGTCCACGTGGCCCGGAACCTTGACGTTTTCAAAGATTTTCCGGACGATCCCGTCGCCGTCGACGACCAGGGTGGTCCGCCGGGCCGACGTCCCCCGCTCGTTCAACACCCCCAGGCGGGTGCAGATGCTCTTGTCGGCATCGCTGATCAAGGGGAACTGGATCCCCTGGCGCTCGGCAAAGCGCTGGTGGGAGCGGACCGAATCCACGCTGCAGCCGACCACCTGGGCGTTGAACCGCTCGAAGTCGTCCAGGCGCGCCTGGAAGTTGACCGCTTCCCGGGTGCAGCCGGGGGTGGAGTCCTTGGGGTAGAAGTAGAGCACCAGCGGACGCCCGCGGAATTGGGCCAGATCGATGGGACCAAGCTGGGTCTCCCCCGAGATGGGCGGAAGGGGTTCCCCTTCCCGCACGCGCACATAGGCCATACGCCAAGCCTCCTTGGGGACTGAAAGCTCTCGCACCGCCCCGGGGCCGCCCCCGCGGGGCCCGGGCCCGTGCGGTTCGGCGCGGCGAAAGCGGGCCTCCCGCCCGCTTCCCTGCTTTGAGACCCCTATACTATTGCTTTCTTTCTGGCATCGATACTTCCTGCCAGGGCGGACCGGGCGGGGTCGACGAGCGGGCCGGCCGGCGCTCGTCCAGCGCGCCCCGGCCCAGAAGACGGAAGAAGAGGTCAGTAAAGGGGCCGGTGGCCAGCGCGGCCACCACCGTCCCGGCACCCAAGGGCCCGCCCAGGACCCATCCCAAGACCGCCACGGTCACCTCAATGGCCACCCGGACCTGGCCGGAGCTGAAGCCCGTCCGCTGGCTGAGGACCAGCATCAGCCCGTCCCGGGCACCCGCGCCCAGCCCCGTGCGCAGGTAGAGGACCGTGCCGAGCGCGAGGACCACCACCCCGCCTGCGAGGTACCCCAGACCCCAGAGGAGGCCGGAGGGCGGCGGAATCAGGCCAAGGTAGGTGTAAAGGTCGATGAAGACGCCCACCAGGATGGCGTTGAGGAGGGTGCCGATGCGGATGGTCCAGCCACCGCCCAGGGCCCAGGTGGCCCCCACCACCGTCAGGCTGACCAGGATGCTGACGGTGCCCAGGGAGAGGCCCAACTGGTGCGCCAGGCCCAGATGGAAGACGTCCCAGGCCGCCGCGCCCCAAGGATTCCGGACCACCAGCAGGATGCCGGCCGAAAGAATGGCCAGGCCGGCCAAGAACGAGAGGAACCGGCGCCACCCCGGCCACCACCTGGCGGCGATCCAGCTCCGGTGAGACGCTCTCGAAGCAAAGGAGGCACACATAAAGGCATGATACGATCTGGACAGGCCAACTGTCCAGAGGCCCAAGACACGCTCGCAGCCCGAGTTTGCTCAGTCTTTTTGCAGGATGTCCCGCGATCTATTTTGAAAAGGGAATGAGAAGTGCCCGGAGTATGTTTTGAGCGCAGGCTGAGTGGGATCGGGTCAAGACGGGGGCTGTCGGGCTCCGTCATGAAAGGGTGAGAACCCGTGGGTGACCCAGCGAAGGAGACCTATGAACAGATCGGCCGGCAGATGGCTGAGGCGCTCAGCCTCTTCTTGGGCGCGTTGGCCCAGCAGGTGCACCAGTCCCCGGTTGCCGCTGACCCCGAACCGGTGCAGCCCCTGCGCGCCCGGCTGGATGCTCTCGAAGAACGGCTGAAGCGGCTGGAGGACCGCCTACTCAGCCAGCCCGGCGCCCCGTTGCCGGAGGCGGGCGGGGAGGGCCCCGGGGCGGCGGGTGCGCGCCAGGGCCGCCCGGCCAAGGCCCGGAAGGCGCCCCGGCGCCGCCGGATGCCCAAGGAGGAGGTTCGGGCCAGGGCCTTGGAGGCGGGCCGGCAGCTGGCCGCCCAGGGCAAGCTGGTCAACCTCACCACCGTGGCCAACGCAGCCGGGCTCAACTATGGCCAGGTGACCTACGCTTTCCAGCGAAAGGAGAACCTCCTGCGGGAGCTGGGCCTGCTGGAGCCGGCGCCGGAGAGCTAGCCGGGTCGGAGTGCCTTGGAACGGGAGCGTCTTCAGCGAGCCGTCCCCCAGGGGAGGTTCATCATGTACAAGCGGCGCTTCGTTGCGGACCTGGAGCCCGGTGAGCGGGTCGGGGATCTTTTTGTCGCCACGGAGAAGGAGCTGGCCCGCACCCAGTCGGGCAAGGTCTACCTGCGCCTCGCTCTTTCCGATCGGACGGGCCGCCTGCCCGCGGTCGCCTGGGAGGACGCGGAGGCCATCTACCAGCGCTTCGAGGACGGATCGGTGGTCCACGTGGAGGGGGAGGTGACCACCTACCGGGGCCAAACCCAGCTGACGGTCTTCCACCTCCGGCCAGCCCGGCCCGAGGAGGTGGAAGAGGAGGCCTACCTGCCCGTCTCCCGGTACCCCTTGGAGGCGATGGCGGCAGAGCTGGATGAGGTGGTCGCCTCCGTTCAGGACCCGTGGCTGCAGGCCCTCCTCCAGCGGTTCTTCGGCCCCGACTCGCCCACCCGTGCCCAGTTTCTCCGCCAGACGGCGGCCACCGGCGTCCACCACGCCTACCTGGGCGGCCTCCTCGAGCACGTCCTGGAGATGGTCCGGATCGCCCGGACCCTGGCCGCCCTCCACCCCGAGTACGTGAACGAGGACCTGATCGTCTCCGCCGTCCTCTTGCACGACATCGGCAAGCTGGACGAGTACACCCTGGAGGCCATGACCTTCCGCCAGACGGACCTGGGGCGGCTCTACGGCCACCTCTACCTGGGGGCCCGTCGGGTGGAGGAGGCGATCGCCGAGATTGAGGGCTTCCCCCCCGCCCTGGCCCAGGAGCTGATCCACTGCATCCTGAGCCACCACGGGCTCCTGGAGCACGGGGCCGTCGCCCTGCCCCAGACCCTCAACGCCCAGATCGTCCACTACGCCGACCTGGTCAGCGCACGGCTCAACCAGTTCCGCCAGCTCCTGGAAGGCCGGGGCCGGCGGGAGGCCCACGAGGCCTGGACGGAGTTCGATCGGCTCCTCGGGCTGCGGGCCTACCGGGGCTTCCTGAACCAAGAGCCCTCGGGCGGGCCGGGCGAGATCAACGGGCTCGGGAGGCTGTGAGAGGCCCCCGCAGGGTTGGGAAGGGTCAGCCCCTTTCCGGCGGTGGGAAAAGAGCGTACACTGGAGATGGACGGGCGGGTCGGTGCTCCGCCTCAGGGGCCGAAAGATCCGCGTCCAGCCGAAGGAGGGCGTCTGTGGCACCCGAAAGAGCCAGCGGGCACCATCACCACCAGCACCACCATCCCCTCCACGGGGCGGCCCACCACCAGAACCGGCGGGCCCTCCGGTGGAGCCTCTCGATCACCCTCACCTTCATGGGTGTGGAGGTGGTGGGTGGGTGGCTGGCCAACAGCCTCGCCCTCCTGTCGGATGCAGCCCACATGGCCAGCGATGCCGCCGCCTTGGGCTTGAGTCTTTTCGCGTTCTGGTTTGCCCGTCGGCCAGCCCCGGCCGACAAGACCTACGGCTACCACCGGACGGAGGTCCTGGCCGCCCTGGCCAACGCCGCGGGGCTCCTGGTCCTGGCCGGCCTGATCCTCCACGAGGCGTACGAGCGGCTCCTCGCCCCGCCGGACGTGGCCGGGCCCCTGATGCTGGTCGTCGCCGTTCTGGGGCTGGTGGCCAACGCCGCCAGCGCCTGGATGCTCCACCGCGGCGACATCCACGGTAATCTGAACCTGCGGGGCGCTTTCCTCCATGTGGTGGGCGACCTGGCAGGCTCGGTCGGGGCCATCCTCGCCGCGGCCATCATCGCCCTCACCGGGTGGACCGTGGTGGACCCCCTGATGAGCGGCCTGATCGCCCTCCTGATCATCGTTTCGGGCTGGCGACTCCTGCGGGACAGCCTCAACGTGCTCATGGAAGGGGCCCCGGACCATCTCTCCGCCGCGGAGGTGGAGGCCGCCCTCTTGGAACAGCCCGGGGTGGCTGGTATCCATGATCTCCACATTTGGACCATCACCTCTGGCTTCCCGGCCCTTTCCTGCCACGTGGTGATGGAGCCGGGGGCCAGCCCCCACAGGGTGCTCCACCATGTGCGGACCATGCTGGAGGAGCGCTTCGGGCTCCACCACGTCACCATCCAGGTGGAGAGCGAGCAGCAGGTCGATTGGGCGTGCGCCCTCTGCAACCGGTCGGTGGCCCAGGAGTCCTAGGCTTCAGCCCAAGCCTCTGAGGGCGGGCTGGCTCAGCTGGTCGGAGGGATGAGCATGGAGGCTGTCGTCCGGCGTCTGACGCGCGCGGATCTTCCCCAGTACGCGGCCCTCTCTGCGTTCGCCTTCCAGGTGGATGAGCAGGCCCAGCGAGGCGCGCTGCGCCTGCTGCCCCCGGTGGCCTTGGGGGCCTTTACCCCCGACGGCGACCGGCTCCTGGCCGCTCTCCGGATCTGGCCCTTTCTCGCCTACTTCCAGGGACGCCCTGTGCCCACGGGGGGCGTCGCCTCGGTGGCCAGCTGGCCCGAGGTTCGGCGCCAGGGGCTGGTGGGCCGGTTGATCCGGGAGAGCTTGGAGCTGATGCGGGCCGAAGGGCAGGCGGTCTCCGCCCTCTACCCCTTCTCCTATCCCTTCTACCGGCGGTACGGCTGGGACCTGGCCTTCACCCAGACCCTCTACCAGATCCCCATGGGGGAGCTGGACGCCTTCCGCCGCCCGCCCGGCGGCCACTTCCGGCCGGCCGAACCCGACGATCTCCCCGCCCTCGACGCCCTCTACCGGCGCTTCGTCCGGCGGTGGAACGGGCCCCTCCTCCGGGAGAGCAGCTGGTGGCAGCAGCGGGTGCTCAACCACCCGGGCCGGCCCGCCCCGGGCATCGGCGCCCGCCGGACCGTCCTGTGGGAGGATGACCACCGCCTGCGGGCCTACGTGGTCTACGGGTTCCAGTCGCCCGATCCCCAGGTCCCGGCCGCGGAGCAGCGCCTGCTCCGGGTCTACGACTGGGCCGTGGAAGACGGCGGGGCCTTTCGGGCCCTCCTCTCCTTCTTGGTTCAGCACGACTCCATGGCCGCCACGCTAATCCTCCCGGCGCCTTCCGACTGGGATTTTTTGCCGCTCTTGGTCAACCTCCGGGTGGAGGTTCAAAAGAAGGCGGGCGCCATGTTGCGGATCATCGACATGGACCGCTTTCTCCAGCAGGTGGTGCCGCCCCGGCCCCCGGTGGCCCCGTTCGGTGACGATGGGAGCCCCCTGCCGGAGGCCGTTGAGCTGGAGGTGGAGGACGAGCTGGCACCCTGGAACCGGGGGCGCTGGCTCCTCCCCTTGGGGCCTGGCCCCGCCCAAGCCCTCCCGCCGGACGAGCCAGGGCCCTCTGGCCGGGGCCGGCCCCGGCTGGCGGGGTCGATCCAGGTCTGGTCCCAGGTGCTGAGCGGGTACCTGCCCGCGCTGCAGGCCTGGCACCTGGGCCTCCTCACCCTGGTCGATCCCGAGGCGGCGGATCCGGCCAACCCGGAACCGGGCACCGACCCGTCGGACGATCCCATGGGCGTCGACGGACCCCTCCGGCGGCGCGAGCGGCTCTTGCGGGCCTTCGACCGGCGGCTGGGCTTGCGCGCCACCTACCTGCCCGATTTCTTCTGAAGGAGGTACCGCCATGCAGGTGGAGGTTCCCGAGTACACCCTGGCCGACGAGGTCCTGCTGGACCCTTCCACCACCGCGCTGATCGTGGTGGACATGCAGCGAGACTTTGTGGAGCCGGACGGGAAGCTGTACGTGCCCGACGCCCAGGGGACGGTCCCCGTCATCCGGGACCTGTTGGAACGGGCTCGGGCGGCCGGCGCTTTCCGGGTCTTCACCCAGGACAGCCACGGATCCGAAGATCCCGAGTTCAGCATCTGGGGCGAGCACGCGGTGGAGGGCACACCGGGCTGGGAGATCATTGATGAGCTGAAGCCCCAGGCCGGCGAGTACGTGGTCCGCAAGCTCCGCTACGACGCCTTCTACGGCACCTCTCTGGAGCACCAGCTGCGGGTGCGGAACATCGAGACGGTCATCGTCTGCGGCACCGTGGCCAACATCTGCGTTCACTACACGGCCGCGTCCGCCGCCCTCCGGTGGTTCAAGGTGGTCCTCCCCGTCGACGGGATCTCGGCCCTGCACCCCTTCGATCTCCAGGCCTCCATCCGCCAGACCGCCTCCCTCTTCAACGGGATCGTCACCCGGGGCTCGGCCATCCAGTTCGGGCAGCCGCGGTGACGGGCCGGTTCCTGCTCACCGGTCGGCTGTCGATGGGGAGGGCAAGGGGCGGCCCGCCTCCCGGTCCAGCTCCGCCAGCACCTGGCGGGCGGCCTGGAGGCCGCTTTCGATGCAGGCGGGGAGCCCCACGCCCCGGTAAGGGGCACCGGCCAGGGCCAGCCGAGGGAGCCGCCCCAAGGCGGCCTCCAGCCGGTCCATCCGCTCCAGGTGGCCGACGGTGTACTGGTGCATCCCTTGGGGCCAGCGGAAGACCCGGGCGAAAAGGGGGGGCGCGGTGACGCCCAGCATGGCCCGCAGCTCCTCCCGGGCCGCGGCCACCAGATCCTCGTCGTCGGCCTCCACCAGCCGGGGCTGCTGGACCCCCCCGACGAAGCAGCGGATCAGCTCCACGTCCTCCTCAGGCTGGGGCCGGGGCCACTTGCGGGAGAGGTAGGTCGCTCCCATGATCTTCCGACCCTCCACCGCCGGCACGAGAAAACCCGACCCCTGCAAGGGCCGCGGGAAGGCGTCCCGGCGGAAGGCCAGGGTGATGGTGGCGGTGGAGACCTGGGGGACGCTGGCCACCAGGTCCGCGGCCGCCGGATCCAGGGGGCGGAGGAGCCGGGCCGCCTCGGCCGCCGGGGTGGCCAGGATCACCCCGCGGGCGGTGAGGCTGTCGCCCCCCGCCAAGAGGAGCCGGTACCCGTCGGCCTCGCGGTCCACCCGCTCCACCCGGGTCCCCACCCGCACCGTGCCCGGCGGGAGGGTGTCGGCCATGGCTTGGACCAGCTGGCCCAGGCCCCCCCGGAAGCTCATGAAGAAGGTCCGGCGGGGCCCCGGCTCCCCCTCCGGGCGCGGGCGCCGCCGGCGGCGGTTCTGCCGCCTGAGGACGAAGGCGGCCCGGACCAGGCCGCCGTACGCCTGCTCCAGCTCGACGAACCGGGGGAAGCTGGCCCGGACGCTCATGGTCGCCGGATCTCCGGCATGGATGCCCGCCACCAGGGGCTCGGCCAGGCGCTCCAGGGCCTCCCGGCCCAGGCGCCGGACCACGAAGGCCTCCAGGCTCTCGTCGGCCTCGCCCCAGCGGGGCGGGATGACCGCGTCCAAGGCCATGCGCAGCTTGCCCCGCCAGGAGAAGAGCCTCGAGGTGACCACAGGGAGGAGGCGGGTGGGCACCAGGTTGAGGAGCCCCGGCGGGAGGGGATGGAGCCTGCCCCGGGACCAGATGAAGGAGCCGCTGCTCCCTTGGGGCAAGAGTTCCGCCTCCAAACCCAGGCGGCGGGCCATCTCCAAGACCCCCGGCTTGGAGGTGACGAAGCTGTCGGGCCCGCCTTCAAGCAGGTAGCCCTGCTCCCAGACCGTGAGCACCTTGCCCCCCACCTGGGGCGAGGCCTCCAAGAGCGCCACCCGCCAGGGGGAAGGCCTCCCCGCCTGCCCCTGGACCGCCTCCAGGGCGGCCGCGAGACCGGCGACGCCCCCGCCCACCACGGCCAGATCCACCTGCTGTGCCACCACACCGTCTCCCCTCTGGACCCCAAAGGCAGCGGCCGAACCGGTCCCGGGACCGGCTCGGCCTCAGGCCCCGGGCCTGCCCTCTGGCCCTTTTAGTCTCCCAGGCTCGCCTCCACCAGGTCGGCCAGCGCCTCGATGAACTTGGGCTGCAGGTTGGGGCACGGCACCCGGATGAACTCCAGCCCCAGCTTGGCCGCGTGCTCCTTGTGGAGCACGTCGTTGTCGTAGAGGGTCTCCAGGTGGTCGGCGACGAAGCCGATGGGGTTGACCACCACCCGGCGGTACCCCTCGGCGTGGAACCGGTCCATGACCTCCTCCACCTCGGGGCCCACCCAGGGCTCCCTCGACGCCTGCCCCACGCTCTGGAAGGCCAGCTCCCAGGGGAAAGGCCCCACCCGGTCATGGATCCCCGCGGCCGCCGCCCGAAGCTGCTCCACGTACGGATCGCCCTGCTCCACAAACCGCGTGGGGATGCTGTGGGCGCTGAAGATGACCGGCGTCTCCGCCCGCTCTTCCGGCGACAGGCCCTGGAGGGCCTCCTCCATCCGCTCCGCCAGGGCATCCAGGTAGGTGGGATGGTCGTACCAGTCCCCGGGGAAGCGGATCTCCAGGGTGGAGCCCCGCTGGGCCGCCTCCTGGCGGACCTGCTCCTCGTACGCCTGGGTGCTCACCCGAGACCGGTAGGGGGCCAGGCTCAGCGCGACCAGCCGGGTGACGCCGTCGGCGACGATGGTGTCGAAGGTGTCGCCGATGAAGGGGCGGGCGTACTGCATGCCCACGTACACCCGCAGGGGCCGGCCCCGCCGCGCCAGCACCGCCTCCAGCGCCTGGGCCTGGCGCCGGGTGGTCTCAGGCAGCGGCGACCCCCCGCCCAAGAGCCGGTACCGTTCGATGACGTCCTGCTCCACGTGGGGCGGAGGCGTCCGCCGCATCAGCTTCCGCAGAAAGTCGGGGATCTCCTCCAAGGTCTCGGGGCCGCCGAAAGCCATCAAGAGTACGGCATCCATCCCTCATCCGCCTCCCGCTCACGATCCTTCGGTCCCTCCGCCGGCCCGCCGGCTCAACCGGTGGACCGCCTCCACCATGGCCGCCACGTGCTCCACGGGGGTGTCCGGCAGCACCCCGTGCCCCAGGTTGACCACGTGCCCCGGCAGCCCCTGGAGGGTGCCGGCCCGCTCCAGCAGGTGGGCCACCTGCGCCTCGATCACCGGGGGCGGCGCGAGGAGCACGAGGGGGTCCAGGTTCCCCTGAACCGCCACATCCGGGCCCAGCCGGCGCCGGGCCTCGCCGATGTCCACCCGCCAGTCGAGGCCGATCACGTCCCCACCCGCCTCCCGGATCAGCTCCAGGTAGCCCGACGTCTGGCCGGCAAAGTGGATGACGGGCACCCCCGTGTCCTGGAGGCCGCGCAGAACCCGGCGGGAGTAGGGCAGGACGTGCTGGCGGTAGTCTTGGGGGCTGAGGGCGCCGGCCCAGGAGTCGAAGAGCTGGACGGCCTGCGCCCCCGCCTCGATCTGGGCCCGCAGGTAAGCCAGGGTGATCTCCGCCAGCCGATCCATCAGGGCGTGCCAGAGCTGGGGCGCCTCCCACATCATCCGCTTGCAGTGCCGGTACTGCCGGGAGGGGCCCCCTTCCACCGCGTAGCTGGCCAGGGTGAAGGGCGCCCCGGCAAAGCCGATGAGGGGCACCTTCCCGTCCAGTTCCCGCCGGACCAGACGGATGGTCTCCAGCACGTAGCCCAGGTCTTGGTGGGGCTCGAAGGGAGGCAGGCCAGCCAGATCGCCCTCGCTCCTGATGGGCCGGGCGATGACCGGGCCCTCGCCCTGGACAAAGGTCAAACCCAGGCCCAGGGCGTCCAGGGGCAGGAGGATGTCGGCAAAGAGGATGGCCGCATCCACCCCCACCCGGTCCACGGGCATCAGGGTCACCTCGGTGGCCAGCTCGGGGGTGCGGGCCATGGTGAGGAAGTCGTACTTCTGGCGCAGGGCCCGGTACTCGGGCAGGTACCGGCCCGCCTGCCGCATGAGCCACACCGGCGCGCAGTCCACCGGCTCACGCCGGCAGGCGCGGAGGAATCGGTTGCTCCTCATGGATCCGCCTCGCTTCCGTGGGGAAAGGTGGATGGCCCCCAGGCTCGGGCAGGGTTACAAGCCCAAGTACCCAGGCACCTCTCGGGGCTCCAGCCGGATCCCCACGTAGAAGCTCCCGAACTCCGCGTACCGGGCGCTCACCTCGTCGAAGCGCATCTCGTAGATCAACTTCTTGAAGTTCAGGGGATCGTCGCTGAAGAGGGTGACGCCCCACTCCCAGTCGTCGAAGCCGATGGCGCCCGTCACCATCTGGGTGACCCGGTCGCCGTAGCGGCGGCCCGTCTCGCCGTGCTCCCGCATCAGCCGGCTCCGCTCCTCCATGGGGAGACGGTACCAGTTCTCCTCTTCCCCCCGCCGCCGGTTCATGGGGTAGAAGCAGATGTGGCTGGCCGGCGGGATCTGAAAGTGGAGCCGCCTCCGCAGGGTGGGGTCGGCCAGGGGGTCGGCGGCCGCCTTGCCCCGGGACCCGTAGGTGCTCAGCTCGATGACGGAGACGAACGAAGAGGTGCGCCGGGAGACCTGGGCCCAGCGGGTCCGGTCCAGCTCCAGCTCCAAACGGTTCAGGGCCTTCAGGGTGGGTCGCAGGTGGAGCAGCATCAGGTGGCCCTTGTGGCCCAAGAGACTGTAGACCGCGCTGCTCCCGTCCTCAGCGTCTTCCACCCCGACGGCCCGTTCCAGGTAGCGGACCAGCTCGTCCACGGCCGCATCCCGCTGCTGGGGCGTCAAGGCCTGCCAGGCGGCCCAGTCCACCTGACGGATGTCGTGCAGTGCGTACCAGCCCTCGAGGGTCTCGGGAGCTCGGTTCATAGAGCCTGTCCTCCGTTCTCAGGGGCCAAGGCAGTCTTATCATAACAAAGGGAACAGGGGGCGACAACGGCAAGGCCGTGGACAGCAAAGCGGGCAGGCCTGCGCCCCATCGAGCACCTCAACCCAGGAGCTTCACCCCGCGGGCCGCCGCGGTCTCGGACCGGACCCGGTCGAAGGTGACCACGAACTCGGTCCCCGTCGGCTCGTGGCTCTGGACGCCGATGCGGCCCCCATACTCCCGGACCAGCTGCTGCACGATGTGGAGACCCAGCCCCTGGTGCTCGCCCCCCTTGGAGGTTTCGCCTGGGGTGAAGATTCGCTTCAGCTGGTCCGCCGGGATGATGGGCCCGTTGTTCCAGACCCGCAAGGCCCACCCATGCCTGGTCAAGGCCATGTTCACCCGCACCTCGCCCTGCTCGGGCGCCAGGGCCGCGGCGTCGATGGCGTTATTGATCAGGTTCCCCAGGATCCGGGCGGCGACCACGTCGGGGATGCAGAGGCGCTCCGCGTTGCCTTCCACGCAGACGGTGAGGCTGACCCCGGCCCGTCCCGCCTCCACCAGCTTGGGGCCGAGCAACCCCAGGAGGATGCCGGGGTCCTGCTCGTCGTCGCCGCTCGCCGCCGCCCCCGCCTCCTGGTCGACCAGCACCCGCTGAAGGTAGGCCAGGGCCTGCTGGGGGGAGCCCATCTGGATTAAGGCGGAGATGACGGTCAGGTGGTTGAGGACGTCGTGGCGTTGCTCCCGCTCCCGCTGGGCTAGGGCCAGCTCCGCCCGCAGCTGGGCCAACTCCAGCTCCCGTTGGGTGTCCTGCCGGGCCGAATCGACCATCAGCCGGCTGGCCCAGAGGGCCAGGCCAGCGATGAGGATGGCCACCGCGAGGGGCAGGAGGCTTCGGGCCCACTCGTCCACGGCGCCGCCCCGCCGGTCCAGCTGCCCCGAGAGGGAGGCGGCCAGACCCACCGCCAGCACCGCCACCAGGGCCAGCATGAAGACGGTGATCCAGACCAGCAGACCGTCGCGCTCCGAACGGCTCACTGACCCTCTCTCCTTTCGGCCAGCACCTTCTCCCAGCGGGTGATGGGTAAGACCGAAAGGTTCTTCAGCCAGACGGCCAGGGCCGCCGCGTAGACCAGGGTCCCTTCCACAATCCCCATGAGAAGGTAGACAAGCCAGTTCTGGCTCGCCTCCACCGGACTCAAGCCGAGCCAGTAGAGGAGCGGGGCGACCACCACCAGGTCCGCCACCGCCACCAGGATGAAGCCGAGGGCCGAGGCCGCGATGGCGCCGAGCAGGGAGGCGAGCCGGAAGAAGCGCATCCCCAGGATCAGGGCCACCAGTTGGGCGGCCGCCGACCACTGGGGAGGCAGGGAGACCCGGAGGCCGAGCGTGATCACACTCAAGGTGAACGCCGGAACCCCGAGCCGCGCGACGCTCGTCCGCAACCCGGCGAGCCCCAAGGAAGCATAGAGGAGGAGCAGTGTCTGAGGAACGTAGCCCAGCAGATAGATCCAGAGCCAGCCGGCCATGGACTGCACTCCCGCAGACCCTTCGTAGAAGACGCACCGCCGCCAGCCTACCAACGACGTGCGACCGTTACCGCGAACCCATCAGAGCCTTCGGCGCCTTGGGCTGATAGTAGAAGAACATGCAGGCGGATGCCACGTTGGTTGCAGCAAAGATGCCCAGAAGGGCCAGGATCATTGAACCAATCATTCGCTTCATACCCTTTCACCTCCTTTCGTGAAAGATTGGAGAAGCATGTGGTCCAGCCAGCGAGCGGTGCGTCCTCCCGAAGGGGTCACCGAGAAGGCTTCCTGCAGGAGGCCGAAGGTGGAGGCCAGCCAGAGGGAAGGCGGCAGCTCTCCCCGGCCTGCCCAGACAGCCGCGACGACGGCCCAGAGCAGGCTGGTGCCCACGGCCAGGACCCGGAGGATCTGGCGATGGCGAGGCGAGCGGAGGGGCTTCTCCGGAGCTGGGACCGGCGCCCGCCGGGCCATGAGGGCCGCGACGGCCAGACCAACTCCCAGGAGCACCCAGGGCACCCCTTCCCCTAGCCACCGGGCGGCCAGCGGGCCCGCCCAGCGGGCCACGAGGGCCCCGGCGGTGGCCGCGGCGGCCGTCACCCAGCTGCACCGCCAGCCGCTGGAGAGGTGGGCGCCGCCGGCGAAGGTTCGCAAGATAGCCGCCGTCCCCGCCATCACCAAGATCTCCGCCAGAACACCGGCCAACCAGCCGAAGAGCACCAGCAAGATCAGGGTAAAGCCCGCCGAAATCATCAGGAGCAATGAGAAGGTTGCGATCTCTTGCTCGTCGGTGCTCCAGTTGAACTGGTCCGCGAGCCACTGGCCCATCTGGCCGGCCAGGCGCTCCACGGCCATCGCCTCCTCGGGGCTGAAGGCCCCGGCGATCCCTTCTGCGATAGGGATCGGTGGCAATCATGCCACACTTAAGTTCTTTTCTTGTTCCATGCGAATTCTTTTTTGAGTGCCTCTCTTTTCCTCTCTTGTCAGCCGGCGGAAGCGTCGGATGAGGCCGCCCCGTCCCCCGGGTCGGGGCGGAGATCCCGCCACGGCCGGACCAGGCCGATGATGAGGAGGCCGATGCCACCCGCCAGGAGGGAGGTCATGGAAGCCCCTAGGTACTCCAGGGCGGTGCCGGTCAGGAGGCTACCGATGGGGGCGACGCCCACCAGCATGAGGCTGAAGAGGCTCATCACCCGGCCCCGGTAGAAGTTGGGTGTGTGCAGCTGGAGGGTGCTGTTGGTGGCCGCGTTGAAGGTGACCATGCCCCACCCCACCAAGGCCATGACCACCAGGGCCAAGGCGAAGCCACGGGTGAAGCTCAAGAGGATGAGCGCGCCCGAGAGGACGAAGGCAGCCGCGATGCGGGAGCCCGTGGGATCCCCGCTGTGGCTCCGGAGGACCAGGGTGAGGGCCCCCACCAGCGCCCCCGCCCCCATGGCCGACATCAGCAGGCCGTAGCCCGTCGCCTCCTGACGCAGGACCTCCTGAGCGAAGACGGGGATCAAGACGTTGGTGTTCATGCAAAAGATGGAGAGTCCACCGAGGAGCACCAGGGCCCGGCCCAGCCGGGGCACCCGCCGGACATAGGCCACCCCCTCGTCCACGTGGCTGAGCAGGCCCCGCTGGACCCCTACCCGGGGCTGGCCCGCCTCCCGGGTCTGGATGCGGAGCAGGCTGCTTAAGACGCCCACGTAGGAGAGGCCGGTGAGCAGGAAGGCCACGGCCGGACCCCAGAGGCCCATGAGGAGGCCGGCCAAGGCGGGCCCCACCAGGCGGCAGACGTTGAAGACCGATGAGTTGATGGCCACCGCATTGACGGTGTCCTCCGGCGCGACCAGCTCCACCATGAACGCCTGCCGGGCGGGCATGTCGAAGGTGTTGGCCATCCCCAACACCAGCGCCACCACCAAGACGTGCCAGTACTGGACCACGCCTGTCCCCGTCAAGAACGCCAGGGCGAGGGCGCAGAGCATCATGGTGGTCTGGGTCGCCATGACCACCCAGCGGCGGGGGAGCCGGTCGGCCACCACCCCGGCGACGATGGAGAGGATGAGAACGGGCAAGGTCTGGGCCGCGCTGACGATGCCCAGTTTGAGCGACGACCCGCTCAGCTGGAGGACCAGCCAGGCCTGGGCGACCGACTGCATCCACATGCCGGTCTGGGTGATCAGCTGGCCCATCATGAAGAGGCGGAAGTCGCGATGACGCAAGGCCGAGGCGGCCTCAAGAAAAGAAGCACCGAAAGACCCCAAGGCTCGCCGCCGCGGTTCCGGCGCGCCTGGGGACGATGGAGGATGCGCCAATGGGAAAAACCTCGATTCAGACAGGATACTGGGTTCTTCGGCATCTTCGGCGTTCGCCGGCCTCCCTCCTTCCCAGGCCCTCCTGTGGGGTATCGCCCTGGGATCGGCCCGCCTCCGGTGGCTGGGCCTTCAGCGGCGGTTGGGGTGGCGCCTTGACGGTCCTGGGATGGGTTTCTAGACTCCAAAGGGAGACGGATACCAGAACCGGGTGAGGTACCGCAAAAGGAGGCGCTCCCGTGGAGAAGACGTACCGTATTGAAGGCATGACCTGCGATCACTGCGTGCGGGCGGTGACCAAGGCCCTGGAAGCCCTGGATGGGGTGGAGCGGGCGGTGGTCACCCTGCCCGATCAGGCGGTGGTCACCTTCGATCCTGAGAAGGTGACGGACGAGCAGATCCGCCAGGCGGTGGAGGCGGAAGGGTACCGGGTGGCCTAAGGAGCTCCCGCCTGCGGACAGACTCTTGCGGAAAGGCTCCCGGCGGGGCGCCCCAGGCAGGGGCGCTCCGCCGGTCCCGGTCCTGCAGGCTCAGGCGAAGAGAACGTGCTGGCGCAGGAAGGCCTCCACCGCCCGGTAGAAGGCTTCGATCGTCTCACGCTGGCGCCAGCCGTGCCCCTCCCCAGGGTAGAGGTGGTACTCATGGGGGACCCCCCGGGCCTTCAGGGAGGCGACGATGGCCTCCGCTTGGTTCTTGGGGACCACCTGATCCTCTTCACCCTGGAAGATGGCGATGGGGTCCTGGATCCGCTCCACGTGGAAGAGGGGCGAGCGCTCCCGGTACAGGGCCGCCGCCTCCGGCAAGGGACCCACCAGCCCGTCCAGGTACCGCTCCTCGAACTTGTGGGTCTCGGCCGCCAGGCTGAAGAGGTTGGAGATGCCGTAGAGGCAGATCCCCGCGCGGAAGAACCCAGGGTGGGTGACCAGTGCCTGGAGAACCGTATAGCCCCCAGCGCTCCCGCCCATGATCACCAGCCGGTCGCCGTCGGCTAGGCCCTGCTCCGCGAGGTAGCGGCCGCCGCTGACGGCATCCTCCACGTCGAGGACGCCCCACTGGCCCCGGAGAGCGTCCATGTAGGCCTTGCCGTAGCCGGTGCTCCCCCGGTAGTTCACCTCCAGGTACGCGTACCCGCGGGTGGCGAAAAACTGGGCCCGGGGCGACCAGCCCGCCACCGCCTGGGAGGTGGGCCCACCGTGGATGTTGATGATGGCCGGCGGCAGGCCCGGGCTGCGGAAGCGGGTGCCCGCCGGTGGGTAGAAGAGCCCGTGGACCAGGGCGCCATCCGTCGACCGCCAGGTGAGGGCCCGGGGCCGGCTCAGCTCCGCGGGGTCCAAGGTCTCCGCCTGGCTCCGGCGGATCACCCGGACGGTGGCCACCTCCCGCTCGGATGCCTGGCCGTTCCCCGCCGCCGTCCGGGCCTCCCGGGCCGGAGGCTCCACCACGATCACCCGGGGCGGGATGCGGGCTGACGAAGCAATGAGCGCGATCCGGCCGGACAGCGGGCTGGCCGCGATCTGGCTCAGGTGGGTGTAGGTCTCCACGCCGGGCACGGCCCGGCCCTCACGCTTCTCCACATCGTAGGCCCAGAGCCGGTAGAAGCCGCCCTCATTCCGCAGCGCGTACAACGTCCGGCCGTCGGGCGAGAAGGCCAGGGTCCGCATGCCCTGCACCCAGGCAGGCTCCGCGTGGTCCACCTCGCCCGCGGTTAAGGGCGTTCGGGAGCGGGCCTCCAGATCGTAAAGGTAGATCTGGAACCAGCCCGTCTCGTTGGAGGCGAAGGCCAGGTACCGCCCATCGGGGGAGAAGATGGGCTGGAAGACGGCCGTTTCGTCGCTTCCCGCCACATGCTCCCGCTCCCGCACCACCGGGAGGGGGCCATCCAGGTCCAGCTCGGCCAGGTAGAGGCGGCTGCCGTCCCAGGGCATCTGGGGATGGTTCCAGGCCACCCAGGCGATCTTCCGCCCGGAGGGGTGCCAGGCGGGCTGCATGTAGAAGTCGTCGCCCTCCACCAGCTTCTGGGGCCAGTGGCGTCCTTGGGCATCCACCACCGCCAGCCGGTCCACCCGCTCGTAGCTGCTCACAAACAGCACCCAGCGCCCGTCAGGGGAGACGGCCGGCGAGGCCACCTCACCGAAGGCCGGCGTCAAGGCCTGGGCCTCACCCGGGCCCAGGGGCTGGCGGAAGAGCCGCCCGTCAGCCACGTAGTAGGCCGCGCCGTGCGCGACGGTAAACTCCCCGCCCCCATACCCCACCCGCGCCCGGACGGAACGGGCCGTGGTCAGATCCGAGGGCGCCTCGCCCCCCGGCTCGGCCCAGACCAGCACGCCCCGCCCGGACCGCTCCTCCCGCCAGACCAGCCGGTCGGTGGCCGAATCCCACGCGACGTCGCTCAGCCGGATCCCTTCGGCCAGGACCGCGGGCTGCACCGGGCTCTCCCAGGTCCCGTACGGTCGCACGGCCACACGCTCGGCCCCGTCCCGCCCTCCGTTCGTCCCGGGGCGTTCGCCCATGACCGCTCCTCCTTCCTTCCGTCCTGTAGCCTGTGGATCCATCTTCCTGCTGGCCCAGCCAACTCCTTCCAGGCCGACGCCGCCCCGCCCTCTCCCTCCCGGCCGAGGCCGTGCTATACTGAACCGAACCCTTTCCGGAGGAGATCGACCGATATGCAGCCAACGGTCCGCCCCATCCCCGCTTGGATCCGCCTCGTCGCCCTCCTGCTCCTCGCCGGGCTCCTGGCGGGCGGGCTGGCCTGGGCCGTGGTGGAAAGCGGTCTCATCCCAGCCTTCCAGGCCGTCTGGCGCCAGCTGGGCTCGGTGGAGGGGATCCGGGCATGGGTGGCCCGCTTCGGGGCGGCGGCGCCGCTGGCCATGCTGGCCATCCTGGTGGCTCAGGCCGTCCTGCTGCCCATTCCAGCCATGGCCCCGGCCGCCGCCAGCGGGTTTCTCTTCGGGCCTTGGGTGGGTACCCTGCTGGCAGTGGCGGGGGGTGTCGCGGGCGCCGTTCTTTTCTTCCTCCCCCTCCCCGCCCCGGGGGGGCCCCCCCGAAGAGGGGCAGGGAACGACCCCGCCGCGCCCCCGCCGGCCTCGCCGCTGGCCCGCCGGCTCGCCCGGGAACGCGGCGTCGACCTCGCCACCGTGCGCGGCACCGGCCCCAACGGGCGGGTGATCCGCGCCGACATCGAGGCCGCGGCCGCCGCCCAGCAGCAAGACCCGATCGGCCAGGCGGGCGGCGCGGTCCACGTCGTGGAGGACGACCACGGCGGTCCCGCCCGACGCGCGGTGCTCCTGCAGCAACCCCTCCAAGAGGCGGGCCGCGCCGGCGTCCAGGCCGGTGAAGGGCTCGTCCCACAACCAGAGGATCGGCCGGTGCATCAGGCACCGGGCCACCTCCAGGCGCTGGGCCAGCCCCCGGGAGAGCCACCCCGCCGGCCGGTGGGCGACCGCGTCGAGCCCCAGCCGCTCCAGCAGGGCCGCCGCCCGCCGCCGGGCGGCGGCGGCCTCCATGCCGTACAGCCGTCCGAAGAAGACCAGGTTCTCCAGGGCCGACAGGTCGGGATGGCTCAGGGGGCGGTGCCCCACGTACCCGATCAGGTGCCGCCCCGCCGGGGCCGACGGGGATGCGGCGCGTCCGGCCACCCACACCTCCCCGCCGTCGGGCAGGAGCAGACCGGCCACCACTCGGAGGAGGGTGGTCTTGCCGGAGC